>NZ_CP071596.1:3337434-4004921 GCF_017357105.1 Natronosalvus caseinilyticus
GATCCACTGCTCGACCGGCACAACGTCGTTCACACCCCCCACATCGCGGGACGAACGCGGGACGCCAACGAGTCGTGGGCCGAGTTGCTAGACGCTCACTTTCGGGCCGCGGAGTAATCGTTCCTCCTCTACGGCACCTGTACGCGAGTGTTCCTGGAGCACCCGACGACGCCATCTACTCAATTCATTACTATACACCTATAGTATAAACTACAAGATCTGTAGTGATATGCCAGCCGGATTGGTACAGCTTCTCGTGAGGACGCTACGTTACCGCACGAACCGCAAACGGATCCGGTCGGTGAGCTTCTCCATCGCCTCGGCCGACCGCTCGACCTCGTCGGCCAGGCTCAACGCACCGTGGGGCAACGAAGGGTAATGGTGATGGCTCACGGGCACGCCTGCATCTTCGAGCGCCTCGGCGTAAGCGATTCCCTCGTCACGAAGTGGGTCGTGGCCACAGGTGACGACAGTAGTGGGCGGAAGCCTATCGAAGGAGGACGCCCGCAGGACCGACGCGTAGGGGTTCACGCCGTCGACCGGGTGTCGGAGGTACTGGTTCCAGAACCAGCGCATGTCCGCGCGGGTGAGCAGTGGGCTGTCCGCGTTCTCCACGTACGACGGCGTGTCAAACGCGTGGTCGGTGATCGGATAGCAGAGCACCTGCTGGGCGAGCACGTCGTCTCCCCTGTGGGCGTCCCACCGGGCGACAGCGGCCGCGAGGTTGGCCCCCGCGCTCGAGCCACAGACCCCGATTCGATCCGGGTCGCCGCCGATGGCTGCCGCGTGTTCGCGGACCCACTCGAGGGCGGCGATGGCGTCCTCGAGCGGTGCCGGAAACGGGTGTTCGGGGGCGAGTCGATAGTCGACCGAGACGACCAGCGACTCGGTCTCTGCGGCGAAGGCCCGGCAGAGGTCGTCGGCGGAGTCGAGCGTGCCGAGCGTCCAGCCGCCGCCGTGATAGAAGAGGAGTACCGGGAGGTCGTGGGCCTCGAGCGGGCGGTAGACGCGAATCGGAATCTCGCTTCCGGCGTCAGCTCCGGGAATCGCGGTGTCTGTCACCTCGGGGAGCGAAATCGTCGGCTCGCCGCCGAAGACATCGTCCTCGAGTCGCCGGGCCGCCTCGACCGAGAGGGCGTGCCACGGCGGAAGCGATTGGTAGGTCGGTTCGGCGAGCAGGGCCGCGACCTGCGGATCGAGGTCGGTCCGTCGAGCGTCCATGACGGCCCTTTGCCGCGGCACAAAGATGAATGGGGGTGGCCCCGAAGGGGAGGATATGAGCGACCCCGAGGCCGGATCCGGACCGGATAGCGACCGGGAGTTCGACGCGAGCGAGTCGACGGCCCGCGAACTTGACGCGAGCGATCCGCTCGAGGGCTTCCGCGACCGCTTCGACGTACCCGATACGTGCTACCTCGACGGCAACTCGCTCGGCCCGGCGAGCGACGAGGCCGTCGCCACCCTCGAGCACGTCGTCGAGGAGTGGCGTACCCTCGGCGTACGCGGCTGGACCGAGGGCGACCCGCCGTGGTTCTGGTACGGTGAGCGCCTCGGTGAGCGACTGGCGCCGATGGTCGGCGCGAATCCCGACGAAGTCGTCGTCGGTAACTCGACGACGGTCAACATCCACACGCTGATCGGAACGTTCCTCGAGGCGGCCGACGGCGACACCGTCGTGGTCAACGAACTCGACTTTCCGACCGACCACTACGCCATCGCCTCCCAGCTTCGGGCGCGCGGACTTGACCCCAACGAGCACCTCGTCCGCGTCGAGAGCGAGGACGGCCGAACCATCGAGGAAGACGCGATCCGCGAGGCCGTCGACGACGAGACGGCCATCGTCTTCTTCCCCTCGGTGCTCTACCGGAGCGGTCAGTTGTTCGACCTCGAGGCACTCACCGAGGTCGCCCACGAGCACGACGCGTTCGCGGGATTCGACCTGGCCCACTCGGTCGGCGCGATGGCTCACGACCTCTCGGGAATCGGCGCGGACTTCGCCGTCTGGTGTCACTACAAGTACTGCAACGCCGGCCCCGGTGCTGTCGCCGGCCTCTACGTCAATGAACGCCACTTCGGGACGCGTCCTGGACTCGCCGGCTGGTGGGGCCACGAGAAGGAGACCCAGTTCGACCTGAACCTCGAGTACACGTCCGCCACGTCTGCGGGCGCCTGGCAGATCGGCACGATTCCGATCTTCGCCGCCGCACCGCTCGACGGCGCGCTGTCGGTCCTGGAGGAGGCCGGACTCGAAGCCATCAGGCGGAAGTCGGTCGCGCTCACCGAGTACCTCATCGCGCTCACCGACGAACGCCTGAGCGAGTACGGCGTCGACGTCGGCACCCCTCGCGAGACCGACCGCCGCGGCGGCCACGTCGCCCTCGAGCACGAGCAGGCCTATGCCCTCGGTGCAGCCCTCCGGGAGCGCGGCTACGTCGTCGACGTCCGACCGCCGAACGTGGTTCGAGTGTGCCCTGCACCGCTATATCTGGGCTATCACGACGTCTGGGCCTTCGTGGACGTCGTGGAGACGCTGTTCGACGAGGATTCGCTCGAGGCAGTCAACCCCGATGCCGTGACCTGAGAATCCGGCGGTTCTCGAATGGTCCAGGTCCACCTCGCCTCAGTCGCTGGCCGACCCACCACTTTCGCGAGACCGAAGTCGTCGTTGCTCCTGTAACCGCTGCTCGAGCGTCCACTGGACCTCGAGCGCTCTCTCGGCGTCGATGTCGTGGGCCGTCGCGGACCGTCCGAGGAGGGTCGCCGAACTGGCCGTGTCCGCCGTCACGCTCGCGAGCCGACGCCGGCGCTGGAACACCGTCTGTGCGTACAGGACGGACTGCACCCGGTAGGCGGGGACGATTTTCGTCGAACGTCGCCAGAAGCCAGTTCGCGCGTAAAAGTACGCCTCGTCCACCCGATAGCCACGGTTGCGCCACTTCAGGTGGGCGGCGGGCGGGACGAGGAAGAGCAGTGGCGCGAACGCGTGCCAGTCGCGCACGATTTCGGTTCGAACGGCCAGGACGTAGCCGGCGGCGAGCACCACGGTGATGACCGCGATGTACCGGACGGCGTAGCGTTCGCGGGCCCTGAGCGGCGGTCGCTCGAGCGATGGGAGGTCATTGTCGTGTGAGTCGTCAGCAGGTGCGTCGATTGCGTCGGTGGGAGCGTCGATGGTGTCGGCAGGAGTGGCGACACCGCCGATATCCTCGAAGGCAGGCCCCGTGGAATCAGCCATCTCGGCCCGCTCGGTCGCCCCGGTCGCTTCACCCGTCTCGCTCGTCTCGCTCGGCCCGAACGGCTCGATCGACCTGGCCAGCGCGACGACGCGCCCGAACTCGGCCAGCGGAATCGCCGACTCGGTCCCGCGAGACCCGGACTGTTCGGGACCGTAGCCGGCAGTCTCGACCGCCAGTGAGGCGTACCCGAACCACCGGTAGGGGACGGACTCGGTAATCGTGAGCGTCTGGACCTTCTCGAGCGGGATGGTCCCGCTGTAGCGCTGGAGCAGGCCGCGTTCGTAGTAGAGTTCGTCGCCGACTCGCGTCAGCCGGAAGCCGTAGTAACGCGTCAGCGTGAGGAGCGCACTCAGCACCCAGGCGGCGAGGAGAAAGAGGAATCCCGCCCAGAGGACGGCCACCAGTCCCGTCCCGGGGAGGTCGCTCTCGAGGAGGTCGATTGGGACGAGCGTCGTCGGATCGAACCCGCTCGCGAACGAGAGGATGAGGCCTCCGAGGAGGCTCGCGCCGGGATCGATCGTAAAGACGCTGAGGATGGCGAGTTCCTTGGGTTTGATCCGAAAGAGGGTCCGTTCGGCGTCCTGGTGGCGCTCTCTCGCAAGTCCGTTGGCTGATTCTCGAGTCGCGTGGCCAGCGTCAGTGTCAGCGCTCGCCGGCCCTTCGTAATCGGCGCCACCGTCCTCCCCCTCGACTTCGGCCTCGGCCTCAGCACCCGTTCGAAGACGACGGGTGAGCGCTCGAGCCTCCGCCTCGTCGACGTAGCGGAGCGTGATCTCGGTCCGACTTCCGCCGGCCGTCTCCACGTGAACCGCCGCGATGCCGAACAGGCGGTGGAGCGCCGTCTGGCGAACGTCGACGTTCTGGACCCGGTGGAGGGGAACTTCGCGGTCGCGTCGCGAGACGACCCCCGAGACGACGTCGAAGGTGTCGTCGGTGACCGCGTACCGGAACCGCTCGTAGTAAGCCAGTTCGTAGAGGACGCCGACGAGGATTCCGCCCAGGACGAACACGCCGACGACGAAGAGGTTCGGTCCGGCCGCCCCGGGAGACGTGACGAGGCCGACGACGAAGAAGAGAAAGCCGAGGTTGAGACTCCGCGAGAGCGAGCGGACGATCACCGACGACGGATGGAGGCGCTTCATACGGCGTCTTCACCGTTGGTTTCGATCGTGAGTTCGCGGAGCCGTTCCTGTAACGCCTCGGCCCGGTCGGGCGTAAGGCCGGGAATCGCCACGTCGGCGTTCCTGGACCCTGCCGTGTAGACCACGAGCGTCCCGAGTCCGAGGGCTCGCTCGAGCGGCGACCGCCTGGAGTCGACGTGTTGAACGCGGACGTAGGGGATTACGGTCTTGATCCGGGTGAAGACGCCGCGCTCGATGTACAGCGACTGGTCGCGGAGCGTGAAGCCGAACACGGCGTACCGGCGCCAGGCGACGGCGGCCCGGACGAGGGAGACGAGGACGGCGAGGGCGACGGTTCCGAGAAGAATCCGATCCATTCCGATCGCCAGCACTTCGCGAGTCTGTAACGCCGCCAGGAGGCCGCCGAGGACGGTGCCCAGTATCGCGGTTCGAACGACGGCAGCGACGATCCAGACCCAACGAATCCTCGGCTCGAGTCGTTCCATCGGGTCGGGATTCGATGGACAGCCCGATAAAGCGTCTGACAGCGGGCAGAAATTGAGAGGAGTGGCCGCAGCGATTAGAGGGGCAGCCAGTCAGACGGTCAGTGGAGTAGTCGATTCAGTCGATCAGTGGGTTGCCTTGCGAATCGCGTCGATTTCGTAGAGGTCCTCGTGGAGTCCCTCGCCGTCACAGTCCGCCGTCGGGCACGCGTAGTGCCACCCGTCTCGAGTCGCGTCGCGTTCCCGGAATCGCTCCCCACAGACCTGACAGTACAGTTGCCCTTTCTCACACGAGTCCCGGTGGATCTCGAGGGCGAGCGACGTCTGGAACGACTGGTTGCAGTTACGACAGGTGTGCATACTAGAAGTGACGTGAACCCAGGCCAAAAATTACGTGGGTTCGTTTATTTCACCGTATCCACTGCCGATTGGGCGGCTATCGGTCGATTTTGGCGTCGTATTCGAGGAAAAATGAGCGTCACGATCCGACGAACGTGATGCGATCCTATCAATTTCGATTACAGGTCGACTCGAGAAAACGAGGGAAAACCGCGGTGGAAAAACGCTACTCGAACTATATCGAGTTCCTGGTAGTTACTCGTCGCCGAGGATGCCGCGCTCGGTCATCTTCCGCGGGTCGAGCACCTCGTCAGCCTCGTCCTCCGTGAGGTAGCCCTTCTCGAGGGCGACCTCCCGAACCGTCTTGTTCTCCTTGAGCGCCGTCTTCGCGACCTCGCTGGCCTTGTCGTAGCCGATGTGGACGTTGAGGGAGGTGGCGAGCGCCATCGACTGCTCGACCTGCCGTTCACAGAACTCCCGGTTGGCCTCGAGTTTGCGGACGAAGCGGTCGGCGAATACCGTGCTCGCGTTCGAGAGGAGTTCGGCGGACTCGAGGAAGTTGTGTGCGAGGACGGGCTTGTAGAGGTTGAGGTCGATCTGGCCCTCGGCAGCGCCGGCAGCGATGGCAGCGTCGTTACCGACGACCTGTTTGTGGACCTGATTCACGGCCTCGGCGACGACGGGGTTGATCTTGCCGGGCATGATCGACGAGCCGGGCTGGTTCTCGGGCTGTTCGATTTCGCCGAGCCCGTTTCGAGGGCCGGAGGCCAGCAGTCGGAGGTCGTTGGCGATCTTGTTGAGCGAGCCCGCGACGACGCGAAGCGCACCGTGGGCCTCCGACATGGCGTCGTGGGCGGCCTGGGCCTCGAAGTGGTCGTCGGCTTCGCGGAACTGGACGCCAGTCTCTTTCGTGATGTACTCGGCGGCACGTCCGGGGAATTCGGGGTGGGTGTTCAGCCCTGTACCCACCGCGGTTCCGCCGAGGGCGAGCTCCGCGAGGTGCTCGCGAGTCTTGTCGACGCGGGCGAGCCCCTTCGCGACCTGGGTTCGGTAGCCGCCGAACTCCTGGCCGAGGGTCACGGGTGTGGCGTCCTGGAGGTGCGTCCGGCCAGTCTTGACGACGTCGTCGAACTCCGCCTCTTTGGCCTCGAGCGCCTGACGAAGCGTGTCGAGGCCTGGAATGACGTCCTTCTCGACGGCTTCGAGGCTCGCAACGTGCATTGCCGTCGGGATCACGTCGTTGCTCGACTGGCCGAAGTTGACGTGGTCGTTCGGGTGGACGACGCGGTCACCGATCTCCGATCCCATGATCTCGGCGGCGCGGTTGGCGATGACCTCGTTGGCGTTCATGTTCGAGGAGGTGCCAGACCCGGTCTGGAACACGTCGACGGGGAACTGGTCGTCCAGTTCGCCGGCGATAACCTCGTCGGCCGCCTCGACGATGGCGTCGGCAATCTCGTCGTCGATCAACTCGAGGTCGCGGTTGGCCTGGGCTGCGGCCTTCTTGACGACGCCGAGGGCGCGAACGAACCGGCGGCCGAACGTGATCCCCGAGATGGGGAAGTTCTCGACCGCGCGCTGGGTCTGTGCGCCCCAGTAGGCGTCGGCCGGGACCTGCATCTCGCCGAGACTGTCCTCCTCCATGCGAAACTCGTCTCCCATACCCTAGCGGTTCGTGGGCGTCAGGTAAAATCCACCGAAAACCGTGGCCCCTCGTCCGTCGCGTCGCGGCGCTCGCCCAGGGCGGTCTGCAACCGTTTTCGGCCCGTCGAGGCGACGGCACGGCCGTCCTCGAGGTCGACGTCGTAGATGGTCGGCGTCTTCCAGACGAACGTCTGAGAGCTAGCCGTGTCGACGACGACCGAGGTCAGCCCGAGTCGACGCTGGAAGATCGACCGGCGATTCGATACGGTTTGGATCCGGTAGTACGGAATCACGGTCGTTCGCCGCCGCCAGAAGCCCCGGCGGATCACGAGGTGGTCGTCGCCGACGTGATAGCCGAGGTTGACGTAGCGCAGGTGGGCTGCAGGGGGCACCGCGAAGAAGATGGCTGCCGAGAGATACCAGTACTCCGTCCCGAAGCCGGTCAGGTTCGAAATTCCGAACGCGACCCCCACGAGAACTGCCGCGGCGAGCGCGTAGCGCACGAGGTAGCGTCGACGAGCGACTGTCGGTGGCGACTCGAATCGCGGGGGTTCGGTGCCCGTGAGGTTCTCTGCGAACGTCTGGACCCGCTCGACCCTCGCCAGCGGGACGGCGGACGTGCTTCCACTGCTCGAGTCCGGGCCGTAACCGGCGGTTTCGACCCAGAGGCCGGCGTAGCCGAGGACGCGCTGGAGCGGATTGTCGGTGATCGTCACCGACTGGACCTTCTCGGCTGGAACTGAGCCGCTATAGCGCTGGAGCAGGCCGCGCTCGTAGACGAAGTCGTCGCCGGCACGGCCAAGCCGGAAGTCGTAGTAGGTGGCGAAGGTGTAGGCGACGCTGACGGCGTAGGTGACGACGACAGCGTTGATCACCGAGGCGATCCCCAGGGCGACGTACCCTGTGGGCGTCGCATCCGTGAACGAGGCAGGCCCGCCGAACGGCTGAGCCGTCGCGAGCAACAGCGCCCCCACCTGGTCGGTGAAGAAGAACGCGAGCGCGAGGACGCCGGCGGCCGCCGCTGGACGAACGGTCGTGAACGCGTAGAGCAACAGCTCTCGGGCGTCAAGTGCGAACAGTAGCGTCGGCCGGTCGTCCTCGAACGGCGCCTCTGTCCCCGTCTCCGCCTCCGTCGTCTCCGTGGTCGATGCCTCGAGACCCGAGTCCGTGGAGGCCGAGGTCTGGCCGCTCGAGAGGTGCTCGGACCCGCTCCCACGGTCGCGGTCGTGCTCGCGCTGGTCGGTTTCGTCCGGCGTGCTCGTGGAGCGTGGAGCTGGAGCGGACGTACCGGTGGCGGCCTCGGTCTCACCGACTCGTCTGGCGGTTCGTCGCCGAATTTCGCGTTGGAGCCGTTTCGCTTCGTCCTCGCCGACGAAGTCGAGTGCCGCTTCCGTCTCGCCACCGCCCGCGGTTTCGATCGAGACGACGGCGAGTCCCACCACGCGGTGGAACACCCCCTGGCGCACGTCGACGTTCTGGATGCGTCGGTAGGGGATCTCTCGAGCGCGCCGGGAGAAGACGCCGGAGGCGACGTCGACCGTGTCGTTGGTGAGCGCGTACTCGAACCGGTAGTAGTACGCGAGGCCGTATCCGGCGCCGACGAGCAGTCCGACGGGCGCGAGATAGAGGGCCCAGGTGACGGAGACAGCGTCGAAGACGGCGCTCAGTACGCTCACGAAGAAGAACGGCATCGAGAGCCCGACGACGGCCGACCGGAGCGTGGTCGTGAGCGCGCTCAACGGGTGGAGGCGATGGATACTCGAGTCCGACATAGTCATACGCCGTCGTCGGCCTCGCTCTCGACGGCCAGTTCGCGGAGCGTGTCCTGCAGCCGACGGGCGCGTTCGGGGGTGAGTCCCGGGACCCGCACGTCCGCGTTTCGTGAGCCGGCCGTGTAGACCACGACGCTCGAGAGGCCCAGTGCGCGCTCGACGGGGCCGAACTGCGTGTCGACGTGCTGGACGCGGACGAACGGGACGGCCGTCTCGACGAACGTCACGACGCCCCGCTCGAGGTAGAGCGCGTCCTCCTGGAGGTCGAAGTGCCAGCGCCCGTAGAGGACGACGGCGTAGACGACGCCGAGAACGAGTGCGAGCGCGACGACGGCGACCGTCACGGCGACCGGGATCGAGTACAGCCACTGGTCGACCGCGCTGACGGCGACGCCGAGGAGGGTCGCCAGCAGCACCCACCGAGCGATCCACACCAGGCGAATGCGCGGATGCAACGATTCCATAGCCGAACCCTCACACCTGGGTCGGATAAACGTGCGGATTGGTGGTACGTTCGGTCTCGATACGTTGCGCTCGAGCGTTCAATCACTGGGCCGTTTCGGTCGAGCGCCGGGATTCGGGCCGTCGTCGAGTGTCGGGTCTCGAGTCGTGGCTGTCGAGCGCGTAGCCGGAAGCGACGAGCGTTCAGTCGTCGACGCGCTCGGCGTACTCCGCGGGCGTATACGTCGACAGTTCGAGGGCGTGTATGTCCGTCGTCATGTGGCCCTCGAGGGCGTCGTAGACGCGCTGGTGTTGCTGGACGAGGGGGAGGCCTTCGAACGCCGGCGAGACGACCGTCGCCGCCAGGTGATCGTCGTCGTGGTCGCCGCGGGCGCGACCGACGGTCACGTCGGCGTCCTCGAGTTCGGATTCGATGAGGGATTCGACGGCTTCGGGTTCCATGTCCGGTTCATCGTCCGATGTGCTCAAAAGCGCCCCGGTCTCGTCGCCTCTGGCACCGCCTCCCGTGTCGACGTCTTCGTTGCCGTTGCCGTTCCCGTTATCGTCGCCTCCATTACTACGATTTCTATAGTCATCGTCTCCGTTACTACCCGTACCGATTCCCTCGCCGTCGGCCGGCGCGTTTATACTGGTCGCCTCCAGACCGCCGACCATGTCACTCGCAGCCGACACGCGACGGGCGGTCGACGCCCACCCGTTTCTCCACACCGCGCTCCGTGCAGGCGTGGTGAACTACACTGCCGCCGCTCGTTTTCTCGCAGTGGACGGCGAAGCCGATGCGATCGCGACGGCGCTCAGACGCTACGCCGACGAACTCGAACCGCTCGAGTCGGACGAGCGGGGCGTCCGCGTTCGCATGCAAAGCGGCGTCGGGCCGGTCGACGATCCCGACGAAGCGCTCCTGGCAGTCGGCTCGACCGTCCTCGGCACCGGGGGCAACTCGAGTCCGTATACGGTCATCGTCGCGACGGGTGCGGTGGATGCATGGGCGGTTTCGACGGCACTCGCGTCGCTGACCATCGCCGGTATCGAGGTGGTCGCCGTCGGGTTCGAACCCGGAACGCTGCTCGTCGCGGTCGAGCGTCTCGATGGGGCGAACACCGTTCGAGCGGTCGAGAGGACGCTCGAGTGAACAGGAGCACGTCGAAACCCGAGTGAACTGGAACGCATCGAAACTCGAGTGAGCAAGAACGCCTCCAGCCTCGTGTCTCCGCGCTCAGTAGACCGGTGCGACGGAAAACACGACGTAGGCACTGGCGGTCGCGACGCCGGGGAGCACGTGCTGGAGGGTGACGACTCGGGCACTCTCGAGCGGATCGAAGTCCAGTTCGCGTTCGGGCTCGCCGTCTCCTGTCGGCGTGAGGGCACCGTGTTTCTCGGCTGGCTCGACACCACCGTCACCCACGGGTGTCGAGAGCCTGTTCTCGGAATCGCCGTCGCCTCGAAGCGTTCGGCTCCAGCCGAGTCCGGCGATGGAGACCGTCGCGACGACGACGAAACTGGCGGGAATCCCCAGTAACGAGAGCACGACAATGATCGTCGCGCTGACCGTCGAGGCGACGAGCGCGGCAGGGAGCGGCAGTTCGACGATGTCACTCCCTAGCGTCTCGAGGGTCCGACGGGCGATCGTCAGTGCACCCAGGGCGACAGCGGCCGAGCCAAGACCGATCCCGATCGGCATCTCGATCACGCCGCCGCCGATCAACGGGGCGACGACGTTCGCGATGTTAGACGTGCCCGAACTGAACGCCATGAGACAGCCGACCCCGACGACGATCACACCGGCCAGCAACTCGTCGCGCTGGCTCGAGGTGACGGTCACCGTCGGGATCGTTCCCGATCGGTCGATCGCGAACAGCGGCTCGTCTGCACTCGATGACGAGATCCAGTCGGCGACTCGCTGGTAGTAGACGTAACCGACGACTACCGAGACGGCGAACCCAGCGATCGGGGCGACGACCCACCAGAACAGGATTTCACGCATCGTCGCCCACTGCAGCTCGCCGCTGGCCACGCCGAGACCCGCGATCACCCCGACGGTCGTCATCGAGGTCGAGGCCGGAACGCCAGTCCGATTCCCGGCGAACAGCGCGAGGCCGACGAGGCCGAGAATAACGATGCTCGACTCGAGCGTGAAGAGCGACGAATCGTGGAGTACCTGCTGTCCGAGCGTGTCGACGACGCGACGGCCGATCGTTGCGGCACCGAGGCCGAAGAAGACGGCCATCAACCCCCCAGCGACGACTTTCGGGACGAGCGACGCCCCGACAGCGGGTCCGAACGCCGGCGCCGTCGTCGAGCCTCCAATGTTGAATCCGACGAAGACGGCGATGAGAATAGCAAAAATCAGCAGTGGCTCGGGCATTGTCTCAACGTTTCGAAATCCGTTGATAACGCTTCTTCCAAAATAGCTTGGTGAGGGAGAGCGTGAATCGCGAGCGGTCGGCCCGTCGAGCGGGCCCGTGTTGACGGTCGACATCCCATCCGACGCTTTAAGGTCCGCCCGCGAGGACACTCGAGTAATGACCCTGCACGTGACGAATACGTTGACGGGCGAGACGGAGCCGTTCGAGCCACAGGATCCCGATAACGTCCTCCTCTACTACTGTGGCCTGACGGTTTCGGACCCGCCCCACCTCGGGCACGCCCGCTCGTGGGTGCACGTCGACGTGATGCACCGCTGGCTCGAGCACCTCGGCTACGGCGTCCGTCACGTCGAGAACTTCACCGACGTCAACGAGAAGATCGTCGCCCGCGTCGGCCAGGACGACCTCGGCGACGACGAAGCCGCAGTCGCCGAAACCTACGTCCAACGGACGATCGAAGACATGCGCTCGCTGAACCTCCTGCGCGCGGAGGTCTACCCCAGGGTATCGGAGCACATCCCCGAGATCATCGACCTCGTGGAGACGCTGGTCGAGTCGGGCTACGCCTACGAATCCAACGGCTCGGTCTACTTCGACGTGACGACGTTCGAGAACTACGGCGCGCTCTCGAACCAGGACATCGAGTCGATCGAAGCCCAGGGCGAACCCGACGAACAGGCCGAGAAGCGCCACCCGGCCGACTTCGCGCTCTGGAAGGCAGGTCCGGTCTCGGAGGAGGCGGTCCACGAACACAGCAAGGGCGCGACCTGGGAGGAGACGCCGACCGGCCAGACCTGGGACTCGCCGTGGGGCGAGGGCCGACCGGGCTGGCACATCGAGTGTTCGGCGATGAGCATGACCCACCTCGGGGAGACCCTCGACGTTCACGTCGGCGGCCGGGACCTCGTCTTTCCCCACCACGAGAACGAAATCGCCCAGAGCGAGGCCGCGACGGGCCACCGGTTCGCCCGCTACTGGCTCCACTGCGAGCTGTTCCAGATGGGCGAGACGAAGATGTCCTCGAGTCTGGGTAACTTCGTCACCGTCGACGAGGCCGTCGAGACGTGGGGGGCCAACGTCCTTCGCACGTTCCTCACCGCGGGCGCGTACAACAGCCAGCAACTCTACAGCGACGAGACCATCGCGGAGGCCGAAGAGCGCTGGGAACGCCTCGAGCGCGCCTACGACGCCGCCGTCGACGCCCTCGATTCCCCCGCCGCGAAGTCGAAACTCGCCGACGAGGAGCTTCGCGAGTCCGTGGACGCCGCACGGGAGGCGTTCACCGAGGCGATGAACGACGACTTCAACACGCGGGAAGCGCAGTCGGCACTGCTCGAGGTCGCGAGCGCGACGAATCGTCACCTCGAGGGCGCCGAAGGCGAGAGCGAATCGGGGTCGAAAGCGTACGACTACCAGGGTCTGAAACGAGCCGTCGAGACCCTCGAGGACCTCGGCGGCGTGCTCGGGTTGACCTTCGGCGGCGTCGACGCGAGCGGCGACGTCGAACTCGCAGGCGAAGTCGTCGAGCTGGTCCTCGAGATACGCGAACAGGAGCGAGACGCGGGTAACTACGAACGCGCCGACGAGTTGCGCGACGAACTCGAGGCCATCGGCGTCGAGGTGCAGGACACGGACGAGGGGCCGACGTATCGGCTTCCGTGACGGCGGCTATTCACGTCACACTCCCTGGTTCGACCGTCGTCAGTGCTCGCAATCGACTTGTGAATGCTCGTGATGAACTCGAGAGTGCTCGTAATGGACTCGAGATCAGCATTCCGAGCGCAGGCAGGAACGGTCGCAGCAGGTCTAATCCAGCGATAGGAGCGAGACAGCGTGACGCGTAGAAATTGGTCGAAACTACGTCGTTCGTTTTTCGTCGGCATCAACCGTCTTCGACGAACGCTCAGCACTTTCGATTGCGGCGGGTGGCTGTCGCGTACGTCGAGGCCACGTTACGGAGACAGGAAGGAGAGGGGGTGGAGACTACCGGTCCGACTCGGAGAACGTCTCCTGTTTCCCTTCGACGTCCGAGAGATACGTAATGTCCGAGAGATCGCTCGTACACCAGTGGCAGAACTCGAGGTCCGTATCGAGTTCCTTCCCACAGTACTGGCAGTGCGTGAGGCTCCCGTCGGGTGCGGGTGTCCGCTGGACGACCTGATTGTGCGCCACCGCGAGCAGATACGCGTCGACGACGCTGAGAACCGCGACGAACAGGAGCGGGGACAGTTCCGCCAGATCTGCACCCTCCCCGGCTGCGAGGGCCTCGATCGTGGCCGTCTCGACGAACGCGATGCTGACGCCGATCAGGAGGACGATCCAGCCCAGTGCTCGTCGCCAGCGCCGGAGGTAACAGTGACCGAAGCCGGTGACGAGTACCCCGAGCAACGCGGCGAGCCACGGGCGCTTCCTCGAGAACGGCCGATTCATGTGTTAACTGACCAGTTGGGTAGCTATAAGCCTTCACGTTCACGTCCACGCCATCGAGACCGCCCCCAGGCACGAATCGACGTGGTCGAAAGTCGCCGACTCACAGGCCGAGCGCCGTCGCGATTGGGACGCCAGCCCACAGCGCGCCGACGAGGTAACCGCCGATCGCTCCCGAGTTCAGTAACGGCAGTCCGGCGTGCGGTCGGCCCTTGAGGACCATGGCCATCAGGACCAGCAGCCCCGCGAGCGTGCCCAGCACGCCACCGAGCGCGGGCGCGTTGAGCGTGATCAGCGGGACGTCGAGCGCGCCGGCCTCGAGGAAGGAGGCGGCGCTGGCGATCAGGATGGTTGGGATGACGGCGTCACCGAGACCGATGAAGAGGGCGTCGCGGACGCCTTCAGGTTCTGTGTCCGGTTCTGGCTCTGTTTGCTCTGGCTCTGTCCACTCTCGCTCTCGTTCGTTCTCGGCGGCCTCTTGATCGGTCGATTCGACGGTTGAACCGTCGGAATCGTCCGCATCGGTTTCCGGGGAACCGCCGTTGGTCGTCGATCCCGCGTCTCGATTCTTGATTTCACCGGGCACCTCGCCAGCCTCGAGGAAGGAGTACGACAGCGAGGTCGGCACGACGAGGACGACGGGAATGTGCAGGTCCATCACGCCCTCGGCGAGGTCGAGCATGTGTTCCGTCCGGTAGACGCTAATCGCGTCGTAGACGGCGAGCACGACGAGCAAGACGAGAGCGGGCAGGAGGCCGAAGCTAATCCCGAAGAGTCCGGCTGCACCCGCGCCCATGACGACGCCGGCGAGGTCGATGACGTACCACTCGGGATAGATCACGAGGGCGGCACCGACGCCCAGCGAGACGAAGAGGGGGAGGACACCGAACGAGGCAACCGTGGCGACAGGCGGGAGGATTTCGGCGAAGACGAACCACGAGAGCATGACGCTCACGCCGACGATGAGTCCCCGGATGACCCACTGGAGGTCGTACTTGAACGCCGCAAGCATGAACGCCGTCATCACGAGAATCGCCCCGACGTAGATTAGGCTGTTCGTCGGGTCGGAGGGGTCCTCGACGGCCTGCATCTCGGCGGCGGTGAAGGGTTCGACTAGCGCGAGCGCGCCGAACTGGACGCCGATAAAGAGGAGGCAGGTGAACCCGACCGCGCTGCCCAACCGGATCCGCTCGTTCATGGGTCGCGATTTGAGCGGCCGTCGTATTGGTGTTGCGTTCTCGAAACGATCGCACTAGTGTCTGGTGATAGAGTACGAATCCGGGCCGACGGCACCGATTCCAACGTCACCAACGATTCCGGCGACTCGAACGAGGTCGACGCCAGTGACGGATCCACCCTCGAGTGGCTGTGCCGGCGGGTGGCCGAAAGCGACTTCATGAGTGGAGCGCCGACCAACGCACGACGTCCCTGAATCGGCCACCTCGCGTGTCACTTCGGCGAAACGAATCGGAGCCTGGTTTCGTGAACGGTTATTTTCGACCCAGGGACGTGGTCCGTTGCTCCCGGCGCAATCGTCTCACGAGTACCGTTTCGATGTCGAAATCGAGTTACCGAAACAGTAGATAACTGGGTAGCGTCAAAGGGCCCGCGTATGTCAGACCACAGCCGACGAACGTTTCTCCGGCGTACCGGGCTAACGATCACCGCCGGAAGTGCCCTCGCCGCAGCGAGTGGGACGACTGCCGTCGCATCGACGGCCGCCGACCCGGGAGACTGGCCTTCCCTCGGCGGGAGGTCCGGAAACAACGCGCGGGTCGCCTCGGGAATCGACGACCCCGGGTCCCTCGAGGTCGCCTGGTCGTGTGACTGTGGCGGCCATATCGCAGTCGTCGACGAGACGGTCTACCTCCGAGCGGACGACGGCTCCGTCCACGCCTACGACGCCGCGGACGGGTCACAGCTGTGGCAAACCGACGACCTCGGCGCCGATCGGACGCCGGCGGTTGCCGACGAAACTGTTTACGTCGGCGGCGAGGCACTCACTGCGGTCGACGCCAAGAACGGCGACGTTCGCTGGCGGCTCGATCTCGAGTATAGCGACGGGATTCGCTCACCGAACGTCGCCGACGGAGTCGTGTTCGTCGTCGGCGACGGCGTCCTCTACGCGCTCGAGGCCTCGAGTGGGAAAGAACAGTGGCAGTTCGATCCGGACGACGGGGAGCTACACGAATCGTCGGTCCCGATCGACGACGGTGCCGTTTTTGTCGCGGACGAGACGCGCCTGTACGCACGCGAGGCCAGCGACGGTTCCGAACGCTGGACGTTCGACCTCGAGGCCAACGACGACGATGGACAGTTCAGGGCGATCACGCCGGTCGTGGACTACGGCACCCTGGCTGCCGGCTATCGGGGCGAGTCGGACGCTGGGCTCTCCTACCACGACGTCGAATCCGGGGGTCGAGTCGCTCGCGTGGCCGGTCGAGCGCACAATCACCCACCCGTGATCGGTTCGGAACTCGTCTATACCGTCGATGGGACGAACAACGATACCGCGACGGGCCACGATCTCGAGACGGGGGAGAAGGAGTGGGAACCGGAGCCGTCCGGCGAAGGGACCAGTCCGCTCATCATCGACGAAGAGCACGTCTACGCCGGTCTCAAGAGTGATTCAGAATCGACAGACGAGGACGAGGAGTCCTGGATGCGCTTTTACGCGTTCGACGCCTGGGATGGCTCCGTCGATTGGGAGCGAGACACCAGGGCAGTACTGAGTCCCCTCGCACTCGTCGACGAAACGCTCTACGTCGGGAGCGTCGACGGCGACGCACTGGCCGCGTTGCGGCCGGGCGGTGAGGGCGAGGATGGGGACAACGACGACGAAGGGAGCGAGATTGACGACGATACCGACGACCAGGAGAACGGCTCCGACGGAAGTGACGATACTGACGACGGCGGCTCCGGGGACGAATCGAGCGACATCAGCGAGGGCAACGAGAGCGATAGTACCGACAACTCGAGCGGTGCCGATGAGACGAACGAGACCAACGAGACCATCGGCTCCAACGACACCGAAAACGAATCCGAAACCGGGGACGGCGGATCGTCCGCTGACGAGACCCCTGGATTCACCGGCATTGGGGCACTCGCTGGCGGCGGACTCGCCCTCGAGTGGCTGCGACGTCGCGTCGACGAGGACGAATCCGAGGAGTGACGACTCGAGGTCGACCCGAGAATAATGATTCGAGGTCGATCCGAGGAACAGTGGCTCGAGGCAGATCCGGGGAAGTGGCTCGAGACCGACGTCGACGGCCACTACGACAGGAATCCGCTACAACGGACGAAACGTGCGACGTTATCGTGCGTACAGTGTCGACCCGACGAGACCGGGCAGGTGAACGCTCGACTGCGGCGTAACCGCGAGATACGGTCGATCGACCGGACCGAACACGTCGACGACGCGACCGACGGTTTCGAGGGAGTCGTTCAGGACCATCGTACCGATGGCGTTTCGTCCGCTATCGTCCCCGCCGTCCCCTCCGTCCCCTCTGTCCCCGCCGTCCCTTCTGTCCCCGCCGTCCCCGTCGCCCACAGGCTCAGCCCGCAACACCGCGAGCCCCTGGGCCGTCCGAACGACCGTTCCAACCCGCCGCATCACTCTCGCAGCGCGACGACGTACGCCGCGACTGCCTGGACGAGGTCGTTCTTCGTCGAGTCCTCGGTTCCGCGGACGACGACCCGGCCACGAGGCTCCCAGTGTTCTCTCGAGTAGGCTTTGTCGCGCTCGACAGTCGCGTCGTAGCCGATCTGCTGGACCGCCTTCGCGATTTCCTCGACCGTCGGCTCCTCGACTGCCAGCTCGAGGGGTACGCGTCGCCCCTCGGCCCGCGAGCGGGTGGAATCCAGGTACGCGGGCCAGATGACGTTCTCGACCATGGGACCAACTCGGCGGGCGGGTGAGTAAACGCTTTTCAAAACGAGACGGGCGTGCAGATAGAGCGGAATCCGGTTCCGAGTCGGTATGGGACGTGGAATCGGGACTCGAGTGCCGTCTCGTCTCGAATAGCGACTCGTGAGGATCGGCCTTCGGTCACTTGCGACGCGGTCGACTGGAAATCTGCTCGTCGTGGCGAGAGATCAGGCGTTCGGTGACCCTACCTGGCCTGTAGTCCCACTGTGCCGGGAAATATGGCGATCGTACAGAGAGAAGGTAGTATCGAATCACTAGTCTGGTTATTTTTCGGTTTTTTAACACGTCTCTAACAATATCTGGTGATGGTATCGGTGCGCACATGGGTAACACCATTAAACGACGAACGGTACTGGTGGCGACTGGGGTGGCCATGGGGTCGCTGAGTGGGTGTCTCGGATCGCTACAGGATAGCGGGCAGGAGGGGTGCGTGCCGCCGGGGCAGTACGACTGTCCCGATGGCGAGTTGCTAGCGGTCCACGAGTTCGACGACTGCTCCGTCGAGCAGACCGAGGGCGACTGTGCGATCACTGTGGAAGTGACCGAGTCGGAGGGAGATGAAGAGGGAGACGACTGCGACGCATACAGCTTCGAGTGGGCCGTCGACGACGACTGTGTCGTGTACGCCGTGCGCGTCTACGGTGGTAACGATTGCGAGGATTACGACTACAGCGACGGCGCGACCGATGGGGTAATTGAAACGGATCTCGAAGCGGGACAGAGCGGACAGCAAGCCGGGATCTCAAATATTCGGTTCTGTGGTGAACTCGAGGAGGACGACGGTGGTGATGGCGACGACGGTGACGGTGACGACGGCAACGACGGAAATGGAGACAACGGTGATGGCGGCGATGATAGCGACGACGGAAGCGACGGCGATGGCGGCAACGGCGACGACGGCGATGATGGTGACGAGGGAAACGAGGACGAGGACGAGGACGGCGATAGCGACAACGACGACGATGACTGCGACGCCGACGATGAGAAGAACGAGAAGGAAAAACGAAAAGAAGAGGCAGAGGAGAAGACTAAAAAGGAGAAGCGAAAGGAAGAGGCATAAGAGAATTCAGACGCATAACCCCACGTTCACCCCTGACGAAAGGTGACTCGAAGCCTAGCGCCTCTGAATCACACGCAGTTTTTCTGACCAATTCACCGATCACTCGAAGCGTACCCGACCACTATTTGTCCTCGAAAATCCTCGGATCGCCTCCGCCTCGGCGGATGGTCGGTATTTCCGCGCGGTTCGTCACCGCGGGTCAGTCGGCAAAGACAACAGAAGGGAATTACAACCGACGCAGTCCAAGTAGACACACCAGGGCAGCCAGTGCCGCAGGTACGCCGAAGCCGGGGATGGAATCCTCGGATTCGCCATCGTCCGCAGTTTCGTTCTCCTCGTCACGCTCATCGTCGTCGGTCTCCGCGTCGGAATCAGCTTCGCTTTCGTTCGATTGATCGTCGTCGGTCTGCTCGTCATCGGCGTCGATGCCACCCTCGAGTTCAGCCTCGATTTCCGCGTACGCCTCGGGGTGGACCGCCTCGACGATCGTCTCGATTGCGTAGACGACGTCGGGTGCCGGCTGATTGATCGTGTTCGCGTCGACGGCGACCAGTTGGTCGTTCTCGTAGGCGGTCGTCTGCATCGCCCCCTCGGAGAGGGCCGGATCTTCCCCTTCCTCGTTGACGCCGTAGATGATCCAATCGGGGTCCTCCTCGACAACCACTTCGTCGCTGATCTCGGGCCAGCCCTCGAGTCCCACTTCTGCAGCGAGGTTATCGACGCCAGCAGTCGTCAGCACTTCGTCCTGGAACGTGTTGGCGCCGGCCGTGTATCCAAAGCCGAGCGACCAGAACGCGAGCGGTCGGTCCTCGCCCTCAAGTGCCGTCTCGATGACCTCGAGGCGTTCGTCCATCCAGTCGATCCGCTCTTCGGCGCCGCCGCACTCACCGGTGAGTTCGCCGGTCCGGGTCGTAATATCGCGGACGTCGTCGAGGGATGTCGCCGTCTTGAAGTGATAGACCGTGATGCCGGCATCTCGGAGCTGTTCGACGTCCTCCTCAAGCGTTACGTCTGCCGCGAGGACGATGTCGGGCTCGAGGTCGATCACCGTTTCGACGTCGATGTGAAGTTCGTCGGGGATGCTGATGTCGGTCCGGTCGCCGGGGTCGTGACTGGCGGTGTACTCGTTGATCGGCATGCCGACGAGTCGGTCTTCGGCGCCGATACCATAGACGATTTTGGTGTCACTCGGTTGGAGCGCGACGATGCGCTCCGGCGGTTCTTCGAGCGTGACCTCCGTACCGGTCGCGTCCGTAACCGTCAGTGGATACTCACAGTCCGAGGTGGACTGAGCGGTCGGAACGCTACCAGTACTACTACCGGCGACTGCCATCGGCGCGAAGCCGCCGATGACGACTAGCACAGCAATCAATACGGCCAGTGGTTTTCGCATCGATAGATCGTAGTGCCATACTCCAACAAATATTTATCTAAAGCAAGCGAGATTGCGTACTGTGAGAGAACGGGATCGGATCCTCTCGTGGGCATCGGGGTTGACGCTGCTCCTGGGGGTGGTTGTCGTCACCAGTGCCGGCTTCGGCCCGGTCAAAATCGATCCAATTACGGTGGCGCATGCCATTCTTAACGCGGTCGTGATCCCGTCAGGGGTCGTATTCGGAAGCCTGACTGTGCCACTGTTCGAGTGGTCTATCCCCGTTCCGAGGCTCGAGTACACCGGTCTGTTCTCGTTCGAGATTCGCGACGCCCACCAGACGATCGTCGCGAACGTTCGACTCCCGCGTATTGCGGTCGCAGCGACGGTCGGTTTCGCACTCGCTGCTGCGGGAACGGTCATGCAGGGGTTCTTCCGGAACCCACTCGCCGATCCGTCGATCATCGGCGTCTCCACCGGCGCAGCGGTCGGCGCCGTCGCGACCATCGCGTTTCCAGCGCTCGTCCCGATCGGACTGCGGCCGGCGGCATTCGCGACAGCGATTGCGACGGCGCTTCTCGTCTACACAATCGCAACCAACGGCGGGAGGACTCCCGTCGCGACGCTGTTGCTCGCCGGCGTCGCTGTCCAGGCGTTTCTCGGTGCGATGATCTCGTACATGCTCGTCCATAGCGGCAACAGTCTCAGGGAGGCGGTCGTCTGGCTGATGGGGCACCTCTCGAACAGTACCTGGAGCGACGTATCGCTCTCGTTACCGTTCGTTCTCGCCGGCGTGATCGTACTCGGCGCGTACACCAGAGAGATGAACGTGCTCTTACTCGGCGAAGAGGACGCCCACCACCTCGGCGTGGACGTCGAACGAACCAAAATACTCCTCCTCGCGGTTGCGAGCGTCGTCACGGCTGCGAGCGTCGCTGTTGCGGGCGTCATCGGCTTCGTCGGACTGGTCGTCCCGCACGTGATGCGTCTGGTCGTCGGACCCGACCACCGAATCCTGCTCCCGACAAGCGCGCTCGCCGGCGCCTCGTTTCTGGTCGCGACGGACACCCTCGCTCGAGCAGGGCCCGCAGAGGTTCCGGTCGGAATCGTCACGGCAGCCCTCGGCGCGCCGTTTTTCCTCTTTCTACTCGTTCGACGGGAGGTGCACTCGCTGTGACCGCCTCGTCCCCCCGACCGCTCGTCGAAATAGACAACCTCCAGGTCGCCTATGGAAACCTCGAGGTCCTCGAGGGCGTCTCACTCGACGTCGATCGCGGCGAGTTCGTCGGGCTTGTGGGTCCGAACGGCGCGGGGAAGACCACGCTCTTGCGAGCGCTCAGCGGCGCGATCACGCCCGCGAGCGGCGACGTCCGGATCGATGGCGAGGACGTCGCGACGCTCGCTTCCCGCGAGACGAGCCGACTGGTGAGCGTCGTTCCCCAGAACACCTCGCTGTCGTTCGCCTTCGACGTCCGCACCGTGGTCGAGATGGGGCGCTACCCCCATCGATCGCGGTTTTCCCCGCCTTCCGAGGCCGACCGTCGGCAGGTCGACCGGGCGCTCGAGCGGACGCGAACGGCCCGCTTCGCCGATCGGCCAATCGACGCGGTTAGCGGCGGCGAACGCCAGCGGGTACTCATCGCTCGCGCGCTCGCTCAGGACACGCCCCTGCTGTTGCTCGACGAACCGACGGCGAGCCTGGACGTGAACCACCAGGTCGAAACGCTCGAGCTGGCCCGCGAACTGGCCGCTGATGGTCGGGCGGTCGTCGCCGCGATTCACGACCTGGACCTGGCGGCCCGGTACTGCGATCGATTGCTCGTTCTCGCCGACGGGTCGATGCGGGCTGCCGGGCAGCCTGCCGAGGTGCTGACCGCCGAGGTACTCGCGTCCGCGTTCGACGCCAACGCGACCGTGACCCGCCACCCGGTGACGGGGGCGGCGAGCGTGACGGCGTTTCCGCGCTCAGAGCACGGTGATCGCGATACCGTGGACGACGAGGAGATCGAATCGACGACCCCGGCGAGGCTCGAGGGGCGGCGCGTTCACGTCGTGGGGACGGGAGAAACCGCCGCCGACGTGATAGAACGATTCGAACGCGCGGGCGCCGAGGTGACGGTCGGTCCCGCTCCAGTCGGGGGAATTGTCGACCAACGTGCGACCGAACGTAGCCTCGAGTGCGTGCGAACCGAACCGTTCGCGCCAGTTTCGGCCACTGCTCGGAAACGCGTGGACGAACTCGTCGGCGCGGCCGACGCGACAGTGCTCGTCGACTTCGACCTCGCGCCCGGAACGCAACTCCTGCTCGAGGCGCTCGAGGCCGCGCCGTCGCTGGTCGCCCTCGACACCCGGCCGCTGTCCGAGCGGAACTTCGTCGGCGAGGCGGGGACGGAGCGATACCGACGGGTCGAGGCGGGCGCACTCGAGGCGACCGAGGGGTCGGTGCTCGAGGTGACGGCGAGAACCATCGCCGAGCGAGATGCTGACGTTCGCGAAACCGCCTTCGACGACCCCTCGAGCGACGACGACTGAGTCGGCTTTCGTGACAGTGCTCCCGAGACGGACTGGACGGTTTTTTACCCCTCGGCCACCGAGTGCTCGCCAATGACTGCGGATTACGACTACGAGGCGCTCGGTCTCGTCGCCGGACTCGAGATTCACCAGCAACTCGATACGGCGACGAAACTGTTCTGTGCGTGTCCGACCGACCTGCGCGAACCCGAGGAATCGGCCCGCCGGTTCACCCGCTACCTCCACCCGACCCGGAGCGAACTCGGCGAACTCGACGAGGCCGCCCTCGAGGAGAGTCGGGTCGAACGGGAGTTCACCTACCTCGCGTACGACAGCACCTGTCTCGTCGAGGAGGACGACGAACCGCCCCACCGCCTCGACGAGGAGGCCCTCGAGACGGCTCTCGAAGTCGCCCAGTTGATGGACATGACGCCGGTCGACCAGGCGAACGTGATGCGAAAAATCGTCGTCGACGGCTCGAACACCTCGGGCTTCCAGCGCTCGACGCTCGTCGCCACCGGGGGGTCGATCGAGACGACCGCGGGCGACGTCGGCATCGAGGACATGATGCTCGAGGAAGAGAGCGCCCAGCGCGTCGAGGAGACCGACGACGGCGTGACGTACAGCCTCGACCGCCTCGGCATTCCACTGGTCGAGATCGGCACGGCACCGGACGTCCGTTCGCCAGAACAGGCCCAGGAAGCGGCCGAGCGCATCGGGATGTTGCTACGCTCGACCGGGAAGGTCAAGCGCGGCCTGGGAACGATCCGCCAGGACGTCAATGTCTCCATCGCCGACGGCGCTCGCGTCGAGATCAAGGGCGTCCAGAGCCTCGACGACATCGCTGACATCGTCCGTACCGAGGTCGGGCGCCAGGCCGAACTGGTTTCGATCCGCGACGAACTCGAGGCTCGCGAGGCCGCGGTCCACGATCCACAAGACGTGACGGCGGTCTTCGAGGACACCGACAGCGGCGTCGTCGCCGGGGCGCTAAACGACGGCGGGTCCGTCTTCGGGGTCCGCCTCGAAGGGTTCGACGGCCTCGTCGGCCGCGATATCGCCCCCGACCGCCGCCTCGGAACCGAGTTCTCCGACCACGCGAAACGCCACGGCGCGGGCGGCATCTTCCACACCGACGAACTGCCGGCCTACGGCGTGACCGACGACGAGGTTGCGGCGCTCCGCGACGCAGTGGATGCGTCGAACGAGGACGCCGTGGCCATCGTCGCCGCCGCGACGGAGGTCGCAGAATCCGCCATCGACGCCGTCGCCGACCGGGCGCGGACGGCCCTCGAGGGCGTTCCCGAAGAAACCCGCGGCGCGAACCAGGACGGGTCGACGCGCTACCTCCGCCCGCTCCCGGGCGCGGCCCGGATGTACCCCGAGACGGACGTGCCGCCGGTCGAACCCGATCCGAGCGAGGTTCCCGAACCCGAACTCCTGACCGAGAAGGTCGAGCGCTACCAGGCCGAGTACGACCTCGACGCTGGCCTCGCCGAACAGGTCGCCTACGGCACCCACATGCCGCTATTCGAGCGCGTCGTCGCCGACGGCGTCGATTCGACCTTCGCCGCGACGACCCTCGAGTCGACGCTCACGGAACTACACCGAGACGACGTGCCGGTCGAGAACCTCTCCGACGATCACCTCGAGACCGTCTTCGCGATGGCCGAGGACGGCGACCTGGCGAGAGAGGGCGTGCCGGATCTCCTCGCGGCGCTCGCGGACGAACCCGACCGGGATCCGCAGGCCGTCGCCGAGGAGGCTGGCCTCGGGTCGGCCGCCGAGGACGACGTCCGCGAGGCCGTCCTCGAGGTCGTCGAGCGAAACGCCGATCAGGTCGAGAGTGAGGGCATGCAGGCGTTCTCGGGGCTCATGGGCGAGTGCATGGGCGCCCTGCGCGGGAAGGCCGACGGCGACCTCGTGAGCCAGGTGCTGCGCGAGGAGATTCAGAAGCGTTCCTGATCGCTCGAGACCTTTCGTACTCGAGGCGACCGTAGCGAGGCGAACCGGCAACTATTGATACATATTTTGAAGTATTATGGTATAAAAATGATAGTGGCTCCGCTCACACCGTTCGAGAACCGCCCACCCGGCCGTCACTCCTCGATCGGATCGGTCCCGTAGACGGCGGTGACGAGTGCCGCCGACCCGCCCGTCTCGAGGTCGAACGAACGCGCCTCGCCGCCGAGTCCCGACTCGAGGCGGTCGACGTTGACGGCGGCTTCGGACTCGTACGTGACGATCACGCGAGCATCCGACTCGTCCTCCGCGAGCTGCAGTCCCTGGACGACGCCCGTCGCCCCCTCGAAGGGCGAGAAATCGAACGCGACGTCGTCCTCCTGGACCTGGTCGCCCGGTTCGAGGTCGGTGAGCGGTTCGCCGCCACCGGTCAGACAGGACGTGATTCCGGTGTTCGCCCCCGCGCGAAGCAGGGTCTCGACGGTCGCGTTGGATTCGTGGGCCGGCGACTGGGACCCGACGTTCGTCTCGACGATGGCAGAGACGACCGCGAGCGACCGGGCCTGATCCGAGCCGAACGCGTAGACGAACGCCTCCTCGGTGACGCCGACGACCTCGCTCGAGGCGTCGTCCGCGAAGACGACGAAGTCGTCGGCGCCGTCTTCCGCCTCGGCCTGCAGTTCGTAGCCCTCACCTTTGAGCCCCGAGCGGGCCGTCTCGAGATCGTACGCGCCGTAGAGGGCGTATGCGCCGTCGACGTAGACGAGGGCGGCGTCGTCGGACTCGCCCTCCGCTTCGGCCTGTACCTGGGCGATGGGCGAGGATCCGAGCGCGAACAGTCCGTAGATGCCGAGCGACACCACGGCGATCGGGTTCTGGAGGAGGGGGTCGTCCGGCACCGATCCCTCGCCCGGGTCGTCATCGAGAGTCCCGACGATGGTCGCGAGGTCGACGGCGGTGACGAAGTACTCTCGCGAGGTCGTTTCGCCGTCGACCAGCGCGTCAGCCGGCGGTAGCACCGACGCATAACTGGGAAGTTCGCCACCCTCGAGCCAGGCAGGCGTCGTCTCCTCGTCGGTTTCGTCCTCGTCGGCCCCGTTGGTGTCATCGTCGGCGTTCGATTCCTCGCTATCCTCGTCATCGTTCGTCTCGAGTGACTGATCGCCCTCGTCGGCGAGGTCGGAACAGCCGGCCAGAAGCGTGCTGGCGGCGCCAAGCATTGCGAGAACGTGGCGGCGGTGTGCGTCCATTGCTCGTGGTCGTGAGCCGAGGACTATATCCCTGATGGCCACTTCCGGGAGTGTTGATACCTCTCCGTCCATTCTTGCACTTCAGTTCCCCTCGCGGTCCGGGCGCTCGGTCGCCCGGCGCAACACGCCGAGCAGGGTGTTGACCTCCTGAACCGTTGGATCGGCTCGACCGTGGAGTCGCCGGAGCATCCGCATCGTCTTCGCCCGCTTCTCCTCGGGGTGGTTGATCTCCGCCAGCAGGGCTTCCCACTGGTCGTACAGCCGCTCGAGCGACGGTTCGTCGGCCCGGACGCGCTCGAGGTCGGGAAGTTGAACGTCGTCGGGTCCGAGCGCGAGCGTCCGGAGCTCGTAGAGCGTGATGGTCGCGGCCTGGCCGAGGTTGAGTACCGGGTACTCGGCGCTGGCGGGTATCGAGCAGACTTCGTCCATGCGGGCGAGTTCCGCGTTCGTCAGGCCGACGCCTTCGCGGCCGAAGACGATGACGGTGTCGGCGGCGACGCCCTCGAGGCGATCGGCCAGTTCCGCGGGCGTCGAGAACGGAAAGCGAACGTGGTGGTGATCGTCCTCGTTAGTGATCGCCGTGGTGCCGATAGTGTGGCGTTCCTCGACGAGGGCGTCGAACGACACCTCTCGCGCGTTTGGAAGGACGTCCTCGCGCGCGTGGCCGGCGAAGCCGTAGGCCTCCCCATCGGGGTCGAGTACGGGCGGGTCGACGAGCAGCAGCTCCGAGAAGCCGAAGTTCTTCATCGCTCGAGCGATAGTGCCGACGTTACCGGGGGTCTGGGCGTCGACGACGGCGACGGCGGGCGGATTTCGACGACCCCTCTCACCGGTTTCAGGCGAAGGCGTTCGCGGGTCGTCGGTCATTTCCGGCCCGGATACTCGGCGCCGAAGTCCACGTCCGCGTTGGCGATGTCCTCGTCGCTCAGCCCGACCCGCTCGCTGATGTCGTCGCCCATCAGGTCGCCGTGCTCGTCGGGATCGGCCTTCGGCGGCTTCGGTAGATCCGACGGGTCCGTCTCGACGTACTCCATGCCCTCGTAGCCCTCGGGCGCGCGACCGCCCTCGAGGAACCACTCGTAGAACGCCTCCGCGAAGTCGTCGCTGCCGCGGTGGTCATCGCCACCCTCCTCGCGGAACCAGTAGACGAAGTCGGGTTCGTGTTCCTCACAGAGGATGACCTCCGAGAGGGGTTCGCCGTAGACGTACCGCGCGCGGTTGCACGCCTCGAGGTTGTCGTCGCCGTGGATCAACC
Organism: Natronosalvus caseinilyticus; assembly: GCF_017357105.1. Classification (NCBI taxonomy): domain Archaea; kingdom Methanobacteriati; phylum Methanobacteriota; class Halobacteria; order Halobacteriales; family Natrialbaceae; genus Natronosalvus; species Natronosalvus caseinilyticus. Next base: position 3,364,643 of record NZ_CP071596.1, read on the forward strand.
AGCAGCCGTGACACGGCGCGTTGTAGATGACGTCGAGCCGAATCATCCGTTTGCGGGCGTCCTCGGGCATCTGCGCGAGCGGGAGAAAGTCGCCGTCTTCGTCGAGGATGTCCGCCTCGTCGAAGCGCCAGCCGCGCATCCCGATACTCACTTTTCCCATGGTCGGGGTTTCGGCCGCGAAGACAAAAAGAGACTGTTCGGTGGTCGAGTGGTCGAAGGCTCAGCCCAGCAGGTACCGCATCGGCGGGTACCGCTCGACGAGCGCTTCGCCGCGAATCTCGAGCTGCTCGAGGTAGCGGTCGAGGCCGAGGATGCGGCCAGCGCCGAAGGCGGCGATCGTCAGGAAGACGACCGCGTAGATCAGCGTCGAGTCGAACAGCGCGAGGACGTCGCCTTCCCATCCGCCGAGGTAGAAGGCGGTCATCTGGAGCGCGCCGCCGAGGGCCGCCAGCCTGACGAACGCGCCCACGATGAGTGCGAGGCCGATCAGGACCTGAGTCACCGGGATGGCGACGTTGATGACGTCCATCAGCGCGGCGTTGGCCGCCATCGAGGCGTAGAGCCCGCTGACGGGGCTGGCCGCGTCGACGCCGTGGACGAGGTAACCGCTCGCGTCGAACGGCCACTCGCTGACCTTCCCGAGACCGGCGAACAGGATCATGCCGCCGATGACGAACCGAAGGGCGACGACGAACCACGCCGACAGGGCGTGGGGGTGGCCTTCGAGAGTGATACCGCCGTAGCGGCTTTCGAGCCGGTTGAACGTGTTAGTTGACATTGTCTTGTACCTCTTACAGGTAATCGTAGGCTTCCTATCCACCTAAGAAGGGGATGTGGTTCCCGATTGCTGGGAAACAGATCTGCAAGTGGATGTTCGTTTCGCTCGAGGGGCGTTTTCGTGATCACCTCGACAGACCGCTTCGCGACGGACGCTCCCTGGGTCCGACGACTGAACTGCTCGCCGGAATCACGGTCCCTTTGTAGCCGCCCGCTCGAGTACCTCCATGGACAGCGTCGACGCCGCGGGACTGGGCATCGGAGACGAGTACCCGCCACGGATCATGGGCGTGCTGAACGTCAGCGAGGAGTCGCCGTACGATCCGAGCGTGTTCGACGATCCCGAAGAGGCGGCCCGGTACGTCGACGAAGAACTCGTCGGCGAGGGTGCGGACATCGTCGACGTCGGCCTCGAGTCGGCGAACAAGCGCTTCGACGTGCTCAGCGCAGCGGAGGAACTCGATCGCCTCCACGTCGCTCTCGAGACGATCGATCGCGTCTCCGGGGACGCCGTGTTCTCGATCGAGACGCGCTACGCCGCGGTCGCCGACGAGGCCCTCGCGAGCGGATTCGATATGGTCAACGACATCTGCGGGTTCGCCGACCCCGAGATGCCCGCGGTCTGCCGGGAGCACGACGCAGCCGTCGTGAAGATGGCGAGCCCGCCGGACCTCGAGCGACCCGGCGCCGTCGAGGAGACCGACTGGAGCGCCCGGAAGTCGCCCGAGTGGGTCGAGTCGGCCGACTACGTCGACCAGATCTACGAGGCGCTGAAGCAGAACGGGCTGACCGCAAAGACCATCGTCGACCCCGCTTTCGGCGGCTGGAGCGAGGCGAAGACGCTCGCACACGACCGGGAGACGTTTCGCCGGCTTCGCGAGTTTCGCGCCCTCGGCCGACCGATGCTGGTCTCGATCAACCGGAAGAACTTCCTCGGCGACCTCGTCGGGCGCGATACGGAGGGGCGACTCCCCGCGAGCCTCGCGGCGACCGCGCTGGCCGTCGAGCGCGGGGCCCACGTCGTCCGAACGCACGACGTGGCGGAGACGCGCGATGCCGCACGCATCGGGAAGGCGTTCACCGACCGCGAGCAGGTACTGGAAGACGGTGTTCGCGTCACTCGGCTCGAGGTCGAGTCGACGCGCGACCTCAGAGCGCACCTTCGCGAGGGTGGGGTCGATCCGTCGCTGGCCCACGAAATGTTTAATCAGGTTCTCGAAATCGACGGCCTCACGCCATCGAAACGCGAACGAGTCGGCGAATTGGCACACGATACGGGCGCAACCCCGGTCGAATTGTCTGACGGGCGTATGCTGTTGTGCGCGTCTGCCGATCAACTATCCGGGATTTTCGCGCGCCTCGAGGGCTCAGACGACGAAACCGAAGGCGCCTGGAACGCCGTCAGACGGGTGCTCGAGTAAGAGAAAGCTTATGGCGTCCGCTTCGAAAGAGGGAAGTGGAAGCCGGGTGGCCTCACGGGTAGGGGTACTTGCGAGGCAACGCTCGGCCCACAAACGGATTATTGCGGTCGGCTCTAACATGGGACAGTGACGTCTATGGACTATCACGAGTGGGAACCGGTATACGACGCTATTCTCAGGGACTTCGGATTCGATCGGGCCGCCGACGAGCGCGCTCGCGACGTGCTCGCGGGGCTCACCTCACCCTTCGACCTCGAGCGACTCGCGTTCGTCAGCGGAGCCCGGGCCGTCGTCGCCGGAGCGGGACCGTCTCTCGAGACCGACGTGGCCCTCGAGACGGCTCGAGCGGCCGAGGTCGTGATCGCGGCCTCGACGGCGGTGGACGTACTCGAGGCCGCCGGCGTCGAGGTCGATTGCATGGTAACCGATCTCGACAAGAATCCGGAGACCGTCGAACGGCTCACCCACCACGAAACCCCGGTGGTCGTCCACGCGCACGGCGACAACGTTCCCGCCCTTCGAACCGTGGTCCCCGAGTGCGACCGGAAGTTCGTCCTGCCGACAACGCAGGCCGAACCGGCTGGACCCGTCCGCAACTTCGGCGGCTTCACCGACGGCGACCGGGCGGCGTTTCTCGCGGACCACCTCGAGGCTGGTCGGTTGGGATTCGTCGGCTGGGATTTCGACGACCCGTCCGTGGACGCGGTGAAATCGAAAAAGCTTGCGTGGGCCGAGCGGTTACTCTACTGGATCGAGCGTCGTCGCGACGAGACCTTTTCGGTGCTCGACGGCCGTCGTGACGGAATCGACGTACGGGCGCTGCCGCTCGAGTAACTCAGCTCGACGCTACTGCGTGTCGTCACACATCCCCGGTCCGTAACCACATCCGGTTACGGCCGATCGACGGTTATTTGCGACTGGAGCGTATCGTGGTATCCATGCCGATACAACGCCGTCGGTTCCTGGCCGTCGCCGGATCCGCCGCGGCGGCCGGCGTCGCCGGCTGTTTCGCGAGCGGCGATTCGGAACACGACGGGGCCGAGATCGCCGGCGAAACCCTTACGCTGGCGACGACGACCAGCACCGACGACACGGGGCTTCTGGCTGCGCTGAACGAACCGTTCGAGGAGCGCTTCGGCGCAACTGTCCACACCGTCGCCAAGGGAACCGGGGCGGCCCTCGAGACGGCGCGAAACGGTGACGCCGACGTCGTCATGGTCCACGCACGCTCGCTCGAGGACGAGTTCCTCGAGGACGGCTACGGAGTCAACCGACGTGACCTCATGTTCAACGACTTCGTCATCGTCGGCGGGAGCGACGATCCGGCGGGGATCGACGGTAGCGGCGACGTGAATGCCGCGCTCTCGGCCATCGCCGAGACCGAATCTACGTTCGTCTCTCGAGGCGATAACTCGGGAACCCACACGAAGGAGAAGCAACTGTGGGCGGACGCGGGCATCGAACCCGCCGAGAGCGGCGAGTGGTACGTCGAAACGGGGTCGGGGATGGGCGAGGCGCTGACCCGAACGAACGAGATGGGCGGGTACACCCTGGCCGACAGGGGGACCTACCTCTCGATGAAGTCCGAGATCGACCTCGAGATCCATGTCCAGGGGCCGGTCGAGGACGGGCCGGAGTCCCTGATGAACCCCTACGGAATCGTCGCGGTGAACCCGGCCGTCCACGAGAACGTGGCCTACGACCTCACGATGGCCTACATCGGCTTCCTGACGAGCCTCGAGGGCCAGGAGATCATCGAGGGGTACACCGTCTCGGACGAGCAGTTGTTCTTCCCCGAGGCGTTCGCCGAGGAGCCAAACTTCGAGCAGTACGTGCCGACGGCCTGGCAGTCGTCGTCCGGCGACTCGTCCAGCGGTTCGTCTAACGGGTCGACCGACCAGGAGTGATCACTATTCGGAACGGCTACAATGGTTCCACGGAGATGACGCAGACGATGAGCGAACTGCCACTCGAGGCCGTGTCGACCCCGGCCGTCGCGTTCCCCTTCGAGTGGCACTACGTGAGGAGCATCATCGAGGTCTCCCTGTACGTCAGCACCGCCGCCGTCCTCGTGAGCACGTTTCTCAGCCTGCCCATCGCGCTCGCGCTGGGATTCACGTCGTTTCGCGGAAAGGGCCTGCTCACCTCGATTATCACCACCGGAATGGGCTTTCCGAGCGTCGTCGTCGGACTCGTCGTGCTCTTCGGGGTCTCGAACCAGGGGCCACTCGGCCCGCTCGAGCTCGCCTTCACGCCGGAGGCGATGATCCTCTCCCAGATCGTCCTCGCGATGCCGGTCATCACCGGCGTCAGCCTCGCGGCGGTCTCGAGCGTCGACGACGGCGTTCGCGACGCGGCGTTCGCCATGGGCGGCACCCGGCTCGACGTGGCCATCGTGACGATCAGGGAGGCCCGCTACGGCATCGCGACGGCCGTCCTCGCCGGATTTGGCCGGGCGATCAGCGAGGTTGGCGGGGTGCTCATCGTCGGTGGGAACATCGTCGTCTCCGGGGAGTCGTACACGCGGACGCTCACGACGGCGATCCAGCTCGAGGCCCGTCAGGGCCGGTACGAGACGGCGATGATCCTCGGTGGCGTGCTGGTCGCGCTCGTCTTGCTCGTGAACGCGCTGGTACTTCGGCTGGGTGATAGCGGGGGTGGACGGTACCGATGAGGGCGGCAGATGGGGCGGGCTCGACGGGTGGAACGGGCGGGAAAGACGGAACGGACGAAACGGACGAGACAGACGGACCGAACGCGACGAACGCGACGAACGCACCGAGGACACCCATCGAGGCTCGCAGCGTCTCCCACGGCTACGGCTGCGAACGCGTCCTCGAGGACGTCACCCTCTCGGTCGCCCCCGGCGAGGTCGTCGCGCTCATCGGCCCCTCGGGCGTCGGAAAGACGACGCTGTTGCGACTGCTCGCCCTCTTCGAGCGGCCCGACGACGGGACGATTCGTCACGGCGGCGAGGACGTCTGGGCGAACAGTAACGGCGAGCGTCTCGACCACCGGCGACGCGTCGGCATGGTGTTCCAGGAGCCGAATCTGTTCGACGCGAGCGTCCGGCAGAACGTCGCCTACGGATTGCGCGTTCGACAGGGGTGGCTCGAACGGGTCCGACGCGGGTTCGCCTCGATCTTCGGACGCACGTCGACGTCCCCGGCCGTTGCGCATGCCCTCGAGGTCGTCGGCCTCTCCTCGTACGCCGACCGCGACGTCGACTCGCTCTCGGGTGGCGAGGCCCAGCGCGTCGCGTTCGCTCGAGCGCTCGCGTACGATCCGGACGTCCTCGTCCTCGACGAACCCACGTCGGAACTCGACCCCCGGAACACGGCGATCCTCGAGGACGCCGTCCGGACGGCCCGCGCGAACGGTATCGGAGTCGCGCTGGCGACCCACGACATGCACCAGGCCCGGCGCGTGGCCGACCGCGTCGGCCTCCTCCTGGACGACGGAATCGTCGAAATCGACGAGACCGAGACCATCTTCGAGGACCCGACCGATGACCGAACGCGACAGTTTATCCGGGGGGACCTGGTCTACTGAAACGAACCAATGACGATCGAGCGCGGGTATCGAACGGAACTCACCGTCGGCGAGGTGACGGTCGACCGCCGCGACGTCGAGATGCTCGAAGCGATCGACGCCCACGGCTCGATGCACGCGGCGGCCGACGCCCTGGGGCGGTCCTACGCCCGACTCCAGCGTCGGATCGTCGAACTCGAGGACGAACTCGGCCCACTCACCGAGCGCCACCGGGGCGGCGCCGACGGCGGGGGAACCACCATCACCGAGACCGCGCGGGACCTCCGCCGACGCTTCGAGCGCCACCAGACGGCCCTCGAGGGCGTCGCGAGCGTCACGGAGTCGGTGCTGTCGGGGACCGTCGTTGAGCGCGAGGGCGAACTCGCGACGGTCGAGACCGAAATCGGGCGAGTCGTCGCCGTCGCACCCGCCGATTCGAAGACGGTCCAGGTGAGCGTCCGGTCGGACGCGGTCGTCCTGTCCGATCCGGACGACCGATCGAAACCCGGACTGACGAGTTTTCGCAACCGGTTCGAGGGCACCGTCGAGCGCGTCGAGCAGGGAACCGCGGTCGCCCAGATTCGCGTCGACGTGGACGGAGAACAGGCGCGAACGGAGGCCGACGAAACCAGGCTCGAGGCGCTCGTCACCCGCACGAGCGTCGACTCCCTCGGTCTCGAATCGGGTCGCCCCATCGTCGCGTCGTTCAAGGCGACCGCGGCACGGGCGATTCCGCTCGAGAGTGTGGACGACTCGCTCGTGGACTGAGAGAACTTACTCAGCGAGCGCGTAGCCGCCACCGTCTTCGCACTCTACGGCACCGTCCCGCTCGAGTCGCTCCAGGTGTGCCGCGACCTCGCCGGCTCCGAACTTGGCGTGTATCCCCTCGAGGTCGCCGAACAGGTCACGGGCGAGGTCCCACGGCGTCGCCACCGTGCGTTCTTCGAGGGCCGTCTCGACGCGTCGCGTTCGCTCGTCGTGGTGGTCTCGAATCGCCTCGATCCGCTCGGGATCGACGGTTTCACCGTGACCTGGACGGAGCGTCACCGCCCCCGATTCGACGCCTTCGCGGGCGAGGAGTCGATTCAGCGTCTCGAGGTAGGTACCGAGCGGGTCCGTGCCGCGAGTCTGCGTGTCGCTCCCGCCGACATTCGGGGTGTACGTGGGCAACACGGCGTCCCCGAGGACGAGCGCCTCGTCGGTGGCGAGCGAGACGTGCCCCGCCGTGTGGCCGGGCGTCTCGACCACCTCGAGGCCCGCGATGGTCTGCCCGTCGACCAGCGACTCGACGGGCGTCGCGTCGGGGAGCGGTGACGGCCGATCCCCTTCGACGACTGCGGTGACGACGTCCCCGGGGACGCCCCAGTCGGTCATTGCCGCGGCGTCTCGCTCGAGGCGCGCCTCGCGCTCGGCGGCGTACTCCATGAGCAGTGGCGCGTCGCGCTCGCCCATGGTGATCGTTGCGTTGCACGTCTCGGCGAGGCGCGGCGCCAGCCCGACGTGGTCGGCGTGCCAGTGGGTGCAGACGACGTACTCGAGGTTCGAGAGCGTCTCGAGTTCGGCCTCGAGTCCCGTTCGGAGGTCCGACCACGCGGCCTCGGTCGGCGGTCCAGGGTCGACGAGGACCCGTTCGTCGACGAGGTAGGCGCTGTTGGTTCCCTCGGGCGTCCCGCCGCCGACTGGCAGTCGAACCACGGTCATAGTCGTCGTTTCGGCGCCCGGTACCTGAGTCGACCGGTTCCCGAATTCGACGGCGATTCCCGGATTCGAGGGGCGTGGCGTCCCGCTGTCGTGACGACTCAGTCCTCGAGTTGGCGGCAACAATTAAGCCTCTCAAACGGCCAGTGAGGAACGTGGATCGACGCCTCATCGTTACGATGGCGTTCACCGGCTACCTCGTCGGCGGCGCCCTGTTCGCCATCGCCCAGTCGGCGGCCGGCGTGACGTACACGGAGAGCCAGGTCGAGTTCATCGTGCTCGTCGGCTACCTCGGCCCGCTCCTCGCGATGGGGTTCGTCTGGGTGAAGAACTACGGCTACGGCGCGCCGCTGCTGGTGGGAACGACCGCCACGACCTGCTGGTTCGTCGTCTACTTCTTCTTCGTCCACGACAATCCCGCGAACGTCGGCGCCGTCACGGGCGACTCCGCCGGTGCGTACACCGCGTCGGTCGTCGCAGTCGTCGCCCTGTCGCTCGTGACCGCCCTGACCGGGACGTGGCTCTGGTACTGCGAGAGTGACGGGTTTCGGGAGGCAGTCGATGACGTGATTCGCCCGACGGACGCTCGAGAGTGAGGAGTTAGCGTGAGAGTGAGGGTACGTGCGAGAGCAAGACCGTGATCGCGACTCAACCCTGAAAACCCGTGAGCGACCAGGTATCGTCGTCGTCGGCTTGCCCCGAATCGAACTCGGGGGCACTTATCAGCACGAACGCGCTCTCTTCGTCACCGTTTCTGATCTGCCGTTCTGCCTCCGGTGCGATCCAGACCGCGTCCCCCTCCTCGACGGGGACCGACTCGTCGTCGACGCGAACCTCAGCGGTGCCGCGAACCAGGACGTACACCTCCTCGTGATCGTCGCCGGTGTGATCGTGCGGTTTGCTGTTCCAGTTCGGCGGGCACCGGGAGAACGTGACGCCGACTTGCCGACAGCCCAGCGGTTCGCTCAGGAGGTGCATCGCGTCCGAGACCTGCTCGACCTCCTCGTAGTTGACCTTCCGATAGCTCATGCTCATGGGTAGAGTTTCGTGACGCGTTCTCTTAAACGCTCACTCGTGTTAGCTGGCGAAGGAGATCGGCGGATTCGTCCGTCGAAGTTCTTACCCGGAGCCTCGAGCACGACTCACCGTTCGGGCGCGAGCGCGTCGATCGTCGCCTCGATCTCCTCGGTCGTAGCCCCCCGCGGGAAGCCGATGGCGAGTGAATCGACGCCGTCGATCGCCTCGAACTTCTCGAGTTCGGCGCGGGCTCGCTCGGGCGTCCCCGCCGCGCCGAGGTCGTCGAGCAGGTCGTCCGGGATCAGCGAACACGCCCGCTCGTGGTCGCCGCTCGACCAGGCGGCCGCGATGTCGTTCGCCTCCTCCTCGTACCCCTGCCGGGCGAGGGACTCCCGGTAGTACGTGCCCATCGCGCCGACGTAGAACGCCAGGTGCTGGCGGGCGAGGGTACGGGCTCGTTCGCCGTCCTCGAGCGCGCAAGCGGTCAGCGAGAGCGTCACGCGAACGTCGTCGCGCTCGCGGTCGCCGAGGCCGATGCCGCGCTCGAGGTCCTCGAGGCGTTCGCGCATCCCCTCGGGCGTGAAGACGATGGCGTGCCAGCCGTCGGCGAACCGGCCCGCGAGTTCGACCGACTTCGGCCCCATGCCGGCCACGTCTACGGGGATCGGCGTCTCGGGCGGGTCACAGCGTAACCGGAAGCCAGCCAGCGAGAAGACGTCGCCGTCGTAGTACAGCGTCTCGCCGCTGGTTACGGCTCGGACGATTTCGAGGTACTCGCGCGTGCGCCGGAGGGGTCGGTCGAAGTCGACGCCGTGCCAGCCCTCGACGACGGCCGGGCCGCTCGGGCCGATACCGAGGCGGAGGCGTCCGTCGGAGACCTCCTGGAGGGTGGCGGCCGTCTGGCCCAGGAGTGCCGGGGAGCGCGAGTAGACGTTGGCGATGCTCGGACCGATGCCGATCTCGTCGGTCTCGGTCGCAATTCGCGTGAGGACGGTTACGACGTCGCGCCCCCACGTTTCCGGGACCCACGCGCGTTCGTACCCCCTATCCTCGCCTCGTTTGGCGATGTCGACGAGTGACTGGACGGAGGGCTGTGCGGCGACGGGCAGGTGAAGCGTTTTTCGGGTCATAGTAGGTCTCAAATATCAGACGTCGGGTTTCTCCATAATCGCTGGTTTGCCGGCGGCCTCGAGCGTCTGCCCGACGAGGTACGACGAGGCGGGGCTGGCGAGGAACTGGACGACATCAGCGATCTCCTCGACGGTTCCCATCCGTCGATCGAGGTCGTCGCGGTCGACCTCGTCGGCACTGATTCCCATCTGGGCCTCGACGCCCTTCGTCGCGACGAAGCCGGGAGCGACGGCGTTGACGCGCACGCCCTCGGTCGCCCACTCGAAGCCCAGCGAGGACGTGAGCGCGTTGACGCCGGCTTTCGCCGCCGCGTAGTGGCTCATGTACGGTGCGCCCTGGATCCCGGCGACGCTCGAGAGGTTGACGACGATGCCGCCGCCGTCCTTGAGGTGGTCGGCGGCCGCGTGGGTACACAGGTAGGTTCCGGTGAGGTTGATGTCCAGGATCGTTCGCCAGCCGTTCTCGCTGATGCCGTCGAAGTTGGCCACGAAGCTGGCGCCCGCGTTGTTCACGAGGACGTCCAGTCCGCCGAACGCCTCGACGGTCGCCTCCACGAGGGCCGCGATGGCCTCGCTATCGGTCACGTCGCACTCGACGGCGAGTGCGTTTCCAGGCCGGTCACTTTCCTCGATAGCCTCAGCCACGGGGTCGACGTTCTCCTGTTCACGAGAGCAGATTACGACGTCGACGCCGTCGTCGGCGAAGCGCTCGGCGATGGTCCGGCCGATGCCGCTCGAGGCGCCGGTCACGATGGCGACGTCGCCGTCGATGTGGAACTGTTCGACCGTCATCGTCGGTCACTCCGTCTCGTGGTACCCATGCTCGTGGCCGAATACACAGTCAACTCTCTTAACGTTGTATGTCCCGTGATCGATCGACGGGGGACGATTCTCGAGTCCGTGCTAAAAACCAGGGAGTGGGCACTCGAGGGCGGTGGCGGTCGCGGAACGTCGAAACGGATGGTCACTCGGCCTTCTCGAACGTCCGGCGCCTAGAACAGCGCGTCGAGTTCCCCACCGGTGTCGAGCAGCGACTCGAGACCGCCGGTCTGTTCGGCTCGAATCGTCGAGGTCGTCTCTTTGGTCTCGACGGCGACCGACTGGAGTTGCTCGACGCGTGGTACGTCCGTGACCCCGGAGAGGAGGACGATAGCCCCCACCTCGTCGGCGCCCGGTCGTGGGTAATCGCCGCCGCGGATCTCCATGCTCCCGGTCTCCTCCTCGAGCCAGGTTCGTCCGCGCTCGATTCCCTTCCGGCTGAGCTCGTCCGGCGGGCCGGCCGCCACGACGAGCCCCTTGTCGGCGCTCGAGACCGAACAGGGGAGCGTCAGTCGGCCCAGCGTCGCCTTTCGGACGAGGCTCGTGATCCGATTTGTCGCCTCGTGTTCGGTGCCAAAGTGGGTGCTCGAGGACGTTCCGGATACGCGCTCGAGGATACCGGACGTGTTCGAATTGACCGACTGAGTTGCGTAGCCGATCGTGGCGACGCCGGTCTCGAGCGTGTTGATGATTTCGGAAGCGTCGACGACGCTCTCGGCGACGTGGTCACCCGACGAGACTTCGCCCGCGGCGAAGAGTCGGCCGACTCGCTCGACGAGTTCCCGGTTGCTCCGTTCGAACCCGCTCCCCACCGACTCGCCGGTCTGGCGCCAGGCGTCGTTGTCAAAGACGAGCAGCGAATCGACCTCGCGCGTGAAGGTCCGGAACGACCGGGCGGCGTTGAGCGTGTAGATGCCACCCTCGTCCGTCGCAGGGAGGATGCCGAGCCCGTACACCGGTTCGTTGTAGATCCGTTTGAGGTGCGTCGCAAGTACGGGGGCACCGCCCGATCCCGTCCCGCCGCCCAGACCGGCCACGATCAGGAAGGCGTCGAGGTCGTGGACGGGCACGCGATCGATTGCCGTCTGTATCTCGTCGACGTCCGCCGCGGCGACTTCGGCGCCCAGTTCGTTGTCTGCGCCCACGCCGTGGCCTTTTACGCGAGACTGCCCGATCAGGACGCGATTCTCGGGAGTGACGTGCTCGAGTCCGCGCAGGTCGGCCGTCGCGGTGTTGACGGCGATCGCCGCCTCGACGACGTGGCCGCCGATCGTTTCGTCGAACGCACAGAAGGCGTCGACGACCTTTCCGCCTGCCTGACCGAAACCGATGAGTGCGAGTTTCATGGCTCTGTTTCCGTCGGCTACCGCCTGGTATTCCCGCCTTACAGCGCTCGCCCCGATTCACGCGGGCGATCGTCGCGGAATACCTGTCTGGGAGCCGTACTATCAGGGCTTCGTATACGTCCATTGTTATGCCGACCGTACTGCGAACGCCGGGATTCGAGCGAGCGGGTAATCGGTCGCTACGGGACGTTTGGGAGCGATTACTCGAGGCGTCACTCGAACCAGAACTCGATTCTCGACGCTCGAGTTATACACTCGATTTCCGTCTCGCGCGTATCGCGCGACTGCAGAGTGCCCACTGGTGATCGTCGTGTTCGATGCGTCCTCTCCGACGTGATCGAAGGGGTGCCGCCTTCGTTCGAGGGCGGCAAACTACCAGAGACACGCAATGTCGACTGAGTAGAAAGTCATATACTGCGCCGTAAGTAACCAGAGAGGTGATGGATAAACGGGTACGCCGGCGAGACCTCCTGGCCACACTCGGGGCCACTGCCAGCGCGTCCCTCGCCGGCTGTTCGGAGTACATCTGGTCTGGAACCAATGGCACCTCGCCCGACCCGGTCTCCCTCGAGATCAAGACCGTTCCGACCGACGACGACGTCATCGCCCCGAAGATCGCGAACCAGTTGACCGACAACCTCCGTGCGGTCGGGATCGACACCGATCACGTCCCGCTCGAGGAAGCCGAACTCTACCGGGAGGTACTGATCGAACGAAACTACGACGTCTTCATCATTCGCCACCCCGGTTTCGACGAGGTCGACTCGCTCCGGTCGCTTCTCCACTCGGACTTCGTCGGCGAACAGGGCTGGCAGAACCCGTTTCGATTCTCCGATCCCACGACTGACGGCTACCTCGATTCACAGCGCGAAGCCAGGGGAGACGACCGACGCGAGATTTTCGATACCCTGTTTACCTATCTCACCCAGGACGATACGGCTCCGTACACCGTCGTCGCCCACCACGACCACCTCGGCGCCGTCGACGCCGACCTCTCGCTGTATCAGATCCCGTTCACCCCACGGGAGTACCTCGAGGCCGTTACGAACCCACCCGACGACGAGATTGACCGCCCGCTTCGTGCCGGCCTGTTCGGCTATCAGCGCACATCACGCCTGAACCCGCTCGTCGTCGACCTGACCGACGTCCAGACGATTCTGGACCTGGTGTACGATCCGCTCGTTCGAAAGTTCGACGAGGAGTACGTCCACTGGCTCGCCGAGCGTATCGAGTGGGACGAATCCGGCGGCAGACTCGAGGCGAGGGTGACGCTCCACGACGGTCTCCACTGGCACGATGGTGAGCCAATCGACGCCGAGGACGTCCGGTTCACGGTCGATTTCCTCTCCGACACCTCGCTCGGAGAAGCCGAAAGCCCCGTCACGGCTCCACAGCTACGAGGTCGGCAATCGCTGATCGACGAGGTCACTGTGACTGGCGAACACACGGTCCGCGTTCACTTCGATGGCGTCTCTCGAGAAGTGGCTCGGTGGGCGCTGACGCTCCCCTTGCTGCCTGAGCACATCTGGTACGAGCGGTCGGAACTCGTCGGTGATCACCAGACCGAGGCCCTCAACTGGGACAACTCCGAACCCGTCGGCTCCGGCCTGTTCGCGTTCGTCGAATCCGAAGACGGCGAGTCGGTCACCCTCGAGGTGTTCGAGGATCACGTGCTGTACGAGTCCGAGTCCGAAACCGAAGGCGAGGGCGAAGGCGAAGGCGATGACGAACCGGCGACGGATGCCCCCGAGACGGAGCCAGAGCACGACGGAGCCGACAACGAGACGGACGACGGGCCCGAGGACGGTGACCGAGACGGAGACGGAGACGGGAACGGGGACGAGCAATCCGACGACGAAGACGCGTCCACAGAGACAGCTCCCAGATTCGACGGCCTCGAGTTTCGCGTCCTGCCGAACGTTGGCGCCGCTCTCGACGCGCTGATCGACGGCGACCTCGACTTCATCGCCAATCAGGTCCCGGCGACCCAACTCGACGAGGTCGCAGACGAGGAATCCATTCGGACGACGACCCAGGACACCGGGGCGTTCTACATGATCGGGTACAACCTGACCCACTCCTCGCTCGGCAACCCCCGGTTCAGGGGCGTGATATCGCAGTTGATCGACCGCGAAAATGCGGTCGAGACGATTTTTCACGGGTATGCGAGCGCGCCAGAGACCCAGAGCGCCTTCGTTGGCATCCCCGACGACCGGTGGGACACCGACCGCTACGCTTCGGGATACGGATTTCCAGGCCAGGAGGGAGAACTCGACGAAGAGCAGGCACGAGCGCTTTTCGAGGAGGCCGGGTACAGTTACGTCAACGGCGAACTCGTCGAGTGATCGGCCGCGCTGGCTTTTCGTACGAACCTGAGGCTGGGCCTTCGGTCAGTCACTGTGAACAGATTCGCCCGCGAGCAGATTGTTTTAACCCCGTCGAGAACGTACCAGGTGCGTATGGCACTCGAAGGAGTCGTGGTGGATCTCGCGCTCGGCGTCGGCGTGATGCTCTGCTCTGCGACGCTGGTCCTAGTCGGGCCGGCACGATTCACCCGCGCACTCAGGGATGCCGGGTCGCGGTTTCGAAGCGCATCCCTCTCTCTCGGCGCTCTCCTCGGCGTGTTGGCCCTCAGATGGGGAGGTTCCCAGAGCGCCCCGTGGACCTCCCAGGACGTCATGTCGTGGTTACAGTTTCGCGTCGTCGGCCGAAACATCACGCCGCTGATCGACCGATTCGAGCGGGAACTGTTCGCCGAGAACCCCGTCATCGTACTCCAGTCGCTCGAGAGCGACCTCCTGACGTCGTTTTTCGTCTTCAGCTACCTCTATGGCTACGCATTCTTGCTCCTGTTCCCGTTCGTCGCGTACTTCTCGCTGCGGCGAATGGACCGGTTCAATTCGCTGGTGCTCGCGTTTACGGCGAACTACGCCATCGGCCTGCTCTGTTACGTATTGTTCATCGCTTACGGGCCGCGAAACCTCCTCGCCCTCGAGGTCGTCCCGCTCCTCTACGAGTCCTACCCGCAGGCCCGGTTCCTGACCAACGAGATCAACCAGAACACGAACGTCTTCCCCTCGCTTCACACGTCGCTGTCGGTGAGCGTCTTCTTCCTCGCGCTGGCGACCCGCGACGAGTATCCGCTCTGGGTGCCCATCTCGGGCATTCTGGCACTGAGCGTCGTTCTCTCGACGATGTACCTCGGCATCCACTGGTTCTCGGACGTCGCCGCCGGAATCGTTCTCGCCGCTGTAAGCGTCTACATCGGGCTCAACTTCGACCTCGAGAAGTACCGAGGGCCGCTCCTGACGGCCGTGTCTCGCCGGACCTGGGGGCGAGCAGATAGCGGTAGCGGGTAGCGGGTAGCGGGTAGCACGGCGCTAGATCAGCACAACCGGCGGTGACGGCGAAACTGGCTACTCGGCCCAGTACGCTTCGCCCGGCTGGTCCGTGAAGACCGCCCGCTCGAGCAGTTCGATGGCCTTCTCGAGGCCCTCCGTCGAACTCGTGAGCGAGTCCTCGTGTTCGATGCTCAGCACGTCGTCGTAGCCGACCATCCGGAGCGTCGAGACGATGTCCTTCCAGTGGCCCTCGCCGTGGCCGTAGCCCACCGAGCGGAACAGCCACGACCGGTTGGGCTCGTCGTCGTAGGCCGTCGTGTCCAGGACGCCCTTCACGCGCGATTCCTCCTCGTAGATGCGGGTGTCCTTGGCGTGGACGTGGTGGATCGCGTCGCGGTTCCCGAGGTGGCGAATCGCGTCCGTGATCGAGATTCCCTGCCAGTAGAGGTGCGAGGGGTCGAAGTTCGCCCCGACGCGTTCGTTGGTCGCTTCGCGCAACTCAAGCAGGCCGCTAGGTTCGTAGACCAGCATGTTCGGGTGCATCTCGATCGCCAGGTCGACGCCGTGATCGTCCGCGTAGGCGGCCAGGTCGCCCCAGAACTCGCGGGCAACCTCCCACTGGTACTCGTGGGCGTCGGCGTGTTCGCTCGGCCACGGCGCCGTGATCCAGTTGGGGACCTCGTCGTTCGGTCCACCCGCCGGGAGACCCGAGAAGCAGGTGACGGTGCCGACGTCGAGCTGGTCGGCCAACTCGATCGTCTCGCGGAGTTCCGTATCCGCCTCGCTCGCGCGTTCCTCGTCGGGGTGGAGCGGATTGTTGTGGGTCGCGAGCGCGCTGATTCGCATCTCGTGGTTCTCGAGCAGCGCGTGGAGGTCCGCCTGCGCGTCCTCGTCGTCGAGGTACTCGTCTCGAGGCAAGTGGGTGTCGCCCGGATAGCCGCCGACGCCGGGTTCGATCGCGCCGACGCCGCGCTCGGCGAGGTAGGCGACGGCGTCCTCGAGCGATTCACCGTACAGTGGTGGAGTGTGTACGCCGATGTCCATACGTCTCGATCGACGGCTGCCGGCGAAATAAAAGGGCGGGTACGCGCAGTCGTCCAGTCCTCTACGCTTCGACAGCGATACCTGAGGCGATCAAGGGGACTCGAAATCCATCACGCACCTGCCCAGGTCGCTCGAGCGGTAGATCGCGTCGATCACCTGCTGCACCGCGAACGCCTGGTCGACGCTGTCTTCGAGCGACCGACCGCCGACGATGGCGTCGAAGAATGCGCGCTGTTCGTCGGCGTGGGTGTCGTTGTGCGCCGTCTCCACGGACGTATCCTCGAGGTGGTGTGGGCCGGCCGCACTCGCGGAGTAAAACGAGAGGTCCCCTTCGAGGAAGTCGAACCGCGCGGCGGCCTCGGTCCCGCGGACGAAGAACTCGTGGGTCGGCGGGCGGTTCGTCGCCCAGGCGACCTCGAGCGAGATGGTCCGTTCGTCCGCACATCGGATGAAGGCGCTGGCGGAGTCGTCCACGTCGAACTCCTCCGGTCCGGCGTCGTCGCCCCACATGTCGAGGTAAGCGTACTCCTCCTGGGTGCCGAACTCGGTTCGCGTCACGCCGTTGACTTCGACGACGTCGGGGTACTCGTGAAGGTAGAGCGCGAGGTCGATGGCGTGTACCCCGAGGTCGATTAACGAGCCGCCGCCCGCGACCGCCCGACGGGTGAACCAGGAGCCACGACCCGGAACGCCTCGCCGGCGGACGTAGTTCGCCTCGATGTGATTCACCCGCCCGAGGTCGCCACGTTCGATCCGGTCGCGAACGATTCGGACGGTGTTCAGAAAGCGGTTGTTGAACCCGACCATGCAGACGGCCTCGCTCGCCTTCGCGGCGTCGACGATTCGTCTGGCGCTTTCGAGGGAGTGCGCGAGCGGTTTCTCGACCAGCACGTGCACCTCTCGCTCGAGCGCGGCGACGGTGTACTCCTCGTGGAACTTGTTCGGCGTGGTGACGATCACGGCGTCGACCTCGTCGTAGAGGTCGGTGTGGTCGTCGTACGCGTCGACGTCGTAGCGGCGGGCGAAGCTCTCTCGAGCGTCCGCGGAGATGTCCATGCCGCCGACGAGGGGGACGCCGAGGTCGAGCAGGCGCTCGGCGTGGTACTGCCCGATGTTGCCGAGGCCGACGAGGCCGGTTCGAAGCGTCGTTCGGTCGTGTTGTGGCGTCATGTGCGGTGAGTGCGTCTCCCGGTCGAGTCCAGACTCGACTCAGTACAGTTGTCGTTCCCGTTCGTCCCGTTCTTTCCGTTCGTCTCGCTCCGTCGCATCGTCTTCGAGGCGCCGTCGTCCCCGGCGATACCGGCGGATTCCGGGGACGATCTTGTATCGCACGTCGAGGACGAACGAGACGATCCCGTAGATCCAGAAGAAGAACAGGACGAGCAGGCCGCCGTAGTAAATCGCGATGACGAGGTCGCTCATGAGTAGCTGTCGGACTCCGCCTCGGTCGGCGTCGTGTCGTCGCCCCGGGGCTGTTCGGCGAACGTCTCGATGCCGTGAGCGAGCGCCTCGCCGGTGGTCGAATCGAAGAGGTGGATGCTCGAGCGGTCCAGGACGACGCCCGTCTCCTGGTCTTCCTCGATCGGCGTGTCGGGGTCGAGACTCATGAGCAACTCGCCCGTCGAGGCCCCGGCGACGTCCTCGTCCATCGTTCGACTCGGGCCGTCCGCGAGGCGCAGGTAGACGAACACCTCGTTACCCATCGGTTCCAGGACGTCCGTGGTGACGGGGATCTCCTGCGTGGCGGTCGCGAATGACCCGGTTCGGTCGGCCAGGTGGACGTCCTCCGGTCTGACGCCGAGCGTCACGGGGTCGCCGACGGTGACGCCCTCGATTGCTGCCGGATCGAACGCGACGTCGAACCACTCGCTTCGGAGGCCATCCTCGACGAGTTCGCCCTCGACGAAGTTCATCGACGGCGAGCCGATGAAGCCGGCGACGAACCGGTTCGCGGGTTCGTTGTAACAGACCAGTGGCGGGTCGATCTGCTGGAGTTCGCCGGCGTTGATGACGGCGATGCGATCTGACATCGTCATCGCCTCGGCCTGGTCGTGGGTGACGTACACGATGGTCGTGTCGAGTTCCTTGTGCAGGCGCTGGAGTTCGGTCCGCATGTGGACTCTGAGCTTGGCGTCGAGATTCGCCAGCGGTTCGTCCATCAGGAAGACGTCCGGCTCGCGGACGATTGCTCGTGCGATAGCGACACGCTGACGCTGCCCCCCGGACATCTCGTCGGGCATCCGGTCGAGCATGCCCTCGAGCTGGACGATGTCGGCGGCCTGGTCGACCCGGCGATCGATCTCGTCCTTGTCGTACTTTCGGAGTCGGAGGCCGAAGGAGATGTTCTCGTAGACGTCCATGTGCGGGAACAGCGCGATGTTCTGGAAGACCATCGACACCCCGCGATCCTTCGGCGGCAAGGTCGTGACGTCGACGTCGCCGATATATACCTTCCCCTCCGTGGGTTTGGTCAGCCCGGCGATGGTCTCCATCGTCGTCGACTTCCCACACCCCGAGGGGCCGACGAGGCAGACGAACTCCCCGTCTTCGATCTCGAGGTTCATGTCGTCGACCGCGGTGACGTCTTCGTAGCGTTTCGTGACGTGTTCGAGTGTTACGCGTGCCATAGTTTACTCCTTGAGTGCGCCGGCGGTCAGTCCGCTGACGATGCGTTCCTGGGCGACGACGACGAGGATCACGACGGGCAGGACCCCGACGATGCTCGCCGCCGCCATCAGGTTGAATTCCGTCGAGTACTGGGTCTGGTAGCTCAGGATGCCACCGACCAGCGGCGACCAGTTCTGGGGCTCGTTCCCGATAGCCATGATCGAACTGAAGAAGTACTCGTTGTAGACGGCGATAAAGGTGAGCACGGCCGCCGTCGCCACACCGGGTGCCGACAGAGGCATGATCACTCTGAACAGCGCCCCGAGTCGGGTCGTCCCCTCGACGCGCGCGGCATCCTCGAGGCCGTCGGGAATCTGGGCGTAGAACGTCGTGAGGATGAAGATCGACAGCGGCAAGAACAGCGCGCTGAACGGCAGGACCATCGACGCGGGGCTGTTGACCAGCCGCGGCGACTGGAACAGTTCGACGCCCAGGAACGGGATCACGACCGCGTTGCCGGTGAACGCCTCGAACAGCGGCACCAGGAACGCCGCCGGCGGGAAGTACGAAATCGCCAGGATACCGAGCATGAGCGCCCCGCGACCGGGGAACTCGAGGCGCCCGAAGACGTACCCCGCGAGGCTCGCGATCATGATGACGATAACGGTCGTGATCGTCGCCAGCACGAAGCTGTTGAAGACGTAGAGGTGGAACGGGATCACCTCGAAGACCTCGACGAACGACTCCACGCGGAACGCCTGGGGCGTCGGGAATGGAATCTCGAGGCCCAGGAATGAGAGCGTCCAGTCGCCCGCGATGATGTCCGTGTTGGGCGTCAACGCGAGCACCAGCAGCCAGTAGAACGGGAACAGCGTCGTCGCCAGGAAAAAAATCGCGACGACGTAAAACAGCGCCCGGTAGAGGCGGTCTCGACTCCCCGAGTCGGTGAGCACCGACCGCGTCCATCGCTCGAGCGGGCCTCGCCCGTCGTCTTCGGTCTGTCCGCGGCGTGTTTCCGACGCGGCGTCGGGCGTTCCGGACTCGGCTCGAGGCGGCGTTCCAGTTCCCGATTCGGGACTCATCTACAATCCCTCCCTGTACTGCTGGTAGACGACGATCAACACGACTGCACCGATGATGCCCGCCGTGACGAACGCGATCGCCGAGGCGAGCCCACGCTGGCTCGTGAACGTCGCAACGACCATGCACGTAAGCGACGGGACGGCCGTACAGCCGGCCGTCGAGTCGATCAGGCCGTAGACGCGCATGGCGTCGATCGTCCGGAACAGGATGGCGATGCCCAGCGTCGGCAGGATGAGCGGGAACGTGATGAGCTTGAACTGCTGCCAGCGCGTGGCGCCCGACACCTTCGCGACGTCGTAGAGGCTCCGATCGATGCTCTGGAGGCCGGCGAGAATGAGCAGGGCCATGAACGCCGAGGTCTTCCAGATGTCCGCGACCGTGACGATGATCAGTCCGCTCGAGGGATCGTTCAGCGTGTTCTCCTGGGCGACGATGCCGAGCGCGGCGATCAGGTCGGCGGCGAACCCGGTGCTCGGGTGGAACATCAGGTAGAAGATCATCCCCTGAATGACGATGGGGATCGCCCACGGGATGATGATGGCCACGCGAACCCAGCTCCGGCCCCGGAAGTCCTGGTCGAGGACGAGCGCCTGGCCGAATCCGATGATCGTCTCGAAGAAGACGCTCACGAACGTGAAGATGAGCGTCACCATCAGGGCGCTTCGGAACATCGCGCTGCTGGTGAGGTCAGTCGGCAGGAACGTCGACGATCCGGGGAGCCACCGATCCGCGTCGCCGGTGAACAGACTCACGTAGTGATCGAGGCCGACGAACTCCCCCGATCCCGCGCCGATGAGGTCCGTGAACAGCGACATCTCGAGTGTTCGCAAGAGCGGGTACAGCGCGATGGCTCCGAGGAGGACGAAGACGGGCGTCAACAGGAGGTAGGCGAAGCCGGTCTCGCCGAGGTTCTCCATCCACCTGGTGATCGCGACGAACGGTCCCGACCGCTTCGATTCGCGCGTCGGGCCGCTCGATCCCTGTTCGGTGCTCATAGGTCACGTCACCCCGATTCGATGTCCTCGAGCGCTGATTGGAGGTCCGCGGCAGCGTCCTCGGGATCCTTCGAGCCAGAAACTGCGCTGTTGGCCTCCTCGGCGATCCGCGTCGACTCGGTGCCCCAGACCTCCGTGACGGGACGGGGCATCGTGTTCTCGCCGGCGAGGCGAAGCGTGTTCATGTACGCGCCCATCGGCTCGATGCTCTCGGCCTCCTCGGACTCGAAGAGTTCGGGCTTGGGCGGGAGCCAGCCCCAGATGTCGAGGATGCCCAGCAGCAAGTCGTCCTCCATCGACACCCGCAACACCTCGCGGGCCTGCTCGAGGTTGTTCGAGTTCGGGTTGAGCACGATGTGCCAGCCACCGAGGGCGGAGGTCGTCCCGCCGGTACCGGACTGGTTCGCCTCGTCCTCGGTGACGGCGTAGGGAATCGGCATCGTCCCGACGTTGTCGACGCCGTGTTCCTCGGCAGCGGCGCGGATCGCGTACGGCCAGTTGCGGTGAAACGCCGCGTTGCCGTTCTCGAACTCGGGCAGGGACTCGTCTTCGGTCCAGGAGGTGATGTCGGAGGGGGCGACGCCGGAGGCGTAGCCCTCGAGCGCGTCGCCGTACTCCGGATCGACGAAGGTTCGCATCATCCGCAGCGAGTCCACGAACTCGGGCTCGTCGACGGTGACCGGCCGGTCGCCGACCGGACCGAACAGGTTGTCCGGCCCGCCGAAGTACGCGCCGCCCCAGGAACTCAACACCTCGTTGAACGTACAGCAGGACGTTCCCTCGTAGACGTCCCACTGCGTCGAGAGGCCGAACTCGGCGCCGGAGGCGTCGACGACTTCCTCCGCGAGATTCGACCACTCCTCCCAGGTTATGGGTTCGGTGGCCCAGGTCTCGAAGTCGCCGTCCTCGTAGCCGGCCTCGCGGGCGTAGTCCTTTCGGTAGATCATCACCGGGAAGTCCGGAAAGAGCGGTACGCCGTAGAGGTCCTCGGATTCGGGGTCGCGAGCCGTCGCGGTGAACCCCTCGAAGTACTCGTCGTTGACGCGCTGGACGTCTTCCTCCTCGAGTTCCTCGTTCAGGTTCGCGATGAGTCCCTGCTGAATGAAGACGTTGACCCAGCCGTTGTCCATCAGCATCAGGTCGGGTTCGGCTTCCCCGGTGTCGAGGGCCGTCTGGTAGTTGTCCCGGCGTTCGTCGCTGTTGTCTGCCCCGGGGCGGAACTCGATCTCGATGTCCTCGCTCAGCCCATTCTCGTGGTACAGGCTCTCGATATCGTCGCCGACCTCGTTCGCTGCGCTCGGGTCGAAGCCGAACGAGACCGTTCCCTCGGAGTCGTCACCACCGCCGCCGTAGATGCACCCGGCAAGTCCCACCGCACCGGAGGCACCCGCTGCGGCGACGAACGTCCGACGGGAGACCCGCGAGCGTGGCGCGTTTCGGGGCCGATTTCCAGACATAACGTGCACTCGTGTGCGGGGACCGGCCATTGTAATAGAGAGAATACACATCCCAGCCTCGTCGCTTCCGGCGTGTAATCTCGAGTTACTCATCGAGGGATATAGCCGCCGACTCGAGGTCGGAATCAAACGATTCCAGCCCCCGGTTTCGCCACGAGTGTTCGTCTCGCGTCGTTCGTCGACGCCCGTCACCGTTTCCGAGTTTTTGGGCAAGACACCGTTGGCCCGCGGCGAGGAAGCGTAACGAGGAGTTCTCTCGGGACTGTAAAGCCGTCGACGCCAATCGTCAACCCTCGATCCGCGACTCGAGCGGTAACGTCGACTACCGGGTCGAACCCGAATCCGTGTCCGGCTTTAACTCTGACTCTGAACCCAGACCGAGGTGGAATAATAAGGTTTAACAATTCTATGGTATCAGATTATTATATGGCCGTCGTAAGCGTCTCGATGCCGGATGCGTTGCTCGAGCGAATCGATCAGTTCGCCGACGATCACGGGTACACGGGTCGGAGCGAAGTCGTCAGGGAAGCCTCCCGAAACCTCCTCGGCGAGTTCGAGGACACCCGACTCGAGGACCGCGAACTCATGGGCATCGTCACCGTCATGTTCGACTACGAGACGACCAGCGTCGAGGAGCGGATGATGCGCCTCCGCCACGAACACGAGTCGCTCGTCGCCTCGAACTTCCACAGCCACGTCGGCGATCACTTCTGTATGGAACTGTTCGTCCTGGAGGGCTCGCTCGAGGACATCTCGACGTTCGTCGGCAAGATCCGGGCGACCAAAGACGTCCTCTCGGTCGATTACTCGGTCAATCCGGTCGACGGACTTGAGACGATTAGCGAGTGATCAATCCTCGGTAGCACGACGTGCTACTACACTTTTTGAAGTAGCTGTTGCCGCCTCTGTGCCTTCGACAGCTACAAGCCGTCCATCGCCCACGTTCGTCGTATGCCCGGCAAAGTCCACCCCGACGACCTCGTGGCGCACGTCTTCGGCCGAACCGGTGACGCCGATGAGTCGGTCTTGCAGGGTCCCGCGACGGGCGAGGACGCGGCGGCCATCGACTGGCCCGGCGGCCACCTCGTCGTGAGTTCCGACCCCATCTCACTCGCTGCCAGCGAAGTCGGCACCCTCGGCGTTCACGTCGTCTGCAACGACGTCGCCGCCAGCGGGGCCGACCCCCGCTGGCTCACGACCGTCATCCTGCTCCCCCCGTCGGCGGCCGACGACGGGGACGACACCCTCGAGACCGTCACCCACGACCTGGACGCCGCCGCTCGCTCGCTGGGGGCGACCATCGTCGGCGGCCACTCCGAGTACGTCGACGCCCTCGAGCGACCCCTGGTCTCGCTGACCGCGATGGGCGCCGCCGACCGCGTTCTCGAGACCGGTAGTGCCAAACCGGGCGACCACGTCCTTTTGACGAAAGCCGCCGCCATCGAGGGGACCGCCATCCTGGCGGCGGACTTCGGCGAACAACTCGACGTCGACGAGACCGCGCGCTCGAGCGCCGAGGCGTTCCTGTCGGAGATTAGCGTCGTCCCCGACGCCCGAGTCCTCCGAGAGTACGCGACTGCGATGCACGACCCGACCGAGGGCGGCGTGACGGCCGGCCTGCTCGAACTCGCCCAGGCCTCGGGCGTTCGACTCGAGGTCGACCGCGACGCGATTCCGGTCCGGTCGGAGACGGCGACCCTCTGTGCGGCAGCCGGGGTCGACCCGCTCCGGATCTTCGGCTCTGGAGCACTGCTCGCGACGGTTCCCGACGACGACCTCCAGGCGTGTCTCGACGCAGTTTCGACGGCCGACCTCGAGGCGACGGTCGTCGGTCGCGTCCGGGCACTCGAGGGCGACGCCGAACGACCGTCGCTCGTTCTGGACGGGGAATCGATCGCCGACCCGGTGATGGACGACCTCTATTCGCTCTGGGAGGAGAGCGACGCCTGAGGAGCGCGTCGAACTCGTACGCGCGAACATTCATCTATCCACTCTCGAGCGCTGGCGTACCGTCGTGTAAACCCGACTCGAGTCCCAATACAGTATTTCCGGTTGACACCTGTCGACACGCTTTTCTCTCTCGATAGATGAGGTTGCGCTGATAGGCAGTATGTTCCGTGACCGAGTGATACGCGTGCAGGACCGGGTACGGCACGCGCTCCGGACGGCGTGGGAAGAGGAACACACGCCCCACGAGGTCGCGACGAGTTTTGCCATCGGCATCTTCGTCACGGCCCTGCCGACCGGTGGGCTCGGAATCGGCTCGTTTTTCCTGTTCGCGTACTGGTGGTCCTGGATCTCGAAGCCCGCGATCTTCTCCTCCGTGGCCGTCCTGAATCCCGCCATCAAACCCGCCGTCTACCTCGGAAGTTTCTACGTCGGTGCGACCCTCTTCGGCACCGATCCCCTCATCGCGACCAGGTGGACACACCTCGAGACCGCCCTGCTGTTGATCCAGCTCCTGCTCATCGGAAATCTCATCCTCGCAGTGGTGCTCGCCGGCGTCGCCTACGTCGCGGCGTACTATCTGGTCCGGAACTACGTCGAGCGCGCCGACCAGCAGACGGCCTCCCCGGCCAGCGACCTCCCCACTCCGTTCTGGCGGAAGTAGCCGTTTTTGGTCCGTTCTGTACCTCGCTACCGCCGCCAACGGGGTAGTTGACGCGTTCGCCCCACTCACACATGCACACCCGCATTTCGAGACGATCTTTCACATCCGAAAACTCGAGATACAGCGCCAACTGACAGTCTTAGGCACCGAAATAGTGGGGATAGAATTAACTCCCCCCAGACGGATTCACAATCAGTTGTGGACCGTGCTGAACCAGCACGGTCTGCGTCCATCACGCATCTATGCCACGAAACGACACTTCGAACCCGGACGACCCCATGCTCGGGGAGCCGGACGACGACCTCGAGGTCACCCTCGGGATCGACCAATTACAGCGCTTTCTCTCGGCCGACGACCCCGACGTTCGCACGTACGCGGCCAGCACGCTCGCCGGTGAGGCGGCCGACCGACCGCGCGAGGTCTGCTCGGCAGTTCCGGCACTGATCGACCGACTCGAGGACGAACCGTCGGTTCGCGCCAACGCGACGGCGGCGCTCGCAGCAATTGCCACCGAGCACCCGGCAGAAGTCGCGGCTGGCGTTCCGGCGCTGACCGATCGACTCGAGGGATCGACCGCCGTCCGTGTCGACGCCGTCGACGCGCTCGCGGCGATCAGTGACGCAGAACCGGCGGCGTTGCTCGAGTCGGTCGAGGCGCTCGCGGCGGTCGTCTCCGCCGAGGAAGAGGACCAGGACGATCACGAAGACGAAGACGCGTTCGTCTGCCGGCGAGCGACCGCTGCACTGGCGGCCGTCGCCGACGCCGACCCCGGGGCGGTCAGACCCGTGGCAGCCTCGATCGCCGCGGTCGCCCACCACGAGGACGAGATGGTTCGCGAACACGCCGTTCGAGCCCTGCGGGCCGTCGCCGAATCGGACCCGACCGCGCTCGCCGCGACGACCGACGCCGCCACGCCCCTGCTCGAACGGCTCGACGACTACGGAGCGATCCGGGCCGACGCGATGGCCGCACTCCGCGCGCTCGCAGTCCAAGACGACCCCACACCGATCGCCGTCGAACCCGTCGCGGAACGACTCGACGACGAAAACCGAAGCGTCCGTGAGGACGCCGCGCACACGCTGCTGGCGGTCGCAGCCGAGACGCCGGCGCGAGCGTCGACCGCACTCGATCCGCTCACGGCGGCGCTCGCCGATGCCCCCTCGATTCGCGAACCGACCATCCACGCACTCCGGCACGTTGCCACCGCAGACCCCGCGCTGTCGGGTCTCGAGTCGTCCGTTCCGCCCGTCACCGATCGATTGACCGACGTTCAGACAGCCGTCCGTACTGACGCAGCGGCGACCTTGCGTGCCGTCGCCGACGAACGGCCAGCCACCGTGCAGTCGTCGGTCGGCGCGCTCGCTGCAGTCCTCGAGGACGACGTGATCGAAACCCGTGAACACGCTGCCGCCGCAATCGAGGCCGTCGCCGAGGAGCACCCCGACGCCGTCGCGCCCGTCGTGGCGGACCTCGCGGCTCGCCTCGACGACGAGGATGAGGACGGGGACGGGGACGGGGACGGGGACGAAGATGAAGACGAAGACGAGGCGTCGGTTCGGGCGAACGTCGCTCGAGCCCTGGCCGCCGTCGCGGCGGTCGATCCCGACGCCGTTCGCGCCGTGGTTCCCTCCCTCACCGCGTGCCTGGACGAGCCGAACGAGTCGGTCAGACGGCCGACCGCCCACGCGCTCGGTGCCATCGCTCGCGACGGTGCCGTCGATCAGGGGGTCGTCGAACGGTCCCTCGCACAGCTCGAGACGGGACGAGGCGACGAAATCGACACGTGGCAACAGGGTCACGCCGCCCGGTCGCTCGCCGAGGTGGCCGAAGCGCAGGTCGCGGGCGTTCATCCAGCCGTTCGGTCCCTCTCGACCCGGCTCGCAGCCGACGACGTCGCCGTCCGGAGAGCGGCCTCTCGCGACCTCGCCGGCGTCGCCACGGAACGGCCACGAGACGTTCGTTCGGCCGTCGAACCGCTGGCGGCCAGCCTCGAGGACGACGACGCGAGCGTCCGCAACAACGCCGCGATCGCCCTCCGGAGACTGGGGGAGGCCTACCCCGAGGACGTTCGGTCGGCGTTGGGCGCACTATTCGGAGCGGTAGACGATCCCGACCGAACTGTCCGAACGAACGTCGTCGCCGCACTCACCACGATCGGTCCCGATGGCGATCGCGTTCGATCGCCGGCCCGGGCACTGGCTGTCGCCGAAACGACCGCCGACGACGCCTCGATTCGAACCGGCGCACTCGAGGCCCTCGGCGTGTTGCTCCCGGAGACTGGCGACGAAACGATTGCCGTCGTCGACGCCGTTCTCGATCGACTCGCCGACGACTGTCGACCAGCCGAACGGAGTGCCGCGCTCGAAGCCCTCGAAACCATCCTCACGAGACCCATCGAGACCGATCCGACGCCGACCGAGGCCGTCCTCGACCAGTTCGACGACGGGTCGGGGGCGAGGACGACCGCCCTGGCCCGTTCGCTGGCCGACCTCGCTCGCGTCGATACGGCCATCGTGGAACCGCTCGCCTCGAGCCTGCTCGAGCGACTGGCGGACGCCGAGCGTCTCGAACGCCAGGCCCACCTTCGAACCCTCTCGGCCGTCGCCGATGGATCGGATCGGGCCGTCGTGGCGCTCCTCCTCGATCGTCCAGGTGATCGACCGATGGAAGCAGTCGCGGCCGACCTCGCGACGCTCGCCGTGGTCGAGCCGGGAGCAGTGAGCCAGGATGCAGATGCCGTCGCCGACCTCCTCGAACACGAGACGCCGGCCGTTCGCGGCTACGCGACGCTCTCACTCGCGACCGTCGCCGTCCTCGAGAACGACTCGACGCTCGAGACGGAGTTCGACGCCGTCGAGGATCGACTGGTCGACGCCGCGTCGCTCGTGGCCGGCGGGGAAACGCCGACGCATACCGACGCGATCAACAATCAGCTCTCGGGGCTCGGCCGCCGCGTCGACGGCGATCCCTGGGCGGCCGGAACGGCAGTGCTCGCACTGTCGGTGCTCGCCGACTGCTCGGAGCGGTTGCGACCCACAGCGATCTCGAAAATCGCCGCCGGCCTCGCCGTCGATTCGCCCGTGGTTCGGGTTACGACAGCCCGAACCCTCGCAGCGGTCGCCGAAGACGACGACGGCGGGTTCGAGTCGAGCGCCTCGGCGCTCGTGGACGCGCTCGAGGACGAAGACGACAGCGTTCGAGCGTTCGCAATTCGCGCGCTGTCCGCACTGGCACCTCGCGGCGACGTGAACCTCGCGGCGGCGAGAGACACCCTCGTCGCCCGGTTGGCCGATCCCGACAGCCGCGTCAGGGAACAGGCGTGTCACGGCCTCGGATTCGTGGGCGTCGAGCCGTCGATCCTCGAGCCGCTCGGAGCCGATCCAGTCCCGGCCGTCGCCGAGGCCGCCGTTCGAGCCCAGAACCGGGCGACGAGTGCGCACGAACCCATCGACGACCACGACGAGTGGGGCGACTGGAGCGCCGCTCGAGCCGACGCCGCACGGACCGGGGCCGTTCCCGACGGCAACCCGCTCTCGTCGGCGGTCGACGTCCAGTGGCGGTTCGATCCGGACGTGCGAACGACCGCACCGACTGTCGTCGGCGACACCGTCTACGTCGGCACCGGCAGCGGTCGCGTACTGGCAATCTCGCTCGAGACCGGCGACGAGCGCTGGGGGTATCAAACCGACGGCATCGTGACCGGGCCGCCCGCTGTCGTCGCCGACGAGGTCTACGCCGCGAGCGCTGACGGGACGATGTACGCGCTCGAGCGGGAGACCGGCGAACGAAGCTGGCAGTACCGGCTGGACGCGACCTGCCGGGTCGCCCCGGCCGTCGCCGATGGAACCGTCTACGCGGCCGACGACGACGGATCGGTGTACGCCCTCGAGGCCGAGTCGGGCCGCGTCGAGTGGACGTTCGCGACCGACGAGACCGTGGCCGTCGCGGAGGTCGCGGTCACCGGCGGTGGCGTCTTCGCCGGAACCACGGACGGCGTCGTTCGACGCATCGACGGCAAATCCGGCTCGCTCGAGTGGACGCGCGACCTCCGGGCAGCGGTCGACGTCGAGGACGACGGCGGCCGCGGCGGCGACGAGGACGCGAACGCCGAGGAAACTAGCTATCTCGCCGCCACGGACGACCTCGTCGTCGCCACGGACGGCGACAGCCTCTACGCCCTCGAGGCGGCCGACGGCGCGATTCGCTGGCGATTCGACACGGGCGGCGCCCTCGAGGCCCCGGCGGTTGCCCGCGGAACGGTCTACGTCGCCAGCGCCGATCTGAGCGTGTACGCGGTCGACCTGGCCTCGGGCGTCGAACGGTTCCGGTTCGACACCGGTGGAGCGACGCCGACCGCACCGGCCGTCGTCGATGGCACCTGCTGTGTCGGCACCGACGAGGGGGTCATCTACGCACTCGATGCGACCGACGGCGCGGCACGGTGGCGATACGACACCGAAACCGGGGCGGCCCTCGAGGGGCTGACGGTGGCGAGCGGGCTGCTGTGTACCGCCGGCCCCGGCGGTATCGCCGCCCTCGGCGACGACCAGTCCTCGTGGGCCGATCGCATCGGGTTCTCCGGGCTGTTCACCCGGTTCGGCGCGAACCAGTAGCCGTTCTCGAGCCGTCTCTCAGGACCCGCCTCGAGTCCCTGACCGAGCGGCAGCCGTTCTCGCGAGGATCAGTATCCAGGCGCCGAAGGCGACGGCGGCGACGAACTCCGGGACGGCGAACCAGCGCCCCGGGTCTGGCGCCGTAGAACGAACGAGGAGCCAGCCGAGCCAACCGAGCAGGTGGGTGACACCGAGCCAGATCGACGCGATCGCGACCCACCGATCGCCGGCCAGCACCTGTCCCGTCCCGGTGAGCAGCTGGGCGACCGGAGCGACGCCGAACACCGTCAGCGCGGCGAGACCGTGCAAGCTCGACTCGAGGTAGTACGCCGTGTGTCCGAGGAAGAAGATCCCGACGCCGACCATGCAGAGGACGGCGACACCGGTGAGCGCGATACCGATCCGCTCGAGCCGATTGCGAGCACGCGTCCAGAGCAGGGCGACGAACGGTGTACCGAAGAGGCCACCGAGGACGAGACCGCCGTTGAACAGCCAGAACGTTCGTGCAGTGACTCGGCCCATGTCCGAAAGTGCGCGCGTTCGCCAGGTGAACGTCTCGGGAGTCGCGACGAACGTCGACAGGACGATTCCGGCCAGGGCGACGGTCGGGGCGGCGACGCCACAGCGGATCGCCAGCGAGCGATAGTCGGTCATGGCGCACCACCGAGAGGAACGGCGCCGCGAGCCGTCGATCGTGCGTCCGACAGCGTGTCGCCAGGCGAAGGGCGCGGCGGCCGTACTGCCGATTGGGCCGTTTCGATCACCTCGCTCGAGAACAGGCGTCGACTCGAGTCGAGCGACGAATCCGTCGAGCCCCCCTCGTCGAACGTAATTCGAACGTCGCCCGTCGCTGAAATCCTCTCGAGACTCGCCGACTCGACGAACGCCTCGTCGCCGGCGAACAGAACGAGCGTCCGGTCGTCGGCGCGCTCGAGGCTGAAGGCGTACGTCTCGGTTCGCCAGCGCGTCGTCGTCGCTGTGCGATTCGCCGCGTCGACTCCGGATTCGGGTTCGAGGCTCGTCGCCCGGCGCTCGAGTGCCGTGGCCATCGCGTCCGTCGCGAGCGAGGCGTTCGATTCGTCCTCGAATCTGATCGCCCAGGCGTAGCTGTCGACCCGGTTATCGCCGCTGTCGCCGTCGCCGGCCACGGCCCCTTCGCTCGAGAACCGCCGCACGCGGTCGTATGACCAGCCCGCGGCGGCGTCTCTCGCCGCGTCCGGGACGAGTTCTGATGCGAGTACCTGCTCGAGGACAAACGACCCAACGACGTCCGTTCCGGCGGGGTCGCGCTCCCAGCTAGCGGATTCGGTATCGACGTCAATATCGAACGGCTCGAGTTCGGCCTCGCCCGAGGCGATTGCCGGCTCGCCGCGGCGAACCTCCTGCATCGTCACCGGCGGCGTCTCGTAGACGCTCCAGTGGGTCGCCGGCGAATCGACCGCTGCCTCGACGTATCGACCGCCGTGGTGGTACGGCCCCCAGGCGACCCTGGTTCCCGGATTCGCGTTCGGGTACAGCGACTCGAGTAACTCGTCCTCGGGCGCCACGAGCAGGTCGTAGGTTTCGACGTACGCACTCGAGACGTAGACGGCGCTTCCTTCGATCAGGCTCGTCACCGTCAGTCGGGCGTCGGTCGTGCCGCGGTGTTCGGCTGGAATCTCCGCCTGGACTCGCTGCGGTGCGCCACGCTGGAACTGCGCGGTGTGGACCAGTTCGTGGACCAGCACCTGTTCGATTGCCGCCGCCGAGGCGTCCGCCTCGGGCAAGAGGTACACCGCCTGCATGGGACTCGAGACGCCACCGACCCGGAGTTCCTCGGCCCCGTCATCAGGATCGGGTGCCGGGATTCCCATCACGGCATAGAAACTCGAGGGGTCCTGGACGGTTCGCGGTAGCCGCGCGATGGGCTCGTTCACGTACACCGTCGGCGGCCGGAGGTCGACCGCGAGGAGCGCCTGCACACGCTCGAACGTCGTGTTCGCGTCGAGGGGCAGGTCCCCGTGGACCTCGAGCGATCGCTCGTCGGTCGCGCGGTCGTCCGGCGGCCCGTCGCCGCTCGTGTCGGCCATCGGCGCCGCACAGCCGGCGAGCACCACCGACAACAACACGGCGGCCGTCGCCATCCGTCGACCGACCGACTGAGACATACCTGTCACTGTCGATGGACGTCCTATAAATACTCCGACACCCCAACGGTTTTTCCGTCACCCGTACTCGATTCGACCATGGCCGGCATCGTCTTCTTCGGCACCGAATCGCTCGAGTCGATCGTCGACTTTTACGTCGAGGAGCTCGGCGCGGAACGGTGGCTCGAACAGCCCGACTGTACGATCCTCTCCTCCGACAACCTCCTTATCGGATTCTGTGCTCGCGAGAACGCCGACACGGACGGGACGATCACGTTCGTCTTCGACACCGCGAGCGAGGTCGACGCGATGTACGAACACCTCGCGGATCGGGCGCGCGGGGAACCGGTCGAGAACGATCGCTATCGAATCTACCAGTTCTTCGCCGAGGATCCGGAGGGACGGACGCTCGAGTTTCAGACGTTTCGTCACGAGACTGATTCGCTGTAAGAGAAGTCAGGCAGTCGAATAGACGCTCAATCGGCCGAACAGACGATCAATCAGCCGAACTCGAGGTCGCCTCGCTCTCGACGCTCGATTCGACGGCGTCAACGCGCTGGTCGGCGGGGAACCACGCCAGGTCGTGATCGGCGGTCACCCTGACGGCGACGCGCTCGTCCAGGTCGATCCGGTCCGAGTGATTGTGCATGCACTCGATGGTCCCGCCGTCGTCGAGTTCGACGCGGTAGAGAATCGTCGGCCCGAGGTAGCGCCGGTAGACGACCGTCCCGTCGGCTTCGGGGCCGCTCGCGGGGTAAGCCGTCACGTCGTCGGGGCGGAGGAGGAGGTCGATGTCGGTTCCGTCGTACTCGGCGACGAGACCGTCGACGTCCGCTCGCAGGACGCGACCCAGGGCCGTCGAGACGTGGTCGCCGCGGACGGTCCCCGACAGAAAGCTCGCGTGCCCGAGAAAGCCTGCAACGAACCGCGATTTGGGGTGCTGGAAGACGCGTTCGGGTTCGTCGATCTGCTCGAGGTCGCCGTCGTTCATGACGGCGACGCGGTCGGACACCGAGAGCGCCTCCTCCTGGTCGTGGGTGACCGACACGGCGGTCACGCCGGTTTCTTTGATGATGCGCCGAACCTCTTCGCGCATCTCGACGCGGAGGTCGACGTCGAGGTTCGAGAACGGTTCGTCAAGCAGTAACATCTCGGGTTCGGGGGCGAGCGAGCGAGCGAGCGCGACCCGCTGTTGCTGGCCGCCGGAGAGTTCCTGGGGATAGTCGTCGCCGTGCTCGCTCAGGTTCACGAGGGCGAGCAGTTCGTCGACGCGGGCCTCGCGTTCGTCCGCGGGCCAGTCGGTCAACCCGAACGCGACGTTCTCCCTGGCAGTCAGATGCGGAAAGAGCGCGAACTCCTGGAACACGACGCCGACGCCGCGTTCTTCCGGTGAGACGAACGAACCGTTCCCGGCCACGGACGTGCCGTCGAGGCGAATCTCGCCGCCGTTCGGTCGCTCGAGGCCCGCGATGAGCCGGAGCGTCGTCGTCTTGCCACAGCCGGACGGGCCGAGGAGGGTCAGGATTTCGCCGTCGTGGACCGTGAGCGAGAGGTCGTCGATAACCGCCTCGGTGCCGTAGCGCTTGGCGATGCTCTCGAGTTCGAGGACGACGTCGCTGGTGGGCGGTGCGTCCGCGGGCCGGTCGTCGGCCGTCGACGTGAGCAGGGATTCGTGAGCCATTGGCAACCGCTGTCTTCGTTAGTTTAGGCTACCCTAAAACACTTATAGCTGCCGGTCCGTTCCCGGCAGGTCGGAACTGAGTCCCCGCAAGCGGCTACAGTTCGACGCCGCTCGGGATCAGGCTCCGGTGACGGAGCAAGTCGCCGTCGTCGTCGTAAACGAGGAACGTGCGCTTTTCGTACTCGACGAACGGTTCGCCGTCGAGGGTGATCGTGACGTGGTAGCGCCCGCCGTCGTCGTCCGTCGTGTCTTCGTCGTACCCACGAGCGGCCCGGATGAACTGCAGGACGTCCTGGGCGGGGACGTTGAGTTCGAGGACGAACTCGCCGGTCACGCGGTTCGTGACGCTGACGACGCCGTCGGTATCTTCGGCATCGATCGGGCCCTGGAGTCGAAGCGCGGCGTCCGTCTCGCGGGCCTCGAGCGGCTCGCCATCTGGGCCGGTGAGACGGTCTCGGAGGAGTGTCGCTGGACCAGTGCAGTCGATCGTTACGGCGGGTTTCTTCGGGTCACTGTCGGTCTCGATCCAGTCGACGTTGCTGGCAGACAACGTGAAGTGCTCGCGCTTCATTACGCACCGGCAACTTCGCACTCACGGGGTATGAACGTAACGCCCATTGTGCGTTTTCTGCACATCCGAACAAGACAGTCTAGTGAGGAAACGGAGCCGACGTCCGCCGAATCCGCGCGTCTAGTACTCGGCAGATGGCCATCTGATTTAAGACGATACGGCCTCTCCGTAGAAGAGACTGCGAACAGAGACGATGGAACCACACAACGACACCGATGCAGGGGCCGAACTCGACACCACCGCGGACACTACCGGGAACACGAATGCCCCCGCGAGTGACCCATCGTCGGCAACCGACGCGAGCGAAGTGAACGGCGACGACGGTTCGACGCCCACGGGCCTCGAGGACGCCAGAACCGCCGGAACCGCCGAGGATGCTGGCAGCGGCGAGAACGCCGGAACCGACGAAATCTCCTCGGACGTCGACGACGACACGACGATCCCTCCCGATTCGGCACTCGAGTCCACGTTCGACCAGATTCGACGGACCTTGCGTCGAGTGGTCGAGGTACTACAGGGCTCGCACATCGACGTGACGGCCTACGATCCCGAGGCCCACGGCCCGCTCGTCACGTTCGACGACGTGGACGGCCTCGAGGAAGTCGGTCGCTACTGGGTGAACGCCCCCTTCTCGTTCGTCGTGATCCAGTACGACGAGGCCGCCAACCACCACCGCTACCGGACGGTCGAACCCACGCTCACCAACGAGGAGCGACTCGTGCTCGAGACGCTGCTCGAGGACGTGCGCGATCCGCTGCTCTACCGACAGACCGACGAGGACGAAGACGTGGAGGAACTGCTTCGATCCACCGTCCGCGAGTACCTCGAGCGCTACGGCGCGGAGGTCGACATGGCGACGTTCTACCGACTCTTCTACTACATATTCAGGGACTTTCGAGGCTACGGACGGCTCGACCCGATCATGCACGACCCGCACGTCGAGGACGTCTCCTGTGACGGGTACGACCTTCCCATTTTCGTCTACCACGACCAGTACACGGACGTCCAGACGGACGTTAGCTTCGGCGAGGACGAACTCGATCGGTTCGTCGTCCGCCTCGCTCAGCACTCCGGACGCCACATCTCCATCGGCGACCCGATGGTCGAGACGACCCTCGAGGACGGCTCCCGAGCGGAACTCGCCCTCGGGACGGAGGTCACCCCGCGCGGATCGGCGTTCACCATCCGAAAGTACGCCGACGAACCGCTCACGCCGGTCGACCTCGTCCGGTACGGGACGTTCAGCGTCGAGCAGATGGCCTACCTCTGGCTGGCCATCGAGCACAACAAGAGCCTGCTCTTCGCCGGTGGGACCGCCTCGGGGAAGACGACGAGCATGAACGCCATCTCGATGTTCGTCCCGCCGCGCTCGAAAGTCCTCACCATCGAGGACACCCGCGAACTTCAGTTACACCACGACAACTGGCTCTCCTCGGTCACCCGCGAGCGCATCCACGAGGGGAAGAACGTCACCATGTACGACCTCCTGCGGTCGGCGCTTCGCCACCGCCCCGAGTACATCGTCGTGGGCGAGGTTCGCGGCGAGGAGGCCATCACGCTCTTCCAGGCGATGAACACCGGCCACACGACCTACTCGACCATGCACGCCGACTCCGTGCAGACGGTCATCAATCGGCTCGAGAACGAGCCGATCAACGTCCCCCGGGCGATGGTCCAGAGCCTGGACATCCTCTCGGTGCAGACGCTCACCAGGCTCGGCGGCGAGCGCGTCCGGCGGAACAAGGTCCTCGCAGAGATCGAGGGCGTCGACCAGCGAACGGGTGAGCTGGACTACTCGACGGCCTACTCGTGGGACGGCGAGACGGACACGTTCACCGCCGAAACCAGCCACGTCGTAGCCGAGATTCAACACGAGCGCGGCTGGACCCAGCAGGAGCTCCTGACAGAACGACGCAACCGGGAACGATTCCTCGAGTACGCGCTCGAACACGAGATTTCGGACTACCGACGATTCACGGCGCTCGTCAACGAGTACTACGCCGATCAGGAACGCGTGCTCGAGCGGATCGAGGACGCGAGCGAGAGCGGCGGAGTTGACGGGACCGAGACCGGCGAAACCGAAAACGAAGAGAACGACACGGACCCAACACCGCCGAAGCGAGCGGGCGACTCGCTCGAGACGGAGTAACGCGGAGAGCGCGACTGCACCCACAATCATGACTCGCGCAAACTTCCTCCCGCTCGCGTTCGCGGTCGTCCTCTGTTCGCCGGTTCTGTTCGCGGCCGTCAACCGGGGAGTCGATACGCTCCTCGCCCGGATGGCGGATCGGCTCTTCGGCCCCTACGTCGAGGAGTTCAGGTCCGAACACCCCGGGAGACAGGACGCGCTTCGAGCGGCCCACATCCCGACCACCTACCGCGAGTACGGGGCGAAGTCCCTCCTCTACGCCGGCCTGCTCGCCGTCGTCGGCAGTATTCTCGGCATCTACGTCAGCTGGGGACTCCTGCTCGTCCTCTCGATCGAACCCGCGGTGATGCGCGAGCAGCTACCGGGTGCCCTCTCCTTTCTCGCGAACGTCGCCGGCATCCCGACGCTCTCGGCACTCGAGCTATTCGGGCTCTTGCTCGTCTCCTGTCTGACCCTCGGGGTGCTCGCCGGCGTCGGCACCTACTGGTTTCGGTGGTGGTACCCGGGCTACGTCGCCGACAACCGCGCACGACGAATCGAGTACACCCTGCCGTCGACTGTCGCGTTCATTTACGCCCTCTCACAGAGCGGAATGGAGTTCCCCACGGTCGTCCGTATCGTCGCCGCTCACGACGACACTTACGGGGAGGCTGCGAGCGAGTTTCGCGTCGCCGTTCGGAACATGGACACCTTCGGGACGGACGTGATCACGGCGCTGCAAACGATGAGCCGGCGTTCCCCGAGCCCCCAGTTCCGCGAGTTCTCCGAAAACCTGATCAGCGTCCTCAAGAGCGGCCACAGCCTCTCGTCGTTCCTCGAGCGCCAGTATCACGACTATCAGGAGGAGTCAGAGTCTCAGCAAGAGCGCATGCTCGACTTGCTCGGCACGCTCGCGGAATCGTACGTCACCGTCCTCGTCGCCGGGCCGCTGTTTCTCATCACGATTCTGTTCGTCATCGGCATCTCCGTCGGCGACACCCTCGGCCCCCTGCAGGTGTTGATCTACGTCATCCTGCCGTTTGGCAACCTGGCATTCATCGTCTACCTGAGCATGGTCACCGACTCGGTCAACCCCGGCCGAACGATCGACGAGGGCGACGTCGACGATCCGGGACCGTCCCAGCAGGCTCTCGCCCAAACCGACGGTGGGTTCCGAAACGACACCCCACCGAACGTCGAGCGAATCCACATCTACAGACGTCTTCGAGCGGTTCGAGACCGACTGGGATCCCCGCTCGAGACGTTGCTCGACCGACCGGCACGCTCGCTCCTGGTAACGGGGCCGGTCGCGCTCGGGTTGATCGCCTGGCGACTCCCCGAGGCGACGACCGAGGCCGGAATCGACGCGGCCGCCATCGACGACGTCCTGGTCGTCGCCGGCCTCCTCGTGGGGACTACGTTCGCCGTCCTGTATGCGATTCACCGGCGGCGGGTCGACGCCGTCGAAGCGGCCATCCCCGACTTCCTCGACCGCCTCGCGAGCGTCAACGAGGCCGGTGTGGCGCTCGTTTCGGCGATCGGTCGCCTCCGCGACTCGGACCTCGGCGCACTCGACGTCGAGCTCGAGCGCATCTGGGCGGACGTCCAGTGGGGGGCCGACCTCGAGACGGCGCTCGTCCGGTTCGGCGTCCGGGTTCGGACGCGGGCGGCCTCCCGCGTCGTGACGCTCCTGACGGAGGCGATGAACGCCAGCGGGAACCTCGCCACCGTGTTGCGGATCGCCGCCCGGCAGGCCGCGGCCGACCGACGGCTCAAGCGCGCCCGACAGCAGGCGATGCTCGAGTACATGGTCGTCGTCTACATCTCGTTTCTCGTCTTCCTGTTCATCATCGCCGTCCTGGCGGGCTACATGCTGCCGACGCTCCAGGCGGCTGCCGTCGAGGGTGGTAGCGAGTCGCTCGAGTCGTCCCAGGTCGACGGGCTGTCGGGGCTCGACAACGTCGATGCTGCGACCTACACGCTCCTGTTCTACCACGCGACGCTCATTCAGGGGGCGCTCTCGGGGCTGATCGCCGGACAGTTGAGTACAGGAGACGTGAAAGCCGGGGTGAAACACGCCGTGGCGATGGTCGCGCTCTCGTTCGTGCTGTTCGCGGTCGTGATCTGAGGGTCGAAGTGCTGTTCGTGGTATCGATCGGAGGGCCGTCGTGATCCGAGGATTGTCGTCGACAGCGGACTCGAGTCACTCCTCGCCAGTCTGACCGTCGGCGTCCGTGTCGGAATCGTCGACGGTGATTCGCCGCGGCTCGGCGGGTTCGTCGTTCCCGCCCTTGCCGCCGCCGACCGGAATCTTCGTCTGCAACTCGCTGGCGAACGACTGGACCCGGTCGAGCAGCGTCTCGACTTCCTGCTCGAACTCCTCGACGGATCGTTCGACGTAGTGGACGCGCCGGGTCGGGATCCG
Source organism: Natronosalvus caseinilyticus (assembly GCF_017357105.1). Lineage (NCBI taxonomy): Archaea > Methanobacteriati > Methanobacteriota > Halobacteria > Halobacteriales > Natrialbaceae > Natronosalvus > Natronosalvus caseinilyticus. The sequence continues at coordinate 3,403,064 of NZ_CP071596.1, forward strand.
CCGGATGATGTCGTGACCCTCCTCGTCCTCGTCGGTCTTGATGATCCAGTGGTCCTGGAAGTACGCGACGTGTTCGTTCGGGATCGTCTTCCTGACGGTTCCCTCGTCCGGTTCCTCGTAGACGATCGTGGCCTCGCCGAGATCGCGCTGGATCTCGAGGTCGTCGTCGACAACGTCGGTCATGGGCGAACGTGCGCCACGAGCGGGTGTAGGGATTGTGCTTGCAACGGAACAGACAGCCACCCGCCGAAGTAGGCGATGGACTCCACGAATTCTGGCGGTGACGACGCTGCACATCGACCGACGCGTTCGAACGGGCCCGTCACCGGCAGGAACGAACGTTTTTGGTTCGACGCCACCGACCTCGAGCCAGATGGACAGACGGAGCGAGGTACGGGAGACGTACGACCGGATCGCCACCCACTTCGCGTCCACGCGCGAGTACGCCTGGCCGGAGGTGGAGGCGTTCGTCGACGAGTACGTCGGCGGTGCAGACGACCTGAAACTCGGTCTCGACCTCGGCTGTGGTAACTGCCGACACGCCGAGGTGCTCGCCGAGCGGGTTCAGCGCGTCGTCGGGCTCGACGTCAGCCGCGGGTTACTCGAGACCGGCCGAAACCGCGCCCTCGAGCGTGGCTTCTCGGTGGATCTCGTGCAGAGCGAGGCCGCGTCCCTCCCGCTCCGAGGCGACGCCGTCGACGCCGCCGTCTACGTCGCGACGATTCACCACCTGCCGACCAGGGCTGCGCGGGTAGCGAGCCTCGACGAACTCGCTCGCGTGCTCGCCCCCGGGGGCGTCGCCCTCGTGAGCGCCTGGAGCACCGCCCACGACGCTTTCGACGAAAACGCGGGCTTCGACACGACCGTCGAGTGGACCCTCCCCGGTGGCGAGGCGGTCGACCGATTCTACCACATCTACGATCCCGACGAGTTCGAGGCCGATCTCGAGACGAGCGCGCTCGAAACCGTCTCTCTCGTGATCTCGAGCGGGAACTGCTACGCGGTGGTTCGATCGGACGGCTGATCCGGGGCGGTTGTTCGAGCGACAGCCGAGAGCGAAACCGGTACCGTTTCTCCCTCCCACCGTCTCGAGACTCATATGGCCGATCTGAATCCGATCGCGAAGCGCATCCACAACGTCTCGCCCAGGGCGGTTCGACTCACCCTCGAGGACGGCACCGAGGCCGTCTTCGAAATGGACTGGGTCGAGTTCTTCCAGCAGGAGTTCAAAGCCGAGGGGAGCCGCGAGGACGAACCCGACGTCGAGTATCGGTTCGTCTCGAGCGCGGACAACGAGTCGGTCCTCGTCGGTCGCCGGGCATCGAACGAGGAGGGAGACGAAGCGGACTGGTCGATGGTCGGACGCGTACTCGAGGCCGAGGCGGCCGATGAGTAACGTCCGTAACCGCCTGTCGATCTCCCCGATCGTCACTCCGGCGGCCCCTGCCACGCCGTCGCATCGTCAGCCGGGTCGTAGCCGATAACCTCGCGTGCGTGATCGAGGTCGAGCCAGCTTCGGTCGCTCGCGCTGCGGCCGTAGAAGACGTCGAACTCGCCACGTTCGTCGTCAGCCGCCGCTCGAGCAACCTCGGCCCCGCGCTCGAGACAGCGAGCGACCTCCCGGGCGAGATCTCGACGCGACTGCCACATACACTTCTGGCGGGCGACCTGCTCCTCGTAGGCCTCGCTCTCGCGTTCGAACTCGCCCCGGTCGACGCCGCGCTCGGCGTCCCCGTAGGGGTGGTCGTACTCCGGATCGCGAACCGAACCGATCCGAATCGCGTAGCCGTTCACTCCGTGGGCGTCCGCCGCCAGCTGTCCCATCGCCTCGCCGAAGACCTTGACGACGCCATAGCGAGAGTCGGGCCGCAGTGGGGCGGTGTGATCGATATCGAGGTCGAAATCCGAGCCGTAAATCTCGGGCGCGTTCTGCACCTCGTACATGCCGACCGCGTGGTTCGACGAGGCGTAGACGGCCGTCTCGAGACCTTCGTTGGCCGCCGCCTCGAGGACGTTGCCGATCGCCTGACAACTCGCGGCGAACCCCTCGCTCCAGGCGAGTGAACGCGAACCCGGACCGCCGAGGAAGTCGGGCATCCCCAGGTGGACGACGGCGTCCTGGCCGACCATCGCCTCCCGGACGGTCGCGTAGTCGGTGACGTCGCCCATCGTCGTCTCGTACTCCTGGTGTGGTTCGATGTCGATCCAGGTGGGCTCGAAATTCGCGTCGAGTTCGGACTCGAGGTGGTCGCGAAGCGCGGTGCCGACTGTACCGTTCGCGCCGGTGACGAGGACGTTCATACGGGCTGTACAGGGGCCTCGTACAAAGCGTTCCGTGCGAGAGCCGCTATCTCGTCACTCGTAGTTACTCCGTTCGTCAATTGGGATTCGTGACTCGAGTGCAGTAACACGAGACAGTTCACCAGCTATAGTAGCTTCGTTGAAATCATCCGTAGACGAGAACATTTGCCTACGGAATACAGGCACGGGGCATCTATTTAACAGAGCACCAACTGGGCGCGATTACTGATCGAATTATAACATGTGTGACGGTGAGGATTTGTGTGTCGCGACCGAACGATCCGGCGTGAACCAGACCGATACCAGCGCACGATCGGAGTCGAAGTCAGAAGTCGATACCGTGCGGGCCGCAGCGAGAAGCGGCCGTGAGTACCTCTCGAGGGCAGCACCGTCCCTCCGGCGCGGCGTCGAATCGGGTACAGTAACGGCAATCATCGGAGGGACGGGCCTCCTCAGCGGCATCCGAGCGCTCCTGGCCGGCGAGCGCGAGCGCGGGCTCGCCAGGCTCGTCCTGGGAGCCGGATTCGTGGCGGCCGCACTCGGCCAGCGGCGGTCCCAGAGCCGCGGCGAAGTGTCTGACGTCGAGCAAACTGACGTGGCAGACACGTCGCCCAATCTCGATGCGGTCACCGATGAAACCGGCGACGTCGGCGAGGGAGACCACACCACCGGCGAGACGGCCGTGGAGGTCGCTGACACGTCCCCGGACATCGAGAACGTGGAATCGGGGCTCGAGCCCGAATCTGACGCCGAGTCGGCATCGGTCAGCCAGCGCGATGTCGTCGACATCGGCGTCGAGAGCGAGGACCTATCGGAGGCAACCGAACGCGAGACGGGAGATGTCGGTGGCGAGGAAGGGACGAGCGACGTGACGACGACCGATGAGGGCACTGACGCCGGCGATGGCACCGAAACAGCGGATATCGATCGTCTGGGCGAGGCGGCCTTCGACAGGCAGAGTCGAGAGGTCCCGGCGCCACAGAGAGCGTTCAATCAGGGCTATCTGGCTCACTCGACAGAGACGTTCTGGGGAATCCGTGCGCGCGACGACGCAGTGTTGGTCTCCATCGATTACGACGCTCTCGATGGTCGTGACGAGATACAGTACGTTGCCAGTAGCGAAATCGGCCAGGACGTCCGCGAGCTACCGATCCCCGACGCCGTCCTCAACCACTGGGACGAGGTATTCGGCGGCGGTACCGCCGTCCTCGGTGGCGATGACATTCTCTTCGTTACGACCGAGGATCTCACGACTGACGGCCTGCTACGCATCCTCCCTGCGAAGTGGGCCGACGACCTGTCGACGTAACGATTCGGTTCGACCCCGAGAACCGATTCCGCGTGAGTGTATTCAGTTTGGCTGCTGAAACGTATCTCTGTCAGCGGGGTTCGACAAGACCGGTAAATCGAAAGCGAACTCGAAATCCGTGCACTACTCGAGTTCCGGTTACTCGAGATTCGGGCTCTCAGATGTCGCTCGCGCTCGAGAGAGGACCACCAATTGTGAATTGAAAGTGTCGTCCGCCGACTGCGCGGTCCGGGATTTGAACTCGATGGCGAGACCTCACTCCGTTCGGTCTCGCGTAGTTCAAATCCCGCAGTGCGATTGCCGTCGCTCGCGAATTTGCTCGCGACAGTAATGCGCGGTCCGGGATTTGAACCCGGGTCATCAGCTTGGAAGGCTGAGGTCATAGCCGCTAGACCAACCACGCAGGCAGCCGATTGTTGGGTGCCCTGGTTTAAGGGCGTTCCCTTTTCGGACGCTACTTATACACCGACGCCCGGGATACACAAACCCCATCGATAAGGGCACGCGCGTCGAAGAATACCCCATGAAGCTTCGATCTGCCCTCGGAGTGGCCGCCGGAACCGTCGGCCTGACCGCACTCGGGAACCGCCTCCTGGCGTCCCGCGCCGGTCCCCTCGAGAACCCCGTTCCCGGCGTCGAGCGAACCTACCACTGGCGAGGGATGGACGTCTGCTACACGGTCGCCGGTGAGCCGGACGCCCCGGACATGGTGCTGGTTCACGGGATCCACGCCGCGGCGAGCGGGCAGGAGTTCGCCGACGTCGTCGACGAGCTCGCTGACACCTACCGCGTGACGGTCGTCGACCTCCCCGGGTTCGGGCGCTCCGACCGCCCGCCGCTCGTGTACTCGCCCGAACTCTACGCGGAGTTCCTGGAGGAGTTCCTCCACGACCAGACCGAGACCCCGATCGTCGTCGCCTCCTCGCTCTCGGCGTCGTTCGCCGTCGACGCCGCGTCCGAGGTCGACCTCGAGCGCCTGATCCTGATCTGCCCGCTGGCCGATACCACCGAGCGCCGGCCGTGGATCCGGACCCTGTTCCGGACCCCGCTCGTCGGCACCGCGCTGTTCAACGTCCTCGTGAGCAAACCCTCGACCCGGTACTTCTACGAGCGCGACGGGTTCTACGACGCCGACCGGATCGACCCCGAATCCCTCGAGTACGCCTGGCAGAGCGCCCACCAGCCTGGGGCGAAGTACGCGCCCGCCTCGTTCGTTGCCGGCACACTCGACCCTGATTCCGACTTCGACCTGGCGACCGAACTCGCGGCACTCGAGGTCCCGACCACGCTGGTCTGGGGGCGAGACGCCGAACTCGTTCCGCTCCGTGACGGCCGGGAACTCGCCGATGCCGCCGATCTCGACCTCGTCGTCATCGACTACGCGACCCAGATGCCCCACGCCGAACACCCGGAGAAGTTCCTCGAGTACGTCTCGGCGGAGTTGCCGCGGACGGATTCCTGATTCCGCGTTCGCTCGAGTCGATGGCACTCGAGGGGAATCCGGACGCGAATCAACCGGACCAGACCGAAGATGCTCACCGATACTCCCGGACTCCACCACGTCACGACGATCACGGGCCCGCCCCAGCCGACGCTCGAGTTCTACCTCGAGACGCTCGGGCTGGCCCTGCGCTGTCGGACGGTCAACTTCGAGGACATCCTCGCCCACCACCTCTACTTCGGCAACCCCGCGGCCACGCCGGGAGCGATCCTGACGTGCTTTCCCTACGGCGACGTCGATCCCGGCCGACTCGGCGCGCCTCAGCCGACGGCCGTCGCCTTCGCGATCCCGTCGGGTTCGGTCTCGTCCTGGCGGCGGCGACTCGAGAGCCGGGGTCACGAGGTCAAGGAGGAAACCCGGTTCGACGAACGCGTGCTCTCGATCACAGATCCCGACGGCACACCCATCGAACTCGTCGAGCGGTCGTCGCCGGTCACGGAGTCCTCGCCGATAGAGGCCTGGAAGGACGGCCCCGTCCCGCCGTCAATCGGCATCCGCGGACTCCACAGCGTAACCGTGACGCCGGTCAACCCCTACGCGACCGCGGCCACGCTCGAGACCCTGGGGCTCGAGCGAGTCGGCCAAGAAGGGGATCGAATTCGCTATCGCGCAGACGGCACTCACGCGAGAGTTATCGATATTCTCGACCGATCCACGCCGTACGGCCGCGAGGGCCCGGGGACGATCCACCACGTCGCCATCCGGGCCGCGAGCGTCGACGAACTCTACGAGTGGCACGACCTGTTCCGTGAGCGCGGGTACGACACTTCCCGGGTAAAAGACCGCCACTTCTATCACTCGCTGTACGTCCGCGAGCCCGGCGGCATCCTGTTCGAACTCGCGACCGAGTCGCCCGGCTTCGATGTCGCCGACTCGAGCCCCAACGCGCTGTACCTGCCTCCCCGATTCGAGGCCGACCGTGAGCTGATCGAGAGCCAGTTACCGCCGGTGACGATTCCAGGTGGCGACGGGGGTGACGAGGGTGAATCGGGAGCCGACGAAACGAACGAATTGAGAGCCGACGAGATCGACGAATCGAGAGCCGACGAAACCGACGATCAGGTCGATCGGCCGTGACCGAGGATCGACCGCCCTCGCACGCGACGGAGCCGATACTCCAGGCCGGAGCGCCAGCGGGAGCCAGTCGGGCCGCCCTCGTCGTCGTCCACGGCCGGGGCGCGACCGCACAGGGGGCGATCAACCTCTTCGAGCCACTCTCGCGCCACGGCCTCGCCGTCTTCGCCCCGCAGGCGTTCCGGAGCCGGTGGTATCCGTCGACGCCTGAAACGGAACTCGAACCCGACGACCCCTGGTTCGCAGCGAGTGTCGACCGCGTCGAGGCGTGTCTCGAGCGAGCGGCGAGTGTCGGCGTCGGCGCCGAGCGAACGGTGCTCGTCGGCTTCTCCCAGGGGGCTCGCGTCGTGGCCGAATTTCTGTGCCAGTCGCCTCGGCGCTACGGCGGTGCCGGCATCCTCGCTGGAACGGTTCCCGGCGTCTCGAGCGGAGCGGACGACCGTCCGGCGGTAGGCTCGCTCGAGGGAACCCCCGTTCTGCTCGCATCGGGCGAAGACGACCCGAACGTCTCCTCGTCGGGGCTACGATCGACCGCCGAATTTTTCGAGTCTATCGACGGAGATGTCGATCTCGTGATCACGCCGGACACCGGCCACGCCGTCAGCGACGAGGCGTTTGCCTGGCTCGAGCGACGGGTCGAGGCAGTGCTCGAGTCGACGACTCGGTAGCGGGCCACTCGAACGCCTACATCCCCATGTCCGCTGCAGACTCCGGAACCGGGAGCTCGTGTGGCGCCACCCCCAGACGCTCGGCGACGTGGTCGAGGGCCATGTCGAACCCGTAGTAGCGCTCCAGCTCGTCGCCCGTCGCGGTCGGTCGAACCTTGAGCATCGCGTACCCCTCGCGGTTCTGGGCGACGGCCGCCGTGGTCCCGTCGCGGTCGAACTCGAGCACCCGTTCGTCGTCCGTCTCGCTGTAGGTCGCGGTGATGCCGTTCGCTTCGGCACGCGTTTCGGCGTCAGCGTCGCCATCGCCTTCCGCTCGCTCGTCGGTCATACGACGCGATTTCGGGGGGTAGGTACGCGAAAGTATCGGTTCTGGTCTCCTGGACAGGCGATTGACTCGTCTCGACGGTAGTGTCGAACCACATGATAATCATTCCTTGACGAGAGTATGGATCCCGTACTTATTCGACCGGCTCTCGAGTGTCGACCCGATGACGCGCTCGAGACTCGTTTCGCGACGCCAATTCGTGGTCCTCCTCGGAGCGACTACGGGGTCGTCGCTCGTGGCCGGGTGTCTGGCAGAGGAGGAGCCTGAATCCGACGACGGTCCGGCGAACGAACGCGACGACACGACAACCGAAGCGAACGATTCCGACGAGTCCCCGACCGGTGAGAACGAAACGGACGGCGACGAATCCAATAGCGACGGCGAGACAACAGAGGACGACGGCCGATCCGACTCCGAATCCGACGCAGACAGAGATACCGAGGATGGCGACAGCGATGGAGCGGAGGAAACGGATGGTTCCGGCGAGACGGCCCCGACGGACGTCGACGAGTTCGTCTTCGAAGCCCGGACGTCTCACTTCACGGGGCTCGAACCGTCCGCCATCGCCGACGAACGAAATCCGACGCTCGTGCTCACTGAAGGGGAGCGGTACACGATCACCTGGCACAACGCGGACGGACACGTGCACAACGTCGAAATCCGTGACGAAAACGAGGACGTCGTCCGGGACTACCGAACTGAACCAACGGATGCCGAGTCACAGTCGCTCACGTTCGAGGCGACCGCCGACGCGGCGGCGTACGTCTGCGACCTACACGACTCCTGGGGCCAGCGCGGGTCCATCGACGTCGTTTCCGACGGTGGCGGTGCGTAGTCGGTGCTCGAGGGTTGGTGAACGCGCACGCGAACATGTTGTCACGCGAGAAAACCCGGACACGAGAGTACGGTATACGAGAGTACGAACAGCGTACGAACAGCGTACGAACAGCGAGCGCGACCGCAAGCGTACTCGAGTCGATCACCGCCCGCCGAAACGCGACAGCCGTCCGAATCGATACCCCTAACTCGTTCGTCACGAACTGCCACCTGTCGCAGCCGTGACCGCTACCGACGATCGATCGTCCTATCAGCACCTCGCGAGCCTGCGGGCTCCGCGGTCGGCTGCTGGCCGCTGGGCGCTCTGCTCGGCGGTCGCATTCCTGTACAGCTGGTACGTCGCACTCGACCTCCACGGCGCCGCTCTCGGCCGTCCGTTCGACGGCGTCGTCGTCGATCCGTCGGCCCTGGCGAGCGGACTCGAGGTCGTCGCGCTCGTCGTCGGCGCGTTCTTCGTCGTGGCCGTTCCCCACGAACTCCTCCACGGCGTGGTCATGCGTCACTTCGGCGGCCGACCACGCTACGGCGTTCGGACGGCCCGGTTCGGGATTCCCTACGCCTACGCCGAGACGCGAACCGACTACGGCCGCAATCAGATGGTCGCCATCCTGGTCGCTCCCGTCGTCGTCATCTCGGTCGTCGGATTCGCGCTCGCGGTCGCCCTGGGCGCTCGATGGCCGCTCGTCCTCCTCGCCGCCAACGTCGCGGGATCCGTCGGGGACTGCTGGATGGCCAGCCGGCTGCTTGAGTACCCCGAGTGCGTTCGCGTCGGGCCGGTGCCTGCCGATGGGGGCGGAGACGAGGACGGCGACGGAAACGAAGACAGAAACGAAGACGTAGACGGGGACGAGAACAGGGACGGAGCACTCGCAATCTACGGCCGTTCTACAGGCTCACAGTCGAGGCCACCCGCTCGAGTCGCCCACTCCTTTCTCGTCGGAACCGTCGGGACGGTCGTCGCAACCGCGCTGGGGGTCGTCGTCCTCGTGTTCGTCTCGCTCGCGTTCGATTCGGGGGCCGTCGTGCTCGGCGACGGCGACGGGAACTGGCTCCTCTTCCGTCACGAACCGACGGCCGACCGGGGCGTACTGATCGAGGTCGGCCACCGGGTCGTCGCGGCGCTCGGAGCGATCGGTGGAATCCTCTGGCTCGGCGTCGGCAGGGGACTCGAGGCGCCACGCTGAGCGCTCGTCGAGTTCGATGATCGATCATCGTGTGGGGTCGGAGCGCACGAGCGCTGGGGTTCCCAGACCGGCAGAGACCTGTTCAGGACAACTCAGATCTATACAGACCAGCTCAAACCAGCTTCTTGACGAGGCCGTAGGCGGCATCCCGGAGACTGTCGGGAAGGAAGCGCGCGTAGAGGCCGTACTCAGCGAGCGGGCCGACCGGGTACCGGGCCGGCGGCTCTGGACACGTCCCCGCGTGGACGATGGCCGCAGCGACGTCCTCGGGGTCGGAGGCGAGCGGCCCGCCACCGCCGACGAGCTGGCTCTCCTCGATGATCTCGTAGAGCGACTCGTAGGCTGACGTTTGGTCGTCCGGCACTTCCTCCTCGACCCGCTCGGTGAACGAGGTCTCGACCGGCCCTGGTTCGATCACCACGACGTCGATTCCGAACCCCTCGACCTCCGCGCGGAGCGCGTCGCTCATCGCCTCGAGTGCATGTTTCGATCCCGAGTAGGGGCCGGTGCCGGCGAAGGAGAGGCGACCGAGCACGGAGGAAACGTTGACGATCCGGCCGGATCCCTGCGCTCGCATGTGCGGAAGCGCCGCGCGAGCGAGGCGGTGCGGGCCGTAGACGTTCACGTCGAACTGATGGTGGAGGTCAGCCGTCGACGTGTCCTCGATCGGCCCCATCTGGGCGTAGCCGGCGTTGTTGACCAGACAGTCGATCGCGCCGCCGACGTCGACCGTTCGCTCGACGACGCGAGCAACCTGGCCGGGGTCGGTGACGTCCAGTTCGAGCGTCTCACACCCGGCGTCGGCGAGGTCCTCGATGTCGGCCGTGTCGCGAGCGGTCGCGACGACCCGCCAGTTCTCGTCCAGGAACGCGCGGGCGGTCGCCTTGCCGATTCCCGAGGAGCAGCCGGTGATCAGGACGCACCGCTTTCGCGTGTACCCTTCGGTGTCTCGAGCGGCTTCGTCTGTCCCCGTGCGGGACGCGTCTCCGGCCCGGTCGATACCCTCGCGGTCGGCGGATGGCTCGTCGGTGGCCACCCTGTCTGCGTCGTCCGCCGCTGCCTTCGTCATAGGAGACTGATTCGAGCGAGGGGGCCTAAGTATCGACGGTTTGTCGCGCTGCGTGGAATCGCTCGAATGAGGAGGGACTCGAGACAGGCGAGGACGAACTCGAGGCGAAAACGGGCGACCCCGACGAACTTTTATCGCTGCCGACACGAGAGACGGTAGCTGTGTCGCCGACTCTCACCTCACTCGCTGCGGGCGTCGTCTTCGGAATCGCTCTCGCCGCACCGCCCGGCCCGATGAACGCGATCATCGCCGAGGAGAGCGTGCTTCGAGGCTGGGGCGCCGGATTCAGGGCCGGCCTCGGGGCGATGATCGCCGACGTCCTCTTTCTCGTCCTCGCGTTTGTCGGCGTCGTCGCCGTCGTCGAGCGCTACGGCGCCCTCCAGTCGGTACTCTACCTCCTCGGGGGCGTCCTCATGCTCGTCTTCGCGGTCGGCGCCTGGCGGGAGGCCCGCGGCGCCGCGTCGTTCACCGACGACCTCGAGGCGGGAGCGACCGGCTTCCAGAAGGCGTTCGTCCTCGCTGCGACGAACCCGTTCCAGATCGGCTTCTGGCTCACCGTTGGCGTCGGCCTCATCAAGCCGGGCACGCTCGACGTGCTCGCCCACGTTCCCGGGATCGGCGATGCGCTCGCCGGATCGTTCGTCGTCGAGACCGGCAGTTTCGCCCTCCTGGTCGGCTTTTTCGGTGGAATCGTCCTCTGGATTACGACCTACCCGGCGGCGCTGGCCCGAGCCGGTCGACGCGTCGACGCCTTCGCCCCCGCGGTAGCCCTGGTGAGCGGCCTCGTTCTCGCCGGATTTGGCGTCCTGTTTCTCGGCCTCGGCGTGATGGGCCTCGTGTGAGAAGGGTGTCCGTCGTTCCGGTTGGAACAAGCGTTTATAGGCTCCATCGTGAACGTGGAAGCGATGAGCCCTGGAACCGACGTGATCCAGCCAGTCCAGTCGACAGTCCCGGACTGGCAGGCCATCCTGGTCGCCCTGCTCACCCAGCTCGGCGACGTCTGGTTCGTCGCCGTCGTCCTCCTGGGGCTGTACTGGTTCCACCCGTCGAAACGCCGCCAGGTCGCCACGCTCGCCGGGGTGATGCTCTCGGGAATCGGCATCTACCGCGGCTTCAAGGCACTGTTCGCGATTCCCCGCCCGGACGAGCCGCTCCGGGACCCGGAGACGGTCTCGACGATGGTCCAGCCGCTGTACGAGGCGACGGCGACCGCGACCGGGTATGGCTTCCCGAGCGGGCACGCCACGACGAGCACGATCCTCTACTTCGGCTTGGCGGGCGTCCTCGCCGTCGGAAGCCGACGGACGCGATACGCCGCTGCCGCCGCCCTCGTCGCCACCGTCTCGGCGACTCGCGTCGTCCTCCGTGTCCACTACCTCCAGGACGTCGTCGCCGGCGTTGCCCTGGGATTGACGCTGCTGGCCGGGACGCACCTCGTCCTCTCTCGCGTCGACACCGACGAACCCGCAGCGACCTTCGGGCTGGCCATCCTGTGTAGCGGGTTCTACCTGTACACCAGCGCCGCCGAACCGGACGCGATACTCCTGGCCGGAGCCACCCTTGGCGCGTTCGTCGGCTGGCAGGCGACCCGTTTCGACGGCAGCCGAATCCGGATGACGCCGTTCGGTCACCCCGTCTCGGGTCGCGCGCTGATCGCGGCGCTGTCGCTGGGCGCGGCACTCCTCGCCGTCGTGACGGTTACCCGGGTGCCCGCGCTGGCCGCGAGTCTCGTCGCGGGCCTGTTCACGGCGTTCGCGATCGGTGCACCCGTCGTGCGCCCCTCGAGCCTCGAACGTCTCGTTCCGGCGTGATCTGGGTTGATTATTAGAGAAAACATATAGTGGCTGGCGAATAACTGGCTATCTGAAGGTATGGTTTCGTCGAGCACCCGTTTCGTCACCAGTCTCCTCTTCGTCTTCGTCGTGACCACGGCCAGTGTCGTGGGGATCGTCGCCGGAACCGCGATAGCGGTGGCCACGGGAGACGACGACATCGACGGCTCGAGCGTGGGTACGCTGCTCGAGTCGACGACTCTGCCAGTCGACGATCTGGACGACGATCCGGACGACGATATCGAAGAGACGAACGAGACGGTCAACGAGACGACGGACTCGGACGAAAACGTAACTGACGGAAACGTAACCGACGGGAGTGAGAACACCACCGACGCCGTCGAAGACGAAACCGACGACACAGTCGACACCGACGAAAATCAAACCGACGACGTCGATGGGACGGCTGAATCCGACGAAACCGTGACCGACGATGGAGACGACGTGGTTGCAGACTCGAGTGACACGCTCGAAAACACGACTGACGGAACTACTGAGACAGTCGACGACACGACGGCCTCGACGGAGATGGTAGTCGAAACGACAGAAAACACTACCGAATCCGTCGAGGATACCACGAACGATACTACCGAAACCGTCGAGAACACGACTAACGAGACGGTCGACGCGATCGAGGACACCACGACCACCGACGCCGTAAACGAACTCGAGACCACGACTACGACCACGCTCTCGGGCACTTCCCTGCTCGAGACGCGACTCGACGCCGACGTGAGCGTCGACGCGTCCGCCGATGACGTGAAATTCGATGACGACGCAGACGAATCGCTCGAGGGTACTGGGACGGCGGTCGACGGGGAAAGTGACGGGACCGAAGCCACTGAGGGGGACGGGGATCGAAATGACGACGCCACGACCACCACCGACGATAGCGGGTCCGGATTCGGCTCCGCTTCGAGTCCCGAGACGCAACACGCCGTCAACGGTGTGCTCGTTGGGTTACTCGGGGCGGTAGCCGTGTCGGGAATGGGGGTTAGTGCTGGTGCCGGCGCGGGTGCCGGCGCCGGCGCCGGGACGAGCGCAACGAACGCCGTCGCCAGCTGGACCGGCAGCCAGCCTCGTCGATGGCTGGCCGCGCTCCGGAACGCCCTCCCGGTCGAGGCGCTGGCCCTGCTCCGGTACAGCCGGTACGACGACTCGGATCCGCTCGAGAACGATCACCGGCGAACCGTCTTCGACACGATCACCGAGGAGCCGGGACTGTACCTCTCGGCGCTCAGCGACCGGAGCGGCGTCGCCCTGTCGACCGTTCGCCACCACGTCCGGGTGCTCGAGGACGAGAACCTGCTCACCTCAGTCAAGGTCGGGGGCAAGCGACGCTACTTCCCGATCGAGGCGGACGGGGCAGACGGGATGGACGGAGTGGGCAGGACGGACGGGACGGACGGGGCCGACCACGAGCGATACGCCATCCTCGCCGAACCGGCCCGCCGACGAGTGCTCGAGGAGCTGGCCGCACTCGAGCACGCGTCCAACGGACGCCTCGCCGAGGCGCTCGACCTCGATCCGAGCACTGTCTCCCACCACCTCACGACGCTCGAAGAGGCGGGCTTCGTCGTCCGCGAGCGAGATGGCCGGGCCGTCCGCAATCGACTCTCCGAGGACGCCAGGTCGGCCCTGCTCGAGGCCGAAGGCGACGTCGACTCGAGCGACCCGGCGTCGGCTCCGGCTCCGGCGGACGACTGATCGCTCGACGACGACTGCGGACTGCCGCGTCGCGTGCTCGCGAACACGTACAGCGGCCGCGTCCGTCGGTTTCCCCGAAAGGGTTATCCGGGGCTCGGTCGTACCGGGGCCCAATGATCGTGCCTCGAGGACCGGGAGGTGAGACGCCGTGGAGCTGATTATCACGGAGAAGGACAACGCGGCGAGACGAATCGCGGAGATTCTGAGCGGCGAGTCCGCCGACGCGACCCGCGAGAACGGCGTGAACGTCTACGAGTGGGGCGGCAAGCGCTGCGTCGGGCTGTCGGGCCACGTCGTCGGCGTCGACTTCCCGCCGGAATACTCGGACTGGCGGGACGTCGAGCCCGTCGAACTCGTCGACGCCTCGATCGAGAAGACGCCCACGAAGGAGAACATCGTCGCGACGCTTCGCATCCTGGCCCGCCAGGCCGGCCGCGTGACCATCGCGACCGACTACGACCGCGAGGGCGAACTCATCGGCAAGGAGGCCTACGAAATCGTTCGCGAGGTCAACGAAGAGGTGCCGATCGACCGCGTTCGCTTCTCTTCGATCACCGAAAACGAAGTCCAGAGCGCCTTCGCCGAACCCGACGAGATCGACTTCGACCTCGCGGCGGCGGGCGAGGCGCGCCAGATCATCGACCTGGTCTGGGGAGCCGCGCTCACCCGGTTTCTCTCGCTGTCGTCGGGCCAGCTCGGCAACGACTTCATCTCCGTCGGCCGGGTCCAGAGCCCCACCCTCAAGCTGATCGTCGACCGCGAGCGCGAGATCGAAGCCTTCGACCCCGAGACCTACTGGGAGCTATTCGCCGACCTGATCAAGAACGACGATCCGTTCGAGGCCCAGTACTTCTACCTCGACGAGGACGACAACGAGGCCGAGCGTGTCTGGGAGGAATCGGCGGCAGAGGGCGCCTACGAGACGCTCTCGAGCGCCAGTTCCGCGACGGTCACGTCGGTCAACGCGCGGACGCGGACGGACACGCCGCCGGCACCGTTCAACACGACCCAGTTCATCCGGGCGGCGAGCGCTATCGGCTTCTCTGCGAAGCGGGCCATGTCCATCGCAGAAGACCTCTACACCGCCGGGTACATCACCTATCCGCGGACTGACAACACGGTCTACCCCGACGACCTCGAGGCCGAGGAGTTGCTCGACTCGTTCGTCGGTCACCCCGTTCTGGGCGAGTCCGCCGAGGACCTGCTCGAGGGCGACGGCGACCTCGTGCCCACGGAGGGTGACGAGGAGACGACCGACCACCCGCCCATTCACCCGACCGGCGAGATTCCAGCCCGCGGCGGAGACGTCGACGAGGACGAGTGGCGAGTCTACGAACTGGTCGTCCGCCGCTACTACGCGACGGTCGCCGAGCCGGCGATCTGGGAGCACCTCAAGGTGGTCGCCGAGGCCGGCGGCTGCCAACTCAAGGCTAACGGCAAGCGCCTCGTCGAAGCGGGCTACCACGACGTCTACCCGTACTTCAACACCTCCGAGAACTACGTCCCGGCCGTCGAGGAGGGCGAGGAACTCGCCATCGGCGACGTCGAACTCGAGGAGAAGGAGACCCAGCCGCCGCGGCGATACGGCCAGTCGCGGCTCATCGAGACCATGGAGGACCTCGGCATCGGGACGAAGAGTACCCGGCACAACACCCTCGAGAAGCTCTATGACCGGGGCTACATCGAGAACGACCCGCCGCGACCGACCCAGCTCGCGATGGCAGTCGTCGACGCCGCGGAGAACTACGCCGACCGCGTCGTCAGCGAGGAGATGACGGCCCAGCTCGAGGCCGACATGGACGCCATCGCGACGGGCGAGGCCACGCTCGAAGACGTCACGGACGAATCCCGCGAGATGCTCGAAGCCGTCTTCGAGCAGCTGCGGGCCTCCCGCGACGAGGTTGGCGATCACCTCCGCAAGTCATTGAAGGCGGACAAGCGACTGGGCCCGTGCCCCGACTGCGGTGAGGACCTGCTCGTTCGCCGGAGCCGCTACGGCTCGTACTTCGTCGGCTGCGACGGGTACCCCGACTGCGAGTTCACCTTGCCGCTCCCCTCGACGGGCAAGCCCCTGATCCTCGAGGAGACCTGCGACGAGCACGACCTCCACGAGGTGAAGATGCTCGCCGGGCGACAGACGTTCGTTCACGGCTGCCCGCTCTGTAAGGCCGAAGAGGCCGGCGAAGGGCCGGTGCTGGGAACGTGTCCCGACTGCGGTGATGAACACGGCGGCGAACTCGCGATCAAGACGCTTCAGAACGGCTCGCGGCTGGTCGGCTGTACCCGCTACCCCGATTGTGAGTACTCACTACCCCTCCCGCGCCGGGGGGACATCGAGGTCACCGACGAGCGCTGTGACGAACACGACCTGCCCGAACTCGTCGTCCACAACGGCGACGAGCCCTGGGAACTGGGCTGTCCCATCTGTAACTACCGCGAGTTCCAGGCTCGAGAGGCCGAGAGCGGATCGGCCCTCGAGTCGATCGAGGGAATCGGCGCCAAGACCGTCGAGAAACTCACCGCGGCCGGGATCGAATCGATCGACGACCTGCTCGAGGCCGATCCGGAGTCGCTCGCCAGTGCGGTCGAGGGCGTGAGCGAAGATCGTGTCCGGACCTGGCAGACGGCGGCCTGAGACGTTCGCCGAGAGTCGGCAGGTGCGGCCCCGGAACTCGAGATCGAATCGACGCGACCGTCCGAGCTCAGTAGTGTCCCATCACGCCGAGCCGCCGGGCCCGCCGAACCAGGAGGTGAAAGACTGCGTAGCCGACCAGCAGATAGGCCACGCCGTTGAGCACGAGGGCCACCAGCTCGAGCCCGGACATCGCCCAGAGAGGGACACCGTCGATCATCGCTCGGTAGAGCAGGTCGCTCCCGAGGCTGAAGGGGACGATCACCAGTACGGTCGAGTCCAGCGCGCCAGGGGCGGCAATCAGGCCGATGAAGGCGAACTGGAGGAGCTGCTGGACGTTCTCGATCCGCTTGTACAGCAGGGAGAGTCCGGCGAAGAGAAAGCCCAGCCCGATCGCCGGGAGGATCGTGACGAGCACGAGCGGGACGATCGTCAGCGGGTCGACGGTGAGCGTCCGGTCGGTCGTCAGCAGCATGATCGCGAGCAGAGCGATGGCAATGGCGATGCTGAAGACCACGTTGAAGAGCGTCTTCGCGAGCAATACCCGGCCAATCCCGAACGGCGACATGAACAGCTGCTCGAGGGTGCCCCACTGGGCTTCCCGCATCACGTTACCGGCGACGTCGAAGTAGGCGGCCGTCACCGCGAGAAAGAGGAAGAAACCGACGACGAGTCCGTCGAGGGTGCCGTCGAAGGCGGGGCCGGCGGCGGCCTGCCCGCCGAAGAAAATCACGGCGAAAAACAGGTAGAAGCCGACCAGCATCATCGTCGTGTTGATCCAGTATCGGCGCAAGAGGATGAGCTGTTTCTCGAAGATGGCTCTCGTCAGTCCGATGTAGCCAGCTCGCCCGCTCATCGTGCCCCTCCGTCGTCGACCGGTACGTCCCCACTCGGTGTGGCGCTCCGCTGGTGGCCGGCGTCGACGCCGTTGCGGCCGTACTCGCCATCGTCGTCGCCATCGTCACCACTCGCTTCGCCAGTCACCTCGAGGAAGACGTCCGCGAGGTCGGGCTCGACGGTCTCGACGCCGAGGAACGTACAGTTCGTCCGTTCGAGAACGGCCACGAGGTCGTAGAACGCGTCGTCCTGGAGCGCCACCTCGAACGACTGCTCCGGGCCGCGTTCGGTCCACTCGTCGACGCCGAACCGTTCCGCGAGGGTCCGCTTCGCCGCGTCCGGTACCGGGGCCTCGAGCGTGAACCGGTAGGAGCGAGACTGAAACACGTTGACCAGTTCGTCGACCGTCCCGTCGGCCACGATCCGGCCGTCGTTCACGATGATCACCCGATCACAGACGGCCTCGATCACGTCCATGTCGTGACTCGAGAGGACGACCGTTCGGGACTCCCGTTCGACGAGGTCGCGGAGCTGGCGGCGCAACTCGAGGGAATGCTCGACGTCGAGACCCAGCGTCGGCTCGTCGAGGAACGCGATCGGGGTGTCCCGAATCAGAGTGCAGGCGAGCGATACCTGCTGTTTCATCCCGCGAGAGAGTTCGTTGACCGTGGTGTCCGCTTTCGCGGTGAGCCCGACTTGCTCGATGAGGGCGTCAATCCGGTCGGCGTCGGCCGGTCGATCGGCCAGGCGGGCGAAAAAGCGGAGGTTCTCCCGGACGGTGAGCCGCCAGTAACTGTTTCGCGCGCCCTCGAGCATGGCGCTGACCGAACGATAGCTTGCGCGCGGGTCGTCGATGGGATCGGTGCCGTCGAGACGAACCGTCCCCGAGTCGGGGATGATCAGCCCCAGCAAGAGCTTGATGATGGTGGTCTTGCCGGCCCCGTTCGGTCCCAGCAGGCCGACGACAGTTCCGCGCTCGATTTCGAGGTCGATCTCGTTGACGGCCCTGACAGCGGCGTCGCCATCGCCGTACGTCTTCGTGAGGCCGGTCGCCGAGAGAATCGGCTCGCTCGACCGGGAATCGGCCGTCGGTTCGTCGCTCGAGGATCGACTCGCTCGAGAGTCGTGATCGGCTCCCGGCGAGGGCTCGAGACGGCCAGATGATTGGTTCATTGACAGCATCTCCGTCGCCGATTGTCGTAACTATTTCCCGAAGTCGTTCCGGAGGGATTGCAGCCATCGCGGCTCCGTCGGGCGGGCCGATGTCGCACACCAGACCGCTGGCAATCTGCGGACAATCGCGTTCCCCGCGCGGAATCGGCCGTCGATCACGTTCGCAGCGCGGAGTCGACCACCGTTCTTTGGCCGTCGATGGCGCCACCGGGAGGTGAATCCAAAATATATTGGCCATTGAGTTTTGAGGAATGCCGATAATGAGAGGATTGCAGGGAATCAGAGACGCACGGTGTGTCACCATCCTTCGCTGCTCGCGCTGAAAGCGGTTCTATCGACGGCTTCGTTCGCTAGAATCGGTTCAATCGATGATGCGAACGGGAACGGCGGTGCTCGCGGGTGAGAACCGCTCGACTCTACTGGAAACGAATCTCGGCAGGAACTCTCGAGATTGTCGATAATCATCAAATTATTGATCAGTGGTCGCGAGATTTATCAACTAGAGCCACCATTTGTGACGCGTGCCTGCAATCGAAGACGAGAACGGGGTGATTCTTCCGTGAGCGACGAACCCGAGGTTCTCGTCGTCGACGACGAGTCTCGTCTCGCGGATCTCTTTGCGGCCTGGCTTGGAGCGGACCGTCCCGTCGCCACCGCCTACGACGGCGAGGAAGCCCTCGAGAAGATGACCGACTCTGTCGAGGTCGTGCTCCTCGACCGTCGCATGCCGGGGCTCTCCGGCGACGAAGTCCTCCAGCACATCCGTAACGATGGATACGACTGTCGCGTCGTGATGGTCACGGCCGTCGACCCCGACTTCGACATCATCGAGATGGGCTTCGACGACTATCTGGTCAAGCCGGTCTCGAAGGACGAACTCCTCGAGATGGTCCAGGAGGTATCGACCCGATCCGAGTACAAGACCGACATCCAGGAGTACTACGCCCTGGTCTCGAAGAAAGCGCTCCTCGAGTCCGAGAAGGCCGACCGCGAACTCACAGATCACGAGGAGTACCAGGAACTCACAAATCGTGTCGAGACGCTCCGGGATCAGGTCGACGAGACGATTTCCGGAATGTCCACCCACGACGACTTCGTCGGCGCGTTCCAGGACCTCCAGACCGAAAACTGAGCGTGTCACTTCTGCTTTCAGACCGAAATCCGAACGGTTACTCCTCGACCGCGAACTCGAACTCGAACCTCGCGCCACCCTCCTCGCTCTCGACCGCGCTGACCGACCAGCCGTGGCCGTGGGCGACCTCCCTGACGACCCAGAGGCCGAGACCGATTCCCTCCGAACCGGTCGACACGGACGAGTCGAAGACCTCGTTGCGGATCGATTCGGGTATCCCGTGGCCGTCGTCGGCGACGTAGAAGCCATCGACTGCGCCGTCGCGCTCGAGTCGGCCGACACTGATCGTGAGCGGACTCGCATCGTCGGTCGACCCGTGTTCGATCGCGTTACGAAACAGGTTCTCGAGCAACCGGAGCATCGGCGACCGATCCGCCTCGAGCGTCACCGACGATTCGACGGTCAGGGTCGCGTTCTCGACGGTGACGTTCTCCCAGGCCTCCCTGGCGACAGTCTCGAGGTCGATCGGTTCGAGGTCGCTCGCCCACTCGCCTTCGCGCGCGACGGCGAGCACGTCGGCGATGATCGCCTCCATGCGCTCGAGTCCGTCGCGGACCTGCGCGAAATCGTCCGGGGCGCCCGTCTCCTCGGCGAGGGAGAGATACCCCTGCGCGACGCCGAGCGGGTTGCGAAGGTCGTGGCTGACGATCCGGGCGAACGCATCGAGACGCTCGTTTTGCTCGCGGAGTTTGCGTTCGCGTCGCTTTCGATCAGTGACGTCGCGAACTACCCCGACCGTGCCGCGGAAGGTGTCGTCGTCGCCGACGACCGCCGCCTGTGTCTCGCAGGGAATTCGCTCGCCGGCCTTCGTCTCGAGGATCGTCTCGAAGGTCGTCGCCGTCTCGTTCGAGTCGGGCAATCGTTCGAGGGGGTGTCGGGACGCACCGTCCTGGACCTGGCGTTCGTCGTCTGGCTCCTCGAACAGGAGTGAGTGGTGCTCCCCGAGGAGCCCTTCCCTGGTGTGGCCAGTCATCTCGACGAGCGCGTCGTTGACCGTCGTGAAGTGGCCGTCGGCGTCGACGACGTACATCCCGTCGCCGGCCGTCTCGACCAGTCGTTCGTACCGGCGAAGCGACTGCGTTTGCTGGGAGAGTTGGCCCCGGATCGCGATCGACTCGAGGGCGTAGGACGCGGTTTCGGCCACCGAATCGATCGCCTCGCGTTCGCGTTCGCTCAACGGGACGTCGGCGTAGACCACGAGGACGCCGTACCGATCGTCCTCGGTCGCCAGCGGGGCGACCGCAACGGAGGTCGCCCCGCGTTCGACGGCGACCTCTCCGAACGGAATCGCCGTTACCGTCGACAGTTCGTCGAGTCCGCGGCGGACGGTGGACGTTCGCGACCGGAGCACGTACTCGAGCAGCGGGTGCGAGCCGTCCCCGATCGAAAACGTTCGCTGGAGCGGCCAGTCGACGGCCGCGCCGGTGGGTATCCAGGGAAGAATCGCCCGCTCGCCGGGGTCGTACTCGCCGACCCAGGCGAACAGGTAGCGGTCGCGGGTCGTAAACGGCTCTCGAATCGCCCGCTCGATCTCGCTCGCGGTCCGGGCGTCCGCGAGGCGGCGTTTCACACGATTGGTGACGAGCGCGACCTGGGCGGCGCCGTCCTTGAGGTGTGCCGCGACCGCACTGGTGAGCGCATCTGGTTGCTCGAACGTCGGCAGGTCGGTGGTGTCGTCGACGCCCTCGAGGTGATCGTCGTCGTGATCGCCGCCCTCCGGAGCGTCGACCCCGTCGCGGTAGCCGAACACGGGCGTCCCCGGCCACCGCGTCTCGACGGTCTCGAGCAGCGACGGCACCTGGGAGACGGTCTCCACGTCGAGGACGACGACGCCGACCCGTTCGTGCTCGAGTCGCTCGATTGCGGCGGCGTTCGTCCGGGCGAGCACGACGTTGACGCTCGCGTCGGCGAGCGCTCGAGTGAGGGCGGCTCGCGTTTCCAGATCGCCGCTCACACAGAGCACGCGAGGGCGGTCTCGAGCTGATTGGGTATCGACGGTCATTCGAGAGGAGCTCCTGCGCTCGATGTGAGACTGGTATCGACGGCGAACGGGGCTGGCCGGGCGCTACTGGCGGGACTCCTCACGGTGTTGGTACCTCGTGCGTCACGATACTAAATTGCTCTTGCGGTGACGTCTCGATGCGAGCGAGGAACCGTCGAAAACCGTGGCAACTTTGCGCCGCCGCCACGGAACGACGTACGAATGCGCCAGGCCCACCCCATAGAGCAGGCCGTCGGCATCGAGCACTACGTCTCCGAGACCGACGGCATCGGCGGTCGCCTCCGCGACCGCGACGAGCACTTCCGGGTCCGCGAACTCGAGCGGTTCCCCACGGAGCCGGTCGACGCCTCGACCGACGCCTACCCGCACCTGGTCTTCCGGGCGACGCTCCGTGGCTGGGACACGAACGACTTCGCGCGACGGCTCTCGAACGAACTCGGCGTCTCCCGCGAGCGGGTGTCCTGGGCGGGAACCAAGGACAAGCGGGCGATCACGACGCAGCTGTTCTCGGTCTACGGCGCCGACCCCGCGGACCTCCCCGACCCCAACCGCGCCGACATCGACGTGCTGGGCCGGGCCGGGCGCTCCCTCGAGTTCGGCGACCTGGCGGGCAACGCGTTCGAACTGGTCGTGAGCGACCCGGACGAAGGCGCGCTCGAGCGAGTCGAGGCGATCACGGACGAGTTGGCGGCGTTTGCGGGGCTCGAGGGCGAGAACGGGGGTGGAGTTGGGAGCGACGACAGTGAGCCAACCATCGGCGTCCCCAACGTCTTCGGCCAGCAACGCTTCGGGAGCAAGCGACCCATTACCCACGAGGTCGGCCTCGAAATCGTCCGCGGTGACTGGGAGGGTGCCGTCATGGCCTACCTCGGCCGACCGACGGAGGCGGAACCCGAGGACACCCAGTCCGCGCGGGCGTTCGTCGAGGAGACTCGCGACTGGCAGGAGGCGCTCGAGCGCTTTCCGAATCGCCTCCAGTACGAGCGCTCGATGCTCCACGAGCTCGCTGAAGGCGGCGATGACGGGAGCGGGGAGGGCGAGAGCGGAGACGTTGAGAGCGGAGACGGCGACGGCAGCGAGAACCCGTCCCCCGAGACGTTCCGAAACGCCCTCGAGCGACTCCCTTCGAACCTCCAGCGGCTGTTCGTCCACGCCGCCCAGTCGTTCGTCTTCAACCGCATCCTGAGCGAGCGGCTCGCGGCCGGCCTCCCGTTCGACTGTCCGGTCGCCGGCGACGTCGTCTGTTTCGCCGATCGCGACGCGCCGGAGGGCCTCGAGTTGCCCGACGTCGACCGCAGTCAACGCGTCGACGAGCGCCGGGTGCGGTCGGTGACTCGCCACTGCGAGCGCGGCCGGGCGTTCGTCACCGCGCCGCTGGTCGGTACCGAGACGACGCTGGCCGACGGAGAACCGGGCGAGATCGAACGACAGGTGCTCGCGGATCTCGACCTCGAGCCCGCGGATTTCGAGTTACCTGGGGAGTTCGATTCGACCGGAACCAGGCGAGCGATCCTCGTTCGGACGCCGCTCACCGTCGACGCGGGTCCGCTGACGTTCTCGTTCTCGCTCCCGAAAGGCTCGTACGCGACGGTCGTGATGCGCGAGTACCTCAAGAGCGACCCGCTCGCACTCGGGTGAGATTGGTCTCACCAGGCCGGCTTACGGCTCACTACTCGTGACTCGCGCCTCGCGACTCGTGAACCGGCGTCCAGGCACCCTCGAGGACGAGCCCTCAGACCTCGTCGTCGGGATCGTGTGCCGCTTCCATCCGTTTCGCCTCGGCGGCGTACCGTTCCTGCAGTTCGGACTCCTCGACGGTGCCGAGGTCGTCGACCGAGACGTCTTTAGCGGCCGTCACCGCACCCAGCGCCTGCGAGGCGATTTCCTTTCGGTAGACCCGGTTCCCCTCGAGCGTCGCGTACTTGAGAATCACGAGGTCGCGATCGGTGTAGCCGCGTTCGACGAGCCACGCGCGTACGTCGCCGGACTCTGGTGGCATGCGTCCGTACACGAGGCGGTTACTGATACCTGTTCCCCTGTCCCCTGACAGCGCCGGTGGAGACAGTACCCGCGACTCGCGCCAGAGCCGACCCCCCGGGCCGATGATCCGCTCTGGACACCGTTACGGTCCCAGCCTCGAAACACCGCAGTTTTAGGCGCTCGACGGCAATCACGTCCATGGAGTGTCGCCACTGCGGATCGCCCCTCGAGAAACCCGGCGACTTCTGTCTCGTCTGTCGCACCGGGAACACCGACACGGTGGTCCTCGAGGCCGCTCGCGACCGGGCGACGCTGACGATGCTCGACGACGAGACGCGGCTGGGAGAGACGACGATCACGACGGCGCCCGAGGAGGGCGACCTCGAGGTCGTCGAGTTCAGAAACTTCGCGAGCCTGCTCGGGGACGAACTCCGCCGAAAGCGCCCCGAAGAGGTCTACGCCGCGGGCGATCGGGACGTGATCCAGGCGGTTCGCGAGGACACTCACTACGCGTTCTACCGGGTCGAGGACGACGACCCCGTCGCGGCCGTCCTCGAGCGACGCGGCGACCGGGCGCTCGACGTGGTCGAGACGGCGCCGGCGGACAAACTCGGCGGGAGCCACACGACCCTCATCGGCGGACGGACGGGCATGCGAGCGATCCAGACCGTCGCGGGCCACCCCCACGTCAAGAAGGTGATCCCCGGTCCCATCGACGCCGGCGGCACCGGCTCGCAGTCGGGGCTCCGGGCGAAGGTCACGCGGGCGGACGACGGCGGCAACGTCCGCATGCTCCTGCGCGACGGCTCGAGCGTCCAGGAGAACCGGATCGTGACGACGGCCCGCGACCGCGAACTGGGCGAGGTCGTCCGCGAGGATCTAAACGAGGCGTTGCTCGAGGCGGGCTTGCGCGAGGAGTGACGGGCTGTGCGGCTCGAGGGGATTCGAGGCGACCCTTCGCTTCGCATGAGTGTTGTATGGTAACATATAACATTCTCCATCACGTAGCGAGTCAGAGTGCCCGTACCGACGTTCCGTCGTCGAGGGAGGTGGCGCCGTGGCGGGCGCAAGATAGGAGAGGATCATGACAACGACAGAAGCGAGAACACCGACACTGTGGAAGCCGAATCGTACGACAGCGTTCCGTCGGGACGCTGTTCCGAGGGGACGGGATGGCCGAACATAATCTCGTCGTGTACGTCGACCGCTCGGCGGTACGGGAGGGGGCGATGGACGACCTCGAGCCAGCGATGGCGGAGCTGGCCGACTTCGTCGAGGCGAACGTTCCGGATATTCTGGCCTACAACGTCTACTTCAGCGGGGACGAAGAGCAGATGACGGTAATTCACGTGCACGACGACCAGAGTTCGCTAGAGCGACACATGGAGGTCGCCGGACCGAAGTTCCCGCCGATCGGGGAGTTCGTGGACATGGAATCGATCGACGTGTACGGCTACCTGGACGACGAACTCGTCCGCCAGCTACGAGCGAAGGCCTCGGAGCTCGGGAACGGACGGGTGTCGGTCCACGACGTTCACCGCGGCGTCGGTCGCATTATTGACGAGAGCGTTTGACGGAACGTCCAAGAACGGCCACCTCGAGAGATCGAGACGAAAGGACGAATCAGACCGGACTGAAGCAGACCTTCCGTGAAAGACGACGAGCCCAACTCAACACCTTTATCAGAACGAGGTGGGTAGAAACCGATACTATGGCCGAAAAGAAGCGAGGCAAGGTCGGGAGTGCCGGCCGATTCGGAGCGCGATACGGACGCGTCGCTCGACGACGCGTCTCGGAGATCGAACACGACATGCAGTCCTCGAAGGTCGACGGCGACGACGTCAAACGCCTCGGCCCCGGCATCTGGGAGAACGAGGAGACCGGCGAGGTCTTCACCGGCGGCGCCTACCGTCCCCAGACCCCGGCCGGCGAAACCGTCCGTCGCTCGATCCGGGCCGCACTCGGCGAGGACTCCGACGAGTAGTCCGACAACCCAGACCACACCACCTCACATGAGTTACAAGTGCTCC
This sequence comes from Natronosalvus caseinilyticus, assembly GCF_017357105.1. Lineage (NCBI taxonomy): Archaea > Methanobacteriati > Methanobacteriota > Halobacteria > Halobacteriales > Natrialbaceae > Natronosalvus > Natronosalvus caseinilyticus. Next base: position 3,428,657 of record NZ_CP071596.1, read on the forward strand.
CGCTGCAAACGCGACGTACAGCTCGACGAGTACGGGGGCGTCCGCTGTCCCTACTGCGGCCACCGCGTACTCCTCAAAGAGCGCAGTCGAGACGTCAAGACCGTCGACGTCAACTAGGCATTTTCCGGTGTTTCCCCACGACGCCACCCTCGAGTTCGAGTACGAGTCGCCGACTCGAGCGACGACCGTCGCCGAGGCCGTCGCCCGCGAGGTCGGCGAGATCGACGACGACCGTTCGCGGACGACGATCGACTGCGACGCGGAGACGGTGGCGGTTTCGATCCTCGCCCGTGACCTGACGGCGCTCCGCGCGGCGCTCAACACCTGGTTCTCGCTGGTCGACGTCGCGGAGCGAGCGACGATAGTCGGGGAGCGATACCGGTACCAGAGCCGGAGCCTCGAGACGATCGAGGCGGACGAGACGGATCGTTCGGGTGGCGACGACAGCCACGACAGCCACGACGGCGATGGCTGACGACGCCACCTGCTCACCGTTCGAGCCGTCCCCGAACGAAGACTCGACGGCCCAACCCATCGATACCTGGCAGTTGACGCCGACGAACTCGAGACTTCTCCGCGCGTTGCTGTACGCCTCCTGGACTATTTCGGGCGGGTTCGTCGTCTTGCTCTCCGCGCTCGCCGCGTTTTCTCGCTCTCGAGGCAGTGGTTCCTTCGCGCGCAGGTTCGACGCCAGTGCTGGCAGTCGGTGTGGTCCTAATCGCCGCCTTCGTCGTCACCCTCTCCGGATTTGGCTGGCTCCTCGCGCGACTCGTTCGCTGGAAACACAGCCGGACCTTCCTCCGACTTCGCGCGCCGGAACCGAGCGATCCGACCCGATCCGTCGTCGAGCACGCGCCGATCCGATCGCTCGTCGCGTTCGCCGGCGCTGGCGCCGTGATCCACGCTGGCGGCTTCGGACTCGTGCTCGGTCTCGAGCGATCCTCGTTCTGGTACCTGCTCCCCGTCGGCGGTGTGTATGCGACCTTCGTCGCCGTTCGCTGGTGGCTGCCAACCGCCGGTCGCCTCACCGACGACGTGCTCGTCGTGACGTCGTTTCCCCACGAGAGGGCTGTCGGCAGTCGCTGGTTCGGTGCGCTCGAGACGACGCTCGAGGCCGATCGTGCATCCATTCAGCGCGTTCGGGCGCGGTCGCTCGGCGAGACGACGCTCGTGTGGCTCGACCATGATCGATCCGCATCCGTCGTCGCGGCCGTCCCACCGTCCGTTCGCGACCGTCTCGAGGGGTGACGTGACTCCCGTCGAACGCGACGGCGGGAGGCGAATCGACTCACGAGACGCAAAGCTTGGCTTTATCAGTGCGGAGGGCAACCGTCGAGACATGCAAGGCAATCTGCCACCGGAGGCACAGGAGAAGATCGAACAGCTCCAGGACCTGCAAGAGACGGCCCAGACCGTCGCCGTCCAGAAGCAGGAAGCCGAATCCTCGCTCGACGACGCGCAGGCCGCCCTCGAGGAACTCGAGGACGTCGACGACGACACCACGATGTACCGCCAGGTCGGCGAACTGTTCGTCCAGACCGAGTACGACGAGGCCCAGGAGCAGCTCGAGGAGAAAACCGACACCCTCGAGATCCGCCTCGAGACCCTCGAGAAGCAAGAAGAGCGCGTCCAGACGCAGTTCGAGAGCCTGCAGGAAGAGCTGCAGAACTTGCTGGGCGGTGGCGGCATGGGCGGGCCCGCCGGTCCGGGCGGCCCGGGCGCCGGCGGCGCGTAGATGCCGGCGAGCGAGTCGGAACCGGACGACGAGACGGTCGTCCAGACCGCCTCAGACGCCGCCGAAGACGTCATCTTCTCGGCGTACAAGCAATCTTCCGTCCGTGATTACGACGTCACCGTCGTCTTCGAAGACGGCGTCCTCGAGGTGGACGTCTACCTGAACGTGCCGGACGACGCCGGCGAACGGAATCCCGATGCCGTTGCGGACGAGGCGGCCCTCGCTGCCCGGTCGGCGGTCGACGACCTGTTCGGCGAGTGACGGCGCCTCGGCCGGTTTTTGGCGTAGTAACCAGTGATGAACAGTAGTGACCGTTCGTCCAGATATGCGATTCGATAACACACTACCCCAACGGTTTTTACGGTACCCGTCGAGATTCGAGTCGAGACGAATGGAGACCCTTTCTTTTCACTGAACCGGGATTCTCGCTCGACGGGGCCGCTGCGGCGCGTTCGGCTCCCGTCCGTAGCGGCATCGGTCGATCGCTAGTCCATTGCTAATCGGTCGCAAGTCGCTCGCACGCTGATCCGCGACTCGTTCACGTCGAGAACCCCGGACTCGAGGAGGCCTCGAGCGGCGGCGCTCCTATTCGCGTAGATTGCGACGAATCCAGCGCCGCCGAACCGTTTCCGACCAGGTCTGAACGACCTGGTACCCACCATCGACACATGTCACGACCGAGTGCAAACCCGTCCACGAACCGCCCGCCAAAACCCGCCGTCGTCGCCCGCGAGCCGACGACGCCGATCGAAACGGCCGAAATTGAATCGCTCGCCCAAAGTGCTGGCTACGGCGTCGTCGACACGATTACCCAGTCCGGGCACCCCGATTCGGGGTCGTACCTCGGGGCGGGTCGGCTCGAAGACCTGGCCGAAACGGTCGCCTCGAGCGACGCGTCGACGGTCGTCGTCGACGACCGGCTCACCCCGGGTCAACACCACGCCATCGAATCGACGCTTCCCGACGAGACGAGCGTCCTGGATCGCTACCGACTCGTCCTCGACATCTTCGAGGCGGGGGCGAGTTCTCGCCGGGCGAGCCTCCAGGTCGAACTCGCCCAGCTTCGTTACGACCTGCCCCGACTGATCGCCGCGAGCGACGAGGGAATGTTCAACCGGTTTACCGAGAGCGGGACGCCGGTCTACGACGTCCGCGACCGAATCTCGCGACTCGAGCGTCGACTGTCCGAATGCCCGGATCCGGCCGAGCAGTTCCGCGAGCGTCGCCGCGAGGAGGGCTTCGACCTCGTGACCATCGCCGGCTACACGAACGCCGGGAAGTCGACGCTGTTGCACCGGCTGGCGGACGAGCTGTCGTTCGAGTCGTCCGGGTCTGCCGGCGTCGCTGATGACGACCCCCTCGACGGCTCGAACAAACACGCCACCGCCAGCGTCGCGGACCGTCTGTTCGAGACGCTCGAGACCACGACCCGCCGGGCCACGATTGGCGGCCGACCCGTGCTCGTCACGGACACTGTCGGCTACGTCGACGAGTTGCCACACGATCTCGTCGCGTCGTTCAGCGCGACCCTCTCGGAGGCAAGCGCGGCCGACGTCGTCGTCCTGGTGGTCGACGCGAGCGACGACCTCGAGACCGTCGAGGAACGGCTCCAGGTGTCCCTCGACGTCCTCGCCGAACAGGACGTCGACGCCGATCGGATCGTCACCGCGCTGAACAAGATCGATCGCCTCGAGTCCGGCGAACGGGAGGCTCGCGTCGCCCTCGCCACCGACGCGGGTCTGGACCCGACCCCGGTCAGCGTTCGCGAGGGGACGAACCTCGAGGCGCTTCGAGAACGCATCCAGGACTACCTGCCGACGGAACGCCTCCGCCTCGAGATGCCTACGGGTGACGAGGCGATGGCGCTGATCTCGCGAGCCTACGATCGGACGGCCGTCGAGGACGTCACGTACCGCGACGAGACGGTCGTCCTCGAGTGCACGGGCCGTCCGGCGGTTCTCGAACGGCTTCGGGGGGCCGCTGACCGGATGTAGCTACCCTCAGGGTTCCTTCCGGTCGCGTTCGCGCTCGCGCTCGTACGGCACCCGATCGAGCGTCTCGCGAAGCCCCGGGCGAATGTCGAACAGGTACCGCTCCCTGCTCCCATCGGGCCCCGGCTGGGTGTAGACCACCTTCTCGATGGAGACGCCCTCGGGGACGGTCTGGGTGACGACGACCGCGTCGAGCGCCAGGTCCGGCGGAATCTCGGCGTCGGTACCACACCAGCGCGAGGGGAGGTTCGCGGCGGGTGGGCGAAGGACGTTCGACCCCTGGTAGAGGAATCCGTCGTCGCCGACGAAACTGGTGTTCGAGCGTCCACGCCACGCGAGGGGCCGGTCACCGGTGTTGTGTGCGGTGAAAAATGCGGCCGTCACCCTCGTCCCGAACTCGAGGGGGTGCTCGAGGAGCCTTCCGAGGGCGACGCCGTCGACGAGGCCGACGAGCGACAGCGTCAGGAGCGAGCCGTCGACCGTCGGACCGATCGGTGGCGTGCCGTCTCGAGTCGTCGGGTCGTAGTACTCGACGTGTACGCCGTCCGGTGGGGCGTGCTGCTCGCCCGTGATCGTCTCGTAGGCACGCTTGATTCGCAGAAACCGCGCTCGAGAGCCACCCTGGTCGGGATGGTGCCGCTTGAGGAGGGCCCGATAGGCACGTCGGACCTCCTCGGTGTCGGCCTCCGGCGACACCCCGAGGACCTCGTAGTGGCTCTCCATATACCACACTGAAAGTCACTCGGTAAAAAGAGTGTTCCGTCCGCCGGATTGGCAGGACGGTCTCGTGAGATTTCAGTCTGTGAGGGACTCGAGGGATATCTGACCGGTGCTGTCGACGGTGACCTGGCGGCCACAGTACTGAAACTGCACGGTGACCTCGTTTTGCTGCCGGGTCGGTGACGTCGGTTCGAGCAACTGATCGAGCGCCTGCGGATCGATCGCCTCTTGAAGCGGCGGGTAGGTCGGTGGTGCGAGTTCCTCGACGGGTACGTTCTCCGCGTGAGCCACCGCCTCGACGACGGCGAGGCTAGGTGCTGTCTGAAACGGCGAAGCCATGGTGTCTTCCCCCGACCCCATACGTATTCCCACGTTCCCGAGTCCCTGTATTAAGCCTGTCCTTCCTCGCTGAGTCGCGCCTTCCGGCGACGGCGGTCGACCGTGGTCCACCCGATTCCAGTGAGCACGACGAGTCCGCCGACGACCGTCGCTACGTCGGGGATCTCACCGAGGAGGGCGAGCGCCAGCACGGTCGAGCCGACCGGTTCGCCGAGCCAGGCGACGCTCACGACGACCGACTCGAGGTACTTCAGTGCCCAGTTCGAGACGGTGTGGCCCAGGATACCGGGCCCGACGGCCATCGCGAGGAAGAGTGCCCACTCTCGAGGCGGGTAGGCGACGTAGTCGTGGCCCTGGACGCCGACGAGGACGAAGAGCGTGACCGCGCAGGCGGCGTAGACGACAGTGACGTAGGGAAACAGCGAGACGCGCTGACGGATCGAACGCCCTGCGAGGACGTAGCCGGCGACCGTCACCGCGCCGAAGAGCGCGAGCGCGTTCCCGTAGAGTGTCGCGTCCGCGACCGGGGCCTGCCCGGCGTCGCCGAACGACATGACGGCCGCGCCGGCGATGGCGACGACGATGCCGACGACCGTCGTTCTCGTCACCCGTTCGTGCAGGACGAGCGCGGCGCCGGCGGCGACGAACAGCGGCTGAGTCTGGACGAGCGTGACGCTAGCGGCCACGCTCGTGTACGACAGGCTCTCGAACCACGACGCGAAGTGGGCCGCGAGGGCGACCCCCGCGACGGTCGCGCCGAGGAGGTCACGTCTCGAGAGCCGATCGAACTCCTCGCGGTGGAATCCCAGCGCGATCGGGGCGACGATCGCCGTCGTGAACAGCACGCGGTAAAACGCCGCGACCGAACTCGGGGCGGCGCTCCAGCGGATCAAGATTGCGCTCGTGCTCGCCGCGAGGACGGCGAACGCGAGCGCAGCCCCCGGGACGACCTCGAGGTCGCCGCCGTCGCAGACGTCTGGAATCACGTGACTCAGATTCGAGGGGAGTGCTATAGGGGTAGCGAAACCGGACAACGTGGGCGACGCCGGATCAGTGCACGAAGGGCGTTACTCGAGCGCGCGTCGCGTTCGCCTGTGACGGTCCCGAAACATCCCCTCGAAGCCGACTCGCGAACACGGCGCTACCGCCTCGCCGAGGGACCCACCCGGCAGAGCGTACTCAATCCTGTCACGTAGTACCGTCTGCTCGCCGTCGGCGAAAAACGAGTGCGTGTGGACCCAGGTGGCGAACGGCCCGTGAACCATCTCGTCGCTGAAGTACGCTCGTCCCGGGCGAGAATCTCGCTCGAGGATGACCGACGTCCAGTGAACGCGGGGACCCACGCCAAATGGGCGGATCGACATCGAAATTTCCGCGTCCTCCTCGAGAATGTCGGGATTTCGTTCGCCGTCGGGCCCCATCACTGCCTCGACTCGCAGGTTCAGCCACGGCGGGGTCACGGCCTCGAGTCCCGAGACGCGCGAGTGAAAATCCCAGACCTCCTCGAGGGGTGCGTCGATGCGGATCGATCGCTCGTAGGTTGCCATGGCGGGGGATACGACGCCTCGAGGGAAAATAGTTCGACTATTGACGGCGGTTCACTCGCCAGCAGTTCTCGGAAAGCCACGGCCGGTACATCGCCACCAGTTCTCGAGAAGCGTCCGGAGAGAGCCGTGTACGGGCCTCGAGGGGGCCTCACTTCAGCCGTTCCTGCAAAAACGACGGATGTGCCGCGGTCACACCCTCGATCTGGAGAATCTCCGTCGCGATTACGTCCCCGAGTTCGTCGCCGTTGGCCGCCCGCACTTCGGCCATCAGCATGTGGTCGCCGCTCGAGGTGTACAGCGATTCGACCTCGTCGAGGGCCTTGAGCGCCCGGGTCGCCTCGACGTAGCGCTCGCTGGCGACGTCGATGCCGACCAAGGCGATGGTCTGGCTCGAGAGCTTCTTGGGGTCGACGTCCGCCGAGTAGCCGACGATGACGCCGTCCTCCTCGAGCTGGTTGATGTACTTTCGAACCGTGGGCTTCGAGACCTCGGCTCGCGAGGCGATCTCGGCGTAGGACGCCTGGGCGTCCTCCTCGAGGACCTCGAGAATGCGATCTTCCGTCGGGCGGGTGCTCATACCCACTCTTTTGCTCGGGCGGAAAAATATCTTTTGTATCTGAAAAGCCGAGTTTCGGCCGACGTGTCTACCGGCGGACTTATTCGCACCGACGACAGAACGGACGTCGATGGTCGCCTTCGACGTCGCTATGGGACTCTTCTGGGTCGGGTGCGGGCTCGTCATCCTGGTCCCCGCCTGGCTCATCGCCGTCCGTGGTCGGGCCGACCTCCACGTCCACTACGACGACAGCGTCGACCCCGCCTACGTCTCGCGTCGAGCGGGGACGACCGCCCTGCTCATGGGCGTCGTGACGATCGCGTACGGACTCGCCCAGATCCGGTTTGGTTACCAGCCGCTGGCGTTCGGCGGGTTGCTCGTCACGTTGCTCGTCCTGGCGTCGCTCACGAAGCGATTCGCCCAGGGCTGGGGCTGGCACGACGAGTGAACCGATCGGCTCGGGGGCAACCGAGGCCCTCGAGATCAGGCGTACTTCGGCCGCTCGCCAGTGACCTGGATCGAGCCGTCGACGATCGGATCCTCGGCGTCCTCGCTGTAGGTGTACTGGCCGGTCGAGTCACAGAGCGTACACTGGTACGTCTCCATGATCTCGTTGATCAGTTCCCCATCCTCGAAGAAGACGCGGCTCTGGGTAATCTGCAGGAACTGCGCGGTCTCACAGTTGGTACACTCTATCATAGCTGGCGACACACTGAGATCACTCGTAGTTATCCAGCGAGTACCGCGTTCGACGCGCTCGCTATGCGCTCGCTACCGTTGACGGCAGATATTCTCGAGCCTCGGGTGGGATTCACTCGAGCGATCGCGTGAGGCTAGCCTCGCTCGAGCAAACCCAGGATTCGAGCCGTCTCCTCGCCGTTAGCCGCCCCTACTCGAGCGAAGGCGGTCGTTTACCGGGGCGTCGATACTCGCGACTCGAGCCAAAAAATCGATCACTCGAGTCAGATCTCGACCGGAATTCGCTCGCCACGTCGCGCCGAGGCGTAGGCCGCTTCGGTCAGCGCCGTCACGGCGAGGGCGTCCCGGGCCGTCGCCGGCGGTTCGTGCCCCTCCAGGACACTCTCGAGAAACGCGTCCGCGCGTGAGCGCTCTCGACGCGGGTCGATGTAGGGGTGGTACTCCGCGCTCTCGGTGTCGATTTCGAAGACGCGTCGGGATCGCCACTGCTTGCCTTCGAGGTAGACGGCGCCCTCGTCGTCCCAGACGTGAATGTGCTCGCGGACCGCCGGGGCGTCGCCGAGGAACGAGAACGAGCCGGTGGCGCCGTTTGTGAACCGAACGTCGAGGTGTGCCCGTCGATCGATCCGCTGCTCGTCGTCGTGGAAGTCCATGCTGGCCCGGACGGATTCAGGCTCGAGGCCCGTCGACCAGAGGACGCCGTCGAGCACGTGACTGCCGGTGTCGTAGAGGAAGCCGCCGCCGGAGAGGTCGGGATCGAGCCGCCAGGTGCCTGTGGAGTCCTCGATCCAGCCCTGGGTGATCGAGGCGGTGAGCCAGGTGGGGTCGGTTCCGTCCTCGCTCTCGGGGGCGAAGCGGTCTCGAGCCGTCCGAAACGCCGTCTGGAGGTGGCGCTGGTAGCCGACCATCAACACTTCCTCGCCCCCTTCGCTCCGGTCAGCGAGGTCGCGCGCGTGCTCGAGATCCGTCGTGAGCGGTTTGTCGCAGTAGACGTGGAGTCCCTGGTCGAGAGCGGCGACCACCTGTTCGTAGTGGAGCGTGTGGGGCGTCCCGACCAGGACGGCGTCCAGCGGCGCAGCCTCGAGCATGGCCGTGTAGGACTCGTACCGGTGAGACTCGTCGACGGCGAATTGGTCGCCGACGGACGCCAGCCGGTCGGTGTCCAGGTCGCAGACGGCGGCCACTTCGGCGTCGGGATGGCGGTTGAACTGATCGCCGACGTACGAGCCGATGTAGCCGAGGCCGACGATGCCGATGCGAAGCGGTTCCGCGTGGGTACTAGCAGTCGTCACAGGGGTCTCCACACCGTCGACCGACATGGGTGTTTGGCCGGACGCAAAACCGGACGGTTCCGCCGTCACCCGCGACGTTTTTGGTGAGCCACACGAAGCCTCGCTCATGTCGATCACGCTCTACCAGCTCGAGGGCTGCCCGTTCTGTGAAACGGTCGCCGACGCGCTCGATGACGCCCAGGTCAGCTACGAAACGGTGTGGACGGAGGCGATGCACTCCGGACGCGACGAGGTCAAGCGAATCTCCGGTCAGCGCGGCGTCCCGGTGCTCGTCGACGAGGACCGCGGGGTCACGATGGCCGAATCGGACAACATCCTCGAGTACGTTGATCGAACGCTCGCCTGACCGATTCGAGAGCCGTAGGAACCGGCTACGTGATGGTAGCCGGTGCCTGTCGCCAGTCGGCACGGGCTACGCGCTCGTGTGCCACTGAATAACAAAGGGGGAAACGGTCGTCGGTGACGATGCGGGGAACACACGCCCCGTCGGGTGCGCGATCGGTGCAAAACCCGTCGCCGACTCGACGTTCGCTCGGACGTCGCGGCCGACGGGACGACGCGCTGACAGTCGAGTGCTGTGTCCGTGCCCGTAACTCGAACGTGGACTCGCCCCCGCTTCGAGTACGCTCATGTCTCTCACCAGGGCGGGCTCCCCGCCCCCGCCCGGTTTCGACCGAACGCACTATCACGAGCCATCGCCAGACAGCGCCTCGGGTGGTGGTGTGGCTCCTGGCAGAATCGTTATGGCGATGTGGCAGGTCCGTAACGCCAGCCGTTATCTGCCTATTCTGCCGTCACACTTCTCGAGAACCGGATCCACCGCCGTCTCGAGTCCGAGACGAGCGCTATCTCGCTCGCTAAAATACGCATTTCACCTTCCGTGATTTATAGGGGAACCCGGGTACAACCCCCGCATATGCAGATCACTCGGCGACGGATGTTGACCGCAGCGAGCATCGCAAGCGTCTCGGCGATCGGCGGCTGCCTCGGAGAGAGTAGCGACCCGGGTGCAGGAAACGGAAACGGAAACGGAGACGACGAAAACGACACCGACGACGGGAACGAAACCGGAACAGGGAACGATTCGAACGACACCGACGACGGATCGAACGACACCGAGAACGGCAACGGAGACGACGCGGACAGCGGCAACGGAGACGACGACACGGAGAACGACTCGAGCGACGACAGTCAATCCACGGAGGTCGGCGACGAGGTCACCGACTACGAAACCGTCCAGTACGAGGCGAACGACGGAGAGACGACCGCTGTACCGTTCTCGAGCCGCGAGGAAGCGGAGTCTCACCTCGACCTCGAGTCCCGACAGGACGACGAACGCAGCGCCATCACGGACCTCCTCGAGGCGACGGACTTCGAGGCGGACTCGCTCGTCGCGCTCGAGACCCAGGGGAGTAACGGGTGCTCCGAACTCCAGTTGAAGTCACTCGAGGTGACGACCGAGGACGGCATCTCGATGGCCGCGGCGGCGGTCGACACCAGTAGCGACGACGAGATGTGCACACAGGAGATCACCAACCTTGGGCTGCTGGTCCATGTCAGCTACGACGGTGAGGCGCCCTCCAGCGGCAAGGCGACGATTACCGATGGACAGGGCGGCCAGCAAGGCGTCGGCTGGAGTTCCGCGAGCGACTCGACGGAAAGCGGATCCAACGAATCGGCGAGCGACGACGAGTAGGAGAGAAAGCGGCTCCGTTCACTCGAGGGACTGGTCGACCGCTCGCGCCCGCGCTCGCTCGTCGTCGCTCGCCTCGAGCCACCACGCGAGACGATCGATCTCGAGCGGCCGATAGCTGGTCGTCAGCGAGAGCCACTCACACGACGCCAGCGTCCGCAGCGGCTCGCTCGTCTCGATTACGGCCGTCCGGGAGTCGTCCTCAACGGACTCGAGCAGCGATTCGAGTGCGGCGTTCGGCCTGGCCGTGTCGATTCCGGCGAGCTGGCGAAGGTACTGGAACGAGGTCGGGCCGACGCCCGAGACGTCGCCGACCGGATCCCGGTCGTACCGATAGACGTCGGCTTCAGCGGCCCACGACCACAGCGCCTCGGTGTCGGAGGGCTCCGGTCGGTTCGCGAGGACGCGGGCCACCGCACAGAACACGCGACATTTTCGGTCGGCGTGAAAGACCTCCTGGAGTCGCTCGTCGTCGGGTTCGAGGTCGGCGACGCCCGAAAACGACGTCACCTCGCCGGGCTCGAGGAGACGCTCCTCGGCGGCTTCGACGACCGATCTTGTCTCGGATCCGCCACCCGTGGCCGCCGTCGCCGCCGTGAGGGCTAACATCGGCTCGTCGCCGGCCGGTCGCTCGAACGAGCGAAACGAATCGGCCAGCGACGTACATGGGACGCCGTCGGCGAACCGATCGAGCACCGCCTGGGGAGAGGCCATAATTCTCGTCAGCGACAACACAGCCGGGATAAATAGGTGTACCGCCCACGCTACCCCTTCGACACCTACGGCTCCTCGGGTGCGCCGTTCGTAATCGTCGTGTGTGCCCCGATGAGCGCCCCCGCGAGGTCCATGTTCTCGAGGCGCGTCTGCTCGTCGATGATCGAACGGCGGATATCGGCGTGACGAATCTCTGCCTGCGGGAAGATGACCGCGTGATCGAGCGTCGTGTTCTCGAGGACCGCATCGTCCATCACGTGGACGTTCTCGCCGAGGGTCGTCTCCTCGAGGACCGCCGACTCCGCGACGTAGTTGTCGCCGTCGAGGAACCAGGCGACGGCGTCGAGGTAACTGTCGGGGGTGCCGATGTCGAACCAGGCGCCCTCGAACGTGAACGCGTGGGTCGGCTGGCGATTCTGCAGCCACTGGATGAACCAGCCGGGTTCGTCCGGGTTGTTCCCCTCTTCGAGGTACGTCGAGAGCAAGGAGAGATCCTCGCGGGGGAACGCGTAGCAGGCGATCGAGACCAACGTACTCTTCGGATCGTCCGGTTTCTCCTGGAAGTCGACGACACGTTCGCCCTCGAGTTCGACGAGGCCGTAGGATTTGGCCTTCTCACGCGACCCGACATCGTAGGCCGCGAGCGTCGGCGTCCCCTGCGCCTCAAAGTAGTCGACGAAGTCGGCGACGTCGAAACTGATGAGGTTGTCCCCGGCGATGACCACCAGGTCATCGTTGACGTTCTCGCGCTCGATGAGCTGGGCGAGCGCGCCGACGACGCCGAACTTCTCGTCCTCTGCTGTGGTGTCTTCGACGGACAGGCGTGGTTTCTCGAAGTCCGACGCCGCGAGGTGAGCCTCGAACTCCGCTTCGAAGCGCTCGTTCGTGCTGACGAACACCTCGTCGATCCGCTCGTCGGCCTCGAGATCGGCGAAGATCCGGTCGATGACGGTCGAGTCGCCGATCGGGAGAAACATCTTCGGTCGATGTTTGGTAATCGGCCACAGCCGAGTCGCGTATCCTCCGGCGAGAACGACGGCCTTCATACACTCGCAATTCACCAGCAGGGTGTAAGACACTTGCCCTTTCTCGAGCAACGGAATTCGCGAGTCCCCGTAGTTGTCCTATAATTCTCGGTTCTCGTCGGGCGTCGACTGAGAGTGACGTTCGACGACCGCCTCGAGCACGATCCCCGCCTCGAACCCGCCTCGTTCGGCTGCCTTCTCTCGTCGGCGTTCCTCGAGTTCCTCGGTCGACCAGCCCTCGTGGACGCAGCACGCCCGAACCACCTCGAGGACGTCGGCGAGTTCGTCCAGACTCCGGTCCTCGCGATACTCGGCGCACTCCTCCTCGAGTTTCGCGAGCAACCGCCTATCGTACTCCTCGTCGTCGGCGACGTGGGTGATCGGTCGCTCGTCGTTGGCCTCGACGATCGTCGGGATTTCGTCGCGGACCAGTTTGTCGTAGATGCGCGGCATACGCCTGCGGTCGAACGGGAACCACTCGAGCGTGTCGACTCGGGGCGGTCGAAAGCGAACTTCTATAACCGACGAGGCGTTCAGTCACGACGAACCGCCATGCGAGAAGCCGACGAAACGACGCGTCAACGCCTCGCCGACGCGCTCCGGGACGAACCGGCGACCCCGAGCGCGCTCGCGACCCGACTCGACCTGACGGCGGGGGCCGTGCTCCGCCACGCCGAACACGTCGCCCGCTCGGTCGACGGGACTGACGAGCAGTTTCTCGTGGCCCCGCCCGCCTGTCGCGAGTGCGGCTTCGACGCGTACGACGACCTGTTGAATCTCCCCTCTCGGTGCCCCGAGTGCAAGAGCGAAGCCGTCGACGAACCGACGTTCACCATCGAGTAGTCGGCCGCCCGGGCGGCGTACGGGGCGTATTCGGGCTACAGCGCTGGCGGGTCGACCCGCGCTGGCGTGTGCCCAAGTCGATACGGATATCAGTCGTCGCACCGACAATCGGGGTATGAACGATCGAGTGAACGATTACCGAGCGTCTGCGATAGGCGTCGCTCGGGGCCGCCATCGCCGGTTTCGTTTCCGTTTCGGTTTCCGTTCCAGCAGACGCCGCTTCACTCGAGTGCAGGTTGGCTCGCGTTCTCGTTCCTGTTTCCGTTTCAGTCCCTCTTCCCGTTTCAACCCCTTACACAGCACACGACAGTGGCGCTCACGAGCGCGAACCCGCACTAATTCCGGAGGGAAACGATGACGCAACCTCCCGGACCCGACCCTAACCCCGACTCCGACCCACACGAGGCCTGTTCGGAACTGGCGTTCGACCTCCTCGAGTGGATCGGCGATCAGCCGGAGTCGGCGGCGGCGATTGACGAAACGCTCCGGGCAGTGGCCGCCGAGCGCCGGCGGCTGTTGCTCTCCGTACTCGACGAACACGGACAGGAGCTGACGTTACCGGACGCGGCCGAGGAAGTCGCCCAGTGTGAAACCGGCAAGTCCATCACCGAACTGTCGGCCGAACGCGTTGCCAACGTCTACATTTCGCTGTATCACGACCACCTGCCCCGACTGGTCGACGCCGGATTGCTCGAGTACGACCAGGAACGGGACCTGGTCGCGCCGGCCTCGTTTTGACCCCTCTCGTCACTCGTAATGAGCCCGTTCGACTCGCTCGTCGAACAATCTGGCCAGGAGCGACGTCACCGGCCGCTCACGGTCGTCGCCCTCACCGAGGGCGATCCCATCGACTCGATCGACCGGACGCACCTCCCACGTCGTGTTCGTTAGAAAGACCTCGTCGGCCTGGCGGACGTCCTCCGGCCGGAATCGGCCCTCGTCGATCGGAATCCCGGCCTCGGCCGCGAGTTCGAGGACGACACGCCGGGTGATGCCGGGGAGGACCGGTCCCTCCGTCGTCGGCGTATGCAACCCGCCGTCGTCGACGAAGAAGACGTTACTCGTCGCCCCCTCGGCGACGTCCCCCTCGAGGTCGCGAACGAGCGCCTCGTCGGCGTCGTGAAGTTCCTGCCGCGCGAGGATGCCGTTCAGGTAGTTGTGCGTTTTCGCGCCCGCCGGGAGCGCGGCGTCCGGGATTCGCCGCACTTTGACCGTCTGGAGCGTGGCCGGACCGTCCCACACTGGCTCGCCCTCGAGGCCGCCCCTGGGGAGCGGTTTGACGTACACCACGACCGTCGGGTCGACCTCGGGCCGGGGAGCGAGCGTGCCGGGCTGGACGCCGCGGGTGATCGACAGCCGGACGTAGGCGTTCGCGAGGTCGTTAGCAGCGAGAGTCGCCTCGATTCTGTCGAGCAGTTCCTGGCGCGAGAAGCCGTGCTCGAGCCCGAGCGACTCGCAGGTTCGCTCGAGGCGGTCTGCGTGGGCCTCCCACTCGAAGATCGAACCACCGTAGGCCCGCAGGGTCTCGAAGGCACCGTCGCCGTAGCGAAAGCCCCGGTCGTCGACGCTGACGGTCGCCTCGGAGGCGGAGACGAGTTCGCCGTCGAGGTGGTACAGGCGCTCGCTCGTGAGTTCGTCCTCAGACATCGTTACCCTCAGAGTTGTCTTTAGACATTGTGGCCTCTGGCGTCGTACTCGGCGGCAAAGGTACAGAACGTCTGGATCATCTGCCTGCCGATCTCGAGGGAGATGCGGTCGCTGTCCGTGTACGCTCGACTCGAGTGATCTGGGTCCTCGTCCGACTCGTCGCCGGGTTCGCTATCGGCTGTCCCCGTCAGAATGCTCTCGGGGTGGAACTGAACGCCGAGGTGCGGGCGGTCGCGGTGGCGAACGGCCATCAACACGTCGCGCTCGTCGGTCGTCCACGCCGTCTCGAGCAGGTCGTCCGGAAGCGACTCCCGCTCGACGGCCAGCGAGTGGTACCGGCCAACCCGGAGTCGCGTCGGGAGCCCCTCGAAGATTCCCTCGCCCGTGTGCTCGATCGTCGAGGGCTTGCCGTGGACCACCTCCGGGGCGTGGACGACCGGCGCGCCGTTGGCCGCACACAGCGCCTGGTGGCCCAGACAGACCCCGAGGGTAGGGTACGCGAGCTCGGCGAACAGGTCAGTCGTGACGCCCGCGTCTGCCGGCGTTCCGGGTCCCGGCGAGACCACGATGCCGGTCGGGTCGAGCGCGCGGACGTCCTCGAGGGTGATCGCGTCGTTTCGGCGGACGACGACCTCGTCCGCGGACTCTCCGACGTACTGGACGAGGTTGTAGACGAAGGAGTCGTAGTTGTCGACGACGAGGATGCGGGTCGAGTGGTCGAGATCAGTCATCGCGATCACCGCCGTCGGCGTTCTCGACTTCGATACCGCTACCGGCCTCACCGCCGGCCTCGAGCGTCATCGTCACCCGCTCGTCCAGCGCCGCGTCGATCGCGTTCAGCAAGGCCTGGGCCTTCGCGAGCGTTTCGTCGTACTCGCGCTCGGGCTCGGAGTCGTGGACGATCCCGGCGCCCACCCGGAGGTGGTACGCCTCGGCGTGGCGGACGAGCGTTCGGATGACGATGTTTATTGTCGCCCGACCGTCGAACCCGAAGATGCCGACGCCGCCGGTGTACGGCCCGCGTCGGGTCGCCTCGAGTTCGTCGATGATCGCCATTGTCCGGGGCTTGGGCGCCCCCGTGATCGTCCCGCCGGGGAACGTCGCCGCGATCGCGTCGCCGAGGGTCGCGTTGGGTCGGAGGCGCCCGGTGACGTTCGAGACGAGGTGCATGACCTCGGAGTACCGATCGACCCGGCGGTACTCCTCGACCTCGACGCTTCCGTAGGTACAGACCTTCCCGAGGTCGTTTCGTTCGAGGTCGACCAGCATCGCGTGTTCGGCGCGTTCCTTCTCGTCACCGCGGAGGTCGGCCTCGAGTGCCGCGTCCGCCGCCGGATCCTCGCCCCGGGGACGGGTTCCAGCGATGGGTTCGGTGCGGACGGAGGCGCCGTCGCGCTCGAGGAGGAGTTCCGGGCTCGCGCTCACCAGGTCCGTGGATCGCCCCTCGAGCAAACAGGAGTACGGGGCCGGGTTCACGGTCCGAAGCGCCTCGTAGGCGGCGACGGGATGCACCGCCGCGGGGGCGACGAGACGCTGCGAAATGTTCGCCTGGAACGTGTCGCCGTCGCGAACGTACTGCTTGACCCATCGAACGCGGTCGGCGAACGCGTCCCGGCCGCAGGTGCTCTCGAAGGTCGCCTCCGTCGCGTCGGCCGGTGGCGGGCCGACGGTGGGGTCGCCCTCGAGCGCTCGTCGGGCGAGCTCGAGCGCCTGCGAGCGAGCGTGCTCGTAGGTTTTCTCTAACTCGCCCGTCGAATCCCCCTCCTCGAGCGTCGAGGCGTCGATAGACGGACAGGCCGTCACCCTGAGTCGTACGCGGTCGTCCGGGTCGACCGGACACTCCCACGCCGCAAGTCGGTCGTACACGCCCACCTCGAGTCTGGGCAGTCCGCGGTCGTCGACGGCGCTCCCCGGCAGGTCCTCGAGTTCGCGGGCGACGTCGTAGGAGAGCCAGCCGACGACGCCGCAGGGGTAGGGCACGTCGCAGTCCCCACGGACGAGCGACGTGCCCTCGAGCAGTCCCTCGAGGGCAGCGAGTGTCGGCGACTGTGATTGTGATTGTGACTTCGACTGTGACGCCGCTCTCGTAACGGGCTCCTCGACGGTTTCCGGCGAGTCGAGGCGCTCCGAACCCGAGGACGACCGATCGCGGAGCACAGCCGCATCCGGCCCGACGATCAGCCGCTTGACGGGGTCGACCCCGAAGTAGCCCCAGCCCGATTGGCCGCCGGTCGTCTCGAGGAAGGCGCCGGGAGCCGACTCGCGCCGAGCTCGGCGATAGGCGAGAAAGGGGTCGTTGACGGTGACCGCGACTTCGACGGGGAGACGAATTCGGCCCGCTCCCCGCACTCCGGGTGAGCGACCGTCGCCGGCGTCGATACGAACCGTCCTGACGGCCTCGAGGAACGCCTCCTCGTCCGTGACGACGCGCGGCTTGTTCATGCTCGAGTCGAGGTACGGGTGGCCTAACGCTTTTGCGGTTCTCACGTCAGTTCGAGTTCGTATCGGCTCGCCCCTGCACTGTCGGCGTCACTCGAGGCAGAGAGGAAAACCGAACGACGAGTCGAGTTATCGGACTTCCGCCCGGTCGATCCAGCCCTGGAGTCGCTTCGCGGAGATGTCCGTGTCCTCCGAGAGCGAATCGGCGTCTGCCGTCGCGAGGTCGGCGACGGTTTCGACGCCGGCACCCTCGAGTCGGTCAGCGTAGGCGGGGCCGATGCCCTTGATGACGTCGACCGGTTCCTGACTGTGATCGTCCGGCACCTTGCTGGCCTCGGGGGTGGCGTCCTCGGTGGTCGGTCCCGTGGCTTCGGCCGGTTCGGCGGCTTCGTCGACGTCGTCGGGAACCTCGGTCATCGCGTCGGTCGAACTCGAGGCATCGGTGCCGGCAGCGGCCGTTTTCGCGGCCTCGTCCGTGTCGGTCGATTCAGCTGTTTCGTCCGATTCGACTGTGGCGTCTTCGGTTTCGTCGGCTTCGTCGGCGGGTTCGCTTTCCGCTTCGACGATCGGTTCGTCCGCGACGTCTTCCGCTTCGGCGTCTTCGTCCTCACCAACGTCTTCGTCAGACGAACCAGTCGTCGATTCGGTCGTTCCCTCCTCCGTCGGCGCCCCGGAATCGGTCGACGTCTCCGCCGCATCCTGGCCTCGTTTGCGTTCGATTGTGACACCACCGTCACGGCCCTCTGTTGACCGAGCGTCGGCGTCGCTGTCACCGATGCCGAGAAGCGACTGTAGCTTCTGCAGGAGTCCCATTATCGGAGGGTAGTTACCACCGCTACTTAAAGTCGTCTGATATCGGACAGTTGCCGGTACGCACACGGATTGCGACAGGTAGTGCCGTTAGAGTCGCGACCGAAGTGTCTCGTTCATCCGGTCGACCGGCGCCTCGAGCCCCGTCCACCGCTCGAACGCCTCGACGCCCTGGTAGAGCAACATCCACGCACCGTCGACGGTCGCCGCACCGGCGTCCGCCGCCTCCTGGAGGAGGCGCGTCTTCAGCGGGCTGTACACCGCGTCCATCACCGTCAGTTCGCCGTGAAGGGCGTCCGCCGGGATCGGCGACACGTCCTCGTCCATCCCGACGCTGGTCGCGTTGACCAGCACGTCCGTATCCGGGACCACGTCGGGGAGACTGTCGAGGCCGCCGGCGGTCGCGCCGGGGACGACTGCGGCGAGTTCCTCGGCGCGCGACACCGTCCGGTTCACCACCGTCACCTCCGCCCCTTCGTCGGCGAGTCCGAACGCGATGGCCCGACCGGCCCCGCCGGCGCCGACCACGACCGCCGACGCTCCCTCGAGGGCGACATCGTGTTCGCGGAGCGCGCGGACGGCGCCGACGGCATCGGTGTTGTACCCCGCGGGTGGCCCGTCCGGCGAGAAGTCGATCGTGTTCACCGCGCCGATCCGCGCTGCCAGCGGGTCTGGCTCGACGAAGGCCAGCGCGTCCTGCTTGAACGGAATCGTCACGTTGCAGCCGGCGATTCCGAGCGCCCGCGCGCCGTCGATGGCCCGCTCGAGCGCGTCCGGGTTCGCGTCCGGCTCGAACGTGACGTACCTGGCGTCGACGTCGAGCGCGTCGTAGGCTGCTTCGTGCATCGGCGGCGAGAGCGAGTGGCCAACCGGATTCCCGAGGAGACCGAAGACCTGCATGCGCGTGAGTGGTTCCCGGGCGGGTATAACGGGTGTGACTCCGGCAGGCTTTCCTGACGATCCAGTGATCCGGTAGTCCGCACCGACCGCGTTTCACACGCCTTATACCACCGTCTCGAGTACCACCCTGGTATCGATGGTCGACGGAACACTCCTCTCCGCACTCTTGCTCGCTCTCGGCGCCGGCGCGCTCTTCGGCGGAGCCGAACTCCTCGTCAAGGGCGCCGGCAACCTCGCGCTCGGTCTCGGCCTCCGGGCGGCCACCGTCGGCGTCACCGTCGTGGCCTTCGCGACGACTGCCCCCGAACTGTTCGTCGCCATTCTGGGTGCCCTCGACGTCTCGTCGGACGTCGGCTTCGGGACGGTCGTCGGCTCGAACATCGCCAACATCGCCCTCGTCCTGGGCGTCTCCGCGCTCATTCGACCGCTCTCGATCAGCGACGCGATGATGCGTCGCCACGTCCCGTTCATGGTCCTCGCGGCCGTCTTGCTCCCCGTGCTCGCCCTCGACGGGCGGATCGGGAAACTCGAGGGAGGAATACTGCTGGCCGTGCTGGCCGGGTTCACCGGGTATCTGCTCCACACCGTGAACTCGAGCCCCGAGGCCGCCGAGATGCCCGACGGGGGCCGGGACGGCGTCGCCCCGCGCGACGTCGCGTTCGTCCTTGCCGGACTGGTCACCCTGCTCGTCGGCTCTCGCTGGCTGATCTCCGGTGGCTCCTCGCTCCTGCTGGCGATGGGCGTCTCCGAGTTCGTCGTCGGGGTGACGGTGCTCGCGCTCGGGACGTCCCTGCCGGAACTCGCCGCCTCGGCCGTCGGGGCCGCACGCGGGGAGACCGAGTTCACCGTCGGCAACGTCGTCGGCTCGAACATCTACAACATCGTCGCCGTACTGGGGCTACTCGCCGTCGCCGTGCCGATTACGGTCACGGACGCCGTGCTCCGGTTCGAACTCCCGCTCGTGGTCGCGTTCACGCTCGTGCTCGTCGGCATGATGTGGCGCGGACGTCAATTGACCCGAGTCGACGGGGCCGTCCTCGTCGTTTCGTACGCCGTGTTCATCCGGTTCCTGTTCGTTTGACCCGTCTTCCGGACCGATTTCTTCGATTTACTCGAGCCCGCGACAATCCCGTAGATTGATGCGTCCCTGGGCGAAGTCCTCAGCGTGCAACGCGCCGTCGCGGACGACGACTGGGTAGCCGATCTCGGCGAGCGCCTGCCCGTGTCGCCGCTCTCGGCACTCGGCCTCCTGCTCGCGGCGACCATCGGCTTTCGCATCGCCGTCGAGAACGCCTCGAGCCGGGCGCTCCTCGAGAGCGCGTTCCCGCTGCTCGCGGCGACGGCCGTCGTCCTCGCCGACCGACGACTGGTTGCGGGCGGCGTCGGCGTCCGCGACCGCTTCACCGTCTTCGCCTACGGCCTCGGCGGCTTCCTGGCGGCCGCACTCGTCACTGCGCTCCACCTGCACGTCCTCCGCCTCGACGGGGCCGGCGTCACGACGCCGCTGTACCTGACCCTCATGAGCGGGACCGTCGGGGTCGCTGCCGGAACCGTTGCCGGACTCTACGAAATCCGCCAGCGATCGGCCGTCCGCGAGGCCAGACGCCAGCACGCGCGCCTCGAGGAGTTCGCGAGCGTCGTCTCCCACGACCTGCGGAACCCGCTGAGCGTGGCCCAGGGCCGGCTCCAGGAGACCTATCGAACGGGCGACCCGAGCCACCTCGAGGCGGTCGATCACTCCCTCGAGCGGATGGACGAGTTGATCGACGACTCACTGTCGATCGCCCGAAACGGCACGCAGGTCACCGACCGGGAGCCGGTTCAACTCGTGGACCTCGCCTCGGAGGCGTGGGCCGTCGTCGAAACGGGCGACTCGAGCTACGAACTCTCGAGCAACCGGACGATTCGAGCCGATCCGACGCGAGCGAAACGACTGCTCGAGAACCTCTTTCGGAACGCGATCGAACACGCCGGACCGGATACCGTGATTCGAATCGGCACGCTCAAAAACGGCTTCTACGTCGAGGACGACGGTCCGGGCATTCCCGCGGACCGCCGCGAAGCCGTCCTCGAGCAGGGGGTCTCCTCTTCGACCGACGGCTCCGGACTCGGGCTCGCCATCGTTCGCGCCATCGCCGACGCTCACGGCTGGGACGTCGCGGTTACCGAGAGCCCCACTGGCGGCGCTCGATTCGAGTTCACGGGCGTCCAGGGCAGGTGACGACGTTCACTGCCCGTTACCGAAGCGAATTTCAGTAACCCGCGTTACAGAAATGAATTTCAGATTATACTTATGCAGGTGTCGGTCCTACTACTACGTGTATGATGCCACACTACCCCCACCCCGAGCGCGTCCACGTCGCGTCGGTGCCGCGTCTCGTCGTCTCCCTGGCCATCCTGGTCGGGTTCGTCGGGTTCCTGATCGCGCTGTCGTACCCGGTTCCGGCGCTGGCAGCGGTCGGCGGCGCCGTCGGGGCGCTCACGGTCGCTCGACTCGTGCGAACGGCGCGGTCCCTCGAGACGGTCCGTCTGCCGGGAACGAAGCGCCGATACCGACTTAGCCTGGCCAGACACTGAGCCCGAACCGACTTCCGAACGTATAGTTGGCGTTCGCTTTTCGACATCGTCACTCGGCCTCGAGAACGTAATCGATCAGCGCCGAGTCACGATTCCTCGTCCTCGAGAACGTAATCGATCAGCGCCGAGTCACGATTCCTCGTCCTCGAGAACGTAATCGATCAGCGCCGAGTCACGATTCCTCGTCCTCGAGTATCCGATCGATCAGTGCCGAATTGTCGCTCCCGAGGGCCGAGCGAACCAGCAGGCTCCCGCCCAGGACGGCCGGGCTGATCACGGCGTCCGCGCCCGCCCGTTCGAGTTTGGTCGTGTTCTCCCGATCGGTCGCGGCCGCGACGATTCGCAGGTCTGAGGCGAGTTCGCGCGCGGTGAGTACCGAGAGCGCGTCCTCGGCATCGTGATTCGTCGCGACGACGACGGCCGCCGCGCGCTCGATGTGAGCGCGCTCGAGGGGTGCTTCGTCGCTCGGGTCACCCGTCACGACGGGGATGTCCCGTTCGGCGAGCTCGGTCGCCGCTTCACGGTCCTTCGTGACGATGACGAACGAGCGGCCGGCCGCGTTGAGTTCGTCGACGATCGGTTCGGTCAACTCGCCATAACCGAGGACGAGGATGTGGTTCTCGAGGAGTTCGAGCTGTGATTCTGTCATCTTTCCGAGTGTCTTCGTGATCCGCGCCTGAATCGCCGGGCCGACCAGCGCCCCGATGGCGATACCGAAACTGGCGACGCCGAGGACGACGACGGACATGGTGAACAGCTGTGCGTCCGGCGAGGTCGGGCCGATGTCGCCGTAGCCGACGGTGCTCGAGGTGACGAGCGTGAAGTAAAAGGCGTCGAGGAGGTTCGAGATGCCGTCGAAGTCCTCCCGGAGGGCGAACGCGCCGAAGGTGCCGTAGGCCTGGACACCGACGAGCGCCCCGCCCGCTGCTAGCTGGGTCGTCGTCAGCCCGAGTTCGCGGTCGAACTGTCGGCGAGTGACGAGCACCGTCGGGAGCGAAATCAGCGAGAGGACGACCAGCGGAATCGAGTAGGGACTCGCCTGGAGGAGCCCCTGGATCGCCGTCATCGGGAGCAAGACGACGGTTGCGTACCAGCCGACTCGCAGCCCGCGTCGGAGCGCGAGCGCGCTCGCGACCATCAGAAACCCTGTCAGCGCGCCGGTGAAGCCGACGCCCTGCTGGACGATCGACGGAACGTAGGTAGCGACGGGCCCGAAGTCCGCGGCCGGTTGCTCGATGTTGACGATGCCGGTCGCGACCGACAATAGGGCAACGGCCAGCGAGAGAAGCACCGCCGCTCGCGTCCCGACGATCCAGGTCCAGTTCTGTGGCAATCGCCGGGCCACACGCTCACCGACCATACTCGAGGTGTCGTCGGCCAGCGATTAAACGAACACGGTTTCAGGGCGGGTTGCGCCGACCATTCGTCGCTCTCGGCGATTCGAGGCGCCCACACTGGCTCGAGGTGACGCCACTCCTCGACGTGCACTCGAGGCGCTCGCCGCGGTCGGTACTGGTTTATCCGATCCGTGACTGTCCCAACCTATGGCAACGCTCCTGCTCGAGATACTCCTCGGCCTGTACCTGGGACTGTTGACCGGCATCGTGCCCGCGTTCGCCGCCGGCTCGCTCGGCTTCCTGGTCCGGTACTTCACCGGCGTCGGCCTCCCCGGCTTCGGTGTCGTGGTGATGGCCCTGTCCATCGCGAGCGTTCAGGGCGGCCTCCTCGGGCTAGTGGAACCCGACATCGCCCAGTCGCCCCGCCTGCTCGTCGCCGTCCTGGTCGTGTTGATGCTCGCGCTGTACGCCCACAACCAGGGGGACAAACTCGGCGCCGAACTCCCGCGACACCTTTCGCTGACGGCGCTCCGCCAGCGAACGCTCTCGGCGGACGTCGTCGAGTTCGTCGGCAGCGTGGGCCAGGTGACCGTCCGACCCACCGGCGAGATTCACGACCTCGAGGGGTACCCGCCGCTGTCGCCCGCGCTTCGATCGACGCTGAAGAGCGGATCGTGGCGATTCCCCGCCGACCTCCCGCTTTCGGAACTGGCGGTTCGCCTCGAGGAGCGGCTCCGAACCGATCACGACCTCGCCGACGTCGACGTCTCGATCGACGAGCGGGGGCAGGCGACGATCGCCGCCGCGCCGCCTACGAGCGGCCTCTCGAAACGGATTCCCGACGGCCACCGAGCAGTTTCGATCACGACACTCGTTCCAACCGGGACGGCTCGCGGCGACGAGGTCGTCGTCGACGCCGATGGCGAGACCATTGAGGGCACTGTCTGTAGCGTCCGAACGGCGGTCGACGAGTCGCTTTCGGCCGACGACGCGACTGAGGACCCCGCGGCCGACGACGTGATCGACACGCCCTCGAGCGACGACGAACCCGTTACCCCGCCCACAGCGACTGCTCCCCGGCTCGCCACCGCCGGGGGTACCGGCCGAATCACGGTCTCCCTGCCCCGACGTCGCGCGAAAACTGTCCTCGGCGCCGAGTCGGCCCGCCTCACGGTGTGCGCTCGAGCGACCGAAGACGCGTTCGAGGCGTTTTCGCGCCTCCGAGAGGCCGGCTACGCGATCAGACGGATCGTGCTCCGGACCGTCGACGCGGCTCGACGACTCGATTCCGAGGAAAGCAGCCTCGTCTGTCTCGCCCACCGGCGGCCGGACGCGGGCGACGCCGACACCGCACGAAACTGGCAGTTCGGTACCGGCGTCGAGGGCCCGCTCGAGCCGGGCGACGAGGTGTACGTCGCCGGTCGCGAGCCCGACATCGAGGCGTTCCTCGAGCCGGAGACGCGAGCGAGCGTCACCGAGGGGGCGCGATGATCGACGCCACGCTCACGAACGGGGGCCTCCTCGTCGGCGGAATCGATCTCGTGACGACGGGAACGTCGGAACTCGTCCTCGACGCGGTCGTGCGGATTCTCGGGTTCGTCGTCCTCTCGGGGGCCATCGGCGCCGCCGTGGCGTTCGTCTACCGGTGGTACAGCGGCGACGGCATCCCGGACGGCGTCGCGGTCCTGTCGGGACTGGTCGCGGTCGCCCTGTGGCTGAACACCCAGACGGCGTTGCAGTCCGCGATCCTCGGGAACGCCGACGTGCTCGACCCGGAGACGGCTATCTTCACCGTCGCGTCGTTCGTCGTCAGTGCGATCGCGGCCGACGTCGGCCGCCGAACGGGCGACGGACTGGCGGCAGACGTCGGCACCGTCGCCACCGCCCGAACCATCGACGACGTGAGCCAGCTGGTCAGGTCGGCCGGGCGGGTCATCACCATCGACCTCCCCGACGAGATCGAGGACGCCGAGGGCTACGATCCGGTCGACGACGAGACGAAAGCCACCGTCGCCGGGCAGACGCTGCTGTTTCCCCGCGGACTCACTGTCGCTACCCTGCGCGACCGCCTCGTCGACCGGCTCGAGGCCGATTACGGCATCGGCTACGTCGACCTCGAGGTGAGCCAGGACGGCACGGTCGACCACCTCGCGGTCGGGAGCGTTCCGTCTGGAATCGGGCCGACGCTCGCGCCGGGATCGGTCGCCGTAGCGGTTCGCGCCGATCCGGCCCCGGACGCCAGCCCCGGCGACGTCGTCGAGGTCTGGTCTGCCGACGGCCCGGACAGTCGCCGAGTCGCGACGGCCGACCTCCGGGCGACTGCCGGGGACGTCGTCACGCTCGCAATCGGTGAGGACGACGCCGCCAGCCTCGACCCGGGTCTCGAGTTCCGGCTCGTGACGCGTCCCAGCACGGCCGACGCGAGTCGGGGGCTTCGGGCACTGTTGCGAACGGCCGACACGACCGTCGCAACGGTCTCGGTCGAGGCCGATGGCCCCCTGGTCGATGCTCGAGTCGACGTGCTGCCTGGACTCCCGCTCGTGCTCGAATCGTCGAAAGGCGGTCGCGCGGGGACGACTACGGTCCCTGCGCTCGTGCCGTTCCCCGACGGCGACCGGTACCTCGAGGCCGGTGACACGTGTTACATCATGGGTCGGCCGGACGAACTGGCCCAGGCCCGGTTTCGAGAGCGGGTGCCGGAGCAGGAACGAGAGCAAGAACGGGAGCGGTAGCTACTTGCCTCCAGCGACGATAGCGACGATATATGACCACGTCCACATCCACCTCTCTGGAATGGAAGCTGTTCGCGGACCTCGCCGAGCACGCGGGTGACCGCGAGGTGACCGTGGCCGCCGAACCCGGCGACACCGTCGGAGACGCCCTCGACGCCCTGCTCGAGGACCGACCGGCGCTGGCCGAGCGCGTCCTCGAGGACGGCGAGTTGCGTTCCCAGATCAACCTCCTTCGCAACGGTGCCGACGTCCGGTCACAGGAGGAGGGACTCGAGACGGAACTCGAGGCGGGGGACGAACTGGCGCTGTTTCCGCCGGTTAGCGGCGGCTGATCGGGTTCGGGTCGGGGTCAGGATAGAAACCGGAAGCTGGGGCCGGACCCGGGAGCCACTTACGAAATTTCGCGAGTCACAACAGGAGCGTCAACACCAGTCGAATCGCCGCTCCAGCGACGAGCGCGACGGTCAACAGCGCCGTCGTGATCACGACGACCGGCGGAAGTTGTTTCTCCTCGTAGGTAAACAGGGCGTCTCCGAGCGACATACTCGAGGGTCCGAGTCTCGATAGTTAACCCTTTCGTCGTTGCTCAGCGGATTCGATTCGTCAGTGGACGGCCTCTCGGCCGGTAGAAACTGGCCGACGAACGGCCTCGGGGCGTGCGCCAGTACCGAGTCGTGCCCTCACTCGAGCTGCCCGTGAGAGCCGCTAAGATCTATCTCGAGGACGAAATCCGGCTCGTCCGAGATCGGCGCCCCCGCGAACGAGGCGTCGCTGACGGCCCCGACCGTTTCGGGGATCAGGACGCGCGTCCGGTCGGCCTCGAGTCGAGCGGCGTCCCTGGCAATCGCGGCGAACAGCGAGCGGGCGGCATCCTCGTCGTCCCAGGCGCTAACGCCGTACTCGACCCAGTGTTCGGTCTCGCCCGCCTCCGTCTCCCGGTCGTAGGTCCGGTTCCGGTAGCTCACGCCGGCGACGCCGCTCGGCCGATCGACCGTGAACACGCCCTCGTCGGCGGCGAACCGCTCGAGGTCCGCTCGAATGAGTTCTCGCAGGGCCCACGACTCGTCCGGGTCGAGCGCCAGTCCCCGGAGGTGGTCTCGAGCCGCGCTCTGGTTCCAGTAGCGCCACGCCCGTGCCGCGTTGTCGGCGGTCGACACCGGATCGGGACCGGACACATCGGAGTCGGGGGCAGGGTGCGCCCAGCGGAACTCCGTCGCGGGTTCGTATCCGGCCGACCGGGACGCTCCGAGCGCGGGTGCGTTCCAGGAGAAGATCATCAGGCGGCCGACGGTCGCTCCGCGTTCGCGCGCCCAGTCGAAACACGCCCGATTGAGGCGCTGGCTGAGGCCGCGACGGCGGTAGTCGCCGTGGATTCGTAGCCCCTGGAACCAGGCCTCGTCGGACGAGAGCATGACCGCCTGGACGAGTCCGGCGACTGCCACGTCGTCGCCGCCGGCGTCGCTCCTATTCGCGTCCACGAGGAACGTCCGCTTGTGGTCCTCGTCGGGGTCCTCGAGCCAGTCCGGGTAGACGTACTGGAGGTAGTCCCCGCCGCGGTCGGTCCAGATGTCGCTCGTCAGTTCGACGACCGCGTCCTGGTCCTCGAGCGTCGCCTGCCGAATCTCGAGGTCGTCGTCGGCGTCGGTCCCGTCGCCAGGTCTGGTGTGGCTGTCGCGCATGGCTCACCGCTGGCTCTCCCACGAGACGGATCGCTCCTGAATCTCGCCCGCGAGCGAGGTCCGCATGGCCTCCTCGAGGTCGTCCGCGTTCGCCAGTGCCCACATGAGCTTCACCTTCGCGGTTCCCGGCAGCATGTCCTCGCCCTCGAGGACGCCCGCCGCGAGCAGGTCTCGGCCCGTGTCGTAGACGCGGTCACAGACCCGCCCCTCGAGACACTGGCTGGTCACGACGACCGTCGTGCCCTCCTCGACCAGTTCCTCGACCTTTGGAATCAGATCGGTGTGGACGTGGCCGAGCCCGGTTCCCTCGAGGACGAGACCCGACGACTCTGCGGCGACGTCGAGGAAGGCGGGGTCCATGCCGGGGGTGAACTTGACCAGTTCGACGTCCTCCTCGAGGTCGGCCTCGACGGCGAGGTCGACCGCGTCGCGTTCGCGGTACTTCCCCTGAAAGGAGACCGTTTCGTCGTCGTAGTCGACCTCGCCAACCGGTTCGGCGCCGACGGTTTCGAAGGCGTCCCGGCGCGACGTGTGGTTCTTTCGGACCCGAGTTCCGCGGTGGAGCGCACAGGTGGTGTCGCTCTCGCTCGCGTGCATACAGACGAGCACCTCCGCGCAGTCGCTTTTCGCGGCCTCGACGGCGCAGACGGCGTTCATCACGTTGTCCGAGGAAGGGCGATCCGCGGAGCGCTGGCTGCCGGTGAAGACGACGGGAACCGGCGTCTCGAGCATGAACGCGAGTGCCGACGCGGAGTACTGCATCGTGTCCGTGCCGTGCATGACGACGACGCCGTCGGCGCCATCTTCGATCTCCTCGGCGACGGCCTCGGCGAGGTCCTGCCAGATCGGCGGTTCCATGTTCTCCGAGAGGATGTTGGCGACGACCCGGCCGCGGTAGTTCGCTCGGCCCGCCAGGTCGGGGACCGCCCGGAGGACGTCCTCGGCGTCGAACTGGGCCGTGACGGCGCCCGTCCGGTAGTCGACCGTCGAGGCGATAGTGCCGCCGGTCGAGATGAGTGCGATGGTGGGGAGGTCCTCGTCGAACTCGATCTCGGACTCGGAGCTCGCATCGGACTCCGCCTGGGCTCCCTCGACGTCGTAGACGTCCTCGGCGAGCACCTCGAGATCCGCCTCCTCGCGGTCGATACCGACGTTGTACCCGCCCTCGAGTTTCACCACGACGTGCTCGTCGGTGCTCGAGGGGAGCAGTACGCCCTCGTACGTCCGGCCCGCACGATCGACGCGGATTCGATCGCCGGGGGCTGGGGTCTGGCTCATGGTGATCGCTTTCGCGTCGTCGGACTTGAAAGCACGCTTTCGGGCCGGGTGACGGTGTTCAGCTCGTAGACGATTGCGCTCGTTTACCCGGAACCCCACACGTTGGGCAGGGGGATATACAAGCCGCTGGCACTCGAACGGGAACGCGTGGCCCCGGAACACGTGCTCGTCCCGCTGGATGGCTCACCGTTAGCCGTCGATGCGCTCGCACACGCGCTCGAGACGTTCGACTCACCCATCACTATATTGAACGTCGTGACGCCGCTCGACGCGACCATGAGCGAAGGCGGCGTGCTGGAGGCCGACGAGGAGCGACTCGAGGCAGCGCGCGCCCACGCCGAGGAGTCGATTCGGCGCGCCCGTCGCCAGGTTTCGGCGGAGGAGCGGCCGATCGAAACGGTCGTCGAGACCGGCGAACCGGCCGAAACGATCCTCGCGTACGTCGACACCGAAGACGTCGATCACGTCGTGCTGGGCGGTCACGGCGGCCCCAGGATGGGTACCGTTCGCCGCCTGCTCGGCACCGTGGCGACGACCGTGGTCGGCGAGGCGCCCGTGTCGGTCACGGTCGTCCGGTGACGAACGTCCGGTGACGGTAACCCTGTCCTCAACTCGTCCCGAGAAGCGACGACAACAGCCGGTAGAGTCCGAATCCGATTCCGATAGACGTGACCAGCGTGAGCACCCAGAAGAGTACCGTCACCCCGATTTTTCGCCGGGAGACGCCGGCAGATCCGGCGGCCAGTCCACCGCCGATCACGCCCGAGATGATGATGTTGTTGAACGAAATCGGAATGCCCAGCGCGATCGCCGCCTGGGCGATGACGAACCCCGGCACGAGCGCTGCAATCGAGCGCCGAACCCCGAGTTGGGCGTACTCCCGCGACGTCGCCTGCAGCAATCGCGGCGCCCCCATCCACGCCCCCGCCAGGATTCCGGACGCGCCGATGACGAGCAACACGACGCTCGGAAGTCCGAGTTCGGTCCCGTAGAGCGCCTCGAGCGGCCCCGTCGCCAGGCCGACCTGGCTGCCGCCGCTACTGAACGCGACGATCCCGCCCAGGACGAGCAGGAAGGACCGAATACCCCGTTCGACCGACGCGACCACTTTCCGACGGATGAACTGAAAGCCGAGGCCAGCGAACGCGGCGGTTGCACCGACGACGGACGGGTCGACGCCGAGGACGGTCGGACTCCCGAGCGCGTGTGAGACCAGTTCCGCAACCGATCCCTGCGAGCGGGCGGGATGGGGAATCACGCCGAGTCGAATATTGGCGAGAATGCCCGCGACGACGGCCGCCAGCACCGGAACGCCGACGGTTTCCGGAATGTCGTCTCTGCGGAGGAGTTTCGCCGTCAGGAACGCGATTCCGCCCGACGACGGCGGGACGAGCACCCAGAACGTAACGATTCGTCGATACGTGCCGAACGCCGGGTCGCCGCCGAGCGAGAGGCCGACGCCGACCATCGCGCCGGTCGTCGCGAAGGCGGCCGGAACCGGATAGCCGGAGTAGACGCCGAACGACATGAACGTCGCGGCGACCAGCAGTCCCGTCGTCGCGGCCAGTGGGGTGATCATGGCACCGCGAATGAGTTCGGCCCCGACCGTCTCGGAGATGCTCCCGCCCTGCGTGACGGCACCCGCTGCGGCGAGTATTCCGATCAGGAAGGCGGCTCGGAGCGTCGAAACCGCGTTGGCACCGATCGCGGGCGCGAACGGGGGCGAGTTGCTGTTCGCACCGAGTGACCACGCCATGAACAGGCAGGCGATCGTCGCGAGTCCGACGAACGTCCAGAACGTCAACGTCGCCGCCGGGACGACCGTCAGCGCCAGCATCGTCGCCACCGTTACCCTCGTCTCCACAATCCCCTGAGTTTCTCGAGACGAGACGGGCTAACGACGGTACCCGAACGCGCGAGGATGACCGTCTCGTCGATTCGAGGGATGACCCGCTGAGGGATCGACCCAACGAGTCGCCGCTGAATCGCCCCCTGGCGCGTTACGCCGAAGACGAGCACGTCGTGATCGGGTGCCAGTTCCGCGATCGTCGCGGGAACGTCCTCGCCGGTTCGAACCGCCGTCTCGACCCGGATATCGGGACCGAAGGCGGAATCGGGCGCATCCTCGAGCAACTGCACCCCTGCCTCGAGGTGGTCGCGCGCGGCGTCCTCGTCGACGTCCGGTTCGACGACCGAGAGGAGGTGCACCGTCGCGTCGTTGCGGGCGGCGATCGCCTTCGCCGCGAGCGTCGCCGGTCGAACGTGGGGGCCGCCGGCCACCGGCACCAGGATCGAATCGACGCCGTTCGCTTCGTAGCCGATTCGCTCGACGTAGAGGTCACACTGTGCGTTCTCGATGAGTTGGTCGAGGTTCGTGCCGAGGATCGCGTCGGTTCGACGCCGACTGTCGTGCCACCCGATGACGAGCGCGCGCGCGTCGGTGCGTCTGATCGCCTCGAGCACGCCGTCGGCGATCGTCCGACCGACGACGATCTCGCGTTCGATCGGAACGTCCTCGGGGGCCACCGTGATTGACGCGTCGAGGAGTTCCTGGGTATCCTGGGCGAAGCGTTCGACGATCGTTTCGTCCTTGTATACCGAGAACGGCGAGGAACTGGGTTTGACGGCGACCGAAACGATCGTGACGTGGCTCTCGAGGAGGCGGGCGAGGTCGCTGGCGGTCCGGACCAGTTGCTCGGCGTGCTGGGGGTTCGCCACCGCGACCAGCACCGGTCTGGACTCCGGAGAGTAGTCCATCGAGACTAGTTCGACGGATGGTGATGAAAAGGTATGGTCTCCTTGACGGTGTCTCGAGGACGACCTGACGGCTACCGTGGACATCGAACCGCCGTACCGAGCTCCAGACGTGGTGATGATTCCAAACCGTGAAACGCACTGGAACGGTTCACAGACCGGTGTAAGAGCGGAACGCGTATCCAAGAAAGACGAGCCCCAGCACGACGCCGGACAGGGCGATGAGCCCGCCGATAAATCGCATCGTGGTCGTCATGACCGGCGGATACTCCGGCTGGGGCTCGAGATTCGCCACGAGCACGAACACGAGTGCACTCGCTCCGAGAGCGAAACAGCCGAACGTGAGAAAGGCGAGCGTACTCATCGCGGTGAGGGGGTCACGCCTCCGTCGAGCTATCGTACAGCCGTTCGAACGCCCACTCGCCGCGGATCAGTTCGTCGACGCCCTCGATGAGCGTGACCTCGCCGAACACGGTCGCCCGATAGTACGTGTACAGCCCGTCCTGGTCATGTTCCGTACGTTGGCGTTTCTGGAGGAGTCCCACGTCCACGAGTTCGTTGAGGTGGTAGCGGAGGGTGCTGTCGTCGATCCCGATCGCTTCCTCGAGTTCCTTCAGGCTCATGTCGCCACCGTGGACGAGTCGGTACAGGATCTCGTAGCGGATTCGGTGGCCGATTGCGACGTGCATCGCGAGGTACTCCTCGAGGCGGAGGACGCTGGGTTCTGGAAGCAGGTCTTCTACGTTCTTCGGGTCTTCCGGAGGGTCCCCGCCAGTCCCATGCACACGATCGGTTCCCATCTACGAGTGGCTACGAAGGGTGGTTTCTTCAGTGTTATTGCCTCTCGAACCGTCGAGAAGTCCGGTTTTTATTTCTCCTCGACGTGGCGAATCTCACAGGCCACGCCGCGCGTGCTCTCGACCATCTCGCGGCCGAACATCTCGGCGCGACCGATACCGAACGCCTTCGGCCCTTCCACGACGACCTCGTCGCCCACGCGGATGTCCTCGTCGGCGTCGACGACCCCCGGCGCCAGGACGCTTCCCTGCGGGACGAAGCCGTCGATCTCGAGGAGCTTCGTCGGCGCGTCGCTCGCGACCCAGCGTCTCGCGCCCTCCAGCGTGAACGACAGGGTGCCGTACTGGGGGACCATCGTCGCCAGTTGCGTCTCCTCGGAATCGATATCCCGAATCTGGAGTCGCGGATAGCGACTCGTCGTCCGGAACTTCTCGAAGAGGTCGTCGCCGGCACCGTCGCCGAGGAGGTAGTCCGCGAGTGCCCGGACGGTGTTGTGCTCACGTTCGCGCTTCTGGTACGCGGGTTCGCCGGAGAGGGCGTCGCTCAGATTCGCCAGGGACTCGTCGTCGATCGGGTGGGCACCCCGGTCGATGGTATAGGTCACCTCGAGGTCGAGTTCGGCCTCGA
Source organism: Natronosalvus caseinilyticus (assembly GCF_017357105.1). Classification (NCBI taxonomy): domain Archaea; kingdom Methanobacteriati; phylum Methanobacteriota; class Halobacteria; order Halobacteriales; family Natrialbaceae; genus Natronosalvus; species Natronosalvus caseinilyticus. Next base: position 3,461,389 of record NZ_CP071596.1, read on the forward strand.
CGCGCTCGACGATGTCGCGGTAGCCCTCGTCGGGGACGTGGGCGACGATTCGCGGGTACGCGTTTCGCTCGAGGTAGCGCCGAAGGACGCGGGCGACGAACCCTTTCTCGTCCTCGGACCACCGCCCCGTGACGACGGTGTCGTAGTGCTGGGCCGGGTAGGTCGTCTCGAGTTCCTGGGGGACGACGCCGATGGGCGAGGTCATCGAGACCAGATGACCGCGCCACTGGATCGCCCGGTGGAACTGGCTGTGGCTCTGGGACTCGCTGTAGGGTTTGCGGGCCGAGCAGGGCACGAGCACGAGCGGCGCGTCGAACCGGTTGCGGTAGCGGCTGGTCACGCGGTCGGCGAAGCGCTGGATCTCGACGCGCCGGAGGGTGTCCTCGGTCGCGGCGTCGAGGTTCGCTTCCCGGAGGATGGGCGTTCGCTCCTCGAGGTAGGTCCACTGGGAGTCGAGTTCGCGCATCGCGGCGGTGAGCCACTGTTCCTGGCGAGCCTGGCCCTCGACGTAGTCGCGCAGACGACCGTCCCGGATCCGCTGGCGGACGATCGCGAGTTCCGCGTCCAAGGCGTTCCGGTTGTGTTCGGCGCAGTCCGCTCGCGTGAACTCCTCGCGGGGCGTCTGGCAGGCCGGGCACGAACACGGCAGTTCCTCGAGGTCCTCGAGGAAGTACTCGCTCTCGGTGGTGAGGTACTTCCCCTGGGTGCCCTTGATCGTCGCTCTGGCGGCGTCGAAGCAGTCGACGCCCGCGTAAGCGAGCAGGGCGACGTTCCGGGGCGTCGCGACGCCCGAGAAGACCAGTGCGGTGTCGGCCGGGATGGTCTCCCGGACCGACACCACGGCCTCGACGAGCGCGGCCCCGTGACCGACGACCGACTGCACGTCGGAGACGGCGTAGGCGTCGGTCCCCTCGTCGGCAGGGCTGGCGCTCAAGATTACGGCGACGCTCGGATAGGAGACGTCGGGGTAGTCGACGGCGAACGATTCGCGAACGGGCTCGGCCGTCCCACCGGGGAAGCCGCGGTGGGGCAGGACGGTCAGCGAAGACTCGTCGCCGTCCGGAACGCCGCGGTTGGCCGCCCACAGCGACCCGCCGTCCTCGAGCAGGTCGCCGACGAGCGCCGGGGTCGTCCGCGGCGTCTCGAGGCGGAGTTCCCCCAGGCGCGCGGCCCCGTCGCGCGCGTGGACTTCGAAGTAGTCGGTCATATCCACACTCGAGCGCGGCGGGTGAAAGAGGCTGTCGATACGGGTCGAACGCCGGGACGCGAAAATCGTGGGTTAGGGTGGCTTACTCGAGTTCGACGGTCACTTGCCCGTCGAAGGTGAGCATGATCGTCTGGGCGAGACTGCCGAAGAGGGCCTTCCCGGTCCGGGAGCGCTTGCGGCCGACGAGGAAGATGTGATCACAGCCGTGTTCCTCGGCGGCGTCGAGAATGGCCGTCGCCTCCGTGTTCGCGTCGACGATTTTCGGGACGACGGTGAAGTCGACCTCGCCCTCGACGGTCTCGAGTGCTTCCCGTGCCAGCTGGCCGGTATTGTGGAGGAGACGATTTTCGATCGTGTCCGTGCCGTAGGCAGCGACGTGAGCGTCGCTGACCTGGCCGATGGCCTCGCGCTCGGCGTCGACCTCGTCCGTCGTGGTCATGGGAAGCAAGACGAGTTCGGCGTCCGCTCCGGCGGCGAGTTCGCCAGCAGTCTCGAGCAGCGATCGATGTCGGTCCGTGTCGTCGACGACGACGAGTCCTGTGTTCATATTCATTGATACGCTCGGGATTGTGATAATATTTGCGTGAATACACGACTCATGGGGAACAGTATCGTACGTCTGTGAGCACCTCACGGGGTTGGGGAGTGGTGACACGATCGAATGAACCACGGAAAGTCGTGTCAGAATTCACAGATTGGGTGCCTGCCTGTCTCTCGCGCCAACCCAACGACTTTCTCGATTCGAGTCCTGCCAACGGGTATGACCACACCGACGGAACCGGACGACTCGAGTCGGCTCGAGCGAGCGCTCGGATGGGCCTGGTCCGACGACCAACCATGGGAGCTGTTGACCGCGCTCACCCAGCTCGAGAACCGCATGGGTGGATCCCCTGGAGAACGGGCAGCGGCCGACCTCGTCGCCGAGGCGTTCGAACGCGTCGGCGTGGCGAACGTCGGTCTCGAGTCGTTTCCGATCCAGTACTGGGAACGCGGGGAGACGACCTTCGTCGTCACTGATCCCGTCGAGCGCGAGTTCGAGGCACTCGCGCTGCCGTACGCCCCGGCGGCGGACCTCGAGGCGCCGCTGGTCGACGTCGGCTACGGAACCCCGGAGGAAATCGACGCCGCGGGCAAGGCCGTCGAGGGAGCTATCGTCGTCGCGAGCACGACCACCCCGGCCGGCCAGCGGTTCGTCCACCGCATGGAGAAGTTCGGCCACGCGGTCGACGCCGGCGCGGCCGGGTTCGTCTTCGCCAACCACGTTCCCGGACAACTGCCACCGACCGGGTCGTTACGGTTCGACCGTGAGGCAGCCATCCCCGGAATCGGCGTCAGCGCGGAGACTCACGACTGGTTGACGGAGTACGCCAATTCGCCGACGAGTGGTGCGGACGAATCCGCGAACGCCCGGGCCAACCTCCGCGTCGAGGCGACGACCACGGACGGCTCGAGCCAGAACGTCGTCGGCACCCTCGGCCCCGATACCGACGATGAACTCCTAATGCTCGCTCACTACGACGCCCACGACGTCGCCGAAGGGGCCCTCGACAACGGTTGTGGCGTCGCGACGATCCTCGGGGCAGCTTCGATCCTCGCCGACGTCGAATCGGATCTCGGGTGTCGGGTCCGCGTCGCGGCCGTCGGCTGCGAGGAAATTGGACTACTGGGCGCCGAAGCCCTGGCCGAGCGCCTCGACCTCGAGTCAATCCGCGCCGTCGTCAACGTCGACGGGGCGGGTCGGTTCCGGAACCCGCAGGCGTACTCCCACGCTTCAGAAGAGATGCGTGCGCTGGCGACCGAAGTCGGGGAACGCTACGGTCAGCCCGTCGTCCACGAGACGGATCCGCACCCGTTCAGCGATCACTGGCCCTTCCTCCGGGCCGGCGTGCCCGCCCTCCAGTTACACAGCGAACCGGCGGGCGGCGGCGAGCGAGGGCGTGGCTGGGGACACACGGCCGCCGACACCCGCGATAAAGTCGATGTGCGGAATATTCGAACGCACGCCATGCTCGCAGCCCTCCTGGTTCGCACACTCTCGAGGCGAACCCCGTCACGAATCGACGCCACGGATCTTCGGGAGGCGTTTCGAGAACAGCACTACGAACCGGGAATGCGCGCGTCGGATACCTGGCCTCGCGCCTGGGATTGAAACAGGGCGCCCCTCGAGATGAACAGGGCGCCCCTCGAGACCGGTTGCTGACACCGATCAGGCGTCCGGGGCACCCTCGAGAATCGCCACCCCACTCGAGGCGCCGATTCGCTCGGCGCCGGCGTCGATCATGTCCAGGGCTTCCTCGTAACTTCCGACGCCGCCGCTCGCCTTGACGGGGAGGTACTCGCTCATCAACTCCACGTCCTCGACGGTGGCGCCACCGTCCGCGAACCCGGTCGACGTCTTGACCATCGTCGCGTCGGCCGCCTTCGCCGCCTCGCAGGCCGCACGTTTCTCCTCGTCGGTCAGCAGCGCCGTCTCGATGATCACCTTCACGGGGATGGGAACGGCTGCGACCAGTTCCTCGAGTTCGGCCTCTACCGCGTCCGTCTCACCGGCTTGCAGGAGGCCGACGTTGATCACCACGTCGAGTTCGTCGGCGCCGGCCTTCCAGGCGAGTTCGCCCTCGAGGTGTTTTACCTCGTGGTCGTGCTGGCCGTGCGGGAAGCCGATGACGGTCGCGAGCGTTACCTCGGGATGTGAGTCTGCCGCGTCTCCGACCGCGTACGGCGGAATACAGGCGTTCATCCCGTGTTCTGAAGCCTCGTCAAGCACGCGTTCGACGTCTGTCGGCGTCGTCTCGGGGCCGAGGACGGTGTGGTCGATCAGGGGTGCGAGTTCGCTGCGGTCCATACCGGCCCGACTCGCTCGCGGGATAAAAAGGCGTCCGGTAGTGAGCGGTCTCCGGTCCGACGTTCGTGGCAGTTATCTCGAGGCTCGAGTTCGCGTTCGCGTTCGCCGGCGGTCACCACAGGGCCTCGAGTCAGCCGGCAGTCACCGCGAGACGGCGACCTCGAGGTCGTCGCGCTCGACGGCGAGTCGGAACGTTGGAACCGTCCGGTACTCGACCTCGACGACATCCTTGCGCCGGAGGCTCTGAAGGCCGGATCGGACGTCCTCGACGTCGGGGTCGACGTCGAACGCGTCCCGGAGGGCGTGGAGGACGGCGACGACGCTCTGGGAACGCTCCCCGGGCTCGGCGAGCACCTCGACGATTTGCGCCTGGAGTTCGGGGACGCGGATCCGCGAGGGGGGTCCCTCGCCTTCCTCGCTAACGACGCCGGGTTCGACGTCGACCAGGTCCGCCGCCTCGGGGGTCGCCCGGATCAGGCTGTTGTCGTCCCGGAAGTAGTACTCACCCAGTTCGTTCTCGAGGAACTGGTGGACCTCGCTCCCGCTCTCGAGGTTCCACCGATCCTGCAACTCGCTGTTTTTCGTCGGCTGTAACTCCACCACGTCCGCCAGTCGTTCGCGAGCCTCCTCGGAGAGCGTCATCCTCGTATCACCTCGACGTACGGGCGTCCGCTATTTTTGCGTTGCGTCACGGGGACGGGACTCGAGGCTGGCCGCTGTGTCGGCCGATACGACGCGAACAGCATGGGTTCGAAATGAGAGCGCTCGAGGGGAAACAGTACGGGTACGCCTCCACTGTGTTCAATACTATAAAATCTATTGTAATACACACAGGACTTCGAACCGGTCGGCTGTCACACCGAGCAATTCCAATGTTCAGAGCATCCCAGGTTTGGAGAATTCGGTGTTCAGAATCCAGGCTACGGCTCGAGTTGTCCAGATAACCCGGACTACGACTCGAGTGCATCAACGCGCGAGAAGACGAACTCTCGCAACAGCTTCCCGGCCAGCGAGGCGGCCTGCCCGTCGTCGCGGTCGTTGACCTCCACCGCGTCGAACCCGGTGGCGTGTGGCGCGACAGTCCGCACGACGTCGCGCATCGTCCGGGGATCGAGGCCGAACGGTTCCATCGTCCCCGTGCCCGGCGCGTAGGCCGGGTCGGCGCCGTCGATGTCGACGCTGAGATACGCTTCCCGACCCTCGAGGCGGTCCTCGAGTTCGGGGACGAAGTCGGCCGCCTCGTCGGGCGAAACGACGGTCACGTCGTCCTCGCTCGCCCGCTCCCACTCCTCCTCGCTGCCCGTCCGCGCGCCGATGATGATCGCCTCCTCGACGTCGATGTCGGGCGCGTCATCGTAGTCGTCAGGATCGAGAATGCGGCGGGTCACACAGGCGTGACTGAGCGGATTGCCGTCGTACTCGCTCCGCAAGTCGAGGTGGGCGTCCAGACAGACGAACACGTCCGCGTCGACCGCGCCCGCACCTGCCGCCGAGACGGTGTGCTCGCCGCCGAGCAATAGGGGGACGGCGTCGTCCCAGTGGACGTCGCGCAGGGTGCCCTCGAGGAACTCGAGGTACTCGTCCACCGCGTCCCACGCTCGAATATCGCCCGCGTCGTGGACGGCGCAGTCGGTGAATCGCCGGTCCGTCCGGTGGTCGTAATCGTCGAACGTCTCCGAAAAATGGCGGATGCGTCGGGGACCGAAGCGAGTCCCCGGCGCGAAGGTCGTCGATGCGTCGAGGGGCGCACCGACGACCACGAAGTTCGCCTCCGTTCGATCGGCGGTCGCCCCCGGGTACATCAGACGATCTTGCGCTGGCCTTCCATCTCGAGGTACTCGATGTTGTCGTCGGGGGACGCGTCGACGTCCTCGGGGATGCGCATGGTGATGGTCTCGTAGGACTCGAGGTCCATAACCTGCATGTCGTCGCCGTCGACGGAGACGATCTGACCCTGTTTGCGGTTGATGATCGGGACCCAGATCTTCGCGTCGACGGGCTGGGATAGCGAGCGTCGCTTGCCGTCGAAGACGCCCCGGGCCTCGATTCGGGCCTTGGCGCTGCCGTGTTTGCCGGGCTTAGCCGTCGAGTAGGAGTCGATTTTACACGCTGCGTCGTCGATCAGGACGTAGCCGCCTTCTCCGAGGTCGCGAACTTCTTTCTGTTGCTTCGCCATACAGCGGGGTAATCAATCGAACGTGATAAAGGGATTGAATCGCGCTCTGAGACGAATCGGCGGCCTCGAGCGGTCGATCGACCCGGACAGCGGGGACTGCACATTGCGTCTCAGGTTGCGCTGATCCGCGGCGCCACGAGGTACTCCACGTCGCCGCCTCCGTCAGTAAACTTGTAGTGGATCAACAACGGCTGTCTGGTTCCCCGCTCGAAATCGACGTCGACGACGGGCGAATCCAGTCGAGAGTGACGAGCTTTTCACTTACTCGATCACGCGACCCACGCGCTCGAGTCCTTCCTCGAGTTCCCCGGTCGGAAGGCCGAACCCGATACGGAAGTAGTCCTCGAAGCCGAAGAGGTCGCCCGGTGCGAGCACCACGCTCTCCTCCTCGACGACCGTTCGGCAGAACTCGGTCCCGTTCTCGAAGCCGTCGGGAATCGTCACGAATCCGTTGACGCCGACGGGGTCGTACCACTCGAGGTCGTGGGCGTCGACGAACTCGCGAACGCGGTCGCGGTGGGTCGCCGCGAGGGTGCGGTTCTCCTCGAGGATGTCGTCCTCTTGCTCGCCGAGGGCCTGTTTCGCGACGTGCTGGCCGAAGATGGATGGCGAGATCGTCGTGTAGTCCTTCCAGGTCCAGGCGGCCTCGATCACCTCGCGGTCGCCGACGAGCCAGCCGAAGCGGGTCCCGGCGAGGCCGTAGGCTTTCGTGAGACTCGTCGTCGAGAGTCCGTGCGGTCCGAGGCTGGCGACCGGCGGCAGCGGGTCGTCGGCGAGCAGGCGGTAGACCTCGTCACAGAGCAGGTAAGCGTCGTTGTCCGCCGCCAGGTCGTAGAGCGCCTCGACTCGTTCGAGCGGATGGTACCGCCCCGTGGGATTGTTCGGGTTGTTGAGGACGATCACCCGGGTGTCGGGGCGGATCGCGTCGGCGACCGCGTCGACGTCGAGTTCCCACGTCGGCGGCTCGAGCGAGACGCGCGTGACCTCGCCGACGGCCTCGGGGACGGCGTGGAGCGCCTGGTAGGTGGGCGTGACGACGACGGCGTGGCCGTCGCCAGTTGATCGCGACGACCTCGCCGACGCGTCGGCGCCGAGCAGCGACAGAAACGCCAGGAAGTTCGCCTCCTGGGTGCCGACGGTGAAGAGCACCTCGTCGGCCTCTCGGTCGTAGCGGTCCGCGACTTCGGCCCGGAGGTCGGGGTCGCCGTCGGTGGGAATCACGTACCCCAGGTCGCCGGGGTCGGTGTCGAAGCGACTCGCCGGCAGGCTTCGAATCCCGCTCTCGGCGAGCATGACGTCCGCCTCGTGTTCGTACTCGGCGAACCAGCGCTCGAGGCCGAAGGGTTCGATGTGCATGCCAAAATGAGGGAGACGAGACGGCAAAGAGCCACCGACTCGTTCACAGAGAAATCCGAATTGCTCCACCGGAACCTGACTCGCCTACCCGCGAAACCCGACCCGCTCGTCGCCCGCCGCCGGCTCGAGCGGACTCGGCGGCAACTCGGTGGCGACCTCGAGGTCGTTGTAGACACCGGGGGCGACGTCGTTTGGGCCGTCGGGGTAGTACAGCGCGGCCAGCAACTGAATCTGTCCGCGGCCGACGCCGAGTTCGAACTGCCCGCCGCCGTAACACCGAATCCCGTGCTCCTCGCAGTAGGCGATCGTCTCGAGCAGCGACTCGAGCGAGCCGAATCGGGAGGGCTTGACGTTCAGCCAGCGGGGCTCCCACGGCAGCGCCTCGACGTCTTCGACCCCGTGAATCGGGGCGTCCCAGGAGAGCCGGTTCCGGACCTCCGGGGCCTCGAGCAGCGGGCGCGTCTCCTCGGTCACGCCCGGATCCTCGATCACGGCCTTCGGGAACGACTCGAGCACGCGTTCGTAGAACTCCGGATCCGCCGGCACGTCCACCTCGGTTCCCTCGTACTGTCCCTTCAGGTCGAGGATGCGAACCGTGTCGGTCGTCACCAGGTCGTCGATGACCTCGTCGGTCCACTCGGGCGTCGGATCGAGCTTGAACTCGAGGGACGGAACGGCGTCGCGAAGGCGCTCGACCCGTTCGGTTGACGGCGGCTCCCCGAGGCGGGTGCTCGCAACGAAGCGGAGCGGGTTCGGTTCGCGATCGAGTGCATCCCCGAGCGAGGTTCCGGCCTGGCGGAGCGCCAGGTCGAGCGCCGCGCTCTCGAGCGCCCAGCGACGGTAGTCCCGGAAGTCCTTGCGGTCGGGTGGGCCCGCCGGAAACAGGTCCAGGTCCTCGAGGCGATCGGAGAACGACGTCAGCGTGAACTCGCCCTCGATGTCGTCGGTTGGCAACCCGACCCGGTGGAGGGCGTCGTGTTCCTCGGCGTCGTAGGTAACGTCTTCCCCGCGTCCCGTAACCTGCTCACTACTCGAGTGCGGTCCCGAGAGCGCGACCTCGGTCGTCACCCGCGTAAAATCGCTCGACGTGTCCCGCTCGAGTCGCTCGAGTTCGACGTCGTCAACGTGTACCTCGAGGTCGGCGAGACGGTCGAAGTCCGTATCCATACGTCTCGTTGGGATGCCAGACCGATGAACGTTCGTGCGCTCGTGCGCTTGCAGCACTCGAGGCTGGCCAATCGCCACTGACTGGCCTCGATTACTCCTGCTCCCGACGCTGCCTGAGATTCTGGCGCGTGAACTGCGGTTTCGTCGAGATGGAACTCGGCGTCCGGAACGACCAGTAGAGGACGATCGAGAGGACGGCCGAAAAGATCGCCGCGACGACCGCCGCGATGGGTGCGTCGAGCGCGTAGAGCACCCCCATCGAGAACAGCGACATGGTCAGGAGCATGCCGTAGACCAGTCGCTTCGCCAGGGTGGCGAACACCTGATCGCTGTCCTCGACCCCAACCCGGACGAACTGGTCGTCCCGGTCGAAACGGTCGAGCGTCCGCTCGAGTTTCGGCGGGATCCTGACCGCGGATCGACTGGCGTCCCTGACCTCGCCCGCAGTGTCCTCGAGGACCCGCTGGATCGACTCCTCGCGGTAGCCCTGTTCGGTCAGGTAGTCCGTCGCCGTGGCGATGAAGTCGAAGTCGGGGTCGAGGGTCACGCAGACGCCCTCGACCACGGTCGCCACCCGAAGCACGAGCGCGAGGTTCTTCGGGAGGCGGAACGGAAACTCGTAGATCGAGTCCTCGATCTGGCCCACGATCTGCTGGACGCGATACTGCTCGATGTCCTCGCCGCGCGCGTCGGCGATGGCGAGTTCCATCACGTCGGCCATCACGGCCCGATCGGCCTCGGGACTCAGCGTCCCGATCGCGATGAGGGAATCGAGGATTGCATCGATATCCTGGTTGGCGATCGCGATGTAGAACTCGACAATCCTGTCCTGGACAAAGGCGTCGACGCGGCCGCTCATTCCGAAGTCGTAGAAGACGATCCGTCCGTCGTCGGTCACCGCCAGGTTTCCGGGGTGAGGATCGGCGTGAAAGACCCCGTCGTCGATGATCATCTGGAGGTACGACCGCTGGAGGTTCTCTGCGACCTGCTGGCGGTCGACTCCCTTCGCGTCGAGTTCGTCGACGCGGTTGATCTTCGTCCCGCCGAGGTACTCCATCGTCAGGACCCGGTCGCTCGAGTAGCCCTCGTACACCTCCGGGATGAGAAACCGATCGTCGTCGGCGAAGTTCGAGCGAATCTCGGCGAGCATCCGGGCCTCGCGATGGTAGTCCATCTCCTCGCGAATCGTCTTCGCGAACTCGTCGGCGAGGTTCTCGAGGGAGAACGACCGGGACTCGTCGACGAACCGGATCAGTACCGGGAGCGACCACCGGACCACCCGGAGGTCGGCCTCGACGAGGGCCTCGATTCCCGGCCGCCGGATCTTCACGGCGACGTCGTCGCCGCCGATCGATGCGCGGTAGACCTGTCCCAGGCTGGCACCGCTGATTGCGTCGGTATCGAAGTCCTGAAAGCGGGTCTCGACCGGGCCGATGTCCTCCTCGAGCACGACTCGCGCGTCGGCCCAGTCGGCCGGTGGTACCTCGTCCTGGAGGGCCGAGAGCACGTCGATGTACGCCGGGGGGAGGACGTCCGGTCGCGTCGAGAGCAACTGCCCGAGTTTGATGAACGTCGGACCGAGGGTGAGCAACGACTCGAGCAGGACTTCCGCGCGCTCGCGGTGGGTCTCCGAACCGACGCGGCGTGGCCGTCCGAAGACGATCCAGCGACGGCGGTCGCGGGCGTACGCCAGTAACAGCGGCAGGAAGTGCCACGCGACGACGACGAACCGTCGATACGCGCGAAGGGTGCCCAGGTTAGCTCACCCGGGTTAGATGTCTCCGTTCCCGTCTCTGTCGGCGTCTCCGGCGGCCGAGTCCTCGGAATCGCTCACGACGTCGATCGGCGTCCGGTCGGTTCCCTCCCGTTTCGGCAGTGCGAGTTCGAGCACCCCGCGGTCGACGCTCGCCGCGGCGTCGGATTCCGTCGCGTCGTCGGGTAGCGGGAGGTCGACGTCAACGAAGAGGGGGCGGTTCTCCTCGAGGTAGTGGTACTCCTCGGGAAGATTCTTCTGGCGGCGAGCCTCGATCCGGATGCGGCCGTCTTCGACGGCGACATCCACGGTTTCGGCGGAAACCCCTGGCACGTCGAGTACGAGGAGGTAGGATTCGTCGCTTTCGAGGAGATCGAAGAACGCGGCGTCGGAGAGGTCCCGGAGGGCGTCGCGCAGCGCTGACATAGTGACAGGTTCGAACGCCGTGACGAAAAAGGCCGCGGTCCCGACCGACCGTTTCCGTGCCGACTCACCGTACCTGTCTCGACCAATTATCCCGTACTGACCCACCGTTCCCGTATCGACCAACGTCTCCATACCCACGAACGGATCAGAGGCCGCCGGCGCCGACGGCGAGAGAGATAACGGTGAACAGGACGCCCGCGAGCGTCGAAAGCAGTCCTCGGACCGCGACGCGGCGTGCCGCACGGCGCTCGCTCACGTCGAAGAGCAGAAACGGCGGGCCGAACAGGCGGTGGCGAACGCAAGCCAGCAGGCCCGATTCCGGCGGGATCGACCGCTCGACGACGGCGTTCACCTGTCCCGTCTCTCGAGAGGCCGTCGTGTCGCGCCGAGCCGTCCCGAGCAGGTGGACCGACTCCCCGACGTCCAGCCGGCGCTCGAGGTAGCGCCGATCCCGTCCGGTCGAAATCTCGAGCGGCCCGAGTGAGAGGCTCGTGTTCTCGTCGGAGACGTCCTCGTCGCGCTCGATGTAGCGTGCGATCGGCACCGGCGGCGCCTCGCCTCCCTCGACGCGAATCCGCGCGTCCTCAGTGAGCCGCAGGTCCGCCCCTCGCGGGTCGACCAGGACGTTCCCCGACTCGTCCTCGAGACGGAACGGCACGACCAGGGTCCCGCCGTCGATTTCGACCCACTTCGTGGTACTTCCGTTGTTGGTCGACTTCCGGCGTTTCTCCTCGACGGCGTACTCGACGGCGACACAGGCCGTCTCGGTGAACGGCGACTCGAGGACGTCGTCCCAGGCGAGTACGGTTCCGGACAGTTCGACGGACCCGCCGTTGGGCGTGTCGAGCACCGTGTGCGGGTCGCGTGCGAAGATGCGATAGGCGAAGCCCAGTTCGCGGAGGCCGTAGCCGAGAAGGACGAGGCCCAGGAGCACACCGAGGGCGGCCAGAGAGAGGACCAGGACGGACATGTTCGGATTCCAATTTGTAGGCGAGGACAAAAGTCGTCGGGTTCGCCGCCGACCCGCACGTTTTTCCTCCTCGGCCGTCCCTCTATGCGGTATGAAGGGTGCCGACCACGACCGCACGGAGTCAGGGTTCAGAGTCAGAACCCGCGTCGACGACGCCCAATCGACCCTCGAGGCCGCCCTCGAGGAGCGAAGCGTCCGGTGTGACCGGGAACGCGTGACGCTCTCACGCGCCGACGGCCGCGTCCTGGCCGAGCCGATCACCGCCGACGTCGACGTCCCCCACTACGAGCGAGCGGCGATGGACGGCTACGCCTTGCGAGCGGCCGACACGTTCGGTGCGAGCGAACGCTCACCCGCGGTCTTGGCCCTCGAGGAGCAGCCCGACCCCGAAACCGCGCTCCCCCCGAAAACGGCCCGTCGGGTCCACACCGGGAGCGCCGTCCCCGCCGACGCCGACGCGGTCGTCATGCTCGAACACGCCGAATCGCTCGGGGCGACGGGCGAACTCGAGGTGCTCGACGCTGTCGCCGAGGGCGAAAACCTCGCGCCCGTCGGGGAAGACGTCGAGGCCGGCCAGAACCTGTACGAACCGGGCCATCGACTGCGCCCCTCGGACCTCGGCCTCCTTCGGTCGGCGGGGACCGACCGGCCACTCGTCTCGAGTCGGCCGTCCGTCGGCGTCGTGCCGACGGGCGAGGAGGTCGTCCAGGCCGATCCCGACCCCGGCGAGGTGATCGAGACCAACGGGCTGACGGTCTCGCATCTGGTCGAGCGCTGGGGTGGACACGCGACCCACCGCGAGGTCGTGACGGACGACGCCGAGGCGCTTCGCGTGGCGATCCAGCGCGACCTGACGAAGGACGTCGTCGTCACGACCGGCGGCTCCTCGGTGGGCCAGCGGGATCTCCTACCGGAGGTGATCGACGACCTCGGCGAGGTGCTGGTCCACGGCGTCGCGCTGAAACCCGGTCACCCGGTCTGTCTCGGCATCGTCGAGGAAACGCCGGTGCTCGCGTTGCCGGGGTATCCGGTGGCGTGTCTCATCAACGCGGTCCAGTTCCTGCGGCCGACGCTCGCGTGGCTCCAGGGGACCGAGGCGACCCCGCATCCGACGGTGACGGCGCGTCTCGAGCGAAAGATCGCCTCGGAGCCAGGAACGCGAACGTTCGCCCGGGTGTCGCTCGAGGCGGATGAGGGAGTCGAGCAGGCGCACGAGCGACACGAGGAAGGGGAAGAAGGTGGGGAGCTGGTCGCGACCCCCACGCGAGCGAGCGGGTCGGGCGTACTCTCGAGCGTCGCGCTAGCCGATGGCTGGGTCGTCGTCCCGGAGGAGCGAGAGGGGATTCCGGCGGGCGAAACGGTAGCAGTGGAGAACTGGGAGCCCTGGTTCTGAGGACCTAACGGCGAGGCGTCGGGCTGTGGCGAACAGGCGACACACTGCAACTGCGACCGCGACCGCGATCCGTCGTGTCGCACGACCGCCGCGCGGACCGCGTCTCGAGTCAGTTCACGCCGGGGGTGGCCGCTCCTTCGGATATAAACCTCGGCACATTGCTGGAGCGCAGTGGCCGAGCGCTCCGATGGACACTCGAGGTTTTTACCGCATCGCTTCCAAGAACGCCCATGGACCGCAAGGAATTTCGGGATCTCGCGACGCCCGAGGAAGCCCACGAGGCGATCCGATCGCTGTCGCTCGAGGGCGGCATCGATCGCGTCCCCCTGTCGGAGGCGCGCGGCCGGGTACTGGTGACGCGCGTCGACGCCGAACTGGACGTGCCCGGGTTCGACCGCTCGAGTCTGGACGGCTATGCTCTCCGCGCGAGCGACACGTTCGGCGCGGACGAGGCCGACCCGGCTCGCCTCGAACTGGTGGGGGAGGTCCACGCCGGCGAAGAGCCGGGACTCGAGGTCGAATCGGGCGGCACGGTCGAAATCTCGACGGGGGCGGTGATGCCGCCGGGGGCCGACGCAATGGTTCCCGTCGAGCGGACGGACGTCGAGGACGGGACGGTCCTGGTCCGCACGAGCGTCGCGCCGGGAGACAACGTCATGTTCGCCGGGGCTGACGTCGCCGCCGGCGAGCGCGCGCTGGGGCCGGGGACGCAGCTGACGCCGCGGGAGATCGGCCTGCTCTCGGCACTGGGCGTCGGCGAGGTCCCCGTTCGCGCCCGTCCCCGCGTGGGAATCGTCTCGACCGGTGACGAACTCGTCCGCCCGGGCGGCGACCTCGAGAGTGCCCGCGGGCAGATCTACGACGTCAACAGCTACACGGTCGCCGCGGGCGTCGAGGACGCGGGCGGCGAGGCAGTGCTCTATCCCCACGCGGGCGACGATCCGGCAGAGATGGAGCGCGTGCTTCGGGACGCGGCCGACGAGTGCGATCTCGTGCTCTCGTCCGGATCGACAAGCGCGAGCGCGGTCGACGTGATTTACCGCGTGATCGAGGAGCGAGGGGACCTGCTGTTACACGGCGTGAGCGTCAAACCCGGGAAACCGATGCTGGTCGGGCGCCTCGAGCGGTCGGATTCGGCTGGACAGTCCGCCTACGTCGGCCTCCCCGGCTACCCCGTCTCGGCGATGATGGTCTTCCGGACGTTCGTCGCGCCCGCAATCCGCGAGGCAGCCGGCGTTCCGGAACCCGAGACGGCGACGCTGACCGGCCGCCTGGCTCGAGAGGAACGATCCGAGCAGGGTCGACATCGCCTGCTGCCTGTCGGCGTCACGACCGACGGCGACGGCGAGTACCTGGTCTATCCCGTCGACAAGGGCAGCGGGGCGACGACCAGCCTCGTCGAAGCCGACGGCGTCGTCGAAATCGACGCCGACACGGACTACCTCGGGACGGGGGCGACACTCGAGATCCGACTGTTCTCGCCCGATCGTCGGCTCCCGACGCTGTTCGGCGTCGGTGAGGACGATCCGACCCTCAACCGCGTCCTCGACCGCCTCGAGCGACCACGATACCTCCCGATTGGGTCGCGCCCCGCACTGCGTCGGCTTCGGGCGGGAACGCCGGACGTGGCCGTGGTCGCCGGGCCGGTCGAGCCGGATCGCGAACCCGAGGGCACCGAACTCGGCTCCTGGGAGCGGGAGTGGGGGCTGATCGTGCCTGCGGGGAACCCGGCCGAGGTCGAAGGGCTCGAGTCGCTCGTCGACCGCGACCTGCGGTTCGTCAATCGGACGACTGACTCGGGGTTGCGAACGAGCCTGGGCGCCGCTCTCGCGGAACTCGCGGACGAACGTGGCCATGACCGCCACGATCTCACTACGGCTATCGACGGCTTCGACATAGGGCTCCGTGCTCACGAGAGTCCCGCTCGACGGGTCATCGGCGGGGATGCGGACGTTGCGCTCGGGCTCCGGGAGACCGCGGAGCGATTGAGCCTCGGATTCGTTTCCTGCGGCGACCAACCCGTCCGGGTCTGGGCGGCGGCCGACCGCGTGGACAAACCGGGCGTTCGGGAACTCGAGTCGGCTCTCCACGAAAAACTCGAATAACGTACAGAGACTGTCTCAGGGCGCCGGTAGTCAGGATCTTCGAAGTAGCAGTTTTACGCCCGAGCGGTGTAGTGTGTGTGATGTCGACGATTGCCGAGTTTCGGATCCCGGCCTCGGATACGGCGATGGAGACGACGTTCGAGCGCGCCCCACAGGCCAGGCTCGAACTCGAGTCCTCCGTGTCGAAGACGCTCCCGTCGATCTGGGTCTCGGGGACGACCTGCGAGGCGATCGAGAACGCCTTCGCGGCCGACGACACGATCGAGCGATTCGAACTGGTCGCGAGCGCCGAAGACCGACTCCTCTACGACGTCGACTCCGAGCGCGGACAGTACCTCTACGACGAGTTGCTCTCCTCCGGCGGTTCGCTGCTCGAGGCGAGCGGCGTCGATTCCTGGTGGCAGTTCAAGATGCGGTTTCGGACGCGCGAGCACCTCGTCGATACTCACGAGACCCTCGAGAGCCAGGGGATTACGGTCGACCTGATCCGCGTCACTGACGTCTCGACGGTGTCGACGGGGAACACGCGGCTCACGCCGGAGCAACACGAGGCGTTGACGGCTGCGTTCGAGAAGGGGTACTTCAAGATTCCGCGCCAGATTTCGATGGAGGAACTCGCGAGCGACCTCGGCATCTCCCATCAGGCGCTCTCGGAACGATTGCGCCGCGCGTACGGGACGCTGGTCGACGCGGAGGTACAACCGGTGACCGAGCAGACGACCGACTAGAACAGTTCTTCGAACGACTGGACGCGGTAGTCGCCGAGCACGCAGCGTCCGCGCCGGTCGTGGCCGACGCGTTCGACGTGAATCGCGTCGAGACCCGCGTTCCAGGCGGCGCCGACGTCCCCGGCACCGTCGCCAGCGAGGACGCCCTTGTGTCCGTTTTTCGCGACGCCCAGGTTCGTCATCACCCGTTCGACGGGCGTGGGGTCGGGCTTCCAGCCCGTCTCCGGGGTACAGCACAGCACGTCGTCGAACCAGTCGCGAATCCCGACGTGGTCGAGGACGGGATCGGCCAGGAACTGCTGGCAGTGGGTGACGAGTCCGACTGGCGTCTCGAGGTCGCCGACGAACGCGGCGTCCTCGTGGAGGTACGTCTGTTCGGCGCGGACGAGCGGATCCTCCTCGGCGTGGAAGGCGTCCCAGAACGCCGACGGCTCGATGCCCCAGGCCCTGAGCTGGGCGTCGCGAGAGCCGGTGAGCCCGTTCCAGAGGATGTCGGCCTCCCGGTCGGTGAACTCTCGACCGAGCCGGTCGCCGACGCGGTCGAACACGTCGCGGGTGTAGGACCACTCGACGTCGACTAGGGTTCCGTCGAGATCGAGGAGCCAGAAGTCGTACTCCGAGACCATGTGGAGCTACCAGTAATCGCTCTGCTTATAAGTGTGTGTCGCCGCGAGCGCCGTCGGAGACGGTTCCTCTGTTGGGCGTCGGGCGCCGGGCGTCACTCGCTCGAGGGCGCGGAACTCACAGGACCGTACCCTCACCGACGCGGTGTCTCGAGCCTGACTTCCCTCGTCTCGACGCCGGCACAGGAGGGACAGACGAACCGGTAGTGGACGGACCGTCCGGACGTCGTCACGTGCCAGCCCGCGTCGTCGCCGTCGTAGCCGCACTCTCGGCACCGGGCGCTGGTTCGGTCGAGTCGCTGGCGCAGTCGTTCGAACGGCGACCGACTTCGTTGTATAGACATGTGTTAACATACAACTCGAGGTCGTATAATTGTCCGCATCAGTCACGAACGAAGAATGTTCACCAGCACGACAGAGACTGGCGTTTTATGACCGGCCCGAAACTAGAACGGACATGGACGACACGGACGGACGACACGGAGAAGGTGACGTTGACCGAGCCGTGATGGCGAGGGCTATTGACGAGGCACCGATCGGTGTCTCGCTCTCCGATCCGTCCCGCGAGGACAACCCGCTGGTGTACGTCAATCCGGCCTTCGAGCGACTCACCGGCTACGACGGCGAGGCGGTTCTCGGACGAAACTGTCGGTTCCTCCAGGGGCCGGACTCGAGCCCCGAAGTCGTCGCGGAAATGCGGGCCGCTATCGAGGAAGAACGGCCGACGACAGTCGAACTCCGGAACTACCGAGATGACGGCACCGAGTTCTGGAACGAGGTGACGATCGCCCCCGTTCGTGACGAGGCGGGAACCGTCACACACTACGTCGGCTTCCAGAACGACGTCACGGCCAGAAAGGCAGCCGAGTTCGCCCTCGAGGAACGAACCGAGGAACTGGAGTACATCCTCGATCGCGTCGAGGGCCTGATCCAGGACATGACCAGTGTCGTCGCCGGATCGACCTCCCGGAGCGACCTCGAGACCGCAGTGTGTAGCCGAATCGCCGAGGAAGCCGCCTACGAGGGCGTCTGGATCGGCGAACGCAATCCCGCAACAGACACGCTCGAGGTGCGAGCGAGCGTCGGCGTCGATCCCGGCGACGTGCCGATCGAGGCCGACCACCCGGCGACGACCACCCTCGACACGGGGTCGGTCGCCGTCGATACGATCGAGGGGTGGACCCACGCCTCGTTTCCGCTCGACTACAACGGCGTCGAGTACGGAACGCTGACGGTCTGCAGCGCCGCCGAACGCGACGTCGACGACCGGGAAACGATCATCCTCTCGGCACTGACGCGAGCGGTCGCCAGCGGGATCAATGCCCGGGAGACGAGTCGCATGCTCGCGACGGACGCCGTCGTCGTCGTCGAACTCGAGATCCGCGACCGCGCCCTCGCGCCGGTCGCGATCAGCGCGGAGACGGACGGCCGCCTCGAGTACCGCCGATCGGTTCACCGAACGGGCGACGACACGGCATCGCTGTTTACGGTCACGAACGCCGACGCCGAAGAACTGGCGGCGGCCGCCGACGGTCTCGAGGGAATCGATCTCGCCGTTCTCGTCGAGCGGACGGACCGCACGCTGATCGAACTCGACGCCGAGGACGACCTCGTCGAGTGGCTCTCCGAACGCGGCATCCTCGTCCAGTCGATCGAGGCCGAAGACGGCCGTGCCCGGGTCAGCCTCGGGATTCCACACTCGACGAACGTTCGTGGCGTCGTCGAGGCGGTTCAGGCTCGCTACGACGGGGCGGACGTGCTCTCGTTTCGACAGCGCGAACGCGGCGGCGAGACCAGCGAGGAGTTCGCCGCCGGACTCGAGGACGCACTCACCGACCGCCAGTTCGCCTCCCTCCAGCGGGCCTACCTCGGCGGCTACTTCGAGTGGCCCCGTCCGACCACCGGTGAGGAACTCGCCAGTTCGATGGGGGTCTCCCGACCGACGTTTCACGAACACCTCAGAAATGCCGAAGCGAAACTCTGTCGGGCGTTCTTCGGCGACGAGCGGGCCGAAGAATGATCGGCTTATTCTCGCGGTCCATCGCGTAGTCGCCCCTTAGCGTCGAAAATCGAGTAGGACAGTCACCAGCGTTTATATACTCGATTGTGGTGGCTGACCACACATGCTCGAGATCCCGCTTCAGATCGGTGGCGGCGGCTTCCTGTACTGGGCGATCATCTTCTTCGTCCTGGCGATTATCGCCGCGGCGGTCGGTGCCCGCGGCGTCGCCGGGGTGAGTATGGAGATCGCACGGATCTTCGTGTTGATCTTCATCATCCTCGCGATCGTCGCCCTGTTACTGTAGCCGCCCTCGAGTCTCGACACACAGAAACCGAGACTCGAGACTCGAAAACCAGAGGCCAGAGACCCGAAACCAGAGAAGCGACGCCAGCGGACGGACTCGTCACCGAGCCGGGTCCGTCGACGGTTTCCACGACGTAAGGACAATTGGTTACGGACCCGTGGGAACGCCTAACAGGCTACGAAACGAATATAACGAAGAGAGTTTACCATGACAGAACTCGGCGGCTTTCACGACAGGGTTGCTCGCATCGATCTCTCCTCGGGGTCGGTCGACTACGAGCCGATCGACGACGAGGACGCAAGGAAGTACATCGGGGCTCGCGGACTCGGCGTAAAGTACGTCTTCGAGAACGGACCAGACGTCGATCCCGAGGGGCCAGAGAACCTGCTCGCGTTCATGAACGGTCCGCTCACTGGCTCGCAGGTCCCGATGTCCGGTCGGATCGCGGTCTGTACCAAATCGCCGCTGACCGGCACCGTCACCGACAGCCACCACGGCGGCTGGTCCGGTGCACGGCTCAAGTGGGCCGGCTTCGACGGCCTGCTGTTCGAAGGCAAGGCCGACGAGCCCGTCTACGCCGTCGTCGAGGACGGCGAGGTCGAACTCCGTGACGCCGCTCACCTCTGGGGAAGCGGTGTCCACGAGACGCGCGACCGACTCGAGGAGGAAGTAGACGGCTCCTACGGCAAGAACCTCTCGCTGATGGCCATCGGCCCGGGCGGCGAGAACGGCGTGAAGTACGCCTGCATTATGAACGAGGACGATCGGGCCTCCGGTCGGGGTGGCACCGGCTGCGTGATGGGGTCGAAGAACCTCAAGGCGGTCGTCGTCAAGTCGACGACGAAGATGCCAAAGCCCGCGGATCAGGAGACGTTCAGGGAGGGACACCAGCAAGCGATGAAGGCGATCCAGGAGTCGGACGTCACCGCACCCAACGAGGGCGGCCTCTCGATGTACGGGACGAACGTCCTGATGAACATCGGCGAAGAGATGGACGGCCTCCCGACGAAGAACGCCCAGTACACCTCGACCGAGAGCATGCGCGAGGCCGAAGGCGTCGACATCGACGCCGAGCGCGTCTCCGGCGAGAACGTCCGCGAGAACATCCTCGTCGACGAACCGACCTGTCACTCCTGTCCGGTCGCCTGCAAGAAGGAAGTCGAGGTGCAGACCATGCACAAGGGCGAGGAGATGAACGTCCGGACGGAGTCCTACGAGTACGAGTCGGCCTACGCGCTCGGCCCGAACTCGGGACACACCGACCGCGACGCCGTCGCCCTCATGATCGAGCGCTGTAACGACGTGGGCGTCGACACCATCGAGACGGGCAACATGATGGCAATGGCCATGGAGATGTCCGAGCAGGGCAAACTCGAGGAAGGCGACCTCGAGTGGGGCGACTACGAGACGATGATCGACATGATCGACCGAATCGGTCGCCGCGAGGACGACCTCGCCGACCTGCTCGCGGAGGGGCCGCGCCGGGTCGCCGACCGCAAGGACGCCCAGGACAACTCGCTCGCAGTCAAGGGCCAGACCATCGCCGCTTACGACCCGCGCTGCATGAAGGGGATGGGCATCGGCTACGCCACCTCGAACCGGGGCGCGTGTCACCTGCGCGGGTACACGCCCGCCGCCGAAATTCTCGGCATTCCCGAGAAGGTCGATCCCTACGAGTGGGAGGGCAAGGGCGAGCTGACCGCCGCTTTCCAGGACCTCCACGCCATCTCCGACAGCTTCGACATCTGCAAGTTCAACGCCTTCGCGGAGGGTATCGAGGAGTACGTCTCCCAGTACAACGGCATGACCGGCCTCGACGTGAGCGAGGACGAACTCATGGAGGCCGGCGAGCGCATCTACAACCTCGAGCGCTACTACAACAACCTCGCCGGCTTCGATGGCGCGGACGACTCCCTGCCGGACCGGTTCCTCGAGGACGGCATCCGCGGCCAGGGTGCCAGCGAGGGCGAGTACTGCGAACTCGAGGAGATGAAAGAAGAGTACTACGAGCACCGCGGCTGGGTCGACGGCGTCGTTCCCGACGAGAAACTCGACGAACTGGGCATCGACATGGGCCCCGGCACCGGCGTCTCGGCGGGCGACTCGCCGGCTCCGGCCGACGACTGACGATCCAGTCGTCGTCGACTGGTTTCCGATCACCAGTCACTTTTCGACGGGAATTCGACCCGCTCGAGCGTCGTTCACCGGCTCGCTGGCACCCAGTCCGCGTCGAGACCTCGCTAAAACCCGCTAGCAGATCGGCTCGCTCTCGCCGTACGCCGCCAGCACCACGGCCGTCGCGTAGCCGTCCGGTTCCCCCCGAACCGTCTCGATTCGCGTCTCGGGTTCGTCGAACACCCACTCGCGCAGGGTCTGTCCGCCCGCCAGGCCCTCGAGTACCCGGGATTCGACGGATTCCGGGTCGGCTTCGCCTGCGTTCTCGTAGAACAGACCGGGACCGTTCCCCGAATCGGACTGGGCCCACGCGAGCGCGGCGCTGGCGCGTCCCTCGCTGCGAACGGTGGCTCGAGCCTGTACTACGGTGAGTCGTTCCCCGGCGGGACCGAGGTCGGGCGCCGTGCCGACCGCCTCGACGTCGGCGGTTGCGGGAATCACCGACGAGACCGTCACGAGGTTGTAGTTTTCGACGCCAGCGTCGGCCAGGGCGGCGTCGTAGGAGGCCATCTCCGTCGAGGCGGTCGCCGATCCCCAGACGACGCGAATCGTGCTCATGAGCGGGAGTCGGGGACCGACGGCGTAAGGGCTTGCGATTTCGCTGGCGTCGTGCCAGTACGTAAATTGCGGGTCTCGAGTGTGTCGCTCGAAGGCGTAGCTCAGTCGAAGAAGTAGTTCGCCGACGTGACGACTTCCCGATCACCGGCCTCGATCTTCTCGAGGGCGGCCTCGAAGTCCGATTGCCCGACGGTCGTCCGCTCGTCGCGGATGGCGAACATCCCGGCCTCGGTAGCGACGGATTCGATTTCCGCGCCCGTGAACCCGACCGTCTGTTCGGCGAGGTCCTCGAAGTCGACCTCGTCGTGGACGTTCATGGTCCGCGTGTGGATCTCGAAGATCTGCTGTCGTCCCTCGCCATCGGGTTCGGGGACCTCGATGAGACGGTCGAACCGACCTGGGCGGAGAATTGCGTCGTCGAGCATGTCGAAGCGGTTCGTCGCGGCGATGATGCGGATGTCACCGCGCTCGTCGAAGCCGTCCATCTCGCTCAGGAGCTGCATCATCGTTCGCTGGACCTCGGCGTCGCCGGAGGTCTTCGACTCGGTACGCGTGGCGGCGATGGCGTCGATCTCGTCGATGAAGATGACGGCGGGTTCGCGCTCGCGGGCCATCTCGAAGAGGTCTCGAACCAGGCGGGACCCCTCACCGATGAACTTGCGGACGAGTTCGGAGCCGGCCATCTTGATGAATGTGGCGTCGGTCTGGGTGGCGACGGCTTTGGCGAGCATCGTCTTCCCCGTGCCCGGCGGCCCGTAGAGCAGGACGCCACTCGGCGGTTCGATCCCCACGTTCTCGAAGAGTTCGGGCTGGGCGAGCGGTTGCTCGACGGCCTCCCTGACTTCGCGAACCTGGTCGTCGATCCCCCCGATGTCGTCGTAGCTGACGTCGGGTTTTTCCGTAATCTCCATCGTCTGCGCGCGGGCGTCCGTCTCCGCCGAGAGGATCCGCTGGATACCGAAGGAATCGTTGACGGCGACGCGGTCACCGTACTCGAGTTCCTCGGCGAAGTCGGGACCGATTTCGGTGAGTACCTCCTGGTTATTCCCGTGTTGCTTGACGATGACCTCGTCGCCCAGGTGGTCCTCGACGGTCGCGAGGTACAGCGACGAACTCTTGAGGACCTCGTTTTCGCGTTTGGTACGGTCGACCTGTTCCTTGAGGCGTGTTCGCCGGTCGCGGGCGGCGCCGAGTTGCTCTGACAGCTGCTCGCTGGCCGCTGTCAGCTGTAGAAAGTGGTCGTGGAGCGCTTCGAGCCGTTCTTCGTCCGAGAGATCGGGATCGATCTCCCGACTCGGTGTGTCGGGGAGCGAGGGACTTCGAGACATCCTGACGACCGAGCATAACTGCCGACGGTACATCTGCCTTTGGGTCGCGGAGAGGACATCGACGTGGTCCCGATTCGCCGGCAAAAGCTCACGGCCCGGGCCCGGCACCCGTCGGCCGTCTGTCGCCGCCCGCGCCATTTAAGCGGCCGGGGTCCCCTTCCCCGATATGGCCACGGGTCTGCTCACGGACGAAACGGCCGATCAGATCGTCACCACCTGTCGAACCGCTGTCGGCGACAGCCTCCGGTCGGTGACGTACTTCACCCGGGACGACTTCGAACAGCTGTACCTCCGCGACGACCTCGAGCGCGACGCCGACCTCACGAGCTTCATCGGTCACGAGTGGCGCGGCTTCAAGACCGCCCAGACCGCTTACGAGGGCTCCGAACTGGGCGACTACGAGTACACCATCCGCGTATTCGAAAACGGGTTTCTCATCCGCGTGACGACCGATCGGGAGGGCGTCTTCGCGACGACCGACGGGCTGACAGTCAAGGACTTCGAAGAAGTCGCAACCGGGCTCGAGTCGTTCCTGGGCGAGCGCAATCGCGAGTAAGCGCCGTCAACACGCTTCCGACCGCTCGTCGTCGTCGCCTGACTCGCTCGGTCTGTCGGGGGAGCCGATCGGTAATCCCGAGCCGAGTTCCCCGTCGGTGCCGAGCAGCCGAGCGAACCGTCGCTTCTCCGCAGCGTACTTATCGAGTGCCATGCTTCCGACGAACGGGCGACCCACGTGTAGTTATGCACGACATTAACGCTGTATCCCACCGTTGTTCGCGGCGAAACGGACGGGAACCGGTCGAACGCCTGTGAAATGGTAGCCGAAGTGATGGGACGGTTCTATTGGACCCTGACATCGCAAGCCGAGGCCTACCGCTGGCGTAACACCCATTTTCGCACCCACCGTTCGCCCACGTATGACGAAGCTACCGACGGCCGTCGCCGACGCACTCGAGGCGCACGAGGCGTTCTCGCCGGTCGACGACGCGACGTACGCGCTCGAGACCACGGTCTTCGAGGCGCGCGTGAGCGCAACTGCCGCCGAGGGGCCGCGAGACGGCTCGATTACCGTTACCGTCCGATTGCCGACGCTCGACGCGGCGACCGCCGACCGCGTCGCCCCGGTGGTCGAAGACGGCTGGTTCGAGACGTTCGAGCGTCGACTCGCGGACGTGTTCACGGTCGCCGAAACCGGCACGCACGACGCGCCGCGGATCGATCGCGACGACGGAGTCGTGACGGTCACCCTCGAGTACGTCGCCTGGGATGCCAGAGAGGGGATCGACGACGCCAAAGCGCTGATCGAGTACGTCGAGGGAACCTACGCGCAGGGGATCATTCCAGGCTACGAGTACGAGGGGCCCGCGGCAACGCTAGTCGAGAACGCCCAGACCGCGGGAGAGCGGGCTGCCGAAGGCGCTGCTGGCGACCACGGCGACGAGTACGACAGCCCGTTTTAACGAGGGTTGATCGCCTCGAGTCGCGCCGCACGGATGCGTCCGCGTTCTGTTTCGAGGCGTATTATGTTCTCCTTAGATGTAGTCATCTACGAACTCGAGCGACGGGACCTGTCGCGCAGTACACAATCTCGCAAACGTCGATTCAGTCCATCGCGATGTAGGTCTTCGTATCCGAAACCCCGTCGAGACTCTGGATATCGCCCGAAGCCGCCTTCAGGACGCCGTACACCTCGTCGGCGTCGACCTCGGCGATGATGTCGTAATTGCCGGCGACGATGTGAGCGTCCGAAACGCTCTCGAGGTCGCGGATGCCCGCCAGGAGTCCTTCGGATTTGCCGGCAGCGGTCTTCACCATGATGAACGCGTGAACCATTACTTTCGTGTGGTACTCCTTGGCACGACTAAAGTGTTTGCCCGGCCACCGACGCCGACGCCTCGAGAATTCGCCGAAACTTTCGTATCAAAAGTCCCGCGGTGAGTGTAGCGAGAGGTCGAAGCAGTAACTGGCAAAAACCTGGAGCCCAAAGTGAGTGTATGGCACGAACCATCACGGTAACTGGCATGAGCTGTGGCGGCTGCGAGGACACGGTCGAACGAGCGCTCGAGGACGTCGACGGCGTCGTCGAGGCGTCGGCGGACAACGAATCGGACGCCGTCACCGTCGAGGGTGACGCCAACGTCGACGCGATCGTCGAGGCGATCGAGAACGCCGGCTACGGCGCCTCTGCCTAAACGCGGCTCGCCAGCGAACGCCCGTTCGTTCTACCGATTGATCGGACACTCGTTCTACCGGTCGACTGGATCGTCGATCCAGTTGTAACACCGAAAGTGCTCTGGCCGCTTTTCGCTCGTAAGCATCTCGAGGGGAATGAATCCCTCGCCGCCGCGAGCCCCCGCCTCGCGCTCGTCGGGGTCGTCGGAGAACGTCATGAGTTTCGCCTTCACCGAAAACGTGACCTCGAGCGTGCCGGTGTGATTTTCGTCGGGGTCGAACCGCATCGAGACGTCGCCGGCGCCGATGCCGAAGATGGCCCGGTCGGTCGGCGTCGAGACGCCCACGTCGTGACTGGCGAGGCCGCTCGAGAGGTCCTCGAGCCACGCGCGCATCTCCTCGCGGTCGAGCGGTTGCTCGAGGTCGAACCCGCCGTCCTCGTCCATCGACCCCGATTCGAACGCGAAGTCGGGGTAGGCGAGTTTCTCGTCGGGGAGAACGTGCGAGCTCGTTTCCGGGTCCGGCGGGGTTTCGGGGACGCCCAGTTCGTCGCTGATCGCCGACCGAACGGTCGCTTCGGCGTCCGTCGCATTCACCGGTGCCGTGTCGCTCGCTTCTTCCGTATCGTCGGTCGGTCCTGCCGGGGAGTCGCCGTCCATTCTCTCGTCGCTATCTCGAGTCATGACCCATAGTCCTGCTGGTCGTTCGCTCGAGCGACGCGCTCGGCGAAGTGGCACTTCGAAACCGTCCCCTCGAGGTCGACTGCGTCGGGAACATCCGTTCGACACTGGTCCTCGGCAATCGGACATCGCGTGTGGAAGACGCACCCACTCGGCGGATCCACTGGACTCGGGATGTCACCCTCGAGAATGGTTGCGTCGAGCACCGACGTGGTGGGATCGAGGTCGGGAATCGACGCGAGTAACGCCTCCGTGTAGGGATGGGCTGGCGACTCGAAGAGTGGACCCGCTTCGCCGACCTCCATCAACTCGCCGAGGTACATGACGGCGATGCGATCGGCGATATGCTTGACGACGCTCAGGTCGTGGCTGATGAGGACGTAGGTGAGATCGAGTTCGCGCTGGAGACGCAACAGGAGGTTGATGATGCTCCCTTTCACCGAGGCATCGAGGGCGGATACCGGTTCGTCGAGGATGAGCACCCGTGGTTCTGTCGCGATCGCCCGGGCGATCGCGACTCGCTGGGCTTGACCACCCGAAAGTTCGTGGGCGTATCGATCAGCGTAGCGCTCCGAGAGGTTCACCTGTTCCAGCAATTCGGCGATGCGGTCTCTCCGATCAGCCCGCGACCATCCCTGCGTCTTGAGCGGTTCGGCGATCGCCTGCCTGACGGTCATCCGCGGATCGACGCTCGATTTGGCGTTCTGGAAGATGACCCCCACGTCGGCCAGCAGTTCGCTCGAGCGCTTCGTTACGGACCCAACGGGTTGCCCGTCGATCCGAATGTCACCTGCCGTCGGCGAGTGAAGCCCAGTAACGAGGTTCGCGAGCGTCGACTTTCCGCTGCCGCTCTCGCCGACGATTCCGAGCGTCTCGCCCTCGTACACGTCCAGCGAGACACCGGAGACGGCGGTGATCGTCGTCCGCGTACCGAACAGACGATCGAGTAGGGAGTCGTCAAGGGCGAACTCCTTCGTGACGTTCTCGAGTTCGACGACCCTGCTCGCGTCGCGCTCGTGATCGCGGTCGTCCGTCGATTCGACTCGCGTGCTCATTGTTCTCCCTCCGCGTCGAGGGTCGAGGCCAGCGTGGGATCGTCGTTCACCCGACGAATTTCACAGCACTTCGCCCGGTGATCCTCACCGCAGTCGATCGTCGGCATCGGTCCCGACCGACACGCCTCGCGAGCATAGTCACACCGAGACGCGAACGGACACCCCGTGACGTCGCCGAGTTGATCCGGAACCTGCCCCTTGATCGTCTCCAATCGCTCCTTCCGCGCGGTTTCCTGGGGCATACATTCGAGTAACGCCTGCGTGTAGGGGTGTTTCGGTTCCTGCAGGATCTCTTCGACCGGTCCACTCTCCATGACCTCGCCGCCGTACATCACGACAACACGGTCACAGATGTCGGCGACGACGCCAAGGTCGTGGGTGATCATTACGACGGACATGTCACGTTCATCTCTGAGCCTGGCGATGATGCGAAGGATCTGCGCCTGAATTGTGACGTCGAGGGCCGTCGTCGGTTCGTCGGCGATCAGCAGATCAGGTTCGCTCGCGAGCGCGATGGCGAGCATCGCTCGTTGGCGCATCCCACCGGAGAACTCGTGGGGGTAGGCATCGAGTCGCTCGGCCGGGTTTGGAATGCCGACCTCTTCCATCAGGTCGACGACCCGCGCGCGCTTTTCTCGCCAGTCCGAGCGGTCGTGTAAGAGCGGCACACGAAGGTATTCTCGAAGCGTCTGCGATGTCGGGTCATCGTGGATCTTTAGCGATTCGACGATCTGTTCGCCGACCGTAAAGACCGGATTGAGCGTCGTCATCGGATCCTGAAACACCATCGAGAGACCGTCACCGCGGATCCGGCGGATCTCGCGGTCGTCGGCCGTCGTCAATTCGGTGTCTCTGAACCGTATTGACCCAGCGGCGATTCGTCCGGGGTCCTCGAGTCGCATCGTCGAGAGCGCGGTGACGGATTTCCCGCTTCCGCTCTCGCCGACGATGCCGAGGATCTCTCCCTTGTCGACGTCGAAACTCACGCCGTTGACGGCGTGAACGGTTCCTTCGTACGTATCGAAGCAGGTGTGTAAATTTTCGACCGAGAGCAGTGGTTCTGTCATGCTTAGAATCCCTCGTTCTGTACCGCGTCCGTCTCCCGGGGGTCGAGGACGTCGCGAAGCCCGTCACCGAGCAAGTTGAATCCGAGAACCGCGAGCATGATCGCCAGGCCGGGGAAGTTCACGACCCACCAGGCGTCCTGCAGGTAGTTTCGACCTTCGGATATCATCGTCCCCCACTCGGGCGTCGGCGGCTGAGCACCGAGACCCAGGAACGACAATCCGGCGGTCCCGAGGATTACGCCGGCCATGTCGATCGTCGCGAGGACGACCACCGGGCCGATGACGTTCGGCACGATGTGGCGACCGACGATCGTGAGACGACCGACGCCCATCAACTGGCTGGCCTTGACGAACTCTTGTTCTTTGACCGAGAGTACGCTGCCGCGTATCACGCGAGCGTATCTGGTCCAGCCGACGACGGCGAGCGCGATCATGATGTTCGTCAGACTGGGCCCGAGGATGCCGGCGATGACGAGCGCGAGCAATAGCCCCGGAAACGCCAGCAGGACGTCGACGAACCGCATCAGCGCTTCGTCCACGTAGCCGCCGGCGTACCCCGCCGTCACTCCCACCGCCGTACCGATAGCCAGCGAGATACCGACGACGGCGACGCCAATTCGCAGTGAGATGCGAGCACCGTAAAGCAATCGCGTCAGGATGTCACGGCCGAGCTGGTCGGTCCCCAGCGGGTGGTCGACCGACGGGGACTCGAGGCGGTTCTCGAGGTCCTGTTTGGCCGGCTCGTACGGCGTTAGAAACGGGGCGAGCAGGGCGCTGAAGAGGATGGTCAGAACGATCATCAGCCCGACGACGTTCAACGTATTCGCCCGAAACTGTCGTGCCTTTCGTGAGTTGTACAGCGATCGTATCCGCTCACGGCGAGTTTGTCCTTCGAACGACGCGCGTTCGTCGAGGTTTGCGTCAGTCATTTGGATGCACCTTCGAACGAGATTCGGGGGTCGACGTACCGGTAGGTGACGTCGACCAGGAAGTTCGTGACGACGAAGAACACCGCGATCACGAGGACGAGCCCCTGGACGATCGGGTAGTCGCGGGCGAAGATCGAGTCAATCAGCAGTCGGCCGAGACCTGGTCGCTGAAAGACCATCTCGATGATGACGGCTCCATTGAGGAGATACCCGAACTGAAGCCCGACGATCGTGATCACGGGGATGAGCGCGTTGCGCAGGGCGTGTTTGTAGACCACGATACGCTCACGCAACCCCTTCGATCGCGCCGTGCGGATGTACTCCTCGTCGAGCACCTCGAGCATGGACGACCGGAGCAGGCGGGTGACAATCGCCGCCATGCCAGTACCGAGCGTGATCGCCGGCAAGACGAGTTGATCGGCCGTGCCGTACCCGGACGTTGGTAACACGCCCAACTGAATCGCGAAGACGAGCATGAGCAGGTAACCCAGCCAGAAGTTCGGCATTGATAGTCCGAGGAGCGCGGCAAGTTGGCTCCCGTAGTCGAGTCGACCGCCCTTGTGAACGGCGCTGATGACGCCCGTCGGGACGGCGATAACGAGGGCGACGAACAGTCCGGCGAGAGCCAGCTCGAACGTCGGCCAGAGGTTTTCGAAAATCAACTGGACGACCGAGGCGTCGTTGTGGTAGGACTGGCCGAGGTCCCCCTGCAGGATGTTCGCGACCCAGTCTCCGTACTGAACGAGTATCGGATCGTTCAGCCCTTGTTCTATTCGAAACTGTTCGATCGCTGCATCCGGTGGCGTCCGTCCGCCCATCTGCTGACGGAGAATCGTCTCCGCGGGGTCCCCCGGCGTGAAAAACACCATGAGGAAGGTCAGGACTGACACCCCGAAGAGGACGAACAGAGACGTTACAGACCGTCTGAGAACGAATTTCCACATCGTTTATCTATTCTGGAAGAGACTCGTGGGCTACTCCCAGTGCTCGAGGTTTGTCCAGCGTGAGAACTGAGGAATAGCACCCAGTTCGGCACCGTCGATGTTCGCGTGGGCCGCCGCGATGTACTCGCTGTAATAGAGCGGAATCGTCACGGCCTGGTCGGCGATGTGCTGCTGGGCCTCCTTGTAGGCCGACGCTTTCTCCTCCTCGTCGCCCGTCTGGAATCCCTGTTCGATCAGTTCGTCGACTTCGCCACCGAGGTTGTGCAGCCCCGTCCCGTCCTCCCCATAGAGGCGCTGGTTGACGTCGCCCTCCGAGTGGAATCCCTCGTAGATGATGTAATCAGCGTCACCGCTGTTCGAGCCGCTCTCCTTGAGGATGAGGTGGGCTTCGCCGTTACGGACGGCCTCCGAATACGCGGCCCGTTCGAGGGCCTGAATCTCGGAGTTGACGCCGATTCCGTCGATCGCTCCCTGGACGACCTGGGCCATCTCTCGACCGTCAACCATGTCGTTCGCCACGAGGATCGAGAGCTCCTGGCCGTCGTAACTCGAATCCGAGACGAGGTCGGAGGCGCGGTCGTCGTCTTTCTCGTAGCCGTCAATGTCGTCGTGGGCCGACCAGTAGATGACCGGCGAGATCGGGCCGCGTGCGGGTTCGCCGACGCCCTCGAGGATCGTCTCGACGATGGTCTCCTGGGAGACGGCGTGATTCAGTGCGCGACGGAGGTCCGCGTCGTCGGTCGGCGACTTGTAGAGGTTGATGCCGACGTACCCGGCGCCGGGGCGGTTCTGGCGCTCGAGATAGAGCGAGTCGTCGTCCTCAATCGACGAGACTCGCGTGCGAGGCGGCGCGAGCGCGAGGTCGATTTCGCGATTCTCGAGCGCGAGCGTTCGCGTGTTGGGATCCTCGATCACGCGGAACGTGAGTTCTTCGAGGACTGGTTCGTCGTTCCAGTAGTCTTCGAAGGCCGTCGTCCTGACTTCCTGCTGTTTTTCGATCTCGTCGACCTGGAACGGTCCGGTGCCGATGACAGTGCCGGACTCGTGGTCCCGGTCGGGGTGCTGGATTGCGACCATATTGTGTGCGATCGTCCCTGGGAACGTCGGGAATGGATCCGTCGTCGTGAACTCGACCGTGTAATCGTCGAGCGCCACGATGTCACCCGACTCGACGTGGATCCACCCAGGGGCCCATGCCCACTCCTCGAGGATGCCCTCGAACGAGAAGACGACATCGTCGGCGGTCATCTCCTCGCCGTTGTGGAACGTGACGCCCTCGCGGAGCGAGAACTCCCAGACCGTGTCTTCGACCTGTTCCCAGTCGGTCGCGAGCCACGGTTCCAGTTCCATATCCGTCGAGACCCAGACGAGTGGTTCGAGGATGTTTGTCCAGTACGGTGTTACGCCACCGTAGAGGTTCCAGTCGTCTCTCGTCGGGTCGTCGTTCAGCGCTATCGTCGCGCTTGGAAGTTGTTCACTCCGGTCCTGATCGTCCGGGTCACCGTTGCCGTTCCCGTTTCCGTTGTCGTCGTCCGAACCGCCGCCAAGACATCCTGCTAAGGAGACGATACCAGCGCCACCCAGAGTCTTCAGTACTGTCCGTCTATCGTTCAATTGCGTGTTGCGTGTCATATTCTAACACTCTCGCGATCGATACCATGAATCTGGCGCCCCCATCCATAAGTCTTGTATGTCCGTAGGGCGGGTTATTTATATACGGTCGTGATTTCGGCCGTCTAATAATTTACTATATAATATTAATCTCTAAAAAACGCCTGAAACAATATGGTGCTCACTGGTATGACTTACTTACTGGAGTGAATCATTCCAATCGCATTGTTCCAATAAGTTTAGAAGACATTAATTAGGGAAACGAAGTCGATAACGGACCATTGGACGGAAGAGCACGTTTCAGTTCTTCGCTTGCCTCCCGAACCGGCCACTTGCAGCGTTAAGTCGTCGAACCTCGGCGTCACCTCACGTGGCGCCGGCACTTTACATCCATAGGAATAGAAGCGGCCAAGGTAAATTATATAATGGTTGGTTCGAAAATCCCCCACTATGAAAAATTTCGACGAGACGGACCTCGAGATTCTCCGTCTTCTAGCGGAGGACGGACGACGGCCTTTCAACGAGGTTGCGAGCGCCGTGGACCTCTCGGCTCCCGCCGTCTCGGATCGCGTCAGCAAACTCGAAGAACAGGGGATCATTCGCCAGTTTACCATCGACATCGACCGCTCGCAGCTTCGACGGAGCCTCCCGATTCTCGTCACCGTTTCCACTCGGCCCGAGTGTTTCGACATCGTCAAACAGCAGTTAACGACGATTCCTGAAGTCGAACACATCTATGCGACGATAGGTTCAGATCTCGTCTTTTACGCGAACGCCCCGGAGACGAATCCTCGAGAGTGGATCCTCGCGCAGTTCGATCAGACGATGATCACCGAATATGAGGTCGCGCTCCTCACGGAAACCGATCGATCGTTTACGTTGAGCGGGACGGAATTCGCGCTCTCATGTGCCGAATGCGGGAATACCGTAACCAGCGAGGGTGTCGTAAACCGCGTCGGCGGCAAACTCAAACAATTCTGTTGTACGTCGTGTGAAAATCACTTTACGAAACGTCACGACCGGCTTAGCCCACAGTCCGAAAGCTAAGAGATACCGCGCGGAAAGAGCGGCCCACTTTCTGTACCGAAAGCGGTAGCAACGAGGTATTACGGAATCGCGATCGCTGTCATAACAAGATTCATGCTCGATAGCTGACCTCGGTTTAGTACGATGGCTTTCAAAGGCAGTTTGTCGATTTCACCTACGATCCTAAAGTACTACTTCTACAAATCGACGAAAGCTGTCGAGTTCTATAGACCCATCATGTACCTCTACTTTCTCTCTCAAGGGCTCTCGTTTACGCAAGTCGTGATTCTCGAGGCGGCGTACAACCTGACCACCCTGTTGGGCGAGGTGCCGACCGGTTACGTGAGCGACCGGTTCGGTCGCCGACCGTCGTTACTGATCGGGTCGGTACTCATCACAGCGACTCTCGTTGCGATCGGTTTCGCGGACTCGTTTCTTGAGTTACTGGTACTGTTCGTCACCTGGTCGATGGGCTATAACTTCCGGTCCGGGAGCGAGGACGCGTGGCTGTACGACAGTCTAACTGACCTGAACCGAAGCGATCACTTTCCTCACGTTCGTGGACGGGGCGAAGCGCTCGCGCTCGCTATCGGCGCCGGTGCGTCAGTCATCGGTGGCTACATCGGCGGAATAAACCTCGCGTATCCGTTCTTTCTCGCCGCGGGGGTGATGGCTATCGGCATCGTCGTCGTGTTTACGATGCCCGAACCGAAGAGCTACCGGCGCGCTACTCCCGATCGATTACGGTTTCGGGAATCGGTGAACCTGATTAAAAAGACCATCGGCATCCGCCGGATTAGAGCGTTCGTCCTGTACTACTTTGTCCTCTTTGCAGCGGTCCTATACGTCACTTCAATATTCCTCCAGCCCGTCTTCGAAACGGCCGTCCTCGAGTTAGGCGCCTCGCAGTCGACCGTCGAGCCGCTTCTCGGCTGGTTCTACGCGATTGTGAGCCTCGTATCCGCCGGGCTGAGCTATCACACCGGTCGAATTTACGAGACTGTCGGCGTCAAAGGCTGGTTCGCCACGGTCCCGTTTCTCGTCGGTACGGGGTTAGTGGCACTCTGGTTCGCACCAGTACTCGCCATCCCGGTCCTCCTGGGCGCGCGTAGCGTCGTCGAAACATCGCGCTCGCTCGCGATCCAGCACGTCAATATCCACGTCGGAACGACCGGCCGTGCCTCCGTGTTGAGCGCGATGGCGATGGTCAGTTCGGTCACCGTGATCCCGTTCCAGCTCGGAAGCGGCGTCATCTCGGACGTGACGGGCCCGATTCTGGCCCTCTCTCTGGCCGGTCTCGTCCTCATAGCTGGCTCGGGGGCATTGCTCGCGTTGAGTTCTCCGCTTCGAAGTGACGACACGGTAGCCAAGATTTCGTCGGATTAACGGCTCACGGGCCTCGTTAGAACGACGAATGATCTCGTCTACTTGCTCCCTCGAACGAAGCTGTGAACCGGGGTAACATTATTCACGGCTGCCGGCGTAGCCCACTCCATGCGGTTCGTCATCATCGGCGCCGGTCGGGTCGGCCTCCGCACTGCGCGCGTCTTACGTGAGGAGGGCCACGAGGTAACGCTGGTCGAGTACGACGAGGCGAAGGTCCGCCGGGCGCGCGGCCAGGACTTCGAGGTCGTCCAGGGCGACGGTTCCCGCGAGGAGAACCTTGAGGAAGCGGGCGTCCATCGGGCCGACGCCCTCGGCGCACTGACGGGCGACCTGAACGTCAACTTCGCGGCGTGCATGATCGCCAAACACCACGGCTGTCGGACGATCATGCGCATCGACGAGGACTACCGCGAGGAGATCTACCGCAAGTACGCCGACGAGGTCGACGACGTGATCTATCCCGAGCGACTGGGCGCGATGGGCGCGAAGAACGCCCTGCTGGGCGGGACGATTCGTGCTATCGCGGACATCGCCCAGCACCTCCAGGTCGTCGAGTTGACGATCACCGACGAGGCCCCGGTTCGAGGGTACACGATCAGCGAACTCCAGCTGCCGGCCAACGCGACCCTGCTCGCGTTCGGCAAGGCGGGTCACCAGCTCGCGATTCCGACCGAGGACGAGTCGCTCGAGACCGGTGACCGACTGGTCGTCCTGGCGGATTTCGACGTGTTGAGCGACGTCAGGCAGATTCTCGTGGGCGAGTCACCGGATCGGGCGGTGTCGGCCGACGGCGGAATCGTCGACCAGATCCCGGATGCAGCGAACGACGGCGAACACGACGGAGGCAACTAGTATGGTCACTGCGTTCATCATGATCAAGGCGAATACGGGCGAGGCGGATCGACTCAGGGACACCGTCGAAGCGATCGAGGGCGTCGAATCGGCGCACATCGTCGCGGGCGACGTCGACATCATCGCGAAGGCGCGCGTCGAGACGCCCGCTGCAGTGAAGGAAATCTCCGCGACGCGGATCCAGGGCATTCAGGGTGTCGAGGACACCCAGACGTACATCGCGATGGACTGATCTGCTATCACGATGTCGCCAGGCGATCGGTTCGACCTCGGTGTTTTATACTACATCTTCGCGTGAAACCCGTATGCAGGAGTTCGACTTTCTCGTCGTCGGATCGGGTTCGGGCCTCGACGTGGCGAACGCGGCCGTCAACCAGGGACAGTCCGTCGCCGTGGTCGAAAAGGGGCGTCTCGGCGGGACGTGTCTCAATCGTGGCTGCATCCCCTCGAAGATGCTGCTCTATCACGCCGACGTCCTCGAGACGATCGAGTCCGCCGGCGAGTTCGGGATCGATGCGAGCGTCGACGACGTCGACTTCGCTGGTATCGTTCGTGAGGTCAACCAAGACGTGAAAGCGGACGCCGAATCGATCCGCCGCGGCCTGCGCTCTTCGTCCGATCACGCGCTGTTCGAGGCCGAGGGACGGTTCGTCGACGACCGAACGCTCGAGGTCTCCGGCGGCGACGACGACGGCGTACAGCTCCGGGCCGACACGATCCTCATCGCGGCCGGGACTCGCCCGACGATCCCGCCGATCGATGGCATTCAGGACGTCGAGTACCTGACCAGTACCGAGGCACTCCGCCTCGAGAGCCCACCGGAACACCTGGTGATCGTAGGAGGTGGATACATCGCAGCCGAACTGGGGCACTTCTTCGGCACGTTCGGCAGCGACGTGACGATCGTCGGGAGGCGGCCGATGCTCCTCCCCGAGGCCGACGACGAGGTCGCCGAGGCGTTCACCGACCGATTCGCCGACCGGTTCACCGTCTACACCGGCCACGAGGCGACCGCCGTCTCGGCTTCCGACGGCCAGGTCACCGCCGAGGCGAAGCCCTACGAGTACGGCGACGGACTCCTCGAGGACGCGCAGCCGGTGACCGCCACCGGCGATGCCCTGTTGGTCGCCGCCGGTCGCTGCCCGAACACGGACGCCCTGAACCTCGAGGCGACGGGCGTCGAGACGGACGCTCGAGGCTTCGTCGAGACCGACGAGTACCTGCGGACGGACGCCGAGGGCGTGTGGGCGCTGGGCGACATCGTCGGCGAGTACCTGCTGAAACACAGTGCGAACCACGAAGCCCAGGCGGTCGCCCGCAACCTCTTCGGGGACCACCCACAGCCGGTCGATTACGACGCGATGCCGTTCGCCGTCTTCACCTCGCCCGAAGTCGCCGGTGTCGGCGCTCGCGAGGCCGACCTCCGAGACGACGGCCGGGAGTACGCGACGAACACGTACCGCTACGAGGACACCGCCCGCGGCGCGGCGATGAAAGCCGAGGGGTTCGTGAAGGTGGTCATCGACCTCGAGGGAACGATCCTGGGGTGTCACATCGTGGGGTCGGACGCCTCGACGCTGATCCAGGAGGTCGTCGTCGCTATGAAGTCCGGCACGGGGACGGTCCAGGACGTTCGGAGTGCGGTCCACGTTCACCCGGCGCTCCCCGAAGTCGTCCAGCGCGCGTTTACCGGGCAGTTCACCCGGGGTGACAATCACGATCACGACGGCCATTCCGGCCATCATCACGGTGACGATCACCAGCACGACGCCGACCACCATCACGATCACGGCGACGACCAGCAGCACGACCCCGACCACCAGCACTGATGCCCGTATCTGCCGAGTGACCCTCTTGAGAAGCGGCCACGACGATCGCACGTTCGCGACTCGACCGTATCGTCCAGGCCGTCCCCGTCCAGCCCATTCCGTATCGATCGAGTCCGCGGCCGGTCGATGCAAGTCCCGGCTTTTTCGAACGGCGCGTCGTATCGCCCCGTATGTCGGACGAACGCCCGGAACCGGAGTACCTCGAGGACCAACCACTCGACGACAACCCCGAGATTCACTGGCCCGAAGATCGTTCAGGAGAACCGCCGGAAGATGCCCGATTCGTCGGCATCTCGAATCCCGGCACGCCCGTGCTCTACAGCCGGGAATCGGGGACGCTGTTTCAGGGAGACGTGACCGACGACGGCCGGGTCACCCCCAGAGCTGGAAGCGACGCGGAGATGAAGGTCGAATCGACCGATCGTCTCGGGGAGGCCATCCGCTCATTCGGCGACCGGATCGGCTGGGAGTCGCTCTCGCAGTTCGGGAAGGAACACTGGGAAAGCGAGAAATCGTCGCGGTGACTGCTCCTGGGGGCGCGGAGACTCGACGTCGCTCGAGCGTCAGTGCTCGAGTTCCTGCACGTCGTGGTCGGTGAGAAAGCCCTCGAGCCAGGCGCGTTGCTCCTCGAGCCGAGGGGTCGGCTCGTCGTAGACGGGGTCGAACACGTCCGACGGGTCGAGGGCCGGCGCATCCTCGGCCGTCTCGACGGCCGCCTCGACTTCGGCCTCGACGTCCTCGCGGACCGACTCGACGAGATCGTCGTCGAGGACACCTTGCTCGCGGAGATACGTCTCGTATCGCTCGAGCGGGTCCGCGGTGCGCCACTCGGGGAGGTCCTCGCGGTCGTCGCGGTAGCGCGAGGGGTCGTCGCTGGTCGTGTGGGCGCCCTGGCGGTAGGTCAGGCTCTCGACGAGCATCGGTTCGCCGTCGTGGGCGCGCTCGAGGGCGCGCTTCGTGACGCCCAGAACGGCCAGCGGGTCGTTCCCGTCGACCTGGACGCCGGCGAATCCGTAGGCCTCGGCCTTCTGGGCGATGGTGGCGCTCGCGGTCTGTTTCTCCCGGGGGAGCGAAATCGCCCAGTCGTTGTTCTCACAGAAGAAGACGGTGGGCGCGTCGAAGACGCCCGCGAAGTTGAGCCCCTCGTGGAAGTCGCCCTCGCTCGTGGCGCCGTCGCCGAAGTAACAGAGGATGGCCTCGTCGGACGCGCGGTAGTTCGCGGCCATTCCCAGTCCTGCCGCGTGGGGGATCTGTGTTGCGATGGGGACCGACTGCGGGAACACGTTGAGGTCGTGGTTCGAGGCGTACTCGGGGTGGCCCCGTCGAAAGAGGAAAATGTCGCTCATCGGGACGCCGTGGGCGATCTGGAGGGCGTTCGAGCGGTAGGTGGGGACGACCCAGTCGTCCTCGTCCAGGGCGTGTGCGGCCCCTACCTGCGAGGCCTCTTGTCCCTTGTAGGGCGGGTAGCCGCTCATCCAGCCCCGGCGCTGGAGGGCCAGCGCTCGCTCGTCGAAGCGCCGCGTCCGGACCAGGTCCCGGTAACACGCGAGCGCCTCCGTCTCGCCAAACGGCGTCTCCTCGAGGTCGTACTCCCCGATGATTCGGTGCATGGCGGGTGGGTCTCTCGCGGTGGTGAAAGTGGTTCTGGTTCCGACTTCCGACGCGCTCGCCGCGAGTCCGGGTCCGGGTCCAGGTTCAGGTTCAGGTCGACAGGGAAAAGAGCCCCCGGCCGATACTCGAGGTATGGTGTCGCCCCTCGACGCGATCGGGCTCCTCGTCATCGTCGGCGTTCACACGCTGTTTGCCGCCGTCTCGACCCGGTTTTTCAGGATTCGACTCGAGACCGACTGGGGGACGCTCGTCTACGTCGCGCTCGTGATCCCCGTCGTGCTGTTCGTCTCGCTGCTGGTTCTCTCCGGCCCGCTGGGACTGGGGCCGAATCTCGGCTCGGCAGTGACGGCGTTCGTCGTCGCCATCGCCCTGCCAATCGTGCTGGGGTACACGATCGACGTGTTCTGGATGCCACACCCGGAGGAAGTCGAGCTCCCAGACACCGCGAAGTGACGTCCCCGTCGAATCGTCGAACCTGCGGCGCGATCAGCGCGCGTTTGCGCCCGGGTCCGCATCCGTGTCCGCTTCGAGGCGATCCGCCAGCACCGATTCGACGGCCTCGAGGACGTCCTCCGGGGGCTGGCTGGCGTCGACCCGGACGAATCGATCCGGTTCGTTCTCGAGCAGGCGTTCGTAGTTCGCCCGTACCTGCGAGAGGTAGGCGGCGTGTTCGAACTTGTTCGTCGCGCCCGCTCGAGCGGCGGCCGTCTCGGGGTCGAGATCCAGGTAGATCGTCAGGTCAGGATCGGTCGTGAACGCCCGGTGGATGCCCACGATGTACTCCATCGGACGGGTGATCCGCCCCTCGAGGGTCGCGCCCTGGTAGGCGTAGCGCGAGTCAGAGTACCGGTCGGAGATCACGAGGTCGCCGCGCTTGAGGGCAGGTTCGATCACGCGCGAGAGGTGATCGGCGTGATCGGCGGTGTACAGGAAGAGTTCG
The DNA here is from genome assembly GCF_017357105.1 of Natronosalvus caseinilyticus. NCBI lineage: Archaea > Methanobacteriati > Methanobacteriota > Halobacteria > Halobacteriales > Natrialbaceae > Natronosalvus > Natronosalvus caseinilyticus. The sequence continues at coordinate 3,500,607 of NZ_CP071596.1, forward strand.
GCGAGGGAGTCGGCATCGTCGTCCTCGATCGAGCGGTAGACGGCCTTGCCGTACCACGATCCGGTCTCGCCCGACGTCGGTTCTCGGGTGAACGTCGCGTCGGGATAGACGTCGTGGAGCGCCTCCCAGACCGTCGTCTTGCCGGTGCCGTCCAGTCCCTCGAGCGTGACCAACATACACGGATATCCTGCCGTGGGGTACAATTATGTGTCGGCGGCGGGTCGATGTGTCGGCGGCGGGCCGTCACTCGAGACCGCGCTGCACGCTGACGTACGCTGTAAGGCCGTACTTATAAGCCGTCCGACATCCTTTCTCGACCCATGAACGTACTGGTCGCTGGCGGAACCGGCTTCATCGGCACGAACCTGTGTCGCGAGTTGCGAGATCGCGGCCACGACGTGACGGCCCTCGCTCGAGAGCCGAACCCCGACTCGGTCCCGGAGGGCGTCGAAACCGCGGTGGGCGACGTGAGCGCGTACGACTCGATCGTCGAGACGGTTGCCGCTCAGGACGCCGTCGTCAACCTCGTCGCGCTGTCGCCGCTGTTCGAACCGCCGAGCGGGACCAGCCACGAGGAGGTCCACCTCGGCGGGACGGAGAATCTCGTGCGCGCGGCTGAAGAGGGTGGCGTCGAGCGGTTCGTCCAGATGAGCGCCCTCGACGCCGACCCCGACGCCCCGACCGAGTACCTCCGGACGAAAGGCCTCGCGGAGGACGTGGTGACGGCGTCGGCACTCGAGTGGACGATCTTTCGTCCTTCGGTGGTCTTTGGGGAAGGTGACGAGTTCGTCAGATTCACGAAGAAGCTGACGACTCCGTACCTCACGGGGTTGCCGGGCGGCGGAGAAACACCGTTCCAGCCAATCTGGGTCGGCGATCTGGCTCCCATGATGGCCGACGCTCTCGAGGACGACCGCCACATCGGTCAGTATTACGAGATCGGTGGTCCAGACGTCCTGACGATGGAACGGGTGGCGGAGCTGGCCTACGAGGCTGACGGGCGGTCGGTCACCGTGCTCCCGATCCCGATGGTGCTGGCCAAACTCGGCGCCGCCGCCGTTGGACCGGTCCCGTTCGTTCCGTTCGGCCCGGACCAGGTTCGGTCACTGAACGTCGACAACACCGTCGCGGACAACGACGTGACGGCGTTCGGCCGCACCGAGGATGACCTTCGCACGCTCGAGGAGTACCTCGGGCTCTCTGGGTCGGGGCCGGAGTCGTCGGAGTCACCACCCTCGAGTCACCGATCGGAAGCCGCCTGACGGGCACCGACCATCAGCGTGGTCACAGCCCGGTAATCGTTCCGTCGGGCCCGAAGTCGAGTGCTTTCGCCGCCGGTTCGGCCGGGAGCCCCGTCTTCGTCATCACGTCGCCGGTGAGCTCGACGACGAAACCCGGCCCCGCAGTGGTGCTCGAGATCCGTCGGCTCGAGGCCGAGGTCCGCGGCGAGTCTTCGATGAGACGATACGTCGCGGCGTTGGAGCTCTCGGCGTCGCCGGATATCGCGTCGAACCGTGGATCCGTACTGGTCATAGGGAGTACTCGACCAGCCGAAGCGGTAAAATAGACGCCTGATTGTTACGCGTTGGGAACGGCATACGGCGGCGACGTGAGGTGGTTTCGGCGTGTGGAGCGACCTCCCCTCAGTTCAAATAATCGACCAGTGTAGGGGTTTCACAGCGACGTTCTCGACGTGCCCACATCGATGCCGTCTGCCAATTTTTGGCGACTTTCAGGGGTGTGAGACTTTCAGACTAACACAAAGTTTATATCCCTCATCGCTCTGTTTTCGAGTCAACGGAGCCCCCTACTAACAATGAAGCTGGCGATGATTGGATTCGGACAGGCCGGTGGGAAGGTCGTCGATCGATTTCTCGATTTCGACGACCGGACCAACAGCGGAATCGTCCGTGCGGCGATCGCTGTAAACTCCGCGAAAGCGGACCTCATCGGACTCGAGAATATACCCCAGGAGAATCGCGTGCTCATCGGCCAGGCCCGGGTGAAGGGCCACGGCGTGGGCGCAGACAACGAACTCGGCGCGGAAATCGCCGAGGAAGACATCGACGAGGTGCAAAACGCCGTCGACGCCATCCCGACTCACGAGGTCGACGCGTTCCTCGTCGTCTCGGGCATGGGCGGCGGCACGGGTTCGGGCGGCGCGCCCGTCCTCGCGAAGCACCTCAAACGCATCTACACGATCCCCGTCTACGGTCTGGGCATCCTGCCCGGGACGGACGAGGGTGGCATCTACACGCTGAACGCCGCCCGGTCGTTCCAGACGTTCGTCCGCGAGGTCGACAACCTGCTCGTCTTCGACAACGACTCCTGGCGACAGACCGGCGAGTCCGTCGAGGGCGGCTACGACCAGATCAACGAGGAGATCGTCCGTCGCTTCGGCATCCTCTTCGGTGCCGGCGAGGTCGGCGAGGGCCAAGAAGTCGCCGAGAGCGTCGTCGACTCCTCGGAGATCATCAACACCCTCTCGGGTGGCGGCGTCTCCACGGTCGGCTACGCCTCCGAGGACGTCGAACTCAACACCAGTGGTGGGCTCCTCTCCCGATTTACCGGCGGTGGCGCCGGCGCCGACGACGGCCTCGACGCGGCCAACACGACCAACCGCATCACGAGCCTCGTCCGCAAGGCCGCCCTCGGGCGCTTGACTCTGCCCTGCGAGATCGAAGGCGCCGAACGCGCCCTGCTCGTTCTCTCCGGCCCCAGCGAGTACCTGAACCGGAAAGGAATCGAGCGCGGGCGGAAGTGGCTCGAGGAGGAAACCGGCAGCATGGAGGTCCGCGGCGGGGACTACCCCCAGAACGTCCCCGAAGTGTCGGCGGCGATCTTGCTCTCGGGCGTGACGAACGTCCCGCGAATCAAGCGCCTCCAGCAGGTGGCCATCGAGGCCCAGGACAACATGGAGGACATCGAGTCCCAGAGCAAGGAGAATCTCGAGACCCTCGTCGAGGACGACGAGGACGAACTCGAGCCGCTGTTCTGAGCTGACCGGCTACGTTTTCGTTTCGTGGGTCGACGGTTTCAGTCTGCTCGACGCCGACTCCGAGGCGCTTTTACTCCCCGGTTCGAAAGAGTCGACGAATGCAGGTCGTCGTCCCGTTCGCCGAGGAATCCCCCAAATCCCGCCTCGCGCCCGTCCTCGAGCGCGAAGAGCGACGGCGACTCGCCCGAGCGATGCTCGCTGACGTCTGCTCGGCGCTCCGGGCGGTGGGTCGAGAGCCGACGATTCTCGCGACGGAGCCGCTCTCGGCATCGACGCTGAACGCGCTCGAGGATCCCGACGTGAACGTGATCGTCGACGACCGGGCGCTCACACCGGCGGTCAACGCCGTCCTCGAGTCCGTTGACGACACGGTCGCAATCGTCATGGCGGATCTCGCGCTCGCGACGCCCGCGGCGCTCGAGACGCTGTTCGAGACGCCCGGCGAGGTGGTCGTCGCACCGGGACGCGGCGGCGGCACCAACGCGCTCGTCGTTCGTCACCCCGCGTTCCGAACGGACTACCACGGCGCGTCCATTCTCGACCATCGGCGGCAGGCCCGCGAGATCGAAGCCAGCCTCGAGACGGTCGACTCCTTCCGGCTGGCGACCGACGTCGACGAGCCAGCGGACCTGGTCGAGGGGTGGCTCCACGGCGGCGACCACACGCGAGCGGCGCTCGAGGCGTTCGGCTTCGACCTCGAGACGACCGAGGGGCGGGTTCGGCTGGTCCGGTAGACGACAGTGTGTATTCGCATCGGCTGGCGTCACCCCGTCGACGGTAAAGTGAAGCGTTTTAGGCCCGGGAGGACTCCGTCCAGACGAGAGCCGATGACGACGATTCCGGGGACTGCAGAGTACGACGTCGAGGTGTCGATAGCCGAATCGGACGTCGAGCGCCTGCTCGAGGTGACGCCGAGCGACGTCGAACCCGCCCCCGAACTCTCGTTTTGCCGGAACGTGTTCATCCCGCTCACGACGGCTTGCCGGTACACCTGCACCTACTGCACGTACTTCGATCCGCCGGGTCAGGCCTCGCTCCTCTCGCTCGAGGAAGTCCGAGACATCTGCCGACGAGGGGCCGACGCCGGCTGTACCGAGGCGCTGTTCACGTTCGGCGACGACCCCGACGACCGGTACACGCAGATTCACGACCAGCTCGCCGACTGGGGCTACCACTCGATCCACGAGTACCTGCGTGCGGCCTGCGAGGTCGCCCTCGAGGAGGGACTGCTCCCACACTCGAATCCCGGCGATCAGACGCTCGAGCAGATGGCCGAGGTAGCGGACGTCAACGCCAGCATGGGCGTGATGCTCGAGACGACGGCCGACGTGGACGCCCACGCAGGGCCGCGACGAAAGCTGCCCGGTCAGCGCCTGCGGACGATTCGGAACGCGGGCGAACTCGACGTGGCGTTCACGACCGGGATCCTGGTGGGTATCGGTGAGTCCTGGCGCGACCGCGCTGAGAGCCTGCTCGCGATTCGTGAGCTGCACGAGCGCTACGATCACGTCCAGGAGGTGATCGTCCAGCCCGTCGCGAACAACGAGCGCTGGACGGACGGGTCGCCCGGCCTCGAGACGATGCGACGGGTGACGGCGATGGCGCGGGTCGGGCTCCCCGAGGAGGTGTCGGTCCAGGTGCCGCCGAACCTCGCACCTGCCCGGGATCTGGTCGACTGCGGCATCGACGACCTCGGCGGCGTCTCGCCGGTGACCGACGACCACGTCAACCCGGACTACGCCTGGCCCGCGCTGGACGAACTCGAGGCCGTCGCCGAGCACGCCGGCGTCCCGCTCCGCGAGCGGCTGCCGGTCTACGAGCGGTTCCTGCCCGCCGGACTGCGAAGTGACGATTTCAATGGGGTTCTGGCCGACGGCGTCGACGGCGTCAGCGGGGGAACGCAACAGGCGAGCGTCGCTGACGGTCGAGCGTGGCTCTCGCCGACGATTCGGCGAGCCCTCGAGGCCAACGACGACGCCGGGCGGCGCTTTCGAGCGACGCTCGAGTAGCCTGCTGATTCCAGGGTGCTGTTTACTCGAAATCGAGTTCTGGAACGGCGCTGTCAGCAACGGTGACCGGTGTGACTGGGTTTTATGTACGAGTATAACTAATTGAGTAGTATGGCAACAGTCAGCGCCTGCCCGAAGTGCGGTTCCAGTTCGCTCGATCTCGAACAGCGCGGCTTCGCGTGTGACGATTGCGACTGGGTCGCCTGTCCAGAGTACCTGATGGAAGTGTAGGCGCCGCGTCGGTGGCGGTTACTCGGCCGGTAGCGAGCAGGTTTCTTCGTAGCTCGCGTCACGAACTGACTCGATAGCTGGCTCTTCGCCACAGACTGGACAGTCCGGATTGTGCCTGATTTCGACGGTCTCGAAGGTCATGCCCATCGCGTCGTACAGCATGAGCCGTCCCTCGAGCGTCTCGCCCGTCTCGAGGAGGAGTTTTACGACCTCGGTCGCCTGAATGCAGCCGACGGTTCCTGGAAGGACGCCGAGCACGCCGGTCGTCGTGCAGTCGGGAACCGTGCCGGGTTCGGGAGCTTCCGGGAAGAGACAGCGGTAACACGGCGGCGTCGGTTCCGACGCTGCCTCGCGGTTCCGGTTGTCGAACGTCGTGATCTGCCCCTCGAACCGGTAAATCGCGCCGTGAGAGAGCGGCGTCCCCGTCAGGACGCAGTGATCGTTGAGGAGGTACCGGGTCGCGAAGTTGTCGCTGGCGTCGAGGACGACGTCGTAGTGGGCAACCAGGTCCGCGACGTTCGCCGGTGTGAGCCGCTGTTCGTGTTTCTCGACGGTGACGTCCGGGTTGAGCTGTGCGACGTAGTCGGCCGCACTGTCGACCTTCGGTCGGCCCACGTCGTCGTCGCCGTGAACGATCTGACGCTGGAGGTTCGACCGCTCGACGACGTCGTCGTCGACGATGCCGAGCCGGCCGACGCCCGCCGCGGCGAGGTACTGAATCGCTGGCGACCCGAGGCCACCCGCTCCGACGATCAGGACCGAGCCCTCGAGCAGCCGCTGCTGGCCTTCGGGGCCGACTTCGTCCATGATGACGTGTCTCGAGTAGCGGTCGAGCTGGGTGGGATCGAAGCGAAGGTCGCTCATGCCCTCTACTTCGGACGGGAACGAGAAAAGTCCGCGGGACCGAACGCGTCGTCGCTCTCGAGTGTGACTGATAATGACTGTCACTACCCGATGCTTTATGTGCGTGTATGGTGTGTTGTAGCATGACCATGGCATCATCACCCAACGGTGCCGGAGACGACGTTTTCGATCAGTTCCTCGCCGACAACGGCCACTCTACGGAGCGAACAGGCTGGAAACGTGATTACAACAAGAAGCAGTGTCCGGACTGCGGCGGCCTTCACGATACGTCCGCGACGACCTGTACCGTCTGTGGGTGGGATCCGCGACCGTAGCCAGGGACAGGTTCGCATCGCTTTTTCGCCGAACTCGAGTCGATCGTAGCGATCGCCACCGCCTGGTGTGCGTACCGCGGCCGTACACGGTGACGCTGAGCAGTGATTGCGATACGCACCGCGGTGCCGTGGTATTGCGCTATTCCCTCCCGACCCTCATAATTTCATATGTTCATAGTCGATAGAATTATTACGACGTGTCGCTGACCGAGAGACGAGGGATCATCAATGCCGAAATGCCAGAACTGCGGTGCGTTCGTGACGGACGCTTATGCGAGAGTGTTTACCCCTCGGAACGTCGACAATCCGCGCGTCTGTCCGGAGTGTACGGACAAGATACGTGACGGTGCAGAGATTCGTCGGGCACGATCGCCCCGGAATAATTGAATCACGTTTCCGAGAGCGTCCCCGGAATCGCCCCCTCTACTCCCTCCCCCGGAACAACTATCGGAAATATCCGGAGGATCCTGTCGACGAACCGCACCGAGACTCTGTAGTCTCGAGGTCGACGAGAAAGCGAATGTACCGTGATTCCCCGACTCGTCAAATATTCGCCCGTTCGTCGGATGAAACCCACGTGACTTATAGGAGTTGCGTCCCTGATATGGTACAATGGCTACAACGGAGACGGACGCGGATGCTGAGGCGGGGGCACACGTCACTCGGCTGTTCGGCGGCCCCGGCAGCGGGAAGACGACGGCACTCCTCGATCACGTCGAAGAGATCCTCGAGGCAGACGACGTGACGTTTCGTGACATCCTCGTCGTCTCCTACACGCGAGCGGCCGCCCAGGAGATTCGAGAACGGCTGGCCGAGCGCCTCGACGAGAGTCCACGCGCCCTCCAGGGCAACGTCTGTACGATGCACGCCAAGGCGTACAACCTGCTCGACCTCTCTCGTGGTGACGTCATCGGCGAGAAGGACAAAGAGGAGTTCTGCGAGGACTACGGACTCGAGTACGAGGACGAGTACAGCGGCGCCGGACGGCGTACCGCACGGTCGACGACCATCGGGAACAAGATCATTGCGACGAGTCAGTGGCTCCAGCGCACCCGTCGGGAGGTCGCCGACTGGTACGACGTGCCGTTCCAGTGGGACGTCGAGGAGGTTCGACTCCCGCCCGAAATCGACCCGAACGCCCAGGAGGGGAACAAGTACACGCCGACGTGGCCCTCCGACGACGACCGGATCGACGTCCCCGAGGCGATCCGCGCCTGGCGCAACTACAAGGGACAGGAAGGCAAGATCGGGTTCGCGGACATGCTCGAGCGGGTGAAACAGCGCTCGCTCGTCCCGAACGTCGACTACCTGATCATCGACGAGTTCCAGGACATCACGACCTTGCAGTACGACGTCTACGAGGAGTGGAAACCCCACGTCGAGCGCGTCCTGATCGCCGGTGACGACGACCAGGTCGTCTACTCCTGGCAGGGAGCCGACCCCGCGCTCTTGCTCGAGGAGGAGGTCGACGAGGACGTCATCCTCCCGAACTCCTACCGGCTACCGTCGAACGTGCTCAACGCGGTCAACCAGGAGATTCGCCACATCGAGGTTCGCCAGGACAAGGACCTCAACCCACGCAAGGAGGGTGGCCTCGTCGAGGCCTACCAGAACCGGTCGATGCTCGATCTGGTGCGGATGGTCCGCCAGACGCTGGTCGAGGACGACGGGACGATCATGCTGCTCTTCCGAGCGCGCTACCAGATGTTCCAGTTCATCGACGAGTTCATCACCGAGGGGATCCCCTTTACCGCGCTGACCGACCAGCGCATGTGGACCGATCGACTGACCCAGTACGTCCGCGCCATCGAGGCCATCGACGCGGACGAAGACGTCACGGGCCTGCAGGCCCGGCGTCTCGCCGACATGCTCATGGACTCGGCGTTCGGCACCAATGAGCGCGACGCCCTCTTCGACGAGATCGACGAGCGTCAGGAAGAGGCGGGCATCGACAACCTCGAGGAACTCATGATCCCGGTCGACGTGATCAGAGACTACGCCCCGTTCCTCCCCGATCCGGCCTCGGCCTCGGACATGGTTCGGAAGGTGACGAACTTCCAGAAGAAGTCGATCAAGGCCTACTTCGCCATCGGCACCTACCAGGGGATGGCCACCGATCAGGTCCGCGTCGGCACGATCCACTCAGCGAAAGGGCGCGAGGCCGACCACGTCTTCGTCGGCACCGACCTCACCGAGAAAGTGGTCGAGCAGATGGTTGCCACGGTCGACGACCCCGAGGACGTCCCCGGCGTCGAGGAGTTCACCAAGACCAGTTCGCCCGTGCCCGTCCTGACGGACAACGAGCGCCGCGTCTTCTACGTCGGCATGTCCCGCGCCCGGGAACGCCTCGTCCTCCTCGAGAACCTCGTCGACGGTGCACCGACGCTCTCGATCGACGTCCTGCTCAACAATCGCCAAACTGGGGCCGACCTCGAGGAACTCGTCGAGCAGGCCCAGCTGTCAGAGGCGGAGCGACTCGACGGCGAAAGTGAGGTCGACGCAGACGCCGAAGCCGACGTCGACGTCGACGAAGCCGAAGTCGAAGCGCCGTGACCGAACGGGCATCACACCCGACGGCAACCGACGAGGCGATACGAACGCGGGTGAGAGACACTATTCGAACGCGCCTCGAGGACGAATCGGCGAGGGCGTTCGTTCATTGCGGTCCGGTTCGCGATCCGTTGATCCGGTACTGTCTACTTGCCGGCATCAACGGCGCTCGGGAATCGGACGCGAACTCGAATGCGAGCACGCTCGCGACCGCGAACGGGAGGGCGAAGCATGCCGATTCGACGCCAACAGCGAACGCGCTGACAACGAACGCGCCGACCGCCACCGGAACGACAGTCGCGATCGCTGTCGACCGCGAGCACGAGCCCGAACGCGAGCACTGGTACCTCGAGACGGCGACCCGAAAACAGCGGGCGAACGGAGCGACCCACCCCGCGGAAGCCGTGGCGAAGGCGATTTCGGAGACACACGGAGACGGCGAGAGTGGCGAACGCGTCCTAACACCGGCCACGATACTACACGACGCCGCCTGCTACCTCGAACGGGCCGGATTCATCCTCGCCTCGAGCGACGTCCTGTCGACGCTTCGAACGACCAAAGACAACTTCGAACTGGCGGCGCTCGAGCGCGCCCAGACGGCCGCTCGCGACGGCCTCGAGCGAGCGAGGTCGATGCTGGCGACGGCGACGGTCGTGAGGGGTGATGGTGATTCCGAGGCGAAATGCGACGGCCTGCGAACGCGAACGCGAACGGAAACGGGAACGAAAACGGAAACAGGAACACACTCGCTCGAGCTCAGGGCCGAAGTCGAGGTCGAGGGTGAAGGCGAGGATAGGGTCGAAGGAGAAGGTAGAAGCGAGAGTGAAAGTAACCCCCTCACACCAGCCGACATCTCTAGCGCCGTCGACCAGGCCGTTCTCGACGCCGGATGCCGACCGGTGTCGACGACCGTGACGGGCGACGATCGGCTAGCGGCCGACCGACCGATCGAAATCGATGCCCTGGTTCGGACGCCGTCGGGCTACCACGGCCGCCTCGTTCGAACCCTCGTCGTCGATCCAGACGGCGGAGCCGAACGGCGAGCACACGTCGCGCTCACCCACGCCTTCCGGTCGGTTCGGACGATGGCCAGCGCCAGCGAGCACACGGTCTCAGCCCTCGAGGCCGACCTCGAGGCGGAAATTCGCGCGTTCGGGTTCGGCGAGTCGGACGCGATCGACGTTCAGGTGACGGGGATCGGACTCGAGCCTCGAGAGCGGCCGATCGGCAGCGGTGAGTCAGTCGCCGTCGGGACCACGATCTGTGTCGATGCGGCGGTGGGGACGGACGCCGGACGCGTTCGCCTCGCGGACGTTCTGGTTCGAACCGAAGACGACGCACAGTGGCTCTCGCCGGCCTCGTGGTCGATGCGGCCCTCGAACGAGTAGTGGTTTCGTGGTGGTTGTGGCTCGTGGTAGTGGGTCGACATCCGACACTCATGAACCGTGAGTCGGCACCCCTGATTCGGCAGGGATGAATCGAGAACCGTGAACAGCAAATCGTGAACCGTGACTCTCCTGAGACTGAGCGCTGGCTACGGCCACAGGACGGGGGTCACTCCGGCCGAAAGAGCCGATAGGATCCCTGTCCGGTCGCGACTTCTCGCGTCTCCCCGTCCGGCGTCGTGCTCGCGACGGTCACCTCGCTCACGCCGACGCTGCTTCCCGCTCTGACGATCTCCGCCGTCGCCTCGAGGTCGCCGGTCGCCGGCCGGAGGTAGTTCACGTTGAGATTGATGGTCGCCGAACCCGCCTCGAGGGGTTTCTCGAAGGTGGTGTGAAAGACGAGGCCACCGACGGTGTCGACGAGCGTCGCGGCGACGCCGCCGTGGATGTCCGGACGGCGATCGCTTCCGTCGGCCCGCGACGGGCGCGTGTTCGTCAGCTTCTCGTCGTAGGGGATGGCCATGGTCATCCGCCCCTCGGCGACGTCCTCGACCGTCGTTCCTAGCCACGAGAGGAACTCGTGGTTCTCGTCGATGTATCCCTGTAGAACGGCGGCGATGTCGTCGTAGGACGCGGTCATACCCTCGAGTGGGAAAGCCAGCGATTTGGTTCCTGCGTTTGTGCGTTCGTCCGGTCGGGTTCGTTTCTATGCGTTCTCCGTCTATCGAGAGTGCAGTCTACTCGCACGCCCTCCACAGGTGCCACCCTCTCGAGGAGCGACCGCGCTGTCACGCTCTATCCGGGGTTTTCCGTCGGATTCTCTCTCCAATGCACAAAAACACGAACTATCAATAGGACTCAGTGTAGCCCTCTACGTAATGCGAATCGTTTCCAAACTGGTCTCCAGGATCGGCGGTCGGCGGACAATCCTGTATCTCGGCGGTTTCTACGTGGTGGCCGCCGCCGGATTTCCGCTGACGTACGCCTTCGAGCTACGATTGCTCGACGACGTGATCACCATCTCGATTCTGTCAGGATTGGCCGGATTGACCCTTCTCTACGGCGGGTACCAGTTACCGAGCACCGATATCAGGCCCGACGCGTACGAGAGCGTGGCCAAATGGTGTCTTCGCGCGATCGGGATGATACTCGCTATCTTGCTGTTCATCCACGTCGTTTCGGGTCTCAGCGACGTCGTCGCGAACCTCCTCATCCTCACGTCGCTCGCCGCGACAGCCGGTCTCGGGATGGGATACCACGATGGACGGGCGAAGACCCGAACGCTGGACGCGCGGGAACGCCGACGCGAAGCCGAACGCTACAGCCAGGAACTCGAGCGCTACAAGACGATCGTCGAGACCGTCAACGACGGCATCTTCGTCGTCGACGACGACGGGTACTTCCTGCTGGTCAACGACACCTACGCCGAGATGGTCGGGTACTCGCGCGACGAACTCGTTGGGTCGCACTCCTCGATGCTCATAGAGGACTCGGACGCGGACCCGGAGGTCCTGATGGAACGGGCGAAGCGGGACGTCGAGGACGAATCGGACGACCGACTCTCCTACGAGATGGCGCTCGAGACTGCCTCCGGCGAGACGGTCGACGTCGAGTGGACGATTTCACCGCTTCCGGGCGAGAACGGCGACCGGGACCTCGCCGGCGTCGTCCGCGACGTCACCGAACGGAACCGCCGGAAACGACAACTCGAGAAACAGAACGAACGCCTCGAGAGCTTCGCGGGGATGGTCGCTCACGAGCTTCGCAACCCCGTCTCGATCGGACAGATCTACAGCCGCGAGCTTTCGGCAGACGAGAATCCGGAGGCACACGCCTACGTCACCGAGGCCTTCGACCGTATTGAAGACATCATCGAGATCATGCTCGTGCTCACCCAGGGACGAAGCGTCCACGCCGAGCGCACGCCCATGGAACTCGCGGCGGTCGCCCACGAGGCCTGGGACGAAATCGATGGCGGTGAGGCGACCATCGACATTGCGACCGACCGGACGGCGGTAATCGACGAGACGTACGTCCAGCACCTCTTTCGCAACCTCTTCGAAAACGCCATCGAACACGGCGGTAGCGACGTCACGATTACGGTCGGCAATCTCCCGACCGGGTTTTACGTCGCCGACGACGGGGTCGGCATCACCGAAAGCGAGCGCGAGGAAATCTTCAAGACGGGGTACACGACGGCCGGCGACCACGGTGGGATGGGCCTCGGGCTCACGTTCGTCCAGGAACTGGTCGACGCCTACGGCTGGAAGTGTTCAGTGACCGACAGCGAATCCGGCGGCGCTCGATTCGAGTTCGAGAACGTCACTGAGGTCGAGCCCGTCACCAACTGAGTGTCTCCCGCCCGCTGCGACACACTCGCGCTCGCCCACGCTCTCGACTACGAACAGCGTGCACGACCCTCGAATGGCTGTGACTCGGTTCCGGATCAGGCGGGCGCGTCGACCACGCTGGCGTCCGCATCGAGTCGGTGTAGCGCGACAGCGGACGTACTCGAGCGTCGAGGGTCCATGAGGGCGAGATGCCAGGTTTCTTTCCGGTCGCCTGCGGCGGGTGGACTCGTCGCAGATGGTGGTAATGGTAGACTCGTCGAAGAGCGAGACGATGAGCAGGACGAGATCAGTCGGTCCAGGAACGGTCTACTCGGCTAAAGAAGCAGCGCGGGGCTAACAATGATGTGGTAGCTGATCCGCAGTGAGGGCGACGTTGGCAACGACAAACCCCCTCCCCGCGCTGATAGATAGTTATCCTCGAGCGTCGTAATCGTATCGGCCGAGTTGGGCCATCTTCACACCCGCTCGAGCCCCCGATAGTGTGGCGATACCGCCGTCCAAAGGACGTTGATGGGGCGGTGGTCCCTCGCCGATCGGCTACCCATCGTCGAGTCCGTGCTCTGGTATATAAGCGACTCGGCGTTGTTCACTGGATTCGAATCGGGCGGCGAAGGGATGGGCGCTACAGGATTTGGAACCACGGGAAGAGAACCTGCAACAAAGTTGCAGAACCTCTTCCATAACTCGCGCTTCGCGCTGCTCAGCGCTCACCCGTGACAACTTCCCAGTTCCGGGGTGCTCGGCACTCCGTGCCTGCGCGCCCGGGCTCCTGACGCGGTGGGCCAAGCAGGCCCCCGACCCCACGTGGAAGCGCCAGTCGGCCACCGCGGCGTGGTTCGGCGGGGGTGGCTCGAGGCACCGTGGTCTTCCTCACAGAGACTATGACCACGACACTCGACCCGATCGACCCAGACGAAGCGTACGACATGTACCTCACCGACCGCGAGCCCGACGTCACCACCAGCACGCTCTACGCCCACCGCTCACGACTCGGCCACTTCCTTCGGTGGTGTGACGAAACTGGTATCGAGACGATCGCCGACCTGACCGGTCGCGATCTCCACGCCTATCGGCTGTGGCGGCGTGACGACGGTGACCTCAACCGCGTGAGCGAGAAAACGCAGATGGATACCCTTCGGGTGTTCATCCGCTGGTGTGAACAGCTCGGCTTCGCGCCGACCGACCTGCACCTTGCCGTCCAGAGCCCGACGCTCGAACCGGAGGACAACGTCCGCACGCAGATGCTCGACGCCGAGCGCGCCGAGGCAATCCTCGAGTACCTCGAGCGCTACGAGCACGCCTCCTTCGATCACGTTGTCCTTACCCTCTTCTGGCACTGTGGACTCCGTATCGGTGCCCTGCATACGCTCGACGTCGAGGACTACGATCCAACGAGCCGCTCGCTCGAGGTTCATCACCGGCCCGAGAGCGAGACTCCCCTGAAGAACAAGGGCGGTGGTGAGCGCCATATCGCCCTCGCTGACGACACCTGTGCGATCCTCGACGACTGGCTGGCCGATCGTCGACCAGCGGTGACCGACGCCTTCGATCGTGAGCCGCTGTGCGCCTCGCCACACGGTCGCAGTCACAAGACCAACCTTCGGAAGGTGGTATACATGTGGACGCGTCCCTGCGTCGTCACCGGAGACTGTCCCCATGGGCGGACGATCGACGACTGTGACGCCGCTGGCTCGACGAAACCCTACGCGTGTCCGTCATCAGTGTCGCCGCACGCGATCCGGCGTGGCGCGATCACCCACTGGCTGAAATCGGAGTGGCCCGATCACGCCGTGAGCGATCGGGCGAACGTCTCGCGAGAAGTGCTCGAGGTTCACTACGACCAGCGCTCGGAATCGGAGAAGATGGAACAGCGACGCCAGTATCTGGATACCATCTAATCCCTTCCGGCTCTGTTGAAACCCTTGATAGGTGATATGATTCGAGAGACGTGCTGCATACAGAGCGCGAATGTTGCACGGGATGAGGAAGGACCAACGCGGAAGACCGAACGCTCAGTACAGGCGGGGTACTCCCTGTCCAGCCAAGACTACGCATCTCTCACAGGAGTACCTACAGCCCCTCTTTTAGTTATCCAAATAACTATTTCCGGGCGGGTCTAAATAATTCAACAAATGAGACGACGACGGTATCTCCTTGGATTGCTCACGGCACCAGCTGCTGGCGTAGCGGGGTGTCTTTCACGTGATTCAAGTCCGGATGACGGAACTGAATTGGCCCCCGAGGATGACCGAGACGTCGACACGGTTGCCACGGAGACGTTCGACGACGATTTCACCCCAATCTGTGCCGACGGTGAATCTCTCGAATCGGATCTTGAGGGATTATACGCGGAACTCGTGACCGATCACGAGTTTTTCAGAGACACAGAGAGCGGTCGATACGGCGTTCGTGGTCGAATTGCGGCGAGGGAAGATGGGAGTTTCCCGGAGGTCCAAGCAGAATTTTCCGACGAGTCCCATGCAAAGGATACAGGATTCAGCGTTGCTGAGGACGAGACGTATTTGTTCACGGTGGTGACTTCTGAAGGCGAGCCCAACGCGATAGATGGGTATTCGCTCACCGTCGAAGAAGGCGGGGTTGACGATATCGGGACTGTCCCTGAGGAGTACGCAACGATTGATGGGGAGTGGGGCCAGATTGGAACGTACGCTGACGTTTCGGTGTATGGATACGCTGGGACAGTTACCAATGATCACACGAAGGATGTCAGGCTATACCCACACCTGAAGGCGTACCTCGATGAGACGACAGTGGCATACGCTGGCAAAAGTACTGAATTTTTTGACGATCTCGCTCCGGGAGACACGCAAACAGTCTACTTCCCCTATCCACGATGCGATCCCGCGAAAATTGACCACGTTGAGGGATGGCTCGAGTGGTCGACGATGAATAACCCGTAGCTCGCTTCGCGGAAGAAACGAAGAATCTCTCTTGAAGCCAGCAACTCCAATCAGTCTCTCGCAATAGTGTTGATCACTGGCCATAATTCAAAGCCAGATATAATTGGGTGACACAACCAGTAAGCAGATCTACGGAACAGCTGGTTCATTGGACTCAGTGTGAAACAAACGAAGCCATCGTGCTGTACTCATCCTCTGTATCTCGCACACCGATTCTGACAGCAGCTCGATAGTCCGTAGAGTCCCTGCGAGATACAAGGCGCGTATCTCACACGAGCACCACGGTTGAAGGGTATAGTTCCCTCACACTCAGAAGGTGGGCCCCACTGCGAATCAGCGTCGGGGAAAGGTGTTAATGCCTGCCACGCCGACGTTCGATACATGGGACGCGACTTGGACGACGTTGACCGGAGTATCCTCTACCTGTTACAGCGGGACGCTCGGGGCACGACAGCCGAAGCAATGGGCGACAAGGTGGGCGTCTCGGCCAGTACCATCCGCAATCGTATCGACCAACTCGAAGATGACGGTATTATCAAAGGCTATCACCCGGAGATAGATTACGAAGCGGCCAATCTCCCTTTGCAAATCACGTTCGTTATCTCCGTGCTGCCAACTGAACTACAAAACTACTCGGAGCAAATTCGACAGATTCAGGGTGTTATCGACGTTCGTGAAATGCTAACTGGCCGACGGAACGTCCACGTCGATGTGGTCGGGACGAATTCGAGGGATGTTACCCGAATCACCGACGCCATCCACGAGATCGGCGTACAAATCGAGTCGTCAGAGATGATGAGGCAGCGGTACGTCCAACCGTTCAACCACTTCTTCCTGCAAAGTGCAGAGAAGGACGCGCGCGACAAGACACCAGACGAAGAAGACGAGTCTGCAACTGAATGAGCGGTGTTGATTTCCGTATTCCACAGTTTTTCAGCCGCATATCGTGTAATCAGCAACAGCCAATCCGGAAATACGCAATAAATTCTGGCGAATCTGTGTTATCTCGAATATGCACATCTATTGTTACAAAACGGTTATACCGCTACTCGCTCTATCGGCTACCAAAAATGTAACCACCGGAGTCCGACGGCCCCTCACCCCTCACAGTGGACGCCTCACCAAAACAATGAACGACAACACCTTCAACGCACTCGCACACGAACAGCGCCGAACACTCTTGCTTGACCTTCTCGAATCGAATCCGCAGGATGCAGGGATTGAATCACTCACAGGAGAATCAGTACTGACTGACGCCGAACAACGTTTGCAGACCGGGATGTATCACGTCCACTTGCCCAAACTCGAAGACTACGGCTACATCGAGTGGAACGAAGAGACAAATGAAATCATCAAGGGGCCACAGTTCGATGAGATTCGGTCGTTGCTCAAATTTATCGCGTCCGAAGGTGTAGAGTGACGACGAAGAGGCCGCCTTCGCCGCCACATTAAGCGTAGTCGCACAATCAGACTTACACATGAGTCCGTCGTCACCCACTTCTTCAAACAATGTATTGAGCAATGCCGTAATTGAGGCTGTTGCCAAGGAAATGGATGTTCACCCCACTGAACTGCCCGAGAAACTGCACGACGTAATCGACCCCGACTCATTAGATTCGCTATTCGCCAGCAGGAACCCGACAGGCGGAACTGTGACGTTCACTTACTGCGGCTACGAAGTCACCGTCACCGCAGACGGCGACGTGAGCCTTGAAGAATAACGGTTCACTCCGGCGCTACAACGTCCTCGCAGGAAAGGAACTCGACCCACACGCCCCCGGTGCCGTCGTTTCTCGTATAGACGAAGATGAAAACTAAGCCACCGAGTTCTGCTGAGTACACCCCCTATATTCAGCAGGCGAATCCAATAAGATACTAAGGATTTCAACAGAGCTTCCCTTCCCTATCTTTCTCGACTCCTTTCTCACAACTCCACAGTGACTTCCCTATTCATGTTGTCGAAGAAGCAACTCTTCACGACGAGAGAGCCATCTTCTCTATGAAATATTCCGATGGTAACAATTGTGTTTGGACTATGTGTAATGGTGCTGTAGTATGAGATTGCATGGCACGAAAAACAGCAAGCGGTGAGATCGGGGAAGAATCGTTCGACACAGTACCCACGGGGCGCCGAATCGCGGTGATGAAACTTGTTCCAGCCGTCGTGCTGGGCGTGCTCATCGGTGGCCTCGTGGCCCTTTCGTTGTCGAATATCGGCGGTGCGGCGGCCGGGTTCGTCGTGGCTACGTTGCTGTCGGCATACTATCTCTACCGAAAGCCCCTCCCGAGTGCTGTGTTCGGGACGGGACTGTATCTGACCGCCGGCCTACTGGTCTTGGCGCCGATCCTCTTCTACGTCCCGACGATCCTCGCCCCCGATAGCAGCTCTGGGGCGGAAGAGGCTGGTGCGTTCGTCGGCAGTATCCTCGGTCTGTTTCTCTGGGGGTTCGTCTTCTTCCTCATCGCCCTCG
Organism: Natronosalvus caseinilyticus; assembly: GCF_017357105.1. Classification (NCBI taxonomy): domain Archaea; kingdom Methanobacteriati; phylum Methanobacteriota; class Halobacteria; order Halobacteriales; family Natrialbaceae; genus Natronosalvus; species Natronosalvus caseinilyticus. The sequence continues at coordinate 3,518,701 of NZ_CP071596.1, forward strand.
TGGTGTTCACGCTGGGCTACTTCAGTAACCGACGCGCTAAGAAGAAACTCAGTGCTCGAGCGAGCGCCTCACAGGAGAGCTATGATCCGTAGAGTCTTCCTCGGCGTCCTCGGCTCGCTCGTCGCCACTGCGGGCACGAGCGCCTCAGCAGCCGCACAGGAGGACACGAGCGCGGTCGTCGGCGAGTTGATCGAAGGAGACCCGTTACACCTCCTCGTCGAAGGAGCGCGGCTGACGGACTCGCTCGACGAGTTCACGGAGGCCGAGGCAGGGTCCGAGTTCCTCGTCGTCCGGATCGCCTACAAGAACACCAGCGACGAGTTCCATACGGTGAGCGGCCTGCTGAGCACACGCATTCGCGACGATGAGTCCTACACCTACGACCAGAGTTTCTACGGGACGGCCGAGGCCCTCAATGACGGCCAGATCGCGCCGGGCGAGGTCGAACGCGGGGATCTCGTCTACGAGGTGCCCGAGGATGCGTCGGGATTCGTCCTCGAGTTCGACTTCGATATCGGTCTGTTCGGCGATCTCGAGCGGGCGGTGATCGATCTCGAAACCACGAGTGACGAGCCGGCGACGCTCGAGCAGGAGCTCGCGATCGACGTCCACGGGGTCGGTGACACCGTCGAGCACGAGGGGACGGCCGTCACCGTCAACGAGACAACCACGGAGACACAGCTTGACGAGTTCACGGAGGCCGCAGCCGACCACGAGTACGTCATCGTCGACCTCACGGTCGCAAACGCCACAGGCGAGGAACAGCTCGTCTCGACGCTGTTGCAGATGCAACTCAAGGATGGCGAGGGACTGAGTTACGACGAGGATCTGGGCGCGACGTCGTCCCTTGAGCGCGCCTTCGAGGAGGGGGCGCCGATCGCGGATGGAGACGAGCGCCGAGGCCAGCTCGCTTACGAGGCCGAGGCGGAGCGCGAGCCACTGTACTGGGTGTTCGAGTTCTCGCTGTTCGCCGAGGGGGACAAGACGTTCTGGCAACTCCGTTAATAGAATTGCCTTCGTATTTTCTTTCCACCATGTCGAGTAATGTATAGCGCTAATTGACACATCACGTGTAGTTTTCTTCTGTAGGTTACACCTGCGCGATCCACCTGCAAATCACATCAGAGAATGCGCCGCCCTCGGGGGGTTTAAAGAGGTTTAGCGAACGAGTTATACATTCCGAGCAATATACTCAAATAGAGAAATGTAGACTAAACTCTCGCTCGCGTGACATCTCATTGGTACGGGTCTCTCACGCGAGCTTGAAGTGATGAGTTCGAGGAACTCAGAGGAGTTCCCCATGGTCAGTTAGCCCCGGCTCTACTTAGCCTTGCGGGCTCCTGCGACCAAACGGCGTCTCTGGGTTTCTCTTGACGGCAGTGACGCGCCGTAGAGATAGGTCATCGACACAGCTGGAGATGTACGCTCGGAAATTCACCGCGGTAGAACACCCCGCACCCTCGAACACGAACGGTAGCAAGTTCCTGCTTTCACGGCCGGAATTGTTGGATATTCAGGATAAACTGGTTTTCTGGAGGCGGTTCGCGTGGTAACGAACGCGGACCGTAGCAGGAGGTCGCCCTCTAAGCCGGCTTACGCGGTCATAGGCTGCTCTGAGTGCTCACAGCTGTGGATTGTCTACCAGCTCCGGGAAAAAGACACCATCTTGTGTCCTCGATGCGAGAAGGAATTTCCTGCCCGAAAGCGTCGAATACTGTCCGAGCACGATCGATTCGAAGCCGCGCGTAAATCACGGACTCGAAGACTGGCCGAGCGAGCAAATGCGCCAGTGCCGGAGTTCAAACCTGTTGCTGACGAACTCCTCTTCGCGGAGGTTTTCGCAGAGGAAGTTGATGATCGGCCGTTCTACGCTGACGTGTTCGCTGAGGAGGTTGACCTCCAGATTCCGGAAGCAGATGCGTTTGAAGCGCTGGTTGATGATCGGCCGTTCTACGCTGACGCGTTCGCTGAGGCGGTTGATGATCAGCTGTCTTCCGTCAATGAACACGACGTCGACGAGAGTTCCTCGCGCCCGTCCAAAAGAACTGGGCGAGTTCCGTATCTGGACCTCTCTGATGCAGAGGTGCCGTGGAAGGGCGATCAACGAGCGATGAAGAAAACGCTACTGCTCAAAACCGCAGTACTGCACCCAGATCGGGCAGCTAAGGGGATCCCGTTTTCAGTACTGCTGGATGAGGTATTCGGCGATGAATGGGAGACTGGTGATCGAAACTATCACCTGTTGCACGACTTCATCGCTCAATACCCGGAATATCTCGAAAAGTCGAAGCTCTCTGGCGATTTCGTATGGGTCCGCCCGGCTGAGAAAGGGGTCACCTTGATACGTAGCATAGACGAGTTAGGAAACGGAGACGGCGGCGGGGTAGCCACGACAAGTCGGGATAGTGCAAGTAGCGCTCTCCCAAGGGAGCGAGTCGAGAGAGTGTTACGGTCAACCCGTCGGATTCAGACAGATCCTCAACGGGCGCTGTTGCTGAGACAACTGGCTGAACACGGGGAAACGATGATCGATGAAAAAGGGGAGCCGAAGACGATCGAACCTCACGGAAAGCCAGTGGAGGCAGTATGTAGATTTACCGATTCGGGAGAGGCAAACCGGACGCGTGCAGTGTATGAGTGCGCCGCTGACGTATTAGAAGAATTCTACGACTACGCAACGTGGGTAACGTATACGACCCCGCGAGAGTGTATCTCGTCAGTGTATGATTCAGTACGAGTTATAAGAGAGACGCTAACCCGTCTCCATCGGGATCGTTTCACCTATGATGCCCAGTCGCGCCCCCGACCGGGGTACACCCCAGACTATGTGTGCGTGCTCGAGCCACACCGTGATCTGGTGGCTCATCTCCACGTCGTCTATGGAGGTGAACAACAAGTGATGAAGCCTGCAGACCTACAGGCTGACTGGCATGAGTTGCTGAATGCACCGGCTGGGAAACCTGCTCAAGTGGCTGTTCGATCGCTCTCCTTAGAACCGTCAGGGTGGTGGGTAACTGATTCTGAGGATCATGAGACAGACATCCGTGACTACCACCGGTCGGAGCTCCGAAATCTCGCACGGTTAGCGTCGATGACCCCGCAGGAGATTTATGGACTTGCGGATGACCTCGAGAACGGAACTCGAGTATCGGAAGGCCGTGACCTCGCTGGTTTGGCCTTACCCTTTGCTACAGATACGCGATTCACGTCAGCATCGAAAACGCTCACACAGGGATGATTTACGATGGCACGGTTTGGTACCGTCTCCTGTTAGTTACTAACGCGAAGAGCAAAGAATAGCGTAGAACGCGTTGGCTGGAGAACGTCAGTAGCAAGTAGTCCGGCTGACTGAACAAATCGACCCCCTACGCAAAACGACGGGGGTGGTATCATGAACACGGGTGGGCTGGCCGCCGGACAAGTCTATCTCTCTTCCCAACTGGAGTATATGAACCTTTCAGGGACGAAATCTCGTTCCTTACAACCAGTAGTTCGTGAACTATCGGGGATGACTACGTCATCCCCGGCAATCGAATCATGAAGGACGTATAGGTTGTATATCACCCATCTGCGCTCAGGTACGGACTCCGATTTCGCGAATCGGCCGGTTCCTGTTTCTCCCCGCAAGTGAATTGGATGTCCAACATTATTTCTTTCACTGATCGAAGGGTACGATACGCCCAGCTGCATCTGCGCCCTCTCACGCCCGTCAGCGTGTTCTTGCTCTGGGCTGGTCATCCATCATTCTCGGCTGCAGACGCGCTCTCGGCGTCTGTGGGGCCCTCCTCGCCGTCACTGGTGGCTGACTGCGCGATGAGCGTCTCGAGATCGACGCCGTGATCGTCCGGGATCCACCAGACGCGCCCCCGAGCGCCGACCTGCTTCGAGGCGAGAACCCCCCGATCGGCGAGCTCCTCAAGCTTCTTGTGTGCCGTCCGACGCGCGATCCCGACTGCCTCGGCGACCTCGCTGGAGGTCAGCGGCTCCGCGGCATCCTCGCGATCGACGAATGCCTCGAGGCACGCGTCGGCCTCAACTCTGTACGGTCGTGTCATCGATGATTTGGACTACACTGCCGAGTGCCTTAGATCGTTCCGTTGTGGGCAATGCCGTTGTAGGTTTATCACCAATAACGACAGTCTCAGGTGTCGTGAAAGGGCTTTATAGTCTATGCCGTTGTAGGTATAGATGAGGACAGACGGCCGCCTCGGCGTGTTTCGGAACGCGCGGGTGGTAGGACACCCGCGGCCGGTCCTCAATAGGGAGCAAGGACCATGTCAACCTACGCAACCGACCGCAAAAACAGTACCGCCGGCGACCGACTTGACCGCCGCGACGTGCGTGCGCTCACCGAATGCATGACGGTGATGGAACACGCCCCCGAGGTGGCGGGCGCTGACGGGCTGTTCGTCGTCGTCACCCAGAGCGGCAAGACGTACACGGTCGATGTGCTCGACGAGCCCCGCTGTACGTGCCCGGACGCCCAGTACAATCTTCCGACCGCCGATGGTCGGCGGACGTGCAAGCACGCCGCCCGCGTCACCTACGAGACGGGAATGCGGCCAATCCCGGCGTGGGTGAACCGCGACGCGCTCGAGAGCCAGTTGCTTGAGGCCACCCACGTCGACGGCGAGCCCATCTTCGCCGCTGGTCACGTGGCTGGCGACGGTGACGATGTCGAGGCCGGCAGTGACGGGCGTGGCACCCCACGGCGTGCGATCGCCGACGGCGGCCGTGAGCGCCCGGCCGACTGCTGTTGTGTCGGCGAGCTTCCGTGCTTCATGTGCTGGCGGGCTGGCTTCCGAACGCCGGCGGACGAGAGCACGAGGGAAGCCGATGAGTAGTGCATCAGCCACGACTCAGGCAACGTGCGCCGACTGCGGGCGGCTGGTCGATTCGGGCGTGCTCGAGATCGTCTCGACGGGGTTCGGCCCCGGCAACAAGTATACGCTCGACTTTTGCTCGATCACGTGTCGAGCGCGCTGGCGGGGTGACGACGTCGTCCTCGCAACGACCCGACAAACGACGCTTTCGGCGAATGGTTGGATGGGTTAGAGGTAAGTCACTCTACCTTGTATATTCGGATGAAATGGTAGTAGTGTTACTTGAATATTTATTGGCACTCCTGCTTATCCCTGCCTTCATACTTCATATTCTTCACTTCGAATGGTTCAAAAAGTACGTCTCCATCGTTTCTCGCTCTCTGTTCTCTGTTTTACAGATCTTTGTTGGGGTGATGTTTGGGGTGGTGTTGGTGATTCCGAAGTTAGTAGTTGGATCACTGAAAGCAGTCCTAATCGCTATCCTTTCCGTCGTTTTAGCAGCAATCTATCTGGTCACATTCGTGGTTCCATATGTTGGTGGGAAAGGGAATGTCTGGAGAGAGTCGCTGACGAACGGAGTGGTAGCGTCATACCTCGCCGTTCAGGTTCGTACTATGCGAGACATGATGGTTCGGATTGTAGCAGAAGAGGATGAACGACATCTCAGCTTCGACGAGCCAGAAAGGTACCGGACAGAGCTGGATCGAGTAAAGCAGGATGCGACAAACAGACTTGAATCGGGGGAGACACGATTGTCGATACTTCTTGGAGCCATACTAATAGCAGCTCAGTTGGCAGGAGTAAAGGTGCTACAGGCCTCAATATATGGAATTCCTATGGATGTGGTAATCGAAGGCTGGCTATTAGTTATCGCGGTGTCGATAATTTACCGGTCTTCTGTGCTGGAATTCTTGGCATACAGTCCAGATGATGACTTTGAGTCTCTCGACAAGATGGATGCCGCATTAGGCTATCAAAAAGTTGTATCGCTTGTTGGGTTCGTTCAGGGATTGATGTTTTTGTTGGTGCTCATGGCGGCAGTTTCAAAAGTGAAATACAGTATAATCGAGGACGCGTTGAGGGCGATGTATACCGATGAACCTTGGGTGTCTTTCACGTGGGAAAGGCTGACTAACTCATCAAACGAACGATAGCGAGGTCTCAAACCACGAGCGAATTGCCGTTCACACGAAGCCACTCCCGCCGGTCCTTATAGTCGGGGGTCAACGTCCCAACGGTATTCCAAAACGCGTCTGAGTGGTCGTCGTGGACATTGTGCGCCAGCTCGTGAACGATCACATAATCTTGGATGCGAACAGGCGCGAGAATCAGTCGCCAGTTCAACCGGATCGTGCCGTCGAGGTACTCGCCCCAGCTCCCCTCGAGCTCGCCGACCTCGATCGGGACCGATGAGAGGCCGAGCTTCGCCTCGTAGCGCTCACTCCGCTCGGGGAGATCGGCATCGGCTCGTTGGAGGTACCAGTCGACGATGGCTTGACGCTTGCGGCGGATGCTGACGTGATCGCTCGGCGCGTCGAACCGATGAGTGCGGAGGGTGAACTCGTTGCCATCGAACGAGAGCTGTGGCTCGGGGACGTCGGCTTCGATTACGTCGAGGCGGTACTGGCGGCCTCGGTAGGGGAGTTTCTCGCCGCTCAGATACTCACGGGGGTAAGGTGGCTCCGACTGCTCTTTGAGGTGATAGAGCTTCTCGAGGAGCCACTCACGGCGGCTCTCGAGGACGTCCTCGACCTCGTCGATGGTCATCGTCATCGGCGCCCGAACGGTTAGCTCGAGGGAGTGGTCAAGCGAGAGGTCAAGCGTTTCGCGATCCGCGACCCAGTCGATCTCGTAGGGGATGACGGTCTGGCCGATATGAAACGTTCTCATTCGTAGTGGGCACGAGCCAGCTGGATGACGCGATTCGTCAGCTCGTCGCGCTCGGCAGACGTTAAGTCGACCTCGGTCTTGTAGAGTGCGATCTTCACTCGCTTGCGGATCTTCTGGAGAACGCCCACACGCTCTTTCCACTCGACGAACGTCACTGACTCCTCGACAGCGGCCACGAGCCGCCCCGTGAGCTCGAGCACGACCTCCTCGTCGAGCTCGGCTTTCTGCTCGCCGAGGACGTCCTCGAGGGCGTGGTAGAACGAGAGTTCGGTCGTCCCGTCGAGGCCCTTGCGGCGGGCGCGCTGGTGGCGTGACTGCATCTCATTGAGCACCTCTCGAAGCTCTTCGATGATCTCGCGATCGGAGAGGCGCTGTTGTTTGTACTTCTCGATGAGCTCCTCGACGCGTTCCTGTAGCGAGCCATAGTGGACGGGGTCCTCGTCGAAGCGTACGTTTAGCTCGTGTTTGATGGCGTGTTGCATCTCACTCGCTCGAGCTTCGTCGCTCTCTAACGTATCAAGTTTCGCGTCAAACTCGCTCTTGTCCATCACCGAGACGGGCTCGTCGTTCAATACCTCGATTCCCGAGGAGCGGATGTGGTCCTGAATCAACTCCCGGACCTGCTCGCCGGTCCCCTCGAGGTTCATCTCCTCGTCACGGTAGCGTTGCTTTGTTTGAGCGTAGACGTCGCTCAGGCGCTCGAGATCCTCTTTGTACGGGTTCGCCATCGGATCCGGGAGGACGATATCCATGAGCGTCGAGAAGCGCTTGAACGCGTTGTTGAACTCGATGCGGGTGTCCTCGGGCTCGAGCGTCTGGACGCACGCCTCAACGTCGTCGAGATCATCGAAGAACATGATGGCCTTTCGGTGGGCGGCCTCGAGCTCAGCTCCTTTATCCTCGAGGGGGACCAGTGCGCGCTCGACCTCGTCGGCGCTGAACATCGCGAGCGCTTCGCGGAGATCGTTCGACACGCCGTAGTAGTCGATGATCAGCCCGTAGTTCTTGTCGGTGAACGGCCGGTTCACCCGGGCGATCGCCTGTAGGAGGGTGTGCTCTTTCAGTGGCTTGTCAATATACATGACCTGTGCGACAGGGGCGTCGAAGCCGGTCAACAGCATGTCACAGACGATGAGGAGCTCGACCTCGCCATCGGGATCGACGAACGACTCCTTGTACTCGGCGAGCTCCGAATCGCTTGGTGCCCAGCGTTTCACGGCCTCGGGGTCGTTGTGGCCGTGCGAGATTACGACGCGTGACTCTGGGCCGTTCAACCGATCGAGTTTCTCTTTGTAGGTGATGGCCGCGCGCTTGCTCGTGGTGACGACCATTCCCTTGAACGTGTCCGCGATTTCGTTCTCGTAGTGGTCGATGATATCGAGGGCGACCTGCTCGATGCGTGACTCGGCTTCGGCGAGATCCTGTGTACGAGCGTAGCGCTTCTTGATCTCCGCTTTCTCGGCGTCGGTGTAGTCGGCGAAAATCCGATCGAACATGCGATCGAGCGTCTCCCCCTCGAGGTGCATGTCGGCGAGGCGGCCCTGATAGAGGATCTCGACGGTCGTGTCGTCGGCGAGCGACTGGTCGATCGTGTACGTATCAATGTAGTTGCCGAACGTTCGCCGGGTGTCGCGATCGTCCTTCTCGATCGGCGTCCCCGTGAAGCCGATGTAGAACGCGTTCGGGAGCGCCGTCCGCATGTTATTCGCGAGGTGCTTGTACTGAGTCCGATGGGCCTCGTCGACCATCACGTAAATGTCGTCGTCCGTCGAGAGCTCGGGGAAGTCACCCTCCTCGTGCTCCTCGAGCTGGAACTTCTGGATGAGGGTGGTGATCGTCCCACCCGCGTTACTCGAGAGTTTATCGCGGAGGTCGTCGATCCCTTCGGCGCGCTCAGGGTTCGGGAAGCCACAGCGTTCGAACGTTGCGTGGATCTGTCGATCCAGTGCCTGTCGATCGGTGACGAGGACGAGCGTGGGATCGGCCTTCTCGCGGCGAAGCTTGAGGCCGAGGAAGAGCATCGTGAGCGACTTCCCTGACCCTTGAGTGTGCCAGACGACGCCACCCGGTGCTTCGCGTTGGTGACGCTTCTCGATCCGCTCGATGGCTTTGTGTACTGCCCGGTACTGCTGGTAGCGAGCAACCAGTTTCACGCGCTTGTTCTGCTTGTTCTCGAAGACAGTGAAATGGCGGAGCTGATCGAGCAAGCGCTCGGGCTCGAACAGCGCGTAAAGCATCCGGTACTGGTCGGGAACGTAGCCGTCGAGATCGAAGCGATCGGCGAGGTACTCGTCGTCGACGGGGTAGGGATCGCGCCACGGCTTGTACTGGCCTTTCGGCGTGCCGTAGGTGCCCATCACCGCGCCCTCGTACCACGTCGCGACTGAGAACTGGTTGTATCGAAAAAGTCGCTCAGCGCCTTCTGAGCCGGTTTCAGTCCGTTCGTTCTGGTAGCGCTGGAGTTGCTCGAGTGCCTCGCTTCGTGGTTCTTTGATTGTCGGAGCCTTGCATTCGATCACGCCGAGCGGGATGCCGTTGACGAAGAGTACGATGTCCGGCTTGATCGTCTCGATCGGTCCCTCGACGCGGAATTGGTTGAGCGCGAAGAAGTCGTTATTCTCGGGGTGCTCGTAGTCGATGTACTTGACCGTCTGGTGTTTCTTGCCGTGGCCGCGATCCTGTTTGACCGTTGTATGTCGCACGAGCAGCTCGTGAATCTGCTCGTTCTCGTGCATTGTGCTCGTCCCCGCAGTCTGCTGAATCTCGCGGACGACCTTGTTCAGGTTGTTCTCGTCAAGCCAAGGGTTCAAGCGTTCGACGGCATTACGAAGGCAGGGCTCGAGTACAACAGAGGATAGCGTTTCACGGGATTCATTCCATCCCGTTTCCTGCTGATCAACGACTTTCCAACCGAGTTGCGCAAGGGTCTTGAGGGCGGGGCGTTCGGTCTCGGCATACTCGTTGGACATATCAGTTATTTATGTTAACGCGCACTTTTCCAGTGAGGAGGTCCTGCATGAGACCGCGTTTAAGTTCTTGAAGTATTGTGCGTCTTTTGTATTCTTGTTCAATCTTAGCTGTCACCTGATTTAGAACATCTGCAATTTCGTCTTGTTCTGATTTTGGTGGTTTGGGGACCTTGAGCGAGTTTAATACTTTTTGATTCAACTTTGGTTGCGCTGTTCCAGTTGCGTATGGCTCATAGCTTAATACTTCAAAATAGTTCAATAAATAAACAAGGGACATATCACTGTTTGGTTTCAGAACATGTGCGTGGTTATTAACCCATGATTTTCCACTTACTTTAAATGAAATGGGCTTGTTTCTTGATAATAGGTTTTCTCCATCTTCTGCTAGTAGTAAGAGTTCGTCGTTAAATAACCAGTCATCGACAGTATCAATTTGCCCCGATGCACCGTAATAAGGAATGTCTCCCTCCATCTCCTCACGGTCGGTTTTCTTTACAGGAATTCGTTGGCTATCCAAATTGTCAACACATTCACTAACGGTGCATACATCCCAACTACTTGGTATTTTAAAATCAAAGGGCCCCACTCTAAATGGTTGGTACTCTTTGTGTGTTAACCCATTAATGATTAGATCATTTCTAAGACCGCGTTTCAATTCTTCTGTTTTCTCAATAATCTCGTCTGTTTGCTGGATCTCCTGATCAACTACTGAGAGTATATTAGTGATTTGCTGCTGTTCTGAGAGCGGCGGAGCAGGCATTTGATAATTTTCTAAACGGTTTCTGTCCAAACTTGGAATCGATGTTTGTTCAAGTTCATCTGATAGAGAATGTAATGACATATGGTGATAAACAAACCCTAAATCTATTTTATCATGTTTAAATTCCGATAAATAAAAAGCCGTATCTGACGGCCAACATGGTTCACGAAGTAGATAAGCTTCTCCTGCTGAACCTTTCCGCCCGATTACAATCGTGTCATCATCGATCAGGGATTTGTTTACATAATCGTATAATCCACTTGAACCCACTGCTGGGATTTCTCCGCCAGTATCAGGGAGTGATTTTCCATATTTTACTTCCGATATTTCTGATATTTTTGTCACACACCATTCTTTAGGTATTTGGATAGATTTTGGCCCGAGTTGTGCAAATTTGTACCCTTCTTGGAGAGATTTTTCACTGAATTGTCCGCTGGTCATCGGTATTGTAAGTCCTCCATATACTGCTGCAGTTTTTCATCATTCTTCTTCCGCTCTTCCGCTAATTCATCTAACTCTCGAAGCTTCTCGCTTACGTCGATTGGTTCCTCAGGTTCAGTGGTATCAATATACCGTGAGACACTAAGATTCCAGTCGTTCTCCTCAATCTCCTTTAAGTTGACTAATCGGCTGTGATGATCCTCCTTTCGACCTGAGAGGTATGTCTCGGCGAGATGATCGACGCCATCCTGTAGAAGTTCGTTCTGATTCGAAAGTTCTTCGTATACCTGTACTCCAGACTCTCGAAGCGTTTGATCTTCGGCGTAGATGAAGAGGACCTTTTCTTCGCGCTCCTTAGGCTTGTCCTTGTTGAGAATGAGTATACACCCCGGCGAGGACGTATTGTAGAACAAATTCTCTGGAAGCGCAATCACAGCTTCAACGATGTCGGCCTCGAGTATTGGTTTCCGAATTTTCTTCTCAGATCGTGAGCGGAACAGTACGCCATTGTCCATTACGACGCCCGCCTTCCCTGTCTCGTTCAGGCTCGAGATCATCAACTGGATCCACGCCCAGTCACCGCGGTTCGACGGTGGCAATCCATGTTGGAAGCGGCCGTAGGGCTCGTTCTCTTCGACCCACTCTTTGCTCCATTCCTTCTGATTCCACATAGGATTCGCAATCACTTTGTCGAAGAGCTCGAGCTCGTCGTGTTCGGTGACGTGCTTGGGTTCGGTGATCGTGTCGCCCTTCGCGATCTTCGCGTCCTTCACCTCGTGAAGGAGCATGTTCATCTGGCCGATTGCCCACGTGTCGAGGTTGCGCTCTTGTCCGTAGAGGGCGAGATCGTCCATACTGCCGCCGTTGTCGGCGACGTGCTGGGCTGAGTAGATGAGCATCCCACCAGAGCCACAGCACGGATCGTAGACGCGATCACCCTCTTCGGGGTTCACACACTCGACGATCAGCTGGACGACCTCACGCGGCGTATAGAACTCCCCACCTTTCTTCCCGGCGTCGTCGGCGAACTGCCGGATCAGGTACTCGTAGGCACGCCCGAAAATGTCGGGATCTTCAAGGTCCTCGTTGCGATACCGATATGTCCCGAAGTGGCGGACGAGCTTGTCGAGCACCTGATCGGGCAGGCGGTCTTTGTCATTGAAGTCGATACTGCTGAGGACGCGATCGTCGATCTCGTCGTTCTCGTCTTCGATCGCCTCGAGGGCCTTGTTCAACGTCGCGCCGATGTCGGTCGACTGTGCGCTGATGTGTTCCCAGCGAGCGCGTTCGGGCACCCAGAACTCCTCGTGGAGGTCGCGATCGTCGCGAACCATCCCCTCGGGGATGGCGTGCTCGTCGGCGATCTCAAGGGTTTCCTCGTCGAAGCGGTCGTTGACCCGCTTGAGGAAGAGCATGCCGAAGATGTAGTTCTTGTAGTCAGAGGAGTCAATGCTACCGCGTAGAATATCAGCGGCCTCCCAGAGATGCGTACGCAGATCGGGGAGGGAGAGCGTGTGATCTTCGTCGACGCTCTCGAGCGTCTGCTGTTCTGGATCCATACCCCTATCCAGTCATTGATGCTATGTGTAACTTTCCGTTCCGAGAGAGAATATCTGGGGATCGCTCTTGATGGTGTTCGACCTCCGAGCTCGTGGCTTCTTTGGGCCTTCATGCGCGGGCGCGTGCTGATCAATCAGTATCAGTATCGTCGCGACCCCGATGTATGTAGCCCGTGATTTATGTCCCTGCGCGTGGGTGTAACTCTCGAGGAATTCGCACGACAGCCTCGACCCCCGTGCCAGATCGTCATGAACTCTCGAGCCGGAATCGACCGATCGTTTATACGGCCTCGCCGCTTTCGGTCAACTTCCAATCGGTTAAATTGAGTATGGGCGCTACAGGATTTGAACCCGTGACAACTTGGTCCGAAGCCAAGCACTCTGTCCAGACTGAGCTAAGCGCCCACACCACCTGCTTTTCGTCGACCCGGTATAAGTCACTCGATTCGGGTCGTCCGAGTCACGTGATCTCACTCTCGAGGCCACCGCCGGCCCCTGTTCCCAGGTAGTGATAATCACCAGCATAGATACCAGTAACGGTGACCAACCCGTAAGTAAGCATGACTGTCTCCGAATCCCCGGTCGAGTCACCGACCGACCGATCAGCCGACGTCCTCGAGTTGCTCACCGACGAGGAAGGCACCTGGACGATGGTCCCCGTGGGTGCGACCGGTGACGAGCGAATGACCCAGTGGATTTCCGTCGATAGCGGGGTGCTGTGTGAACTCGAGGAGATGCGCTGATTATCGGAGGCAGGTAGCAGCCTCCAGTGAACCAGGGTCCTCCAGGCTCACTCCGAATTTTTCGTGGCAATGGCGGCGTCTCCAGACATCCTCGAGCAACCTCGAACACCCACAGATGGACGTATCGGTCCGTTTATACGGAATCGATGAGCACACCAGCACATGGCGACGGGAGAGACGATCCGCGGGCTACTCGAACTGACGCGGCCGATGAACGTCGTCGCGGCCTCAGTGTTGACGTTCATCGGCGGGTTCGTCGCCGGCGGAGTCGGCGAGGCGCCGCCGCACCTGGGCGCGGCAATCGGGGCGACGGCGTTCGCCGTCGGTGCAGGCAACGCGATCAACGACTACTTCGACCGGGAGATCGACCGGATCAATCAGCCAGAGCGACCGATTCCTCGAGACGCGGTGTCCCCACGAGGGGCGCTGGCGTTCAGCCTCGCGATGTTCCTCGCGGCCGTCGCGATCGCAGTCACGTTACCGCCGATTGCGATCGCCATCGCGGTGATCAACCTCCTCGTGCTGATCACGTACACGGAGTACTTCAAGGGGCTGCCCGGAATCGGCAACGCGCTCGTGGCCTACCTCGTCGGAAGTACGTTCCTGTTCGGTGCGGCCGCCGTCGGCGACGTCCGGGCGGCGGTCGTCCTGTTCCTGCTCGCCGGCGTGTCGACGCTGACGCGGGAGATCATCAAGGACGTCGAGGACGTCGACGGCGACCGCGAAGAGGGGCTCAACACGTTGCCCATTGCAATCGGCGAACGATCGGCGCTCCACGTCGCGACGGTCTTGCTCGTCGTCGCGGTGGTGGCCAGCCCAGTTCCGTACCTGAACGGCTATTTCGGCCTCGCGTACCTGCTCGTCGTCGTCCCCGCTGATCTCGTCATGCTGTACGCGGCCGTCGAGAGTTACCGGAATCCAACGGCGGGACAATCACACCTCAAGTACGGCATGTTCCTCGCGGCGCTGGCGTTCATCGTCGGTCGCGCCGCGTTGCTCCTTACGTAGTCCACCGACCACCGACCACGCCGCCTCGAGACCGGGGCGGTCAGTCTGTAGCGTTGCCAGTCCTGTTCGCCGTTCAGTATTCTCGTTTCCGACGCGAAACACACGCAGACAACTGTATAATCAAAAGTACTATATCCCGCTTGCTGCATCTACATACCATACGTCAGTGCAGCCGCTGGGAAGTACCGTCGACCGTGACCGTGGCTGCCGACGAACGGGGTATCTGGTATGTACGATCTCGCAGACGTCCGCCCGGAGGAGTCGATCACCCCGGGGACGAACGTGCTGATTGCTGGCCCGCCGCTCACGGGGAAGCGCAATCTCGCGCTCGACGTGCTCGCGAGCGGCGCCGACGGGGGAGAGGGGACGATAATCGTCACAACGAAGGACAGCGCCGAGAAAGTTCTCACCGAGTTTACAACGCGGACGGTGAACGAGGATCCCGACGTGGGGGTCGTCGACTGCGTGACCAAACAGCGAGGGATCGGCACGGCCGACGACGACCCGCGGATCAAGTACGCGTCCTCGCCGGTCGACATGACCGGAATCGGGATCAAACTCTCTGAGTACCTCCAGGACTTCTACGAGGTTCGCGGATTGACCGAAAATCGCATCCTCCTCCACTCGATTTCGACGCTGCTCATGTACTCGGACCTCCAGACCGTCTTTCGGTTTCTCCACGTCTTTACCGGCCGAATCCAGAGCGCCGACGCCCTGGGCGTCTACGTCATCGACTCGACGGCCCACGACGACCAGACGATGAACACGCTCAAACAACTCTTCGACGGCGTCGTCGAGATCGACGAAGGAGGCGACGGCGAGCAGACGATCCGGACGGCTGGATTGTCCTGATCGAGAGTACGTCTCGAGTGGAACTGCTTTTCCGGCTAGTCTCATCGTTCGGTTGCTGACTGCCTGGAGGACGCCTTCGACTCGAGTCCCCTGTCGAATCACCGTCCAGTGCTCATCGAACCCACGTCGAATCCACGTCGAGTCCTCATCGAATCTCCGTCGGGCCCCAGTCACGACCCCATCTGCTTCCCGCCCGCCAGAAAATAGATACGTTGACCCGCTTCCGGCACGAAGCCCACGTGATGCCAGTAACCGACGATGCCACGCTGCGGGAGATTCTCGAGCGAGAGACGATTGCCGTCGTCGGCTGCTCGGGTACGCCCGGAAAGGCGGCCCACGACGTGCCGACGTACTTACACCAGCACGGTTACGACGTGGTCCCGGTCAACCCGTACGCCGACGAACTCCTCGGTCGCGAGGCGGTCGACGAACTCGCCGACGTCGACGAGGCGATCGACGTCGTCTGCGTGTTTCGACCCAGCGAGGAGGTGTCGGGAATCGTCGACGCGGCCCTCGAGCGGGCGGACGCCGACGTCATCTGGACCCAGCTCGGAATTGTCGATCAGGACGCCGCCGAGCGAGCCGAGGACGCGGGGCGGACGGTCGTCCAGGATCGGTGTATGAAAGTCGAGCACCCGCGGTTGATGGCGTAGCTTGGGCAGTAGTAGAGGTTAGCAGGTTAGCGAACGAATCCGCGTTTCGTCACCCGTCCCACTCCTCGAACGAGCGATAGATCCCCTTCGAGAGGTAGCGCTCGCTCGAGTCGGGGAACACCGTGACGACCGACTGGTGAGGGGCGTCGATCTCGCCGCTGGCGATCCCTTCGGCGACGTGTCGCGCGGCGACGCTGGCCGCGCCGGCGCTCGAGGCGACGAGGTGGCCCTCCTCGGCGGCGAGACGGGCGAGTTCGTCGTGGGCCGCTCGGTCGCCAACTGCGAAGACGTCGTCGACGAGGTCGGGGTCGAACAGTTCGTTCGTCTCCACGTTGTGCGTCCCGATGCCCTCGATCTTGTACTCGCCCTCCTCGCGATCCTCGCCGAGGAACTCGCCGTAGAGAGAGCCCTCGGGTTCGACGGCGGCGACGTAGGTATCGGGGTCCCGTTCACGGGCGTAGCGAGCGAGACCCATGAGCGTCCCGGCCGTCCCACAGCCGGCGACGACGGCGCCGACGCTTCCCTCGAGCGCCTCGTAGATTTCGGGGGCGGTCGTCTCGTA
This sequence comes from Natronosalvus caseinilyticus, assembly GCF_017357105.1. Taxonomy (NCBI): domain Archaea; kingdom Methanobacteriati; phylum Methanobacteriota; class Halobacteria; order Halobacteriales; family Natrialbaceae; genus Natronosalvus; species Natronosalvus caseinilyticus. Next base: position 3,534,961 of record NZ_CP071596.1, read on the forward strand.
GTGGGCTTCGGTGTTGAGTGGGTTGGAGAACTGCTGGGGGACGACGGCGTCGTCGAGTTCTTCGGCCAGCTGATGGGCCCGTTCGATTGCCCCGCCCATCCCGTCCGAGGTCGGCGTGTTGATGATCTCGGCGTCGAGCGCGGCCATCAGCTGCTGTTTCTCGACGCTGAAGCGCTCGGGGACGACGAAAATCGCGTCGAGTCCCAACTGGCCGGCGGCGACGGCGATGCCGATACCGGTGTTGCCGGCGGTCGGTTCGATGATCGTCCCGCCGGGTTCGACGTCGCCGCGCTCGAGCATCCGTTCGAGCATGTAGCGGCCGATACGGTCCTTGACGCTTCCCCCCGGGTTGAACGTCTCGAGTTTCGCGTAGATCGGGACGTCGGTCGGTCCCTCGTGGATCCGCACGAGCGGCGTTTCACCGATCGTCTCGAGCACCGAATCCAACGGTCGCTCGTAGGTCGTCATCGTGCTGGCAAATGTTACCCCTGTTGTTAGGTCTTCTCATCACCACTGGCGCGGGCGTCAGTTCGGAGCGCGAACTGCAGAAAAGGAGCGCTGAATCGAAACGTTTGACTCGAGCGGTGGCCGATACCGACACTGGATCGAATACCGACGCCGGATCGAAGCCGGTCGTTACTCGCTCGGTTGGGCTGGCGCGTCGGTGTCTGCGTCTCCTTTCGCGTCCCCTTCCGACTGGGCTGATTCCTCCTCGGCGTCCGTTCCCTCCGGGTCGTCGATCGCCGCATCGGCGAGGATCTGCTCGCCGTCGATTCCGTGCTCGTCGGCGATCGCGAGCAGGAGCGCCCGCTGTTCGGTGACGTTGTGGTCGAGCTTCGTCACCGTGTCGTGGGTGTCGTCGACTTCCTCCTCGAGGTGGATGATTCGCTGCTGGAGTTCCTGCACCTGGCGATACATGGCTTCCGCGCGATCCGAGAGGTTCTGGATCTTCTTGGCCGTACTACCGAGTCCCATACCAGCCGATGTGCGCGCCAGCGGGTTGAGTGTTGTCCTCTGTCTCGAGCCAATCGTCGCAATTAACCCATCCGCCTTCGATTCCTCGAGCATGCACCCACACCAGCGCCCGCCTACGCTCGGGATCGTCGCGGCGCTCGCGTACGCGGCCGTCGCGCTCGCGCCCTACGTCCTCCTCGAGGTCGAGACGAGCGTCCTCGAGGAGTACTACGCCGCCGGACTCGCTGGCTCGAACCTGCTCTCGTTGTTCGCGCTCGTCGCGGTCGTCCTCTTCGCGGCGGGGAGGCAGACCAGGACCGAACCGGATCTGGTCGCCGGCGTGACGCTCGTGCTGGGACTCGTCCTGTTGCTCGTGACGGCCCAGTGGGCCGTCTCGGTCCCCGAAAGTGTCGTATTCGAGGGCGGCGTCGACTGGTTCGTGTACCATCGATGGCTCACGACCGCAATTTCGGCCCTGGTGCCCGCCGCTGCCGGCTGGTACGCGCTGGTACTCGACCTCGTCTAACCTCGCTTCGGCCATCCCCCGCCGATCGCGAACTCGACTCAACAGGCTGAAAACTACCGCCGCCGTCACAGTCTCCCTGTTCTACCAATATTTCTACAGGAAAGCTTATGACGCGCTACTCAGGTTATCGGATATGGCACGTGACACTCCGGCTGCAGACGACGCACAGACGCCACAGCACCACTCCACCCTTCCACACCTCGTGACAATCGTCGGTCGCGGAGTCCCCTCGAGCTTCGAAATCGCAGTCGACGGCGATCTCGAGATGGTCGACGACGAACCCACCGAGTCGGCTACCGTCGTCTCGGGAAGTGTCGCCGAAGGGTCGATCGACACCGGTGTCAGGCGGTTCCGATTCTCAGGCGAGATGGCGAACGTTCGCGTCGTCGACTGGAACGGGGAATCCGCACCCGACTCGACGAGCGTCCCGACGGTTCACATCGATTACGGCGTCACCAACTGAGTCTCTCGATTCTCCGCTGGATCGTGCGACCAGCGACAGCGACATCGCCCGGATACGTCCCATCGGACGATCGGGACGGTCGTCGCGGCCGCGGTCTCGATTGCGACCACGATCACGACCGTAACGACTACGTCTCGAGCATTCGTCGCGGTCGGTAACCCGTGTCCGACGCCGACTCGAGCGACACCGACCCGTCGCCCACCATCGACGACGAACTCCTCGCCCGCGCCCGGATCCACGCGCGAGACGTCGACATCGACGTCGACTGGGACCGCCTCGAGTGGGACGTCTCGGCGCGTGCGAAGCGCCGGGCGGGAGCCTGTCGTTGGCACGCCGACCGCGAGGTGGCGACCATCGTGCTCTCGCGGCGGGCCTACGAGGCCTACGACTGGGAGACCTTCGCCGCGGTCGTTCGCCACGAACTGGTCCACGCCTGGGAGTACCAGCGCTTCGGCGAGTCGGGTCACGGCGAGCGATTTCGCCGCGTCGCCGCCGAACTCGAGGCCCCGCGTCACTGCCCTTCCTTCGCGGACCCGCGGTACGTCCTGCGCTGTCTGAACGACGACTGCGACTGGCGGGCGAGTCGCCACCGCGCGTCGGCACCGGTGACGACGCCCGAACGGTACCGCTGTGGGAACTGCGGAAGCGACTACGCCGTCGAGCACGCCGAGAGCGGCCGGCGCTGGACGACTGCGAGCGAGTACGCCGGCACGAAGGCCGCCCTCGGCGACGACTGGTAGCGGGAGAATCGACCCCGATACTCGGCGTTCGACATTCAGCAGCCGGTGGACGGAGAGGGAATCCCGTACAGTTATCTCCCTGCCGCGGACGGTCGTCGTATGGACGTCGTCAAGCGCGTACACATCGTACCCCTCGGCTACGAGTTCGACCGCGTCCTCGAGCCGATTTGCGACCAGCGGGCCGACCTCGTCTACCTCCTCGAGCACCCGACGGACGATCCGGACCGGGTCGTCCCCGACTACCGCGAGGAGCTCGTCTCGGACCTCGAGTCGACTGCGACCACGGTTCGTCGCCGCGAGTGCGATCTGACGGACGTCTACGCCGTCCTCGGAGAGGTGACGACCCTGGCCGACGAGCACGCGACCGATTCCGTCTCCGTGAACGTCTCCGGCGGCGGCACCATCGCGGCCATCGGCGCGACCATGGCCTGCATGGACGTCTCGACCGACGCGACCGCCTACTACGTCGAACCCGAGGGGTACGCACACGATCCGACGATGGCACCGATCTCGAACGGGGCCGCGGACGTCTACAGTCTCCCGACCTATCCGATCGAATCGCCCACCCGCGACCAGATCGCGATCATGGGCTTTCTCGCCGATCCCGCGGCCTGGGACGGCTATCACGAGGACCGGACGACGCCACCGAAGAAGAAAGACTGCATCGAGTTCGCCCGGGACGTCGGCCTCTCGTTCATGGCCGATCGCGCCCCGCCGGAGGCCCACCCCGGCGGTGAGGACAAGGGTGCCTTTCGCGTCCTCGACACGCACGTCCTGGATCCCCTCGAGACCGACGGCTACGTCGAGATCGAGTCGGTGGGTCGACGCCGCGTGATCACGCTCACCGAACAGGGCGAGAACGCCTACCGGGCGTTCAAGCACAAACTCGAGTACGCCGAGAACTATCCCGGCGAGTGACGATGGTTCCTGTCCGCCCGACTGTTCGACGAGTGACGGCGACTCCCGTCCTCCCCGTCTGTTCGACGAGTCAGCGCGGCGAGTCCGGTTCTACTCCTCGGCCTGCCGAGTCACCGCACCGACGCGAATCCAGGGAGCGGTGATGGCAACGTACCCTGCCGCTCCGCCGACGAGGAGCGCGTAAAACGCCCACCTGGGCCAGGCCGTCTCGAGGAACAGCAGCGCCAGGAAGACCGTCCAGAGGGTGAGGATAGCGAGATCCGCGAGAAGGCGGATCCAGCCGAGGACGAGCGTCCGATACGTTCGCGCGCCGTCGGTCGAGTCGTGTCGTCGTGATGTGGTGGTCATTGGTTTGGCTGGTTCCGTGGGTTGGTATGGCGTTGGCGTTGGTTTTGACCTGCGTTCAGAAGTGAAACCCGTGCTGTTCGGTCAGCTGATAGGCCGCGATTCCCCAGACGTAGCTCTGTCCAGGCCACCAGGTTCGGGCGTTGTTGAAGCCCGCGATGAGAACGCTCCCGTCATCGCCGACCGGATCGGCGTGAAAGCTCACCGACCCGCTGTCGCCGTCGGCCATGTCCGTCTCGTCGCCCCATCGCAACTGGCCGCGTCGACACACCGAGCCGGTGAGACAGGAGACGGCGTCGATGCCCTGGATCTCGCCGCTTGTCTGACCGGTGAGCGCACCGACCTTCTCGAGGGGTTCGTCGCGGGCGACCAGGTCGGCCAGGCCGTATCGGGTGAACTGTCCCTGAATGTCGTACTGGCGGTCGCCGTCGATCGTGCTGCTCGGCCGGTACGGACCCGTCGGGTCGATGGTTACGACGTCCGCAACCGAATAGCTCCCGGTGACCGTTCCGAGTTCCGTTCGCTGGCCGTTCTCGAACGGGAGCGAGACGGTCGCCCCGTGCGCGTCCTCGACGCCGTCGAACGCGTGGTGGGCAGTCGAGAAGTAGCGAGTATTTGACCCGGGTTCGTACAGCGCCGGCCCGAGCGTAGCGATGCTCGTATCGGTCTCACAGGAGATGCCAGCTGGAACGAGCGTCGACGCCGGGTCACGCGCTCGACGGGGTTCGCGCTGGACGTCGTCCTCGAGTCCGTCGAGGTTTCGAATGGTATCGACGTTGATCGACACGCCGTCGACGGCTCGATCGAGTACCTCGCGAACGGCGTCGGCTTCGACGGATACCTCGACCGTGATCGTCGCGCCACCGTCGTCGTACGTTCCCGGGACGACGGCACTCCCGAGGTAGCCGGTGATCGTCGACTCCGCGAGGAGTTCGTTGAGTTCGAACGCTTTGGAGACGCTCGCGTACCACGACGCTGGCACCGATCGCGTGCGGGTGTCGACCGACCACGGGTCGTCGGGGTCCGTCCGAACGAGGGCCGTGACAACGGGCACCTCGCCGTCCGCTGCGGCGAGGAAGTCGTCGACGCCGAGGACGCGAGCCAGGCCGAGGCTGTACCCCGCCGCGACGAGCGTCCGGATGAACTCCCGCCGGTCCATGCCGCGAGCGACCCGCTCACGGAGGGACGCCAGTCGCTGTTCGGTCGACCCGTCGGTATCAGAACTCATCGTGGCTCGAGAGACGAGCGTAGATGGCCCTCCTACGGGGAAAGCTAATTCTCCCGTACATCGACAGGTCGAGTGCACAGATCGAACAATCCACACTTACCCACTAAATTGGTGTACTTGCGTGATTCCGGGGATACACGTCGAACGTGTGCCACTGCGGCGGTGGTCACGACGGCCGATGTCCGGAACCGACCGCTGTCTCGCCCTCGTCTCACTGTCGCTTCGCGGCGCTCCCGATCGTTCCGCTCACCCTACTCTCCGGCGCGCAGAGTGATCGCCTCGAGAAATGTGATACGATACGTCGAGAGACTGTCTCGAGGATTGCGATACGGTATCACGAACCCCGCGACCGGGCAAAAGGGAAAACGGTTTTTCCCCCCTCCTCGCAGAATTTGCCATGAACGTTCGTATCGGACCGGGTGCGTCCGACGAGGAGGCGTCGGCGATCGGGACGGCGCTGGCCGAGTACGTCGGGAACGAAGTCGAAGTGTACGTCGGGGACGGGGAGGAACCGGCCGTCGTCGTCTCGCCGCCGGAATCGAACTCGACCTCGAGTTCGAACGACGACGACGGCGCCACAGGCGCCGCAGCCACCAATCAGGCTGTCGCCACGGCGTCCGCCACGGCGGACGACCTCGGCCCGACCGAACGCGAGGAGAAACTCCTCGAGGAAATCGAGGAGATCCTCGAGGGAGGTCACGAGAAGTACAAGGAACAGTTGCCCGAGGAGGGGAAACTGTTCGTCCGCGACCGGATCGACCTCTGGTTCGACGGCGAGAACAGCAAGTTCCTCTTCGAGGACGGGAAGTTCGCGGAGTTCGACGCGGACGACCGCCTCCCGGCGGACGCCCTGATCACGGGCGCAGCCACGTTCGAGGGCCGGGACCTGCACTTCATGGCCAACGACTACACCGTCAAGCGCGGATCGATGGCCGCCAAAGGCGTCGAGAAGTTCCTGCGAATGCAACAGCGCGCCCTGAAGACTGGTCAGCCGGTGCTCTACCTGATGGACTCCTCCGGGGGACGAATCGACCAGCAGACCGGCTTCTTCGCCAACCGCGAGGGGATCGGCAAGTACTACTACAACCACTCGATGCTCTCGGGGCGCGTCCCGCAGATCTGCGTCCTCTACGGACCCTGCATCGCCGGGGCAGCTTACACGCCCGTCTTCGCCGACTTCACCATCATGGTCGAGGGGATGTCCGCGATGGCCATCGCCTCGCCGCGGATGGTCGAGATGGTCACCGGCGAGAAGATCAGCATGCAGGAGCTCGGCGGCGCTCGCGTCCACGCGAGCGAGTCCGGCTCGGCCGACCTGGTCGCCACGGACGAGGAACACGCCCGGGAACTCGTCGCCCAGCTCGTCACCTACCTGCCCGACAACGCCGACGAGAACCCGCCCCGTAGCGAGCCTCGAGCCCCCAAAAAGTCCCCGAACGGCATCGACTCCATCGTTCCCCAGCACCCCAACCGGGGCTACGACATGGTCGACGTCATCGAACGGGTCGTCGACGCGGGCAGTTACTTCGAGTTGAAACCCGACTACGGCAAAGAGATCATCACCGCCTACGCCCGGATCGACGGCCGCCCCGTCGGCATCGTCGCCAACCAGCCGGCCCACCGCGCGGGAGCCATCTTCCCCGACGCCGCCGAGAAGGCCGCCGAGTTCATCTGGAAGTCCGACGCGTTCAACGTCCCGCTGTTGTACCTGTGTGACACACCCGGCTTCATGGCCGGTTCCCAGGTCGAGAAGGACGCCATCCTCGAGAAAGGGAAGAAGTTCATCTACGCCACCTCGTCGGCGACGGTCCCGAAACAGACGGTCATCGTCCGGAAGGCCTACGGCGCGGGTATCTACGCGATGGGTGGCCCGGCCTACGATCCCGAGAGCATCATCGGCCTCCCGTCTGGCGAAATCGCCATCATGGGTCCCGAGGCGGCGATCAACGCCGTCTACGCCCGGAAACTGGCGGAAATCGATGACGAAGACGAGCGCGCCGAGGAGGAGGCGCGCCTCCGCGAGGAGTACCGCGAGGACATCGACATCCACCGCATGGCCAGCGAGGTCGTCGTCGACGAGATCGTTCCCCCGAGTTCGCTCCGGGAGGAACTGGCCAACCGCTTCGCGTTCTACGAGGGCCTCGAGAAGGAACTGCCGAGCAAGAAACACGGCACGATTCTGTGATCCGGTAGGTGCATTCTGTGAGCCGGTAATCGGTCACTCGAGGCGTATTTCGACGTGCTCGTGAGTGAGTGTGGGAGATGCCAATCGCCCGCGAGTGCGGCCGACTACGAGTTCCTGCGAGTGTAGCTGACGCCAACCCTCTCGAGGCCTGTAGCGTCCGCTTACTCGCCAGTAACTCGAGCGTACACCGTCCTCGAGACTCCATAACAATAGCCGACTCTACGGTAGCGGGAGACGCTCTCGCTGGTTCGCGCCGGTTCGATTCCGGCAGGGAGCGTATGTCCACGGACGGCCTCCGCGCCCGGGTCCAGCGGTCTCGCCGCCTTCGACTCGAGACGGCCCGGATGGACGGCCTCGAGACCGCCCTCTGGCTGGTGGTCGCCGCCTCGCTCGTCGGTGACGTCGTCACGACGTTCGTCGGCCTCCAGCTCGGCCTCGCGGAGTCCAACCCCGTCGCCCGCGGGGTAATCGACAACTGGGGACTCCTCGGGATGCTCGCGCTCAAGGCGGGTGCCGTCCTCGTCGCGCTCGTCTGCCGGACCGTCCTCGAACGAACCTACCGACCGATCATCCCGGCGGCGCTGGCGTTGCCGTGGGTTACGGCCGTGGTGCTCAACGTCTACCTGATCTCGTCGATTCTCTGAGTCGGTGGCGTGAGAGCAACGGTCCGAGTCAGTGATCCGCTCACCGACTCGCCTCGAGCGACACCGCCGATCGCCTCTTCGACGGGTCGTAACTCGCTCGCGTGATCGTGTACCGCACCGCGTCGGTCGGTTCGTCGACGGCCATCGTCCACCAGTTTCGGAGCCGACAGTCCCGGCTCCCGCCGAGGCGCTCGACGTACCGATCACACGCGCGCAGGGAGCGCTCGTTGTCCGCCCGGACGAGCACCGAGACGACCTCGAGCTCGAGTCGGTCGAACGCGAGGGTCACGAGTGCGTCGGCCCGCTCGCCCGAGTACCCCCGGCCCCAGAAGCGTTCGCGGAGCCAGATTCCCAGGTCGCCGGTTCGCTTCGCCCAGTCGACGCCGAGGCCGCAGGTGCCGGCGATTTCGTCGGCCCCGTCCTGGTCGTCCGTCGGTCGAATCACGTAGTCCGCCGACCGCGACTCGTTCCAGGCGTCCTCGCGGTTCTCGAGGAACTCGAGGGTCTCGTTCGGCGTCTCGTGTGGGTCCCAGGGCGTGTACCTCGTCACGTCGTCGATGGCGGGATCCGAGCCACAGATCCGGTAGTACCTCAGAGGGTCGACCGTCTCGCTCGAGAGTCGCTCCAGGCGGAGGCGGTCGGTTTCGATGGCGTCGGGAAAGAGGTGGCTCATCGGTCCCGGTCAATGCCCTCGTCCGTTCGTTCTTCCCGGACTCCCGCGTCGAGTCGCCCTCGAGCCTCGTCCGAAAACGAGACGCCGACGTCCGGCCGATCATCGCACTCGCGGTACTCCTCCTGGGAGACACTGTAGCGATACAGGTCGATCGGCTCGCCGTCCTCGACGCGCCAGTTGCGGAGGAGCCCGTCGCGGCCGCCGCCGTGGGCCTCGGTGTAGCGTTCGATCGCGCGATTCGACTTCTCGTTGTCGACCAGCGCCGTGACGGCCACTAGCTCGAGATCCAGGCGCTCGAACGCGAGTTCCATAAACGCGGCCGCGCGCTCGCCGGAGTACCCGCGACCCCAGAAGCGCTTGCGGAACCAGACGCCGAGGGTCATGGTTCGTTTCTCCCAGTCGACCGAGAAGCCGGCGTCGCCGGCGAACTCACCAGCGCCGTCTTCACCGTCCCGCAAATAGATGGCGTAGGAGCCACCGCTCGAGTCGTCCCACTTCTCGCTGACGTACTCGAGGAACTCGAGGGTCTCCTTCGGCGTCTCGTGTGGATCCCAGGTGACGTATTCGGTGACGTCCTCGATACCCGGATCCGACGAGCAGATCTCGAAGAGGTCGAAGAGGTCATCGTCGGTCTCGTCGACGTGGAGCGCCTCGAGACGGAGCCGGTCGGTTTCGATCACTTCGGGAAAGAGCGGATGCTCGGGCATCAGGCCGCCACCCCCGCCCCGGCGTACTGCTCGCGGTCGATCGTGTACCGGCGAAGGTCGATCGGCTCGTCGTCGAGTACTCTCGCGTTCCGAATGCGGCCGTCGTACTGGCCACCGAAACGATCGACGTACCGCTCGATCGCTCGCCTCGATTGCTCGTTGTCGGGGTGACAGGAGACCACGACGACCTCCAGGTCGAGTCGTTCGAACGCCACCTCGAGGAGTGCTTCGGCACGCTCACCGGAGTAGCCCCGACCCCAAAACCGGGGGACGAGAGCGATCGCCAGTTCCGCCCGCCGGCAGTCCCAGTCGACGAACAGGGTCGTCGTTCCCGCCAGCTCATCGGCACCGTCTTCGCTCTCCCGAGGTCGAATGATGTAGATCGCCGACGATCCATCCTGGTGGTTTTCGCGTGCCGACTCGAGGAAGGAAAGCGGGTCGTAGGCGGTCTCGAAGGGCGTGATCAGGACGTACCGAAACGCCGATTCGAGTGCGTCGCCCGAGTATACTCCGTATAATTCTTCGATATCGACCGACTCGGGGTCGGCCAGTTCGAGACGGAGCCGATCGGTCTCGATGGTCTCGGGAAAGAGCGTCGTCATACGAGCGTGGATGGACGCGGAGTAAAAAGCGTTGACCCACCTGTGTTCCTCGCTAACGAATGTACCACGGTCGATAGGGATACGATACTTTTCGAAGTATCGTCGTCTAGCGGGGGCGCTATCGTCTCGAGCGAGTCCCCGACCGACTCGAGTCGCCGTTCGTCGTCCGTTCGAGACTACGCGCTCGAACTGGCATTCGAAATCGAGTGGCGAAAGGAGTGGGCGAGGCGGTGAGTTGCCCTCGTTTCCCGGGAACGAGGCGCGACGGGCCGAGACGACGCGCAATGCCGGTCGTGACGTGAAAAGCGTCTTGTAACCGGCGTCGGAAGGTGGGAGGCGAGCGAATAAAAACCCAGTGGTCTCGGCAGCGTAGCCTACAGTCGCCGATCCCGCAGGGCCGGAAACCGCGACCGGACGTTCGAAACGGCCCCCGCATCGACGTTGGCCATCACGAGGGCGGGGTCGTCCCCGCTCGAGGCCAGCACCGTCCCCCAGGGATCGTAGACGGTCGACCGTCCGAGCAGCGTGGCCTCCTCGAACGACCCCGACCCGTTGATCGTCGCCACGTAACACTGGTTCTCGATCGCTCGCGCTCGAGACAACGTCTGCCAGTGCTCGAGGCGCGGGTACGGCCACGCGCTCGGGACCAGGATCAACTCGACGCCCTGGTCGACCAGCCGTCGGTACAGTTCCGGAAACCGCAGGTCGTAACACGTGCTCACGCCGACGGTGAGTCCGCAGACCGTCGCCGTGTCGATAGCCTCCCCGGGGACGAGGAGTTCGGTTTCGGCGGACTCGTACCCGAACAGGTGGTATTTCCGGTATACCAGTTCGAGGTCTCCTGACGAGGAGAGCAGTGCCGTGGTGTTCGCGTATCCCTCGTCGGCGGGCGTCTCCACCGAGTCGGTCGCCGCGAGGTCCTCGACGAAGCTGCCCGTGAGGACGGCGACATCGTTCTCGACAGCGGCGTCGCGAAGTCGGCCCAGGGTCTCCCCCTCGAGCGGTTCGGCGCTGCGGGCGTACAGGTCGAACTCGAAGTATCCCACCGTGAAGAGTTCGGGTAGAGCGACGAGGTCGGCGCCGCGAGCGGCCGCTCGTTCGATCGCGTCGACCGCCCGGTCGCGGTTGCCCTCGAGGTCGCCGGCCTCGACGGCCAGTTGTGCGAGTGCGAGGGAGATGCCCTCGCTCTCGTCCACGTCCTCGTGCGCGTGCTCACGCTCGTGCTTGCCCTCATCCTTGCCTTCGTGCTCGGCCGCTCCGTGCTCGTCCGTCGTCGCCTCCGCCGCCGCGTCGGTATTTTCGGTCATGGTGGTGTGTGAGTCCGTCGCGTGTCTCGTCTCCGTACTCGTAATCCGCCTGTCGGCGTCCCGATCACTCGACCTCGCGCTCGAGTTCGCGCTGTAAGTTCTCGAGTTCACCGTCGAGGTTGCGCTTGAAGAAGCGTTCGACGCCCGGCAGGTGTCCGTCGACGACGAAGGTGTTCTCGAGGCGGCTTCCCCCGCTCGTCTCGATGATCTCGTGTTCGCCCGTGACGTCGAGCAGTTTCGATCGGCCGACGAACTTGACGTACTCGGGCGGGCGCCTGGTGACGTCCTCGGTGTCGATGCTGACCGTCCGCGTTACCAGCGGAAGCGGGATCTCGACGTGCCAGGTCGCCCGTCGACCGTCGGGGTCGTCCGTCGTGAAGTCTTTGACGACGCTAATCGCTCGAGCGCGCTTTTCCGGATCGGCGATGAACGCCCAGACGCGCTCGGGTGGTGCCTGCAACTCGAACGACCGATCGATCCGGACAGTCATACTCCTTTGTCGGTGGGTAAATGGTAAAAAGACGGTGAATCGAGCGAACCATCGTTCACGCACGTGTCGATCGGTCGGCCGCCGAGCGACACACTCCCAGGGTGGGTCGGTGGTTCGACCGTGCCGCCGTGGGGCCGTGCCACCGATCGATCCCAACCCGAGCGATTAACTCATCGTGACCTTCCAGGTCGTCGAGCGCGCGCGGCCCCACTTCTCGATGTCGATGTCCTCGGTCTTCTCGGCGAGGTGGGGGAGGCGGACGCCGACCTGTTTCGAGGAGAGGCCAATCGCTTTTGCGATGTTTTTCGCACGGAAGTACTGCTCGCCGCGGGCGGCGCTCTCACGGAGGTACGAGATTATCCGCTGCTCTTCGTCGGAGTAGTCCGTCATCGTCCGTATGTAAGATAGGTCGTCTGTGGCCTTAACTCTTGAGAGGGGTTTCAGCCGATGGGAGTCGAAGAGAACCACGTCAGTCGTCAGCCGTCCGCTCTCCATCGTCTGTCTCGAGTAACGTGCGATCAGTGCCAGTAAAAGTGCATGCCGACGATCGCGAGGGCGCTGAACGTGACGGCTGCGGCGAAGCCCCAGGCCGCCTGAATCTCCGGTGCCGTCGTGAGCATCACGAGTGCGCTGAGGATCGCAACGGCGCCGAACACCAGCCCCACTCCGACCCCCTTGTCGGTCGTCTGCGTGTGGTCTGCCATGCTGGCGCGTTGTGTGGGGGCCTCCTTAATTGCATTCATTCGTCAGCGAGTCCGTTCGTTCGCGACAAAATTGCGGTCTTCCAGCCGAGCCAGCACGCCCCCTTCGCAGGTGCCTCGAGTGACGACGAAGCCACCGATACCTATTCCAGACAATCCCGCACGTTTACAGTCTCGAGGTTCCAACGGATCTCACGACGAACGCATGGTACTTCAGACACTCCGATCACTCTTTCTCGGGAGCGCGGTCCGAATCGTGGGAACCCTCGTGCTCGCCGTCGCCGTCACTATCGGCGGCGCGTTCGGTGCGGGAGTACTCGGCGTCCCCGCGCTCGAGTCGATGGACAACGAGTTCGGCGACGTCGACGACGAACGAACCGAAATTCTAACCGACCTGACGATTCACAATCCGAACCCGATCGGCCTGGGTTCCGCCGACGTCGACGCACAGTACGACGTCAGGATGAACGGCGTCGAAATGGCCAACGGGAGCGGCGAGGACATCACCGTCGAGCCGGGCACGTCGACGGAATCGCTCCGGACCGAGATGCGAAACGAACGTATTCCCGACTGGTGGGTCACCCACATCGAAAACGGCGAGCAGACCCACGTCGAGATCGACGCGACCATCTCGAGCGGCCTCGTCGGCCGGTCGACCGAGGTAACGAACGAGCAGACCGTCGAGACGGACCTCCTCTCGGCCTTTAACTCCGAGGAGACTCGACCGATCAACGCCAACCGGGCGCTCGTCGAGGATCCAATCCTCTACGTCAACGCCACGCGAGGCCAGTGGGCTGGCGTCGACCAGCAACACACGGAACTTCGGCTCGAGTTCGACGTCTACAACCCAAAGAGCTACGCAATACCGATGAGCCAGCTCGGCTACGAGATCACGATGAACGACGTGACCGTCGGCCTCGGCGAGAGCGACCGCGAGTACGTCCTCCAGCCCGGCGAGGAGACGACCATCGTGACGACGACGCGCATCGAGAACGAAAACCTCGACGACTGGTGGGTCACCCACATCGAAAACGAGCAGGTCTCGGATCTCCGAATCGAGTTCGATGCCACCTTCGAACTGGCCTCCGGCACGACGATCACGATTCCCCTCGAGTCGATGACCTACGAGGAGACGATGGAGACTGACATCTGGGGGAACGACGAGGCCAGTGACGGAAGCGACGACGGCAGTGAGCCGGACTCGAGTGCGGATGCGGAAAACGAAACGGACTCGAGTGCAGGCGAGGACGACGAGGCGGAGTCGGGTGACGGTGGGGGCGACGAGTCAGACGACGGAACCGAGGACGGGGCAGACGACGAGACCGGGGACGGGACAGACGACGAGACCGGGGAGACCGGCAACGAAACAGACGACCAAGACGGGACCGACAGTGACGACGGGGACGACGACGGCCTCCTCGGTATCTAACCGGCGACAGGGTTTTGGTACCGGCACCTGTAGACCCCGACATGCAACGGAGTCAAACCGCTCCTGATCGCGTTCTTCTCGCGTAGTTCATCGACCAGCGACGGTCGAGACGATCACGAACACGCTCGATCCGTCGACGATTCGGTCCCCGTTCGCGTTCGTTCCGGCGACGGCGACGGCATCACGCTGGACCTCGAGCACGCCTCCCACGACCTCACTCGCGAGGAGGCCCTGGCGGTCCAGTCGGCAATCGGCAACGCGTTGACCGATCGCCACGAGTACGTCCACACCGCCGGCACCCGGCGCGAGGACGGCACCTACGTGGTCTCCCGGCGCGGTGCCGACTCGGCGGGGAACCAGCAGGTGTTCGACTCGTTCGAGGCGCTCGAGTCACTGTACGCCGACCTTCCGAACCAGTTCGACGCCGACGCGGTCGGTTGCCAGGGGGCGAAAATCACGGGCTCGAGGCGTCACATGCTGGTCCGCCACTTCGTCGAGCATCCGGCGTTCGACTGCCGACTCGTGAGTCGACGGCCGCTCGAGGTGGTCAAACGGTGAAACGGTAGCCGTCGATCGAGTGTTCACGAGACTCGAACACGACGGGGACTCGAGGATCTTATTTAATCGTCGTGTGCTCGGACTCCTCGTTCAGCGCCAGGTTTGCCGCAATCTCGACGTTTCGAATCGCGTACTGGGCCGTCTGCTGGAGGCTGACCAGCACCTCCCTGACCTGCAGGAGGTCCTCGTTTTGCATCTCGGGCAAGTCCGCGAGGATCTCTCGTTCGCGGTCGGAAATGTCGTGGAACAGTTTGCGGGCCTCGATCGTCTTGTCGTAGTTGCGCTCGACGGCCGACTCGACGGCGAGGGCCGTGATCTCGTCGACGGCCTCCGTGAGTTCCCGAATTTCGCGCATCACCGACTTCTCGACGTTGAGGGTGTGGCCCTCCGCTTCCATCACGATGTCGGCGATGTCCTCGGCGTTGTCCGCCGTCAACTCGAGGTTCTTCGCGATCGACCGGTAGCCGATCAGGGGGAAGCCCGACTCGAGACCGACCGCACGGGCGAGCGTGGGATTCTGGTACGCCGTGAAGATCAACCGCAGGAGGAGGACGAAGATCTTGTTTGCCTGGCGCTCCCGGTTGAGCGCCCGCTGGGCGAGGTCGGGATTGCCGTGAGCGAGCGCCTTGATCGCCTCCCCGCGCATCGTCCGGCCGGTTCGCTCGAGGCGCTCTAAGAGGTTGTCGAGGGTGAAGTCTTCGGGGTCGACCGAACACCGGATCGAGATGCTCTCGGGCGTTTCCTCGATGACGCCCAGGCCCATGAGCTGCGTCTCCGCCCGGTAGACCGCGTTGATGTGGGCGGACTCGAGGGCGCCGTCGGTACACTCGATGCGAATGACGCGCCGGCCGAGGACGTACTGGGCGACGATGGCACGCTCGACCGCGTCGGCGTCCAGGTTGTCGGTTCGGATGGTGGCCTCGGTCTCCCCGAAGTTCGCCGATTCGGGCATCACCGTCAGCGTTCCCTTGCCGCCCATCCGCAGCGAGACCTCGTCGCCTTTCTCGACGCCGTGCTCGCTGGCCCACTCCGCCGGGAGGGTCATCGCCAGGGTGGACGGCCCGAGCCGCTGAACTTTCCGCGTCTCCATGGCACGAGGTAGGCGCTGTCACACCTTAGTCCTGACTATACGGCCATTATTCGTTGCAGATTGTCCATGTGTACTAGTGTCTCTCGGTCCGTTCGAGCGCGACCTTATACGCCTCGTCGAACCGAGCGATTCGGACCTGCCGCTCGCTCAGACCACCTTCAACAACCGCGTCGTGAACCGACCGGTGCGAACGTGCATCCACCCGCGGAGGGACTCGTCGACCGCCTCGTCGTCCGTATCGACCCGTAGCTGGCCGACGCCATCGAGTTTGTCGTCGCTGGCGACCACCTCGACGTCCGCTCGTTCGATCACCGCGGGGGAGAGCTGGTGGTTGCCCCGCCCGAAGACGAACCCCTGGCCGCCGATGGGCGAGACGACGATCACCGCGGGTTCCTCGAGCACGGCGAGAATCTCGGACTCGCTCGCGTCGCGGGCCAGCACCTCGCCGCCGCGCCAGACGTCGACGCCCAGCGGCGAGGGGTCGATTCCGAGGGCGGACTCGATCGCGCCGACGGTGCTTCCGGGCCCGAAGACGTAGGTCGTTTCCGGGTCGATTTCGTCGGCGAACCCCTCTGCGAGCGCGTCGACGCTCCCGCTCGAGAGCTGTTTGCTCGACTGGACGCCGCTCGCAACGGGGACGGGGACGACTGCCCGGAGTTCGGCCCGGACCTCGCCTTCGCGGTAGGCATCCTCGTCGATGTCGTTGACCTCGCGGTCCTCGACGCGGTCGAACTCGGCGGCGATTCGTCCCGCGTCGGCCGGCGTGACGCCGAAGACGGAGGAGTAAATCTTCACGCCTGCAGGGACGCCGAGCATGGGCGTCTCCCTCTCACCGTCCTCGGAGAGCACCTCGGCCACGTCGACGGCCGTCCCGTCCCCGCCGACGAACAGCACGAGGTCGACGCCGCGCTCGAGGAACGCGCGGACGGCAGCTTTCGTGTCGTCGGCCGATGTCTCGGACGAATCGCCGTGGTCGTTCGTCTCGCTGTCCTCATTGCCCCCATCGGCTTCATCGCTCTCACTGCCTCCACCGGCGACGCGCGACGGGCCGTAGACCACCTCCGGGTCGTACCCCGCCGCTCGAGCCGCGTCCTCGCCCATGGGGCCCGCGGCGGTGTAGACGGTCAGCTCGGGTCGGCGCCGTGCAAGCGCCTCGAGGGCTTCGACCGCTCGCTCTGGCGCGCGCGGTTCGGCCCCGCGACGACGCGCTTCCGCGACCTTCCCGTCGGTTCCCTTGAGTCCGACGCGGCCGCCCATGCCGGCGATCGGATTGACGACGACCCCGAGCGTGTCCATGGGTGGCCATCGACCGCGCGGCAAAAAAAGCCGTGCGACTCGGCTGTCGACGGCCTGTGCTGTCGCTCGAGCACTCGAGCGGTTTCTGAACAGTTAAGAAGGGCGACGACACAGGTGTGGGCATGGTCGACCTCACGCACGTCGTACTCGCCTCGGGCGACTTCCCAATCGAGATCGCCGGCTGGACCGTTCTCGTCGTCAGCCTCCTGATCACGGCGTTCTGGGCGCTGTACCTGTATCGCTGATCACTCCTCGACTTCCTCGACCTCCTCGACGCGCTCGCGGAGCCACGCCGTCGCCGCCTCGACGTCTGCCGGGTCGGGGCTCTGGACGGTGATCCGAACGGACTCGCCCGGGTAACTGCCGACGACCACGTCGAACTCCTCCTGGACGCCCTCGAGTCGGCCGACGAGCGCACTCTCCGGTTCGTCGGCGACGACGACCTCGCGGTGGCGGGGCTCTCCGTCGAATTCGTCGAGGACGGTCGCGAACATCGCCTCCATCTCCGCGGGCACGCCCGGGAGGACGTACACCGATTCGATGACGCACCCTGGTGCGACCCCCTCGACGTTGTGGAGGGGACGAGCACCCCGCGGCAGGTCGGCCGTCCCCGCGGTCAGGTCCTCGCGTGCGTACCCGCCCTCGGACTCCAGCCACGCGAGCGCCTCGTCGTTGCGCTCGAGCGACCGGCCGAAGGCGGCGGCGACGCCTTCCATCGTGCGGTCGTCGTGGGTGGGTCCGAGGCCGCCGGTGACGACGACCGCGTCGTACTCGGCCCGATACTCGTTGACGACGCGGGCGATGTCACCGACGCGATCCGGAAGCGTCGTCACGCGCTCGACGTCGATCCCCCGTTCGTCGAATTGAGCACAGAGCCAGGTGGCGTTCGTGTTCTCCGTCCGTCCGGCGAGCAGTTCGTCTCCGACCGTGACGACCGCGACGTTCATACCCGTGGTTGGGACCGCTGGTGGAAAGGTTGCTCGTCGGCCTGCGTCCTGGTATATAACTGTATGGGTAGAAACAGCCACAAGATTCAATTCTTATAATTCACATAGCGAAGACAATGATGACACGTGGTGGCTGGACGGAACAACGGAATAGCGAATCAGATGCGCTTCTGTCGGCTCTCGGCAGCAAGTACAGTGCGGAAATTCTCTGTGCAGCAGGCACCCCCAAATCCGCACAGGCGCTGAGCGAGGACATCGAGGTCCCGATCGCGACCTGCTATCGCCGGATCGAGGAACTCGTCGACGCCGGCTTGCTCGAGTGCGAGGGGCGACAGCTCTCGAACGAGGGGCGCCGGACGAACATCTACCGGCGAACGCTCGACGAGATCGAGGTCGACTTCTCCTCCGAGCGCCCACAGTTCTCTCAGAAGCGCCGAACGGAAGCGAAGAATCGGCTCCAGGATCAGCTGCGGTGACGTCAACGTCGGGAAAGGGGGCCGACCGTTCGAATACGTGATCGTCGGATGTGGTGGAGAGGAGTTCGGGTTCGTTCTCGAGCGCGTCGCTGTGCCTGCAATCGCGTCGGGGCCATTTGCTACAGGCTATATAATCTATAGTATCGGCCGAGCGGACGAACGGGCGACCACGAACCGCAGACGACCGTCGATCACTCGAAGGGACGCGGCGGCAACCTGAGTTCGTCGAGTTCGGGGAGGTGCTTGACGTTGAAGACGACGGCCGCGTCGTCGGTGAGCGGCCGGCCGACACAGGAGAGGCGGATGCCGCGGTCGACCATCTCCTCGGGCAGGATGTGATCGACCGGCGTCGACAGGTCGCCCTCGAGCATCGCCACGGCGCAGTTCGCACAGGCGCCACCTCGACAGGCGTAGGGCCAGTCGAACCCCTCGTCCTCGGTGGCCTCGAGCAGCGTCTCGCCGGGGTCGACCTGGACGCGTCCGTAGTCGCTCGAGGCGAGGTCGGCTTCGGCCGCCTTCTCCAGGAGAGCGTCGTCCTCGAGGGCCCAGCCGTGGTCGGTGAGGGCGTCGTAGTTGAGGTAGGTGACCTCGGCGGTGTTCGAGGTGTCGTCGGATTCTGCCGCGCCGTTCGTCCCGGGTCCGGAGTCCACGGCGAAATCGCTTCGCTCGAGCGGCCCGGTATCGCCCACGAGCAGTTGCTCGCGTGCGGCGTGGACTTTCCTGAACTCGACGGTCGACCCGCCGTGGTCCGGGTGGGCTTCCTTCACCCGCTGGCGAAACGCGCGTTCGATTGCCGCGTCGTCCGCGCCGGGTTCGATCCGCAGAACGTCGAACGGGGACTCCACAGTAGGGCTAGCGGGATGGCGGTTGTATACTTTGCCCCAACGGTCGATCCCGCCGGTTGCGATAGCCGGTGGCGACCGTTGATTGGATAGCCGGCGGCGAGCGCAGTCTTTACGGTCCTCGCTTCGAACCGGGAGGTATGCGACTCGAGGCGTACTGGGGCGTCGGGCCGAAGACCCGCGAAGCCCTCACCGACACGCTGGGGACCGAGCGGGCGATCAGGGCGATCGAGGGCGGCGACGTACGGGCGTTGACCGACGCCGGTCTCTCGAGGGGGCGAGCGACCCGAATCCTCCGGCGAGCGACCGGCGGGGAGGGCATGGACACCCTCGCGACGAGCGACGCCCGGGCGGCGTACAAGGAACTCCTCGACCTGGCGGTCGACCACGCCGTGACCGACCGGGCGGCCGACCGCATCCGCGTGCTCACGCCCCTGACGAGCGTCGAGGCGATGGAGGCCCGGCTCGACGACGTGCTCGCGGCCCGGGACGCCTGGAAATCGCTCGCGGACGACGACCGCGAGACCGTCCTCGCGGCCTACGAGCAATACGACGACCGCGACGGGAGCGAACGCGCCGCCGTCGAGGCCGCGCTCGCGCTGTGCGAATCGGGAGTCGAGACGGGTCCCTTCGAGACCATCGCCGACCTCGAGACGGACGCGCTCGAGGCGGCCGCCGCGGCGCTGGGCGCGCTCAAAGACGGCCGCGTTCAGGAGGGGGCGGACGAGGAACTCGACCGGCTTCGCTCGGCGCTCGGCGCCGTCGAGGACATGGACGCCAACGCCCTCCAGGTGATCGAGGACCTGCGATCGGACGGTGTCGGCGACGTGACGGCCTTCCGGGACGCCTTCGAGGATCGATTACTCGAGGAGACCCAGGTCACGATCGACCAGGTCCGCGAGGCCATGCCGACCGAGGCGACGGATGCGACGGACTTCGTCGGCGGCACCCTCCGGAGCCTGCGATCGGATCTCACGAGCGCCGTCGACGAGCGCGAGGCGACCGTTCGAAGCGACCTCGAGACCACACTCGAGGACGCCCGCGAGGCGATCGACCGGGCGGTCGCGGCCGTCGACGACATCGCCTTCCACCTCTCGCTGGCCCGGTTCGCGCTGGCGTACGACTGCACCCGGCCGACGTTCCGGACGGGCGACGAGGCCGCGGTTTCCGTCGTTCGGGCGACGAACGTCGCGCTGGCCGCTCGAGGCGAGTCGGTCCAGCCGGTGACCTACGCGCTGGGCGAGCACGGCGTGACGGGCGAGGCGCTCGATACGGAGGGAGTCGAAGCCCTCGAGGCTGGGGGCGGTACTGACGCCGCGACCCGGATCGAACTCGAGCCCAGGAGCAACCCCGTCACAGAGGAGGAACTGCCGGGCGACGAACGCGTCGCCGTCCTCACCGGCGCCAACAGCGGCGGGAAGACGACGCTGCTCGAGACGCTGTGCCAGGTCGTCCTGCTGGCGACGATGGGGCTGCCCGTACCGGCCGACCGCGCCGAGGTGACGCCCGTCGACGCGCTCGTCTTCCACCGCCGGCACGCCAGTTTCAACGCCGGCGTCCTCGAGTCGACGCTGCGATCGATCGTCCCGCCGCTCTCGAGCGGCGGCCGAACCCTCATGCTCGTCGACGAGTTCGAGGCGATCACCGAACCTGGGAGCGCCGCCGACTTGCTCCACGGGCTCGTCCGGCTGACCGTCGAGCGCGACGCCCTGGGCGTCTTCGTCACCCACCTCGCGGACGACCTCGAGCCCCTGCCGCCCGAAGCCAGGGTGGACGGCATCTTCGCCGAGGGGCTGAACCCCGACCTCGAGTTGCTGGTCGACTACCAGCCCCGGTTCGGGACGGTTGGCCGGTCGACGCCGGAATTTATCGTCTCGCGGCTGGTGGCCAACGCCGAGGATCGGAGCGAACGGGCCGGGTTCGAGACGCTGGGCGAGGCGGTCGGCAACGACGTGATCCAGCGGACGCTCGCGGATGCGCGCTGGAGCGGATAGGACCGGTTTCGGTCGCAGTCGCGGTCGTGCCCTGGAGACGATCGCGAACGTGCCGGTAGAATTACCCTTCTGAAGAACGAACCTCGAGCGACCCCGAAGCGATGGCTCCCCGACTGCTCCACTACTCCGACCTCGAGAACGCCTACGACGACCCCGCCCGCCTCGGCCGACTCGCGCACCTGATCCGCGAGTGCCGGGACGACGAGACCCTGCTCTGTGACACCGGCGACACCACCGCGCCGGGGCTGCTCTCGATGGAGACTCGCGGTCGCCACGTCGAACGATTCTACGAGGCCGTTGAACCCGACCTAGCGACCTTCGGCAACCACGACTTCGACAACGGCCGGGACGCCCTCGAGTCCGTCGTCGCGAACTCCCCACAGACCTGGCTCACGGCGAACCTCCTCGAGTCGGCGACCGGCGAGCGGTTCGCCGGCGAGCGGGGCGTCGAACGGACCGCTATTCGATCCGTCGGCAGCACCCGAATCGGCTTCGTCGGCGTCACCGACCCCGAGACCGTTCGGCCGCATCCGTGCGCCCAGTCGCTGACGGCCGAGGACCCGATTCCGGCGGTCGAACGGGCGGTCGACGCGCTGGCAGACCGGGGTGCGGAGACCGTCGTCGTCCTCTCACACGCCGGCCACGCCGACGACGATATCGCTCGACTCGAGGGCGTCGACCTCGTGCTCGGCGGGCACGTCCACGACGTCCGGGCCGAGCGCGTCGACGGCACCCTCGTGGTCCGTCCCGGCCAGCGCGGGAGTCTGCTGGCCGAGGTTCGGCTGACTCCCGACGGCCCGATGGCCGACCTCCACGACGTGCCCGCCGCCCCGGTCGCGACCGACGTGGCCGACGCCTACCGCGACCTGCGGGCCGACCTCGGCCTCGAGCAACCGATCGCCGAAGCGCAGACGCCGATCCCTCGGACCGTCGATCAGTGTTATCCCGAGAGCGCAGTCGGCAACACTGTCGGCGACGCCATCCGCTGGGCCGCCGACGCCGACCTCGCGGTGTACAACGCGATGTCCCTGCGGGCCGGGCCACCGCTCTCCGGCGCCGTCACGGTCGGCGACCTCCGGTCGGCCGTCCCCTTCGACAACGAGATCCGAACCGCCCGACTGGACGGCGAGGAGGTCACCACCCTGCTCGAGAGCTTGGCGACGCCCGGCCCGGACCTCGAGGTGTTCGGCCACCTCAGCGGCGGACGCGTTCGCTGGCGTCGAACCGAACGCGACCTCGAACTCGAGTCAGCGACGCTGGACGGGAGGTCGGTGGACCCGGGGGCGTCCTACACCGTGGCCGCGCCGGCGTTCGCGTTCGAGCACCGGCTGTTCGACCCGCTCGAGCCCGACCGCGTCGTCGACGTCCACGGCCGATGTCACCCCGCGCTGGTCGAGTACGTCGCCCGGAACGGGCTCTCGACGGTCGAGGAGCGGATGACGGCGACCGTGGACGAGGCGCCAGAGGCGGTTCGGTCGCTCAGGGACTGAGCACGGCTCGAGGGAAGAGGGATTCCGTCGGTTTCCTCGACGCTCGAGAGACGACACCGGAGACGGCGCGTGGCGAGTAGCACACCCGTTCGAGCGCTCGACGATACCGTCTCGGCGTCTCAGTTCTCGTCGGTTCGAACGACGGACAGCCGAAAGTCGTCGAACTCGCGAATTACGTCGACGAACTCGCCCGGGTCGACCGGCTTCTCGAGGACCGCATCCTCGTCCGCATCGTGGTCGAGGTCGCGTGACTTGATGAGATCCTCGTTCATTCCCGATAGAATAATGACTGGGACGTCTTCCAGTTCCTCGTGGTATTTGATCTCGTGAAGCACGTCTTCGCCGTCCACTCGCGGTAAATGGAGGTCCAGCAAGATGAGGTCCGGACGGGGTGCATCCTCGTACTCGTCGCGGCGGTGGATGAAGTCCAGCGCTGCCTGGCCGTCGGTGACGGTGTGGAGGTTGTTGGCGATGTGGCCGTCGCGGAAGGCTTCCTCGATGAGACGTACGTCTCCGGGGTTGTCTTCGACCAGTAATAGTTGCGCTTCGGTGGGGGGCGAGGGGCGGCTACCCATAGTTGCATCTGCCGGCGGAAGAGTATAAGTGGCTCGCCTGGCTCCGTTTTCGGTTCACGGATGTAGCAGGTGGAATAGGGCGAGGATAATCGCACCCTTCTTCGAGAGTCGTTTCATCCATCGTCCCCCACCTCGAGTCGCCGCCGTCCACGTTCGGTAACCGCGTACACGCCCTGGGTGGACGGAGCCAGACAGCCCTCCTCGTAGAGGTGACTACACGCCAGGTCCACCGTCACCGGATGCGCCTCGAGACGGTCGGCGAGGTCGATCACGTGCATCGACGGCCCCTCCTCGAGGGCACGCAGGATCGGTCGCTCGAGGTGTTCCTGGTGCATCTACTCGTCACCGTGCTTGCCGTACACCTCGAGCAGTTCCTGGTAGCGGTTCCGGATCGTGACCTCGCTCACGTTCGCGGCGTCGCTGACGGTCGCCTGGGTGACCGTCTCGTTCGCCAGGCGCGACGCGGAGTAGACGGCCGCGGCCGCGAGCCCCGCCGGGCTCTTCCCGCTATGGACGCCGCGGTCCTTCGCCGTCTCGAGCATCTCGCGGGCGAGGCGCTCGGCGTCGTTGCTGACCTCGAGGTCCGAGGCGTACTGGCGGAGGTAGTGAACCGGATCGGCCGGCTCCATCGCGAGCCCGAGTTCCTGGGAGACGTACCGATAGGCCCGCTGGATCGGCAGTTTCTCGACCCGGCTGACCGTCTCGAACTCGACCAGTGTGCGCGGAGTGTCGTGCTGGCGGGCGGCAGCGTACAGGCAGGCGGTCGTCATCGCCTCGATCGATCGCCCGGGGAGCAGTTCCTCCTCGACGGCTCGCCGATAGAGGACGCCAGCCGTCTCGCGGCACGGGTCCGGCAACCCGAGCGCCGACGCCATGCGCTCGAGTTCCCCGAACGCCTGTTTGAGGTTTCGCTCCTGAGCGCTCTTCGTCCGGAAGCGTTCGTCCCAGGTTCGCAGCCGCTGGAACTGTGCCCGTTTCTGAGACGAGAGACGATTGCCGTAGGCATCCTCGTTGCGCCAGTCGATGACGGTGCTGAGCCCCTTGTCGTGCATCAGATCGCTGGTCGGCGCGCCGACGCGGCTTCGCGCGTTCGACTCCGCGTCGGAGAACGACCGCCACTCGGGGCCGCGATCGATCTCGTCGTCGTCGAGGACGAGTCCGCACGCGACACACGCACGCTCGCCGTGCTCCGCGTCGTGCGCGATTCGCCCGTCACACTCCGGACACGTCCGAACCCGAGCGTCGCTGGTCGTCTGGTCACTCTGCTCAGTTCGGTTGCGCTGCTCGGTCCGGTCGGTCGCTTCCTCGTCGGTCTGGGTGGCGAGTGTCTCGTTCATCGGTGGATCGTCAACGATCGGCGGTCAGCGGTCGGCAGCCGCCGGGCCGCCTGTGGTTGTCTAGCGCTATTCCGGAGCGACCCATGAACGAACGGCAGATTCCCATCGACTGGGAACCGACCCGAACGTCGTGGTGACGTCGTTTGCAGCTGTACTCGAGTGTCGGCGAACCGGGACCGCTCGAGCGACGGAAGACGGAAGACGGAAATTACTGGTCCCCTCCCGATGCCCTTCCTGTATGAGCCAGCACGCGATCACCCTCGCCGTCCTCGCCATGTGCGCCTGGGGCCTCTGGACGGTCCTCGCGAACGAAGCGACCCGGACGATCGACCCGAAACTCGCGATGATCCTCTCGTACGCCGCGAGCGTGCTCATCGCACTCGGCTACATCGCTGCGCAGAACGAACCGCTGGCGCTCGAGCGAACGGGCGTCACCTACGCACTCGCGGCCGGCGTCTTCGCCGGGGTCGGCGCCGTCGCGTTTTACGCGGGCCTGAGCGCCGGACGAGTCGGCGTCGTTGCCACCATCTCGGCGCTGTACTTCGTCGTCGCGACGATCATCGGCGTCGTCGTCCTGGGCGAATCCCTGACGATCCAGAACGTGGCCGGGATCGGATTCGCCGTCCTCGCCGTCGTCTTGCTCGCGAACTGACGTCCTCCCCCGCCTCGAGCGGGCTGTTCGCGATTTCCTCGAGCGGGCTGCTCACTCTCCTGACGAGAGCGATGAATCGATCGCCTTTCAGGCCCGCTGGACGACGACCAGCCCGGAGCCGTAGACGGTGACGGTACATCCCTCGAGCGTGAACATCACCAGGCCGTCTCCGGCGTACCGATTCGCGTCGGTCCGGGAAAAGAGGCTGTTGAGCGAGTCCGGATCGAGTCGGTCGTAGAGGCGCTCGACGCGGGTTTCGTCCTGGTCGGTGATCTCGGCGACGGCCTCGACGATCCTGGTCGCGAGGTCCTCACCGTCGTCGCCGTCCGCCCAGTCGTGGGTGAACGACGTCGTTCGTGGAACGGTTGCAGCTGGCGTGCCGGGGTGGGTCGATGATGGTGCTGTCATGGGTATCAGTCGTGGAAACGGTCACATCGTGTGACGGACCAGTTGCTATGTTGGAATGTACAATAAAGGCTTGTGAGACGCGTTACACGAATTTGTCCTACAAAATAAAGTCCGAACGGGGGGCGTGCGGGCGACGGCCCCGGGGACGTTGTCTTACGGCGTTCCCTCTCTCGATTCACATACTGAAGTGAGTGACCTCTAGTTATTATCTTCCTCAGACAGGCAGGAATGTACGAATTACACCGCAGACTCACTCGATGGTCGGACGTCAGGGCTCCTCGTCAGCTGCCTCTGGAGCGTCCGCCGGGTCGACGACCTCGCCCGTCTCGGGATAGACGCCGACCTGGTCGCAGACGTCGGCCATCGGGCACGCCTCGGGATCCTCGAGGCACGCCGGCGTGCGCGCCGTGCAGAACTCCCGGCCGAACTGGATGCTGGCGGTGTGGCCGAAGCCGCACTTCTCTGCTGGAACGTCCCGCTCGAGTACCTCGCGAACGCCCTCGTGGTCGGCGTCGGCGGGGGCGATGCCGAGCCGGCGGTAGATGCGGTGAACGTGCGTGTCGACGGGGAAGACGCCGTTTCGACCGCCGGCGAACAGGAGCACGCAGTCGGCCGTCTTGGGTCCGACGCCCGAGACTGAGAGCAGCGTCTGCCGAACCTCGGCGGGGTCGCTCTCGCGAACGAACGCGTCGAAGGCGGCCGCCGAGCCCCAGCGCTCGAGGACCCAGTCGGCGGCGGTCTGGATGACCTCGGACTTTTGATTGTACAGCCCGGCCGGCTGGATGGTCTCCGCGAGTCTCGCGCGTTCGGCGTCGGCGAGCGCGGCTGCGAGGTCGGTTTCCGTCTCTGGACCACCGTATCGCTCGAGCAGGGCGTCGTGGGCGGGCTGACTCGCCACGTCGCTCGTGTTCTGGCTCAGGATCGTCCGGACGAGACACTCGAAGGCGTCCTGTCCACCGTAGGTCTTCTGCCAGTAGCGTTCACCCAGGCGATCGACGACGAGTTCGGCCCGCGTGTCCGCGGTCGCGGGGTCGAAGGTAGCCGCCGTGCCGCCGCCGTCGGCGCCACCGCTGATGTTCACCGCGGGTTCGGGGTCGGCCTCGTCTGGCATGCTCGAGGGTAGCCGCTACGGTCACAAAACGGCGCCGGAATCACGGCTGGCAGGCGCCGGCTCGATGAGTGCCTCGAGTACGTCGTCGGAGCACCATTTGCTAGTTCGTCGACGGCTGCCCTCGAGTTTCGGAAACGATTTCGGAAAGAACGTTTTCCGCGTTATACGCTCCAAGACCCCCGATATGAGTACTTCACCAGTTATCGGAAATTTCGGAAACGGCCCCCCGATAGTTATCCCGGCCGTGCTCGACCGATCGGATAGCCATGACGATAATCACACACGATTCGACGCTCGAGTCCGGACTCACGCTGCTTCGAACGCCGTCACGACGGTCGGCCGCGGTTCACCGACTCGTCTGTGAGTATCTGGCCGACGTCCATGCGTCTCCCGGGCGGTCGGACCGGCCGGCCGAGAAACCGGCGACCGCGGGCAGTTCCCGCGGTCGAGCCTACTGGATCGACGCCGGCAACGTCGCCTCGACACACGCCCTCTACGAGTGTGCACCGGGGTCCGGTAGAGCGCTCGAGCGACTGCGGATCGCCCGGGCGTTCACCGCCTACCAGCACCACTCGCTGGTCCGGGCGGTCGTGCGACGAGCCGACGCCGACACCCCGCTCGTGATCGCGCCGAACGTCGCCTCGCTCTACCGGGACGGCGACCTCCGCGAGTGGGAACGGACGGATCTGCTCGCGTCGACGCTCGCCGTCCTGGGTGAACTCGGTCGCGGCCTCGAGTGTCCCGTCGTGATCACTGCGGGCCCGAACGTCCCCGGGACGACCGTCGAGCGCCTCGAAGCCGCGGCGGACTCGACCATCGAGTGTACGCGCACCCGCGAGGGGCTGCGGTTCGAGGGGGAGGGGTTCGAGACGATGGGCTACTGGCACGGTCCCGTCTGGCAGACGACGATCCCCTACTGGGTCAACCTCTTCGGAGCCGTCGATCCAGAGCGGCCGTGGGAGCCCAGGACGGAGACGGAGACGGGGACCGACCACCCGTCGATCGACCCGCTCGAGGGGGTGCTCGCCTGATGGGGCGAACCAACCCCACCTATCGCGACGCGCTCCGGCGGCTGGAGGACGACTGGAAACCGATGCGACGCGCGTTGCGCCGGGAGCGCCAGGCCGACTTCGATCGCCTCTTCGAGCGGGCGCGGAACGTGGCCGACGCGGCGGGGTACGCGAACGCGGCGGACCCCGAGCGGGCGCTGGTGCTGTCGCTGCTGGTGGCCCACGAGACGGCGATCCGACGGCTCGAAGCGCGGGTGGCGACGCTCGAGTCGGCACTGGATTCGCTCGAGGCCGAGGTTGACAGCGACATCGACATCGGCCCCGACGCCGATACGGACGCCGGTTCGAGAGCCGACGCCGACCCGGACGCCGAATCGAGAGCCAGCACCGGAGGAGGCGACCAGCCGTGACCTTCACCCTCGAGTTCGAAGACGGCCTCGTCAGGGAGTGGACGCTCGAGGGCGAGGAGGGAGACGGCGATTCGGACGACGACCTCCCTGGCGCGACCTTCGAGGAACGCACCGACTACGTCCCCGCGCTGTTCGTCGACGGCCCGCTCGAAGCGCTCGAGGCCCTCCGAGACGCCCTCGCCTCGGATCCCAAAGTGTGCGAGACGGCGTTCGAGAACCGCTACCCGAGTCTGCACGCCCACCACGCCGACGACCCCTCGAGAATGCTCCGCGTCGGCCTCGAGCGCGTCGACGAGGTTCGGACGCTGGCCGCGGAAATTCGAGGCGTCTACGGTCGCGAGCACCACGCCCCCGGGACCCTCCGCCTGTTCGACGTCGATCTCACGCCCGGCTTTCGGTATTGCCTCGACGAGGAGATCGACCCCGCGCCGAGTCGACCCCTCC
This sequence comes from Natronosalvus caseinilyticus, assembly GCF_017357105.1. Lineage (NCBI taxonomy): Archaea > Methanobacteriati > Methanobacteriota > Halobacteria > Halobacteriales > Natrialbaceae > Natronosalvus > Natronosalvus caseinilyticus. The sequence goes on from NZ_CP071596.1 coordinate 3,563,513, forward strand.
GGACCCTCGAGATTACCGTCGACGACCGGGCGCTCGCGTCGGGCGACCTCTCGAGCCTCGAGATCGACGGCGAGTCGGTGACCGGCGATCCGGCGGACGTCCTCTGGTCGCTCGGTCGGCGACTCGAGCGCCGCGACCCCGACGTGCTCGTGGTGAGCCACGGCGACCTCGTGCCGGCCGTCGAGCGGGCGGCGGCCGCCGCGGGCCTCGAGGGCGTCCACCTCGGGCGACTCCCCGGCTGGACGAAGCTGGCGGGCGAGAGCACGTACGCGAGTTACGGACAGGTCGGCCACTCCCCGGCGCGCTACCGGGTTCCGGGCCGAGCGATCGTCGACCGATCGAACAGCTTCCTGTGGCACCAGTCCGGGCTCGCCGGCCTCGAGTACCTGGTCCAGCGGTCTCGAAAACCCCTTCAGGAGGCGTCCTGGGCCAGTATCGGGTCCGTGCTGACGGCGATCCAGATCCGTGAGGCGCGGGCGTGGGGCGTTCCCGCCCCGCTCAACAAGTGGGATCCCGAGGTGTTCAAGGACGTCTCGACGCTGCACGCGGCCGACCGCGGCGGGTTCACGTTCGCCCCCGAGGTTGGCCTCCACGAGGACGTCCACGAACTCGACTTCGCCTCGCTGTACCCGCGGATCATCTGCCGACACAACGTGAGTCCGGAGACCGTCGGCTGCCAGGGAGGGTGCCGGGACATCCGTCCGACCCTCGGAACTGGCCGCGAGGACGGGTCGGTCCCCGAACTCGAGTACGACGTCTGCGCGACTGACGGTTTCCTCCCGGCGGTGTTGCGTCCCCTGCTCGACCGCCGGGCGGCCTGCAAGCGCCGACTCCGCGACGACCCGGGCGAGGACGAGGCTGCTCGGCTGCGGGCCGAGTCCGGCGCGATCAAGTGGGTGCTCGTCTCCTGTTTCGGCTACCAGGGCTACCGCAACGCGAAGTTCGGGCGCATCGAGTGCCACGAGGCGATCAACGCCCACGCCCGCGAGATTGCCCTCCGGGCCAAGGAACGCCTCGAGGACGCCGGCTGGCGAATCGTCCACGGCATCGTCGACAGCCTCTGGGTGACGCCGCGAGTCGACGAGCCCGATCCGCTCGAGGGTGTGATCGCCGAGATCAGTCGCGACGCCGGTATCGACATCGAGCACGACGGACGCTACGAGTGGGTGTGTTTCGTGCCGTTGCGGGAGTCGAGCGGCGGCGAGGGCGAGCGCAGGAGCGAAAGCGGAATCGCGACCACCGCCGTCAGTGCTGGCGCCGGCGCCGGTGCACTCACGAAATACGTCGGCAAACGGACGACCGGCGAGTTCAAAGTCCGCGGCCTCGAGTGTCGTCAGCGCCACACGCCGGCGTTCGTGGCCGACTGCCAGCGCGAGTTTCTCGAGGTGCTCGACGAGACCCGCGACCCGGCCGCCGTCTGTGACCACCTCGCCCGTCGGCTGGGTGACCTCCGTCGCGGCGCGGTCGACCGCGACGACCTGGTGATCACGAAACGCGTCTCGAGACCGCTCGAGGCGTACAGCCAGGAGACGCACGTCGTGGGTGCGTTGCGCCGGTACGAACGGCACGACGTCCCCCGGCGGCCGGGACAGGCCGTCGAGTACGTCGTCGTCGACGACGGTGCGACGCGGACCGAGGAGCGCGTACGTCTTGCGTTCGAGAATGCGGATGCAGGCCGTGAGCATACGGTATCGGACTCCGACGGGAAACAACGAGACAGATACGACGTCGACTACTACGCGACCCTGCTGCTCCGCGCGGCCGAGAGCGTCACCGCCGCCCTGGGATGGGATCGGTCGCGAATCCGGCGCGCCCTCGAAGACGATCGGACGGTTTCGCTGTCGGTATTTACCCGATAAGCGACGAGTAGACTGTCTCGACCGCTACATTTACCCGAGCAGATCACCTTTTCGACGCTAGCGATGGCGAGCAGGGAGCAGGCATCCGGCGACCGGTGCGCTCACCTGGATCGACGGGAGACCGTCGTCGAACCGGAAGCGATGACCGGGGAGCGCGATAGGGTGGTGACGGTCACGTCGTTGTCGGCGGTCGCATCACTGCCAGCGGTGGCCAGTGGCGAACGTCGGCCGCGACGCCTCCTGACGAACCCGACCGACACCGCGATCACGGACGCCGAAACCGAGCCACCAAGCGTTCATAGTGACGCGACGCGGAACGAACACGTGTGGACGGTCGCGGTGAGCGATACCGAGATCGAGACGACGCTCGAGACGGGATCGACGGTCCAGTTCACGCTCCCGACCGCCGCCCACGCCGAACGGAAACGGGACCACGAGAACGACGATAGACACGAGGACACTACTCATGCACTCTGACCCGATCGATATACTGCTCGTCGAGGACAACCCCGGCGACGTCCGACTCACCAAGGAAGCGTTCAAGGAGGGACGGATCGACAACACCATTCACGTCGCCCGAAACGGCGTCGACGCGCTGTCGTTCCTCTACCGGCGAGACGGCTACGAGGACGCCCCCCGTCCCGACCTGATCCTGCTCGATCTGAATCTACCCCGGAAGAACGGCGAGGAGGTGCTCGAGGAACTCAAGGATGACCCCACGCTCAGGCGCATTCCCACGGTCGTTTTGACGAGTTCCGAGGCCGAAGAGGACGTGGTCAGGTCCTACGAGAAGTACGCGAACGCCTACCTCACGAAACCGATCAACCCGGACGAGTTCATCGAGGTCGTCCGGTCGTTCGAAAGCTTCTGGCTGTCGGTCGTCAACCTGCCGCCAGCGGAGGACCAATGAGCGGGGACGACTCCCTCGAAATTTTGCTCATCGAGGACAATCCAGGCGACGCCCGTCTCATCGAGGAGATGCTCTCGGGCGTCGAGGAGTTGAACCGGCGACTCGGATCGGACTCCTCAGACGGCGAGTCGCCGGTCGTTCACCACGAGACGCGACTCGAGGACGGCCTCGCGTATCTCGACTCCCCCGACGTCGGAGCCACGTCGTCGACCGACGGGAACGACCCCGACGCTACGCTGCCGACTGGCCCCGGTCCCGCGTCCGCGTCCGCATCCGCGCCTCCGTCTACATCCGACTCCGGGTCCGAGTCCGCATCTGCATCCACGTCCGCATCGACCCCCTCGATCAACGTCGTCCTCCTCGACCTGAACCTCCCCGACAGCGCCGGGCTCGAGACGCTAACGGCCGTTCTCGAGAGCGACGCGACGGCCCCGGTCATCGTCCTGACCGGACTGCAAGACAGCGACGCGGGAATCGAGGCCATCTCGCGGGGTGCCCAGGAGTACCTCGTAAAAGACGAGGTGACCAGCCCAATGCTCGTCCGGACAATCGCTCACGCCATCAAGCGCCACGAGCAGCTCATCGAACGCGAGCGCCGACGCGAGGAACTCGAGGCGCTCAACCGACTCAACCGGATCGGCCAGGAAATCACCCGCGACGCGATCACGACCAGCAGCCGCGAGGCGCTCGAGCAGGCGGTCTGCGATCGGCTCGCCGCCGACGACGCCTACCGGTTCGTCTGGATCGGCGACGTCAGCCCCGGGAGCTCCCAGATCGTTCCCAGGGCAGCGGCCGGCGTCGAAGACGGGTACCTGGACGAGATTACGATCACCGACGACGACGGCGAACACGGCAGCGGACCGACCGCCCTCGCGATCGAGACGGAGGAGATTCAGGTCGTTCGAGACATCGAGCACGACTCGTCCTACGAACCCTGGCGGGAGTCGGCACGAGAGCGCTCGTTTCGATCGTCGGCAGCGATCCCGATCCTCCACGACAACGTCCGGTACGGTATCCTGAACGTGTACTCGTCTCGACCACACGCGTTTACCGAGTACGAGCAGACGCTCCTGGGTCGGCTCGGCGACGTCATCGGGCACGCGATTGCGGCGCTCGAGCGAAAGGACGCGCTCCTCTCGGACGCCGTCCTCGAACTCGAGTTCCGGGTCGAGGGTGCGATCGAACCACTCGTCGAGGCGACGGCCAGGGAGTCGGCCGAGGTCACGATCGAGCAGTTCATCCGATCCGGCGATCGCATTCTGGCGTACGGCTCCGCCGAGGGCATCGACCACGAGGAGCTGGGCTCGGCGATCGACCGCACGGACGACCTCGAGGAGTTTCGCGTCCTCACCCCCGGACGAAACGAGTACGACTTCGAACTCACGAAGACGGGCGACATCGAGCTATTCGAGACGGTCGCCTCCCGCGGCGGTCGCGTCAAGTCCGCCCGGATCGACGACGGGACGTTTCGGCTGGTCATCGAACTCTCCCAGCAGAGCGAGACGGCGCGGGTCATCGAGACCGTCGAATCGATCTGCCCGGGGGCGACCTACGCCGCCCAGCGGACGACCGATCGCTCGAGTCCGTCGATTCCCAGCCCGGGCTTGCTCGAGACGAAGCTGACCGACCGACAGTACGAGGCCCTCGAGACGGCCTACATGTCGGGCTTTTTCGAGTGGCCGCGAACGAGCACGGGCGAGGAAGTCGCCGAGCGCCTCGACATCTCGCCGGCGACGTTCACCCAGCACCTACGAGCGGCCGAGCAGAAGTTCTTCGATTCGGTGTTTTCGGCGTCCGAGTCCGACGAGGGCGGCGAGTAGGCGACGCGTCGGACGGGCGACTCGAGACGTGCTCGGGACGCGCTCGAGATACGCTCGAAACCCACTCGAGACGCAATCGTGCCCGTCCCGAGCCCGCAATCGAACCGCTTACCCCCGACCGCTGGCTACGCGCTCGTATGAGCCGGTCCAGGTCGGACGGGAGGCAGAGCGACGGGAGAGAGACGATCGTCGACGTCCACGCCGACGACCTCGAGAAATCCTACGGGGAAACTGTCGCGCTCTCGGGCGTCTCGCTGACCGTCGATCCGGGTGAAGTCGTCGGCCTCATCGGGCCCAACGGGGCCGGAAAGACGACGTTCGTCCGGGCGCTGACCGGCACGACCGTCCCAGATTCGGGGTCCGTGGCGATCCTCGGCACTGAGCCGTCGGCCGTCGACCGGAACCGGCTGTCCGTCCTGCCACAGGACTTCTCGCCGCCGGATCGACTCACCGCGCGCGAATTGCTCGCGTACTACGCCGGCCTGTACGACGACGCGCGCGACCCCGAAACCGTCCTCGAGGACGTCGGGCTCGAGACCGCCGGTGACACGTGGTACGAGAACCTCTCCGGCGGCCAGCAACGGCGGGTCTGCGTCGGCGCGACGCTGGTCAACGATCCCGACCTGCTCTTCCTCGACGAGCCGACGACCGGCATCGACCCTGCGGGTCGACGAACCGTGTGGCGCCTGCTCGAGGCCCTCGCGGCCGGCGGGACGACTATCGTCCTTACGACCCACGACATGGCCGAGGCCGAACGCCTCGCCGACCGGGTCGGCCTGCTCGCGAACGGGTCGCTCCTGGCGCAGGGAGCGCCCGCCGAACTCGTCGCCGAGCACGGCGGCTCGAGTCGTTTGCGGATCGAACTCGAGTCGGCCGGCGACAGTGCCGACGGCGGCGACGAGCCCAGCCGGCGGAACGCCGACACCAGGGCCGATCCTCACCCCGCCGACACCGGAGCCGATAGCGACGTCCCCGCAGCGACCGACGCCCTCGAGTCGCTCCCCTACCCCGTCGACTCGAGCCCGGCTGAACTCGTCGTCCGAGACCTCCCGCCAACCGACATCGGCGACGTGGTCGAAGCCCTCGAGGCCGCGGGCGTGAGCTACACCGGCCTCGAGTGGAGCGAGCCGAGCCTCGAGGACGTCTACCTGGCGCTGGCGGGCGACCTCGAGAGTGCCGGCGGCTCCCTCGAGGATACCGACGAGCGTACTCCCGAGGTCCTCGATCGGGGAGGTGACCCGCGATGAGCCGCCTCGGCCGCCTTCAGGCCCAGATCGACGCCGACTGGCGGTCGTTCACCCGTCGACGGACCGCCGTCTTCTTCACGTTCTTCTTCCCCGTCATCCTGATCGTCATCTTCGGCGCCCTCGTGCGCACCGATCCGACCGGTGGCGGCCTCTTCGCCGAGCCGGCGGCCTACTACGTCCCCGGCTACCTCGCCGTCGTCGTCCTCTTCACGCCGTTCTCGCGGCTCGGGAGCGAGGTCGCCCGCCACCGCGAGGGGAACCGCTTCGAGAAACTGGCGACGACCCCGCTCTCCCGCGCCGAGTGGCTGGGCTCCCAGACCGTCGTCAACGCGATCATCATCAGCCTGGCGAGCCTGCTGATCCTCGCGCTCGTCGTTCTCCTCACGGGCACCGAGATCGTCTACTCGCCGCTGGTCGTCCCGTACGTGTTCGTCGGCGTCGTCTGCTTCTGTGGCATCGGGGCGATGCTGGGGAGTTACACCGACTCCCAGGACGGCGCCGTCGCCGCGAGCAACGCCCTCGGGCTTCCCCTGCTCTTTCTCTCCGAGACGTTCGTCCCGCTCGAGCAACTGCCCGGCTGGTTCGAGCCGGTCGTGGCCCTCTCGCCGCTGACGTACTTCGCTCGCGGCGTCCGCGCGGTCACGTATCCGGGGGCGGCATCTGGCACCGCGGGCGTCGCCGGGGTCGATCCGGCGCTCGGGAACCTCGCGGTCCTCGCGGTCCTCGCCGTCCTGACGTTCGCGCTGGGGGCTCGGTCCATTCCGCGGACGGACTGAGGGGAGGTGAAAGCTACTCGACCACATCGGCCATCCGCTCGCTGAAGTCCCAGCCGTAGACGACGTCGGGGTCGACGGTGATCGTCACCTCGTTACGATCTTTTTCGAGCAACGAGCGCGCGAGTCTCGAGTCTGTCCCGTCGAGGTATCGCTCGAGCAGTTCGCGCAGGACCGCTTTCTCGGGATCCGGATCGACCGTCGCCGTCCCCGACCCGCGGACGCCGGCGTACGGGGGATCGTTGGTCGAAACCTCGAACGCGACGCTCGAATCGTGCTCGAGGTACCGAACGACGTCGGCGTCCGCGCCGGTCGCACACCGAAAAACGCCGTCGCGGTACTGGAACCACAGCGAGAGCATCCAGAGACGGCCTGCAGGCGTGTGACAGGCGAGGCGAATCGGAACCGTCGCCTCGTCGAGATAGTCGTCGATTTCCGCCCTCGAGAACGAGTCGCGAATCTTCATGGAGTCCCTATCGACGAGTCGAGGTAAAAAGCCGCCACCCAGTGTGGGTCTGTGCCGTGGAAAGGGCGACGCTTCCGAGCGACTCGAGTCACTCCCCCTTCCCTCCGAGTCAGTCTTCACCGTCCTCTTCGACCGGCGGCCAGTACCATGCGTCGGCCCTGACGACACCGAGGAGGTGCCGACGCCGCGTCTCGGATTCCTCGAGAACCCGCTCGAAGTCGTCGTCCGATACCGTGTCGATGCCGGCCTCGCGCAAGCGGTCGAGATCGGGCGGCGGCGGCGCCTCCGTAGTCGGTTCGATGAACGCCGAGTCGAGCGTCTCGAGGTAGTCGTCCGTGCTCGAGCGGGCGTGGGTGAGGACCGTCTCGTTCGGACGGTTCTCCGCCTCGACGGCGTACCGGAGGAGCGTGAGCGACTCGTCGAGAATCGGCACCGCCATCGCGGAGGCCCGGTCACCCTGCTCGCTGTGGTAGTAGTGCAAGATCGGGTAGGACTTGTGCTGTTCGGCTAGCTGGCTCAACTGCGTCGCGAGCGACTCGAGGGGGCGCTCGAGGCCCTCGAAGGAGTCGCCGTCCCACCCCGTCCTGACGAACGCTTCGCTGCTGTTCCCCAGTCCCGTGACGTCGCTGGCGAACGATCGCTTCGACGAGACGGCGCCCAGCACCGTGATCACGTAGGAGACGCCGAGGGTCACGAGCGCCATCCCCGTCGCCGTCGTGAACGAACTCGCGATTTCCCAGGTGCTCGAGGTCGGCGTGTAGTCGCCGTTGCCGCTGGTGAACATCGTGTACGCGACGTAGTAGAGCCGCCCCGCCCAGTCGGCCGGAGCGCTCGTCTGGGTGCTCCGGAGCGCGACGTCGCCGCCGGCGAAGAGGAACGTCCAGCCGAGCCAGAGGAGCCCGATCCACATGGCGAGCGTGAGGGTGAGGATCAGCGGGCCGGCCGTGCTGAGCGCTCGCGGTCGGCTCCGACCCACGACACGAAGTATCCGCCAGGTGCCCGTCGTCAGATGCCTGGAGAGCGGCCCGGCGCCGCCGTCGACCCAGAGCGTCGTCCAGATGATGTCGACGATTACGGCGATCAAGAGGACGGCGCCAAGTCCGAGGTACAGCCACTGCATACCTCGTTTCACGGGGCCGATATCCGTCAAAGGATCGCGTGACAATGCCCGCTGTCGGCCCGCTGTCGGATCCGCTAGCCTCGAGCCTGATCGACGGTCGACGACCGACGACGTGCTCGAGGTGCCGACTCTCAGCGACCAGCCGACGACCAGCCGACGATCAGCCGACGATCAGCCGACGATCAGCCAGCTAAACTCGTATGTGTAGACGTGATCGAGCAGCAGGTACGTGACGACGCCGAGGACGAGGCTCAGGAGCCACGAGCCGGCGGCAAATCGCCCGACTCGAGCGTGGGCCGTCCTTCGCAGTTCCGTGGGGGTGTGCGTCAGCCCGAGCAATAGCGCGTAGAGCACCAGTGGGACGGCGACGATCGACAGCAGGATGTGGATCGCGAGCATGAGCAGGTAGGCGGTCCGCACGAGGTCGGGCCCGACGAAGGATTTGGTCCCGCCACCACCCACCCGAATCAGGTAGACCACGAGAAACAGGAGGATGAGCGCGAACGCGGTCAACATCGCTAAGCGGTGTTTCTCGACCTCGCCGTTACGAATCCAGTACCAGCCAGCGGCGAGGAAGACGGTCGTCGTCGCGTTGATGAGCGCGATGACGCTCGAGAAGACGTTGACCTGTGCGTTCGTCAGGTCGGGGTAGATGGGCAGATCGAGCAAGAACGTTCCCAGGACGAGTCCGTAGCCGACGACCGTCAGGAGGATCGTCGCCCGGAGCGGGTTGTTCCTGATCCGCCGTTTCGCGGTCGCGGTTGCGATGGCCATTGTCGGAGGTTTGAACGCGTTTCGTATCTGTCTTGCCCTTTTCCCGCTAGCCGTCTGGTTCTCTCGATTCTCGACGCCCGACGGCCCCGCTCTGGCAGTCGGTTTCGCACTATACTATATGTTTTATAGTAATACGTTCATCGTCGGACCTGCCTCTCGAGGTGACTCGAGCCCGGTACCAAAATCTCCGCAGCGTCCACTCGCGTCGGCGTGCGGGTTCGCGGTCGCAATTGCGCGGAGCGCCACCTTTTTGCTCGCGTACCGCCCAGGGTCGAGCACATGGTCGCACAGACGATGGATCGAGTTCCGCGTGTTTTCTAGTTACAGCCGTCTAGCCGTCGCACAGGGTGATCGCCGATGCTGACGAGCACCGCCGCCGTCGCGCGAGCGGGCCTCGACGGCATCGCCGTCAAACCCGCCGAGTGTGACGTCCTGGACGCCCGAGACGTCCCCGTCGACACGGTCGCCGTCGACTACGAGGGACGAGACCACCTGCCGAGCGCCGAGACCCTCGAGGCACTCGCCCGGACGGCCGACGTCCGGGTCACGGCGCCGGTCCGCGCCGACGGGTTCGACCCCCTGGGGGACGACTCCCTGCTCTCGGCGCTGCCCGAGACCGTCGGCCGCGTCTTCGTCGCCGGCCACCCGGCCTACCTGACCGACGCCGAACGCGAGCGGGCGGTCGCCCCGCGCCTCGGGGCCGCCCTGAAGACCGCACCGGACGCCTGGGTCGGCACCGAGAGCGTCGAGCGCGTCGCAATGGCGACCGGCGCGGCCCAGTACGACCTGCTCTCGCGGAGGACCGAGCGCGAGCTCCGGGCTATCCGCGCAGCGGGCTTTCCGGGCGAGATCGCCGTCTACGCGCCGACGGTCCTCACCGACGATGAGGACGCCGTCCTGGACGCCGTGGGCGCCTACGTCTCGAGGCGCCGGCCCGTCTCGCGAGCGCTGCCCGAAGGTGCGCCCGTCGATTCGACCGCGAAGGGCCGAGCGCGGGAAGTACTGCTGGCCGCTGCGAAGGACTTCGCCCTCGTGGGAACCGAGCGCGAGGTCGCCCAGCGGACGGACGCGCTCCGAGAGGCGGGCGCGACCACGGTCGTCGGCTACCCGGCCCAGGGGCTCGAGTCGTTGCTCGAGTGATTCTCGGCCCAGATCCACCCTCGACGGTCCGACACGAGCCGACGTTTCAGCGAGAAACCACCTACACGTAAGTGCCCCGAACGCCCACGGTGGCACATGACACTGCTCGCCGAACAGACGACCACGGCGGCCGCCGACACGCTCGAGGCCGCCGAGGTCGCCGTCCTCCCGACCGGGAGCACCGAACAGCACGGCCCGGCCCTACCGCTGGGCATGGACCACATGGCCGCGCAGGCGTTCGCCCGAACGGCCACCGACCGCGAGGACGCCGTCGTGCTCCCGACGGTACCGGTCGGCGTCTCCGTCCACCACCGCCAGTTCGACGGGACGCTCTTCGTAAGCGAGGAGACCTTCGAGCGCTACGTCCGGGAAACGCTCTCGAGCGTCGCCGAACACGGCGTCCAGAAGGCCGTCGTGGTCAACGGCCACGGCGGCAACTCGAGTGCACTGAACCGGGTCGCTCGTACCCTTCGGGACGAGGAAACGGCCTTCGCGCCGCCGTGGAACTGGTGGGATAGCGTGGGCGACCTCGCCGACGACCTCTTCGACGAGAACGGCGGCCACGCCGACGCGATGGAGTCGAGCGTCCTCTGGCACGTCCGCGAGGACCTGATTCGACCGGACCGACTCGAGGAGGCCGAATCGGGCGCCGGCGAGGGCTGGGGCGAGGCGGTCCACGGTGCGAACGTCGGCTTCGACACCATCGACTTCTCGGAGACCGGTGCGGTCGGGAAGCCGACCCAGGCCGACCCCGCGAAGGGCGAACGGCTGTTCGAGGCCGCCAGCGACGAACTCCACGCGCTGCTCGACTGGCTGGCGGCACGACCGCTCGAGGACTGCTGGCCCACGGGTCACGTATGAGTGGAAGCGGACTCGACGCGAAAAACGAGGGGGCGGAGACGATCTCCGAACACGAACTCGCCGTCGGCGCCGACGCGTTCGTCGACCGCGGCGCCGGCCTCGAGGTCGCCGTCGTCGGCGCCGGTGCCGTGGGCGCGACGGCCGCCTACGACCTCGCTCGCGAGGGCGCCGACGTCACGCTCTACGAGAAGGGGCAGGTCGCGGGCGGCTCGAGCGGCCGCGCCGCCGGCGTCTGTTACAACGCGTTTGCCGACGACCTCGACGCCGAAATCGGCGCGGCAGCGATCGAGCGCTTCCGATCGCTCTCGAGCGACGACACCTTCCCCTTCGTGGAGTGTCCGTACGTCTGGCTCGCCCGCGAGGGCGACGAGCGGCGAGCGGCACACATCCGGGAGGGGATCGAGGCGATGCAGTCTCGAGGGGTGGTGGCCCTCGAGGTCGACGCCGACGAACTCGCCGAGCGGTTCCCGCACCTGCGAACCGACGACGTCGCCGTCGCCGGCATCGCCGGGGCCGCGGGCTACACCGACCCGGCGCGGTACACGGCCTGCCTCGCCGCCGCGGCCAGCGGCGCGGGCGCGACCGTCGAGACGGACGCCCCGGTCGAGGTTCGCGTCGATCCGCCGCGCGTGGTTCGCGAGGGGACGGAGCGAGAACGAGAGTTCGACGCCGTCCTCGTCGCCGCCGGCGGACATACGAAGGCCGTCCTCGAAGCGGCGGGACTCCCCATCGCGATGAAACCCTATCGCGTCCAGGCGATGACGGCGACCGGGGACCTCCCAGAGCCGATGTGTTACGACGCGACGGACGGCTTCTACGCCCGACCGCATCCGGACGGCCTGCTCGCGGGCAACGGCACCGAGGAACGCGAGATCGATCCTGACGACTACGAGCGAGGAGCGAACCCCGGATTCGCCGACGAACTGTGCGAGCGCGTCGCCCACCGGTTCCCCGAGGCCGAACTGGGTGAGGCGGAGATCACCCGCGCCTGGGCCGGCGTCTGCACCGCGACGCCCGACGGGGACCCGCTCGTGGGCGAACGCCACGACGGCCTGTACGTGGCGACGGGGTTCCAGGGTCACGGCTTCATGCGCGCGCCGGCCATCGGCGCCAGAATCGCGGACGAGATCCTCGGTGGTGAGGGCATTCCGGCGTTCGACCCCACTCGGTTTACGGGAACCGAATCCTTCGACGTCGTCGAGGGAATGGCTATCGAGGACGAGCCACGGTAGCGGGTGTCCGGCCACGCACTCCGTTCGGGATTCGGACTCGAGGGCGGGCGGTTGGCGTCGCTCGAGACTCGATACCGATCGATTGTGCCGGAAAGAGACATTCGAGACCGAAAGCGAGAAAACGACCGCTGACAGCCCGGTTAATCGTCGACGACGACCTGCTCGGCGCCCGGCTTGAGATCCGACGGCGCCATGGCGTCGGGATTCCCCTCGAGAGCGTCGTCTTCGGCGGCCGCCGGGGCTTCCTCGGCCCCGTCGCTATCGATAGAGCCCTCCTTCGGAATCGTGATCTGCAGGGTTCCGACGTCGGTGAGCGTCGCGGTGCCGGCGTCGGGATTGACGAGCGCGTCGTCGGGCAGGGTCGTTTTGCCGTCGAGGGTCATCCCGCGACCGGGAAAGCGCATCTCGAAGCCGTCGTGATACGCTCGATAGCGCTCGACTCGTACCTTGACGGTGCCGTCGATGTACCGGACCTGCAGGTCTCCGGGTTCGGCGCCGGCGGCATCGAAGACGACGAGATACGACTCCTCGCTCTCGAGGACGTCGACGGGTAGCGAACGGTGCTCCTGAACGTGGCTGCGTGCGCGACCGACCTGTCGGTAAAGCGTGTCGCCGACGGTTTCGCGCAGCGATCTGAGACTCACTTGTTGTCACCTCGCGGGGAGTGGGACGGGCGGCCTGTACTGGTGGGAGGGCTCCCCTGTATACCGATACCACGTCCACCTTGTTATTCTTTTTGGATCTTCTAAATAAACGTCAGACGCTGTTCGACGCGTTGACGTGACCAGCGACTCCGAGAGGAATTATACTTCGATCTCCTCGAGACACTCGGTCCCCCCGCAGACCGGACACGAGAGGTCGCTCACGCCGTGGTCCTCCGGGACGTCGTAGGTGTAGTGGTTCTCGAACATGTCGAGGAAGCAGTCCTCGTCCGTGCACGCGATTTCCTTCGTCGGTGGCATACGCCAGGGTAGCGCGGGCAGCGGTATCAAAGCACGGTTCGCGGCACCGGAGGCGGTCGGGAGCCATCGCCGTCGTAGTGGGACACCTACGATGGTCGAGACGAACGCGACTCACGGACAGTCACGGTTTTACGCCTCGGGGCGCTACCTCGAGCCATGACCGACCCCGAAACGCTCGCGGTGACCGTCGTCGACGGCTACGTCGACGAACCGGCTCACTTCGGGGTCCCGCCGTACGTGTCGACGTACCCGCGCTACACGGCCGGGGCGCTCGTCGACGCCGGCGTTCCGCCCGAGCGAATCACCTACCACACGATCGACGGCCTGCGCGAGGTTCCCGACCGCTGGCGGGACGTCGACGAGGCCGACCTGTTGATCTACCTCGGCGGGATGACCGTCCCCGGCAAGTACGTCGGCGGAACGCCCGCCGAACCCGGCGAGGTCCGGAAACTGGCCTGGACGGCCGGCGGCACGAGCCTGATGGGTGGCCCCGTCAAGTTCGGCGTCGGCGACGCCAACGAGGGGGCGACCGAGACCGAGCGCCAGGACCTGGACTTCGACTTCGTCGCGAAGGGGGACGTCGAGGCCGCCGTCTACGACCTCCTCGAGAGCGGTCTCGAGGGCTTCAACAACCGGATGCGCGACGTCCCCGAAGCCACGCGGTGGGCCCGGAAAGGTGCGTTCATCGTCGAACAGCACCCGAACCATCCCGACTACCTCATCTGCGAACTCGAGACTTCACGTGGCTGTGCCTACCGGTGTTCGTTCTGCACGGAGCCGCTGTACGGCAACCCCTCGTTCCGGCCGCCCGAATCCGTGATCGACGAGGTCGACGCGCTCTCCGACTACGGCGTGAAACACTTCCGCCTCGGCCGCCAGGCCGACATCCTCGCTTACGGCGGCGACGGGGAGGCCCCGAACCCCGACGCCCTCCGGGAGCTCTACGGCGGGATTCGGGAAGTGGCCCCCGACCTCGAGACGCTCCACCTCGACAACATGAATCCGGTCACCATCGCGAACTGGCCCGAGGCCTCGCGGGAGGGAATCCGGATCATCGCCGAGCACAACACGCCCGGCGACACGGCCGCGTTCGGCCTCGAGTCCGCGGACCCGGTGGTCCAGGAGGCGAACAACCTCAACGTCACTGCCGAGGAGTGTCTCGAAGCGGTTCGCGTCGTCAACGAGGAAGGCGGCTGGCGACCCGGCGAGCAACCGGGGAGCGGTCCCTCGCTGCCGGCCGACCTCGAGGAGGAGCCGCCACGCCTCCCGAAACTCCTCCCCGGCATCAACCTGCTCCACGGCCTGCTCGAGGAACGCGAGGAGACCTACGACCACAACCTCGAGTTCCTCAGGCGGGTCTACGACGAGGGGCTAGTGCTCCGGCGAGTGAACATCAGGCAGGTGATGGCCTTCGACGGTACCGAGATGTCCGACACCGGGGCCTCCATCGCCAGAGAGCACAAGAAGCTGTTCAAGCGGTACAAGCGCGAGGTCCGCGAGACCGTCGACAACCCGATGCTCGAGCGCGTCGCACCGGCCGGTACCGTGCTATCGGACGTCCACCTCGAGTACCACCAGGACGGCCACACGTTCGGCCGCCAGCTGGGGACCTATCCCCTGCTGGTCGGGATTCCCGGCGAACGCCCGCTCGGGTCGACGATCGACGTGGCCGTCGTCGATCACGGCTACCGATCCGTCACGGGCGTCCCGTACCCGCTCGACCTCAACGCGGCGTCGATGGACGAATTGACGGCGATCCCCGGCGTCGGCGACCGCACCGCGGGTGACATCATCGTCGACCGACCCCACGAATCGATGCCCGACCTCGAGTCGACGGTCGACGTCTCGGTGTTCGCGACGCTCTCTCAGCCCTCCGCGCTGGACTGACGGCCAGCCCGAATCGGGAGCATTTCGGGCCGATCGAGTCCGTAATTGGGCGATATCGGTCGGTAGTACTATTACACATGCGATGCAGACTGAAATCGAGGGTCTACCTGTGGAAATATCTGAAAAACTCCTGTGTCTGTTTAGCACAGAAGTGTCGGAAGAGGACGACCGTTACGTCATCGAAATACCGCGTCAGGAGATCGATACGGGGGACGTCGAACCCGGGGAGGTGCTCCGCGTCGCGCTCATCTCGCGTGAACGCGCGGCCTCGAGCGTCGACACCGACGCTGGAACCGCGAGTGCCAGCGGGACCGGAACCGGAACCGGAACCGGGACCGGCGCCGACGGCTCGGGGACGGCGTCGTCACGGACGACCTCGCCATCGGAACCGCAGCCGCCGGTCGACGTCGGCGAAACCCGCTACGTCGAGATCGAAGACATCGGCAAGCAGGGCGACGGGATCGCTCGCGTCGAACGCGGGTACGTCATCATCGTCCCCGGTGCAGACGTTGGTGACCGCGTGAAGATAGAGGTCAGCGAGGTCAAGTCGAATTTCGCCGTCGGCGAGATTATCGAGGAGACGTTCTGACCGTTTTTCTCGAGATCACGTCCCCGATCTAGGTTCTGGTCGGCTACTAGCTATTGCCTACCAGCTGCCGGCTACCAGCTACCGGCTATCAGTTATCGGGTATCGGCTATCAGTTATCAGCGGCAAATGTCGACTCACATTGGCGAGCGATTGCCGACGAACTGCTGTCAGCGGATCGCACCCGGAATTGAGCGACAACCGTCCCACCGCGGTTCCGGTTACTCGTCCTCGAGTCGGCTCCCGTCTGGCCGTTTCGCCCCCTCCGAATCGTGGACGACGACCGTCTCGTCGCCACCTGCGGCCGCGGGCGAGTAATTCTCGACAACCGCGATCGCTTCCTCGAGTTCGCGAACGGCCCGAGTTTTCAGCGCACGAGCAAGGTCTTCGGCCTCGCCCCTCGAAATATCGCGGCCGAGCCCCTCGCACTCGTGCGCACGGACGATCCCGGACTCGTCGACGGCGTCGCCCATCGGCTGGCTGGTTCCCGCGAGTGCAACGCTGAACGGGTAGGTCCGGCAGATCAGCGGGCGATCCTCGTGGACGGTACAGGCGCCGACGCCGTCGTCTTCGGTGTAGAACGTGCAGTCCCCGCAGTCGTCGGTCTGGAGCGCCCACTCGAAGGTCTCGCCCTCGAGTCCGTCCGAGCCCTCGGTCAGGCCGTAGGGCATCGGTCGGGCGACGTCGCGCCAGTCGTAGCTGGTGTCCTCGCTCGAGGCGTCTTGGGATGCGTCGTTCGACTCACCGAGTTCGCGCACCTCGTCGGGAAACACCGTCGCGGTGTGCTCGTCCTCCCCGTGCCCTCGACAACACGCGCCACAGCGAGTGCACTCGAAGCCGATGGACTCGATGGCCGTCGCCAGGTCGTCGACCGACAGCGCACGGGCGCGCTCGAGTTCGTCCTCGAGTGACGTCGAGGGTGATTCGCTGCTCACGGATACGTGTCGTCGGTGGCGACAGCGGGGGATAAGTCACTCGTCACGGGCGCGCCTGCTCCCTGCCCCTCCCTCTCTGGCTCTTCCTGTCACATCGGTCCGCGCGCCATCCCAGGTCACCGCCCCCTCGACGGCGAGTTTCTCGAGGTGAGCCTCGACCGTCGCGCCAGCAAGATCCCGGACGCCATCGAGCGGTTTGTCGTACGCCGCGTCGAGAATCGCGTCGATAGTCCGGGCACCCCCGTCGACGGCCGCGAGGACGCGACGCTCGCGCTGCTTCCGGTGTTCGAGGAGGGCAGCAAGTCGTTCGCGTGGGTCCGCTACGGGCGGGCCGTGTCCCGGATAGAGTCGCGGAGGGCCTCGAGCGTAGAGCCGTCGAAGCGTACTCAGATACGCGCGCATGTCGCCCTCGGGGGCGCCGACGGCGACGCTTCCCTCGGTGACGGCGCAGTCGCCGACGAGCACCGCACCCGTTTTCCGCTCGACGAACGCGAGATGGTCCGGGGCGTGGCCGGGGGCGTCGAGAACCTGGAGGGAGCCGCCACCGACCTCGAGAACGTCCCCCGGGGAGAGGGTCGCGTCCGCTCGAACGCCCGTGGCGGCTTCGAATCGGAAGTCTCGACCGTAGCGCGCCCAGACCGTCGCCTCGAGCTCCGCGGCGTACGACGAGACGGCGCCGACGTGGTCGGGGTGGGTGTGGGTGACCACGACGTGGCCGACCCCGCGCTCGCGAACGATTCGGTCGAGGTCGGGCGTTCGACCGGCCGGATCGACGAGGATAGCCGGGTCCTCGCCGACGACGTAGGCGTTCGTGTGGCCGCCGGGTGCCCGCGTCGAGACCGGGATCGGGTGGCGCGTGATCGTCATCGGGTCACGGTTGGGACTCGGAGATGCTGAAAATGGCGGTGTCGGCGAGCGACACCGGGAGTATGGCAGGGTGCAGTTCGCAGTCGGTACGTAAGTGGAGTTCGCGATCAGTGCTGGAGGTAGTAGACCTGCTTGCGCGCGTCGCGGAAACTGTACCGCGAGTCCACCAGGTCGACTTCCTCGAGGCGGTTGAGCGCGTACCGGACGGTCCGGTCGGGCAGGAGCGATTCCTCGGCGAGTTGTCCCTGCGAGAGCGGGGAATCGGATTCGAGAACCTTCGCGACGAGTTTCGCACTCGGTGGCAGATCGCGGAGGCGGTCGCGGTATTCGGCCTCGGAGAGAACCTCCTCGGCGGCTACGGCATGGTCGTCAGCGGTACTCATGCTCATACCACACACGATCCGAGACGTACTGGTAAACCTTCCCTATATGGGGATACGAACAATTGAGATTATAATAGGTGTTTAAGGCACATACCTATCCGGCGCCCGAGGACCTTTTTCGCGGCGCCTCAAGACGAGCGTATGGACTCTATCCCAGCGGGATTTGCGGACCTCTTCGAACGGAAAACTGTCGCTCACCTCGCGACCGTCATGCCGGACGGCACGCCGCAGGTGACGCCGGTCTGGATCGACCGTGACGAAGACGGGTACGTCCTCGTGAACACGGCCCGAAATCGCCAGAAAGAGCGAAACGTTCGCCAGAACGAGAAGGTCGGCGTCTCGATTCCCGATCCCGAGGATCCGTACCGGTACCTCTCGATTCGCGGAGAAGTCGAGGAAGTCACGGCCGAGGGGGCAGTCGAGCACATCGACGAGTTGACCCGGCGGTACTTCGAGCGCGAGGAATACCCGCATCACGGCGAGGAAGCGGGTGAACGCGTTATTCTACGGATTCGACCCGATCGCGTGGTCGCGAACGGTGACTGACTCGAGACGCACTCGAGACACCCACTGCGATTTCAGAACCGTCCTGGTTCCCGGTAGGTGCCGATCGCGCCGTGACAGTCGGGACAGTGGACGATCAGGAGGTCGCCGGTTTCGTGACGGATGAGCGCCGAGGTCTCGACCGTTCGCTTGCAGTACGGGCAGGTGGGCATACTATGCAGTACGGTACCACGGCACAAAACTCGTTCTGTCGAACCGACTCCAGTATCGTTTTATCCTCCGGCCCGTGTAGGTTCGCTCAGTGTGAAAGGACAGGAATGGTACCAGGCCGACGACGTCGCCCAGGAGTACGACGAGAAACGATTCTCCCGCGGCGGGCAGCTAATCGACCGCCGGGAGAAAGCCGCGGTCCTCGACGCGCTCGGTCCGCTCGAGGATCAGGACGTACTCGAAATCGCCTGTGGTACCGGGCGATTCACGGTGATGCTGGCCCAGGAAGGGGCAAACGTCGTCGGGCTCGACATCTCCGCAGCGATGTTACAGCAGGGACGCCGAAAAGCGAAAGCCGCCGGCGTCTCGGGAACGCTCGAGTTTCTCCGCGGTGACGCGGGCCGGCTACCGTTCCCGGACGACCACTTCGATACCGTCGTCGCGATGCGCTTTTTCCACCTCGCGGACGACCCGGCGGCGTTCTTGAGCGAGATGAAACGCGTCTCCCGCGAACGAATCGTCTTCGACACGTTCAACCGATTCAGCACGCGAAGCGTCTACAACTGGGCGCTACCGATGGGATCGCGGCTGTACTCGAAGAGCGAAGTGAGCATCTTGCTGGCGAAAAACGGTCTCGAACTGGTCGACGTCGAGGACGACTTCCTCGTCCCCTACGGACTCTATCGCGCGATCCCGAATGCGTTCGCGTCACCGATCCGAGCGATCGACCGGGCAGTCGGTCGACTCCCGCTGAGCGACCACCTGATGTCGGTCTCGTACTGGAACGTCAGGCTCTGAGACGGCGCTCTCGCGTCATGTCGGCAGAACTGACTGTATCAACGCGAACCCGGTCTATTTTTAGTATCGGTGTCGTTTACACGTTCGTATGGACGCGACGCTCTCGGTGGTCGTCTCGACGCTGAACGACCGGGAGCGGTTGCTCTCGTGCCTGGACGCCCTCGACGACCGGCTCCCAGCCTCGAGCGAAGTGATCGTCGTCAACGGGCCGTCCTCGGACGGGACGACGGGGGCCGTCCGCGAGCGCGACGACGTCGACGTGCTCGTCGAGATTTCGGATCGCGCCCGCAACGTCTCGCGGAACGCAGGCCTCGAGGCGGCGACCGGCGACGTGGTCGTCTTCCTCACCGGCGAGTACGTCGTCGAACCCGGATGGTACGACGCCCTCGAGACAGCCATCACCGGTCACGCGGAGGTCGTTACGGGCCCGATCCGGGGGCAAACGGATCGCGGCCCGCGAGGGACCGACTCGACGTCGATCGTCGGCCGGTCGGTCACCCTCTTCGAGGGCGCCAACGTCGCGTTCGATCGGACGGTGCTCGAGGACCTCGACGGGTTCGACGAGTACGTGCCGACCGCGGGTGCCCAGGACTGCTCCCATCGACTCGCCGGACTGGGCTTCGACGTGACCTGGCTCCCCGAGATGGCGGTCCGAAGCGAGGTCGGAACCGACGGCGGCACGCCCGACCGGGACTGGGGCGATCGGTACCAGTCGCTCGGCTACCGACTGACCAAGAACTACGGGCCTAGGCCGACCGCACTCGGTCGCCTCGTCTGTCGAGCGATTGCCGACGCCGCGAGCGGCGCTCGCGCCATCTTTTCAGGCGAGGGGACGCCGACGAACTGGCTCGGGAACGGCGTCGACGTGCTCCAGGGATCGGCTCGCGGCCTCGTCGACGGGTTTCGAGCCCGCTACGACGATCGGACCCCGAGACGGAACCCGAACGGGGTCTCGACGCGCCACGATCGAGCCGTCCGCGTGTACGACCGTCGGTCCACCGACGGCGAGAATCCGGACGCCGCCCCGGAGTGACCGAGACGGGCGAGTACTGCGCGTACAGATACAGAGTGAGAATCCTTATACCCGACCGCTGAGAATCGCCGGACATGACGACTCTCGAGTCACCTGGCCCGACGGTCGGCGTCGTCGGCGGCGGGCAACTCGGCCGAATGCTCGCCGAGGCCGCCTCGCCGCTCGGCGTCGACGTGATCGTCCTCGATCCGACGCCAGACTGCCCAGCCGCGGGCGTCAGCCGCGACCAGCTCGTGGGGGACTTCGACGACGAGGCCCGCATTCAGGAGCTCGCCGAACGCGCCGACGTCCTCACCTTCGAGATCGAACTCGCCGACCAGGACGCCCTCGAGCGCGTCCGCGAGGAGACCGGCGTCCCCGTCCACCCCGATCCGGCGACGCTGCGGACGATTCACGACAAACTGGTCCAGAAGCGCGAACTCGAGGGCGCCGGAGTGCCGGTGCCGCCGTTTCGGGCGGTCGAGGACGCCGCCGACGTTCGCGAGGCCATCGACGACTACGGTGCCCCAGTGATGCTCAAGGCCCGAACCGGCGGGTACGACGGGCGCGGAAACGTCCCCGTCGAGTCGAAAGCCGACGCCGAAGCCGCCCTCGAGGCCGTGGCCGGGCCGGCGATGGTCGAGTCCTTCGTCGACTTCGAGCGCGAGATTTCGGTCATCGCGGCCAAGGGCTACGGCGAGACGGCAACGTTCCCCGTCGGGGAGAACGTCCACGAAGACGAGATTCTGCGAGAGACCGTCGTTCCCGCCCGCTCGAGCGACGCCGTGCTCGAACGCGCCCGCGAGGTCGCCGAGGACGTGCTCGAGGTGATGGAGGGGCGCGGAATATACGGAATCGAGTTGTTCGAAACCCGGGACGGGGAGATTCTACTGAACGAAATCGCCCCGCGTCCACACAATTCGGGTCACTGGACCATCGAGGGCGCCCGCACCTCGCAGTTCGAACAGCACGTACGGGCGGTCCTGGGGTGGCCTCTCGGTTCGACCGCCCTTCGGGTGCCGACGGTCTCGACGAACTTGCTCGCCGACGTCGAGGAGCCACGACCGGCCGCCCTCGAAAACGTCGAACGAATCCTCGAGGCGCCCGCCGCGAGCCTCCACTGGTACGGCAAGCGGGAGGCCCGGCCGCTCCGGAAGATGGGCCACGTCACGGTGACCGCCGACGGCGACGAGACGCGCGAGGATCAGACACGCGAGGAACTGCTCGAGCGCGCCCGCGGGCTTCGAGACGCGGTGGCGTTCGAAAGTCAGTGAACGCATCAGAACAGAAACACGACCAGAGACATCACACAGATGGCAGACACCGTATCCGACCTCATCGACCGACTGCACCGCGAAGCCGACCAGGACCGACCCACCGAGGAGACCCCCGACGTGGGCATCGTCATGGGTAGCGACTCCGACCTCGAGGTCATGCTGACCGGCGGTCGGCGACCCGGCGCCTACGACGCCCTCGTCGGCGAACTCGGCTTCGGTGAACAGACCGACTACGAGAACCCGCCCGAGGAGCGCTTCACCTTCGAGACCTACGTCACCTCCGCTCACCGCACGCCCGACCTGATGGCGGCCTACGCCGAGACGGCCGAGGACCGCGGCCTCGAGGTACTCATCGCCGGCGCGGGCGGGAAATCGGCGGACCTGCCGAACATGACGGCCTCCATCGCCTATCCCCTGCCCGTCATCGGCGTCCCCGTCCAGGAGAAGTCCGTCGACAGCGTCATCGGGATGCCGACGGGCGCCCCGCTCACGGCCGTCGACGCGGGCAAGTCGTTCAACGCGGCGCTGTCGGCCGCCCAGATTCTCGCCCGCCAGCACGACGAGATTCGCGAGCGGTTAGTGGCCTACCACGAGAACCTCCAGCTCAAGGTCGGCGCCGTCTCGAAGCGGCTCCATGACGGTGGTGTGACGACCTACCGCGAGGAGTAGCCGGCGACCGTCGCGTGGCCACTCGTCGGACCGGATTGAGGCCGCGCCTCGACACCGATAGGTGGCCTCGCGTCGAACCGGATCGAAGCCACACCTCGAGCGACGGCATACCGGCCGCATTCTGCCGTTTTTTCCCGCCTCGACGGCGACGACCGTTCGGGGCGGCTGACTCTCACTCGAGCGATCCGTTCGCAAGGGGCTCCAGCGGGTCGAAATCGGGCGAAAAACAAAGAATCAACCCTTATATGGGTGCGTTTCCAACCCCCGAACGTTACGGAGATGAACGATTGGATAGCTATCGGGGCGCTGGCGCTCGTGGGGCTACTGATTCCGCTCAGCATGATGGCGGCATCGTACCTCTTGCGGCCGACCGTCCCCGAGACGAGCAAACGTGCCACCTACGAGAGTGGCGAGGTGCCGACCGGCGGGACGCGCATTCGGTTCAACATCCAGTACTACATGGTTGCGATGCTTTTCCTCGTTTTCGACATCGAGACCGTCCTGTTGTTCCCCTGGGCAGTCACCTACGCCGATGCGCTCGGAGCCGAGGAGTACGGACTCGCGTCCACACTGGGTCCGATGTTGCTCTTCGTCGCCATCCTCGTCGTCGGACTCGCGTGGGCCTGGCGCAACGGTGCCGTACAGTGGGCGAAATCGCCCCAGCAGGTCGAATCCGAGGTCGATCGACCATGAGTAACCAACCAACCCAACAAATTTACGAGAGTACCGCTCCCTCGACAGCGGACCGCGACGCCCGCATGGGTGCCGGCGTCGACGCCAGGATGAACTCGAAGCTGCGGGAGGCGTTCGGAGCCTCGCCGTTCATCCTCACCAAGTTCGACCAGTTCATGAACTGGGTCCGTGGGTCGTCGATGTTCATGCTGCAGTTCGGCATCGCCTGCTGCAGCATCGAGATGATTCACACGTACGCGATCAAACACGACCTCGATCGATTCGGGGCCGGCGTCCCCCGCGCGTCGCCGCGACAGGCCGACGTCATGATCGTTCCCGGGACCATCGTCTCGAAGTTCGGACCGCGCATGAAGCGTGTCTACGACCAGATGCCCGAACCCAAGTTCGTCGTCGGCATGGGCTCGTGTACGATCTCCGGCGGTCCGTTCCAGGAAGGGTACAACGTCGTGAAGGGTGCCGAGGAGATCATCCCGGTCGACATCCACGTTCCGGGCTGTCCACCACGGCCAGAGGCGCTCATCTACGGCGTCGCCAAACTCCAGGAGCGCATCGCCAACGGCGAGTCCTCGCCGGTCGTCGTCAAACCCTACGAACTCGAGGAGTTCGGCGACCTCCCACGGGACGAACTCGTTCAGAAACTGGCAGCCGAAATCGACGAGGAAGACCTCGTCATGCGGTACAACTGGGGTGACTCGCCATGAGTACTGAACTCGAACCCCGAGGGGGGCTCGAGGTCTCCGAGGACGAACTCGAGGCACTGATCGGCGACCGCGCGCTCGCGCGAGACGATCACATGAACGCGCCCGGCTTCGTTATTCGGCCGGACGCCGTCCAGGACGTGCTCTTCGACCTCCGCGACGAGGCCGGCTTCGACTACCTCTCCTGCGTGACGGCCCAGCAGTACGCGGACCGTTACGAGTCTATCTACCACCTCAAGAAGTACGACGACCCGACCCAGGAGGTCAGCGTCGTCGTCCCGACGTCGACTGACGACCCCGTCAGCCAGACGGCCGAACCCGTCTTCCGGGCGGCCGACTGGGCCGAACGCGAGAACTTCGACCTCGTCGGCATCGATTACGAAGGCCACCCGGACCCGCGACGGATTCTCCTGCCCGAGACCTGGCAAGGACACCCGCTTTCGAACGACTACAACCAGGAGAAACCGCAAGTCGTGACGCTGTCGGAACACGCCAACCCGCTCCAGCCCGACCACCACGATTCGGACACGGACACGATGTTCCTGAACGTCGGGCCCCACCACCCGGCGACCCACGGCGTGTTGCACGTCAAGACCGTCCTCGACGGCGAGACGGTCGTCGACGTCGACCCGGACATCGGCTACCTCCACCGCTGTGAGGAGCAGATGTGCCAGCAGGGCACCTACCGCCACCAGATCATGCCCTATCCCGACCGCTGGGACTACGTCTCGGCCGGCCTGCTCAACGAGTGGGCCTACGCCCGGGCCGTCGAGGACCTCGCGGACATCGAGGTCCCCGAGTACGCCCAGGTCATCCGGACGATGGGCGCAGAACTGTGCCGGATCGCCGCGCACATGCTGGCGCTCGGTACCTTCGCGCTGGACGTCTTCGGCGACTTCACCGCCGTCTTCCAGTACGCGTTCCGCGACCGCGAGGTCGTCCAGGACATCTTAGAGGACCTCACGGGCCAGCGGCTCATGTTCAACTACTTCCGCCTGGGCGGCGTCGCCTGGGACCTGCCCGAACCCCGCGAGGAGTTCTTCGAGAAGACGCGGGACTTCCTCGACGACCTCCCCCAGAAGGTCGCAGAGTACGAGGACCTGATCGTCACCAACGAAATCTTCCAGATCCGGTGTGTCGACACCGGCATCCTCGAGCCGGAGGTCGCCAAATCCTACGGCGCGACCGGCCCGACCGCTCGCGGCTCCGGGGTCGACATCGACCTCCGGCGGGACGACCCCTACGGCTACTACGAGAACCTCGAGTGGAACGTCATCACCGAAGACGGGATGGACAACTACTCGCGCGTGCTCGTGCGCATGCAGGAAGTCGAAGAGAGCGCGAAGATCATCGAGCAGTGTGTCGACTTGCTCGAGGACTGGCCCGAGGACGACCGGGAGATCCAGAGTAACGTCCCCCGGACGCTCAAGCCGCCGGCGGACACGGAAGTTTACCGCGGTGTCGAAGCAGCCAAGGGCGAACTCGGCATCTACATCCGTTCGGACGGAACGGACAAGCCCGGCCGCTTCAAGATCCGCAGTCCGTGTTTCCACAACCTCTCGGCACTACCCGAGATGACCCGCGGCGAGTACATCCCGGACCTGATCGCCTCGCTCGGGAGCCTCGACATCGTGCTCGGGGAGGTGGATCGATGACCGCGGCAGGTCTGTCCCCGCTCCAGAGCGACAGCGGCCCCTTGCTCCCCGAACGCCTCGGGGACCTGACCGGGCTCAACAACCTCGGATTCGGCGGCGAACTGATCGCGACGTTACTCGCGGCAGCCTTCGTCGGCACGTTCATGTTGACGATGACCGCCGTCGCCGGTCCGTGGGCGAAACGGAAGATCACGGCCGCGTTCACCGACCGAATCGCGGTCAACCGAATCGGTCCGTTCGGCCTGTTGATCATCGTCGCCGACGCCGTTCGCCTGCTCTCGAAGGAACTCATCATCCCCGAGAACGCCGACCGCCCGGCGTACGACCTCGCGCCGATCGTCATCGCCGCGTCCGCATTGCTCGGATTCGCCGTCATCCCGATGGGATCCGGCATCCACCTCGCGGACCCCGAGGTCGGACTGGCGTACGTCTTCGCCGTCGCCGGCATCGCTAGCGTCGGCCTCGTGATGGCCGGCTACGCCTCCGCGAACAAGTACTCGATGCTCGGCGGCCTGCGCGCGGTCGCCCAGAACGTCGCCTACGAGATCCCGCTCGTCGTCACGGGGATGTCCGTCGTCATCTTCGCCGGCACCCTGCAGATGAGTGAAATCGTGGCCGCACAGGCCGAGACGCTGATCAGCCTCGGCGGCCTCGACATTCCGATGTGGTACGCGTTCGTCAACCCGTTCGCGTTCGTCCTCTTCCTCGTGGCGAACGTGGCGGAGGTCGGCCGTAACCCGTTCGACACGCCCGAGGCGCCGACCGAACTCGTTGCTGGCTACCAGACCGAGTACTCGAGCGTCTACTTCGTCCTGATCTACCTCGGGGAGTTCATCCACATTTTCCTCGGCGGGGCGATCATCGCGACGATCTTCCTCGGTGGCCCGGCCGGCCCGGTACTTCCGGGTATCGTCTGGTTCACCATCAAGATCTGGGGCGTCTTCCTGTTCACCCAGTGGCTCCGCTCGGCGCTTCCGCGCGTCAGAATCGATCAGCTCATCGAGATCGGCTGGAAGGGGATGCTCGTGCTCGCCTTCGCCAACCTGGTGTTCACGGCGATCATCGTGGGTCTCCTCGAGACCGATCTCGCCCTCGCGATGGTGGTATTCCCATGATCGGACTCCTCAAATCCATGGCCACGACGATGAAACACGCACTGGACGGCAACACCTTCACGGTGGAGTACCCCGAGACGACACCGGACGTCTCGCCGCGGTTCCGCGGCGTCCACAAGTTCAGCCAGGAGCGCTGTATCTGGTGTCGCCAGTGTGAGAACGTCTGTCCGAACGACACGATCCAGATCGTCACGGACGCCCAACGAAACGGCGAACAGTACAACCTCCACATCGGCCAGTGCGTCTACTGCCGACTCTGTGAGGAGGTCTGTCCCGTCGACGCCATCTTGCTCACCCAGAACTTCGAGTTCACGGGCGACACGAAACACGACCTCGTCTACAACAAAGAGCAGCTGAAGGCCGTTCCGTGGTACAAGGACATCGATCCGCTCGAGTCCCGGGAACCCGACCGCGGCGGCTGGATCGGCGAGGGCGAAGGAGAGGTCGACTACCAGTAACACCAGTTAGAGACCAGCCCATCTCGAAATCTACAAAGGGCATACAACACCAGACAACACCAATGACATACGAGCTGATCGCGTTCGCACTGTTCGCGTTCGTCACGCTGGGCAGTGCAGTTGGCGTCGTGCTCATGCAGGATCCGTGGCATTCGGCGCTCCTGCTGGGCGTGTCGCTGACGAGCGTCGCGGTCTACTACGTGATGTTGGCGGCGGAGTTCGTCGCCATGATGCAGATTCTCGTCTACGTGGGCGGGGTTCTCATCCTCATTACGTTCGCCGTGATGCTCACGCAGGCGGAGAAGGAATCGGAACCGGACGAGGAGGTGCCGCGGGCATGACGACGGGCCCGAAGCTCCGACTCGGAACGAGCCTGGTACCCGGCGTGCTCGCCGTGGTACTCTTCGCGATGATGGCGCTGATCACGTGGAACGCCGGCCTCGGCAACATGGTCGGCTTCCCCGAGGGCGTGTCGATCACCGCCGAGATCGGCTACGCGATGTTCGATTACACGGCGCTGCAGTCGGGCGAGATGGGAATGGGCAACACCGAGCCG
Source organism: Natronosalvus caseinilyticus (assembly GCF_017357105.1). Taxonomy (NCBI): domain Archaea; kingdom Methanobacteriati; phylum Methanobacteriota; class Halobacteria; order Halobacteriales; family Natrialbaceae; genus Natronosalvus; species Natronosalvus caseinilyticus. Next base: position 3,590,980 of record NZ_CP071596.1, read on the forward strand.
TTCCTCTTCTCGTTCCTGCTGATCGCCGTCGTCCTCGACGCCGCCCTCGACGCCTCGCTCGTGCTCGCAAAGCGCGAAGAGGCTGGCGAACCCGTCACCGCGCTCTCGACGCAGAGTCAGCCGGCGGACTCGAGCCGGAGTGGGAGCGCCGAAGCCGCCACCGACGGAGGTGAGGACCGGTGACCGTCGCGGTCACGTCCTACGTCCTGCTGGCGATGGCCCTGTTCTGTATCGGGCTGTTCGGCGTCCTGACGCGTCGCAACGCACTGATGTTCCTGATGTCCGTCGAGTTGATGCTGAACGCGGCCAACGTCAATCTGATCGCGTTCTCGTCCTATCACGGCAATCTCACGGGGCAGGTGTTCGCCCTGTTTACGATGGCGCTGGCGGCTGCAGAGGTCGCCGTCGGCCTCGGGATCATCCTGGTGCTGTATCGAAACTTCCGTGACGTCGACGTCACGGTTCCGTCGGCAATGAGGTGGTAATTCTATGGAAACTGCATTCGATCTGGCGCCGGCAATCGTCCTCCTGCCGCTCGCGGCGTTCGTCGTCGCGTTGCTCTTCGGCGACTACATGCCGAAGAAGGGCGCACTCGCCGGCATCGTCGCGACCGCCGGGTCGCTGGTCCTGTCATTGTTCGTGCTGGCAGGCGTCGCGACCGGCGGCCAGCGACAGGAGACGTACTTCACGTGGGTGGCCGGCGACGCGCTGAGTCAGACCGGCGAGGAGACGATCGAGTTCACGTTCGGCATCCTGCTCGACCCGCTGTCGGCACTGATGCTCGTCATCGTGACGCTCATCGCGTTCCTCGTCCACCTGTTCAGTCTCGGCTACATGAACGCCGAAGGTGAAACGGGGCTGCGACGCTACTACGCCGAGCTGGGGCTGTTTACGTTCAGCATGCTCGCGTTCGTCGTCGCGGACAACTTGCTGATGGCGTTCATGTTCTTCGAACTGGTAGGTCTCTGTTCGTACCTGCTCATCGGCTTCTGGTTCCGCACCGAATCCGCGCCATCGGCCGCGAAGAAGGCGTTCCTGGTGACCCGTTTCGGGGACTACTTCTTCCTCATCGGCGTCGTCGCCATCGGTGCGACCTTCGGCACCCTCGCCTTCCAGGGCGACGGCTCGTTCGTCGCCGCCGCCGAGGAAGCGATCAGCAACGAGGAGACCCTGTTCGGCTTCGACGCCCAGACCTGGGTGACGATCACCGGCCTGCTCGTCCTGGGCGGGGTCATCGGGAAGTCCGCGCAGTTCCCGCTGCACACCTGGCTCCCGGACGCGATGGAGGGTCCGACCACGGTGTCGGCCCTGATCCACGCCGCGACGATGGTCGCCGCCGGGGTCTACCTCGTCGCCCGCATGTTCGGCTTCTACGCCCAGTCGCCGACGGCGCTCGCGGTCATCGCCTTCACCGGCGGCTTCACCGCACTCTTCGCCGCGACGATGGGCGTCGTCAAAGACGACATCAAGCAGGTGCTCGCGTACTCGACCATCAGCCAGTACGGCTACATGATGCTCGGACTGGGCGTCGGCGGCTACGTCGCTGGCGTCTTCCACCTGATGAACCACGCCTTCTTCAAGGCGCTCCTGTTCCTCGGCGCCGGGGCCGTCATCGTCCTCATGCACCACGAACAGGACATGTGGAAGATGGGCGGGCTCAAGGACAGAGCCCCCGTCGTCTACTACACGTTCCTCGCGGGCGCACTCGCGCTCGCGGGCATCGTCCCGTTCTCGGGCTTCTGGTCGAAAGACGAGATCCTCTACGACGCTCTCATCGTCGGCCTCGAGCAGCCGATCTTCCTCGCAGCGTACGCGATGGGCCTGATCGCCGTGTTCTTCACCGGCTTCTACACCTTCCGGATGGTCTTCCTGACCTTCCACGGTGAACCCCGGACGGAGACCGCGCGCAACCCCCACCCGGTCGGGTTGCCGATCAAGATTCCGCTCGCGACGCTGGGCGTGCTGGCGCTGGTCGCCGGCGCTGCCAACCTCGCGCCGATCTACAAGCTCACCGGCGCCGAGATCACGTTCCTCGAGTTCTGGCTCGACGGCGAGTACGGCGGGTTCTCCGACCTGACCTACCACGCCTACCACGACGCCGTGGCGTTCGAGGAGGGCTACATCGGCTCCGAGACGATCACGCTCTTGCTCGGCGCCGGCCTCTCGCTCGGCCTCGCGCTCGCGGGCGCCGGCCTCGCGTACATCCTGTACAACGTACCCGACCCGGTCCCACACACCCAGAACCTGGGCAGCGCGCGAACCGTCCTGCGCAGCAACTACTACCAGGACGAGTACCAGGTCTGGCTCGCCGAGAAGTTCACGCTGCCGGTGGCTCGAGCCGCCGACCGCTTCGACCAGACGGTCATCGACGGCGTCGTCAACGGCGTCTCGAGCGTGAGCCTCTTTAGCGGAAGCCGCGTGAAGCGGTTGCAGACCGGTGTCGTGACGAACTACGCGGCACTGATCATCGTCGGGTTCATCGCGTTGCTTGTGGTGCTCGGCGTGCTCGGAGGGTGGTTCGTATGATGATCGAGACGCTACTCGCAGTCACGTTTGTGGGCGCGCTGGTGACGTTCCTCGCGCCCAACCGTATCGCCGGAAAACTAGCCTTTGCGATCAGCCTCGTGCCGGTCGCGCTGTCGGTCTGGCTGTTCACTGCCTTCGACGGCAGCGGGAACGCGTTAGTCGACGGCGGCACGCTCGCATTCGAGTCCCGAACGACCTGGATCGAACTCGGCGCCTACGAGATTTCGTGGTACGTCGGGCTCGACGGCATCAGCCTGCCGCTGGTCGTCCTGACGACGGTCCTCTCGACGCTCGCGATCTTGAGTTCGTGGACGCCGATCGACACGCGCCAGTCGCAGTTCTACGGCCTGATCCTGTTCATCGAGGCGAACCTGATCGGCGTCTTCGCTGCGCTGGACTTCTTCGTCTGGTTCATCTTCTGGGAGGCCGTCCTCATCCCGATGTACTTGCTGATCGGGGTCTGGGGCGGCCCGCGCCGGAAGTACGCCGCGATCAAGTTCTTCGTCTACACGAACGTCGCCTCGCTGCTAATGTTCGGGGCGTTCATGACGCTCGTCTTCAGCCTCGACGTCTCGTCGTTCGCGCTCACGGAGATTACGCAGGCGATGCTCGCGGGTGGCCCCGAGGGATTCGCCGGCGTCGCCGGTAGCACGGTCGCCTCGCTGGTGTTCATCGCGATGTTCATCGGCTTCGCCGTGAAGGTCCCCGTGGTGCCGTTCCACACCTGGCTGCCCGACGCTCACGTCGAGGCACCGACGCCAGCGTCGGTGCTCCTGGCGGGCGTCCTGCTGAAGATGGGGACCTACGCCCTGCTCCGGTTCAACTTCACGATGTTCCCCGAGCAGGTCGAGCTGTACGCGATTCCGATCGCAGCCATCGCCGTGATCAGCGTCATCTACGGCGCGATGTTGGCGCTGGCCCAGACGGACCTCAAGCGGATCGTCGCCTACTCCTCTGTCTCGTCGATGGGCTACGTGATCCTCGGCCTGATCGCGTTCACTCACTTCGGCGTGGGCGGCGCGACCTTCCAGATGGTTTCCCACGGCCTGATCTCGGGCCTGATGTTCATGGCCGTCGGCGTGATCTACAACGCCACCCACACCCGGATGGTTACCGACATGTCCGGGATGGCCGACAAGATGCCCATCGCCGTCGGTATCCTCATCGCCGGCGCGTTCGGCTACATGGGCCTGCCGCTGATGAGCGGCTTCGCGGCGGAGTACTTCATCTTCTTCGGGACCTTCGGTTCCGAGGTGCTGACGTACGCGCCGCTGTTTACCGGCCTGGCGATGTTCGGCATCGTCATCGTCGCCGGCTACCTGCTGTTCGCGATGCAGCGGACGCTGTTTGGCCCCTTCCGGCTCGAGACCGACTACGAAATCGGTCGCGCGCCGTTCCACGACGTCGCGCCGATGTTCGTGTTGCTGGGGCTGATCATCGCCCTCGGCGTCGCACCGGAGTTGATCTTCGACATGATCCTTGACGCAGTCGATCCGATCCTCGAACAGGGAGGTGGTGCCTGATGGTTAACGCACTCGTGCCGGCGGAGTGGCTCGCACTCGCGCCGACGCTCGCGCTGGCCCTGACCGCCATGGTATTGTTCGTCTTCGACAGCATCAGCCCGCGGTCGACGAACCGCCCGGCGCTCGCTGGCATCGCCGCCACCGGCGCCATCGTCTCGCTCGCCATCGCGGTCTGGTTCGCCGTCGCGGGAACCGGCTCCGAGAACGCCGACGCTGGCTACGACCTCTGGTTCGTCGTCGGCGAGTCCCAGGCCGGGGCCGGCGCCATCGACCTCTTCGGCGGCCAGATGATCGTCGACCAGATGGCGCTGTTCTTCATGATCGTCGTCGCCGTCGTCACCGCGATGGTGGCGATCGCGAGCTACGACTACATGGCCGGACACACCTACCAGGCCGAGTACTACTCGCTGCTCTTGCTCGCGGCGACCGGGATGTCGACGATGGCCGCGGCGAACAGCCTCGTCACCATCTTTCTCGCCCTCGAGCTGGCGAGTCTCCCCTCTTACGCGCTCGTGTCCATCCTCAAGACCAACCGTGGGAGCGTCGAGGCCGGTCTGAAGTACTTCCTGATCGGCGCGTTCTCCTCGGCCATCTTCGTCTTCGGGATCAGCCTCGTCTACGGCGTCACCGGCCACCTGCAACTCGAGGCCATCGCCGACGTCGTCACGGGCGAGGCCGAGCCCGGATCGGGCCACGACGTCTCCGAGATGGGCGGTCTGCTCGGACTGGGGCTCCTGATGCTCATCGGTGGCTTCGCGTACAAGACCTCGAGCGTACCCTTCCACTTTTGGGCGCCGGAGGCCTACGAGGGGGCGCCGGCACCGATCTCGGCGTTCCTCTCCTCGGCCTCGAAGGCCGCCGGCTTCGTGATCCTCTTTCGCGTGTTCACGACGGCGTTCCCGCTTGAGGCGACGGCCGAGATCATCGGCCTCGAGTGGACTCACGCGTTCATCATCCTGGCCATCGTCACGATGACGGTCGGGAACTTCGCGGCGGCCACCCAGGAGAACGTCAAGCGAATGCTCGCGTACTCCTCGGTCGGGCACGCGGGCTACGCGCTGATCGGGCTGGCGGGGCTGACCGTCGACGGCGGCGAACTCGTTCTCGGCGCCGCGATGATGCACCTGCTGGTCTACGGCTTCATGAACACCGGCGCGTTCCTGTTCGTCGCCCTGGCGGAGTACTGGGGCGTCGGCCGAACGTTCGAGGACTACAACGGCCTCGCGGCCCGGGCGCCCGTCGCCTGTGCCGCCCTGGCCGTGTTCATGTTCAGCCTCGCCGGCATCCCGCCCTTCGGCGGCTTCTGGAGCAAGTACTTCCTGTTCACGGGCTCCCTCGAGGCGGCGTCGGCCAACCCCGCGATGTTGATCGTCGCGGCCGCGCTGGTGGTCAACAGCGCGCTGTCGCTGTACTACTACTCGCGGCTCGTGAAGGCCGTCTGGATCGACGACCCAGTCTCGGGCGTCGACCGGGACTTCGGCGGCTCGCCGACGGGACTGTACGCGGCCATCGTCTTCGCCGCCGTGATGACGCTCGTTCTGTTGCCCGGCTTCGGGCCGGTTGCGGACCTCGCGATCGACGCGGCGAGTGCGGTCGTCGTCTCCTGAATACCCGGTAGCTTTTACCCTGTTCGGTGGAAATCCGCGGTATGGTCTCCCGGCTCGTCCTCGGATGTGGGGACGTCGGACAACGCGTCGTCGAGCGGCTGCCGGACTCGGCCCCGCCACCCCTTCGATCGACCGCCGGCTCCGCCACGACGGCACGTGATCGCAAGACGTTGTTCGTCGTCTCGAGAGACGAAGACGTGGTCGAGACGCTTCGGGAGGAGAACGTGCGAGCTCGGCAAGGCGAGCCGTCGGAGCGGTCGCTTCTCGAAAACCTCGAACTGGAGTTCGAATCCGGCTCGCCGGATCTCGTGTTCGTCGCCGGTGACGACAGTGGCGAGAACCGGCGGACGCTCGAGACGGCGCGAGCGGTATTTCCCGACGCGATATTCGTGGCGTACGTGGGTGAGAGCGAGTCCGAAGCGGACCGCCAGGACGACAGACGAACCATCGAACGGCAGGCGACCCACGTCGTCGATTCGATCGAAACCGTCGTCGAGTGGGTCGCCGAGCGTACGGTCTCACAGGGGGCCCAGAAGGCGATCGAACTGCGGGCCCACCTCTCTCAGATCACGGGGACGCTCGCCGTCATCGCGCACGATAACCCCGATCCGGACGCCATCGCGAGCGCCGTCGCGCTGGTCGAACTCGCCGAGAGCGTCGGCGTCGAGGCCGAGGCCTGTTACTACGGCGAGATTTCCCACCAGGAGAACCGGGCGATGGTCAACTTGCTGGACCTCGACCTTCGCACACTCGAGCCGACGGACTCGCTGGAAGCGTACGATGCGTTCGCGCTCGTCGACCACTCTCGACCCGGCGTGAACGACCAGCTTCCGGCGGATCTCGATATCGACATCGTGATCGACCACCACCCGCCGCGCGGACCGGTCCCGGGCGAGTTCTACGACCTCCGCCAGCGCGTCGGCGCGACGAGTACGGTCCTCACCGAGTACCTCGAGTACTTCGGGATCGACGTCGATAGCCAGATTGCGACGGCGTTGCTCTACGGGATTCGCGTCGATACCAGGGACTTCACCCGGGAAATCTCACCACCCGATTTCGAGGCTGCTGCAATGCTCTGGGACGCCGTCGACTTCGCGACGCTCCGAAAGATCGAGTACCCGACCGTCGAGGGCGACACCCTCGATACCGTCGCGCGAGCGATCAAGAACCGCGTCCAGCGTGGATCGGTGATCGCCGCCAGCGCCGGACGCATCACTGACCGCGACGCGCTGCCCCAGGCAGCCGACCAACTGCTCGCCATGGATGGCATCGACACGACCCTGGTATTCGGCTTTCGTGACGAGATGGTGTTCGTCTCGGCGCGTTCACGTGGGAACGACCTCGACCTCGGGGAGACGCTTCGCGACGCGTTCGACCAGATCGGAAGCGCCGGCGGGCACGCCGACATGGCCGGGGCGCAACTCGAGATGGGCGTCCTCGGTGACATGGAGGAGAGCACCGAGCGCGAGTCCATCCTGAATATCGTCGAAGAAGTCATCACAGACCGCTTCTTCGAGGCGGTGGATACCCAGCCGGGGACTCCCGTCGGTATCTACAGCCAGACCAGCGAGATGCTGTTCGGCTCGAGCGCCCTCCTGGACGAACAGCTCGAAGCCGACGCCGAACGCGACGGGTGAGCGGGGCTCGAGGCCTGTATCGACGAAGCGCGCGCGAGCCGACGAGCCAACGAGGCGACCCGACGAGTCGAACTGACGCGACGAACCGCAGAGAGGAGCGTTTTTTACGGCCGCCGACGATGGAACGAGCATGGACATCGTCACCGACAGCAAACCCCGCGTAAAAGACTACATGACGCGAGACGTGGTGACGGTCTCGCCCGACCAGACGGTTGCCTCGGTCGCCGAACGGATCGCCGAGAGCGAGGAACACAGCGGCTTTCCCGTCTGTGATCGCCGCCGGGTCGAGGGATTCGTGAGCGCGCGTGACCTCCTGCTCGCCGACGACGACGCACCCATCTTCCGGGTGATGTCCCGCGAATTGATCGTCGCCCACCCCGACATGAAGGTGATCGACGCCGCCAGAGTGATCCTCCGATCGGGGATCCAGAAACTTCCGGTCGTCGACGACGCCGGCAACCTCGTGGGGATCATCGCGAACGCCGACGTGATCCGGAGCCAGATCGAACGCGCGACCCCCGAGAAGGTCGGCAAGCTCATGCGGACCCTCGAGAACATCCACGAAGTCGAGTTGCGCCAGGAACGCCGGATGATCAAGCTGTCCGACCTGACCCCGACCCAGGGTCGGGTCTACGCGGACGAACTCGAGGGCCGGAAGTACGAACTCGAGCGGGGACTGGCCGAACCCCTCGTCGTCATCGACAACGCCGGCGAGTTGTTGCTCGCCGACGGCCACCACCGGGTGATGGCCGCCGACCGAATCGACCTCGAGAAGATGGACGCCTACGTGATCGTGGTCGATCGGCGCCTCTCGCTGGGAATGGCCGAGACGGCGAAAAAGGAGGGTCTCGAATCCATCTGCGACATCGAAGTCGTCGATTACGCGAGACATCCGCTGGTGGAGACGACCAAACGATTGCAGTCGAGCGAGCAATGATTGCACAATAGCGACCACCAAGGGGCCAGTGAGTGACCAGCGAGCGGTCGGAACCGAGAATCAGCGATCAGCAGAATTTTGTCCACGCCGCGTCGTCCTCGGGTATGCGAGAGGACGGTTTCCGTAATTCAGGTGACCCCGAAAGCGACCACCGTGGCGTCGACGATCCTGCTACCGCTGACGGCTCTGCGACTGCTGACGACCCCATCGACGTCGACGTTGACGCTGACGCTGGCAGCGACACAGACATCCACGCTGGCAGCGACGACTGCGCCCACGCGGACGCCTCCGTCCGCGGCCTGATCGCAAACGACGGCGCCTACCTCCTCCTCAAACACGACATGCCGAGCGGGCCGATCTGGGGCGTCCCCGGCGGCCGCGCACGAATCGGTGAGGACCCGCGAGACGCCCTCGTGCGCGAGGTGTACGAGGAGACGCGCCTCGAGGTCGACGTCGGCGACCCGCTCGAGGCGTTCGCCTACACCTGGGCCGACGGCGAGCAGGGCACCGTCTCCGTGGTCTTTGAGTGTGCGGTAGTCGGTGGGACGGTAGACATCGAGGCGAACCCGAACGACGACGAACCCATTTCCGAGTACGCCTGGCTCGAGCCCACGGCACTGGACGAGGTGCCGATGGAATCCGAACTCCGGCGACTCCTCGAGCGTTACGCGAACTGATCGCTCACGCTCAGCAGGTAGGCCAGAATCACGAGGGAGATGAGCAGGCCGACGAGGTTGAGCGTCACCAGGTCCAGGAGCGCGCTGAGTCCGTAGAGGATGAGCGCCCACGTCAGTGCCCATCCCTGCATGTTCCAGAGGCCGACGAGGACGGCCAGCATGCCAACGTTGACGACGGTGAACACGAACGCGAGGATCGTACCGACGCCGCCGTAGGCGAGCAGTTGGAGGATCGGGATCCAGGCGAACAGGAATCCGAGGCCGCCGAGGACGCAGATGATCGAGACGCCGAGCGGTCGAGACTGTCCGCTCGCGTACGACGTGGTCGTCGACGAACGAGTGGAGCGGGCGGGTGGAGGGCGGGAACTCATGTTGTAATAGTAACCTTTTATCGATAAATATTTTCTGGATGATTGACTGTTCACGCTCGCTCGAGCACGGTTCCGAAGCGCCGATAAAACACGAATCGCTCGAACGCCGTTTCGACGACCTACTTGCCTTCGAACTCCGCGTCGTCGCCGCTCATGAACGCCGTGATCCCCGTCATGAGGTCGTCGGTGGCCATCAGGTGACCGAACGCCGCGGCCTCGAGTTCGAGACCCGCATCGGTGTCGTCGCGGCCGGCGAGCATCGAGCGCTTGGTGAAGCGCTGGGCGATCGGCGGGCCGCCAGCGAGTTTCTCGGCGAGCTCGAGGGCCTCCTCGAGCAGTTCGTCGTTACCCACGACCTCGTTGACGAAGCCGTAGTCTTCCATCGTCTCGGCCTCGTAGCGGTCGGCCGTGAGGATAATCTCCTTCGCGCGGCCCTCGCCGACGATGTGCTTGAGTCGCTGGGTGCCGCCCCAGCCGGGGATCAACCCGAGGTTGAGTTCTGGCTGACCGAGTTCGGACCGTTCGGAGGCGATCCGGATGTCGGCGCAGGTCGCCAGTTCCATCCCGCCGCCGAGACAGTAGCCGTCGATACCGGCGACGACGGGCATATTACAGGACTCGAGTTTGCCGAAGGTGTCCTGACCCTGTTTCGAGAGTTCGATCGCACCAAGCGGGTCGGCCCCGCCCGCGGCCATGCTCTGGACGTCCGCACCCGCGGAGAAGGCCTTCTCGCCCTCGCCGGTGATGAGGATCGCCCGCACCTCGTCGTCGTCCTCGAGGACGTCGATGGCCTCGCTCAGTTCCGAGAGGAGTTCCGAACTGATCGTGTTCATCCGGTGGGGCCGGTCGATGACGACGTGGCCGACCATGTTGCCGGGGTACTCGAGGCGAATGGTCTCGAACTCGAGTTCGCCGTCACCCTCCTCGTCGGGCCCGTAAAAGCCGCCCTCGTCCACGAACTCCCGGAGGGCGTCCGAAGGCTCGTGTCGCGCCGCACCGCTCTCGTCGGAGGCGTCCTCGAGGGCCTCGAGCAGGTCCACGAGGCCGCGCTGGTCGCTCATCTTCGCCGGACCGTTGGGGAAGCCCGCGCCGAGTTTCATCGCTTCGTCGATGGCATCCGGACCGGCCACGTCGTCGTCGATCAACTGCGCGACCTCGTCGGCCATCACGGCGAGCAGGCGGTCGGCGATCCACTCCTTCCCTTCGTCTGTCGGGATCTGGACACCCTCGCCGTCCTCGTAGTCGTAGACGCCCTTGCCGGTCTTCTTGCCGAGTTCCTCGGCCTCGACTTTCTCCTCGGTCATCGGGCACGGCGCGTAGGCCTCGCCGAGGGTTTCGTGCATGTACTCCTGGACGTGCAGGCCGACGTCGAGACCGACCTGGTCGGTGAGTTCGAACAGGCCCATCGGGAGCCCCATGTCGAACTTCGCGGTCGAGTCGACCTCGGCGACGGTGGCCTCGTCCTCGTAGACCATCCAGGCCGCCTCGTTCATCAACGGGACGAGCACGCGGTTCACGATGAAGCCGGGACTGTCCTTGTGGACGCGGACGGGCGACTTGTCGACGTCCTCGGCGAGTGCCTCGATCAGGTCGAGCGTTTCGTCGGCGGTGTGAGCCCCGGAGATGACCTCGACCAGCGGCATCCGAATCGGCGGGTTGAAAAAGTGCATCCCGCAAAACTGCTCGGGGCGGTCGGTGACCTCCGACAGTTCGGTGATCGACAGCGAGGAGGTGTTCGTCGCGAAGATTGCGCGGTCGGGCGCGTACTGTTCGACCTCGCCGTAGACGTCCTTCTTGATGTCCATCTTCTCGGGAACGGCCTCGATGACGACGTCGGCATCGGCGACCGACTCCTCCACGTCGACCAGCGGCGTGATCCGCTCGAGGGTGTCGTCGGCTACCTCGTCGGTGATCTGGTCGTTTTCGGCCAGTTTGCCCAGTGACCACTCGATCTGGTCGTAGCCGTTCTGGACGAACTCCTCTTTTATGTCACGCAGGTTCACGTCGTAGCCCGCGAGCGCTGCCACTTCGGCGATCCCGTGGCCCATGTTCCCCGCTCCGAGAACTGCGATGGTGTTGATATCCTCCAGTTCCATGGGAACGTATGCGTCTGGCACCCGTTTCAACGTTTCCCTCTCGACAGGAACAACTGTTCTCGAGTTTAGTTCCGGTTACAAAGTTCTTTATCGTTCAGGCAGAAACCTAGGGCTATGGATTTCGGACTCACCGACGAACAACAACAGATCCGCGAGGAAGTCAGGCGCTTCGCCGAAAACGAGGTCAAACCGGTCGCGACCGAGTACGACGTCGAGGAGAAGTACCCCCACGACGTCGTCGAAAAGGCCGCCGAGATGGGCCTGACCGGCGCCTACATCCCGATGGAGTACGGCGGCGCGGGCTACTCGATCCTCGACACCGCCATCATCACCGAGGAACTGTTCGCCGTCGACCCCGGCATCGCGCTCTCGATCGTCGCCACCTCCTTCGGCTGTGAGGCGATCATGAACTTCGGGACCGAAGAACAGAAAGAGGAGTACCTCGAGCCCGTTGCGCTGGGTGAAGCCGTCTCCGGCGCCGCGATCTCGGAACCCGACACCGGGTCCGACGTCTCCTCCGTCTCCACGCGCGCCGAGAAGGACGGCGACGAGTGGGTTATCAACGGCAACAAGATGTGGATCACCAACGGCACGGTCGCCGACTTCCTCGTCGTCCTCACGAAGACGAACCCCGACGCCGAGGGCCGGTACAACGGCTTCAGCCAGTTCATCGTCGAGACCGACCGCGACGGTGTCTCGACCGAGAAGATCACCGGCAAACTCGGCATCCGCGCGTCGGACACCGCCGAAGTGATCCTGGACGACGTGCGCGTCCCCGAGGAGAACCTCGTCGGCACGAAAGACGCCGCCTTCCTCCAGCAGATGCAGTTCTTCGACGAGACCCGCACCGCCGTCGCGGCACAGGGCGTCGGCATTGCGAAGGGAGCCACCGAGGCCGCCCTCGAGTACGCCCAGGATCGCGAACAGTTCGGCAAGTCCATCTCGGAGTTCCAGGCTATTCAGCACAAACTCGCCGACATGGCGACGAAAACTGAGGCCGCCCGCAACCTGACCTACAAGGCTGCCTGGAACGTCGACCAGGGCGAGGACATCACCCAATTGGCCTCGATGGCCAAGGAGTACGCCTCCCGCGTTGCCGTCGACGTCGCCGACGAGGCCGTCCAGATCCACGGCGGCGCCGGCTACGTCAACGACTTCCCCGTCGAGCGCTTCTACCGCGACGCGAAGATCACCCAGATTTACGAGGGCACGACGGAGATCCAAAAGAACATTATCGCCCGCGAGATGCTCGGGAAAGGGTTCTAAAAACCCACCTTTTATTCTGCGGTCTGCTTCGCTGACGGCTTCGCCGCACAGCGAAGCGTCCCTCGATAAAAGCTGGACCAAAAGCACTCCTCGCTCCCGATGGTCGCTCGTCGGCCCGCTCGCTCACTGCGTTCGCTCGCGGTAGTGATGCTGTGATTGCCTGCCCTTCCCCGTTGAGCGAACGCGACGCGTTCGCGATGCTCGGAAATGCGCGCGTTTCCGTTGGAGCGCTCGCCTCTCGCTGTCGCTCGAGACGCGCGCCTGGCCACTACCGTCTCGTCCGGTTGTGATTGCATCGCCTCTCGAGTCGGGAACGCTCGATTACTCCGGCGGGAGCGTGTCGAAATCGGAGTCCGTATCGCCGTCGTCGCTATCGGAATCCGAATCCGAGTCTGTATCACGATCGTCGCTGTCCGAATCCGTGTCTGTGTCGCCGTCGTCGCTATCCGAATCAGAGTCGGTATCCGTATCACCACCGTCGCTGTCCGTATCCGAATCCGAGTCGCTGCCAGTATCGCCATCACCCCTGGTCCGGTTACCGACACCGCTGTCTGCGACCGTTTCACGCGGTAATTCCCTCTCGTTCTCGTCCACGTCACCGGCTATCGACAGATCCCGATCGAGCACGTAAAACAGCACGGGCGGGACGACGTATACGCCGATCGCGAGCACGGCGAAGAGCGAATCGACGAACACCAGGAGCGCGAAGATGGCGAACGCCGCCGCGGTCGCCGTGTGCATCCCCGTTCTGGTGTACTCGAGGTAGAACGTCCACAGCCCCCGGAACCATTTACGATCGCTCATGCGTCCGTGATTACTACGCGAACCAGCGACAACCCTCTTTCGAGGCGAGAACCGTAGATCACCCACTCAGATCCACGTCCCCACATCGAGCACTCGCTTCTCGACGTGAGCAACGACCAGCCTGCTCTGGACGGCAGCTACTCTCGTGTCGTCACGTGGTGTGGTGGCTCAACATCGACTGCAACGAGGGATTGCGAGCGATGGTCATCACGGCCACAGCAAAAGCCGAGCAGCCGCCTTCGAAATCGACGACGATTGTGCTTGCGACTGACAGCCGATGTTACATAAGGCCGAGTGTTGCCCGTTACCTCGCACCATGGCAGACGAACACGAATGCAACCTCTGTGGAGCGACGTTCGATAGCGAAGAAGAGCTACAGGAACACAATCAGGAGGAACACCGAGACGAGATGTAGTCGTCCAGGCGCTTTACGCATCCTCGAGAAACGAGCGAAATCGATTGCGGTACGCCTCCGGCCGATCGACCATTACCCAGTAGTTCGCCCCGTCGAGGCCGATGAGTTCTGCCTCGGAAACGTCCGATTCGAGTCGTTCCGCGTACTCCATTGGCTGAAACTCATCGTCGGCACCCCACAGAAGCAGCGTCCGCGCTGCAACCTCGCCGGGGTCGATCTCGGTCGTGTGGCTCGTGTTCGTCCCGATGGCATTTCGCGAGAGTGAGACGATCCCCTCCTCGGAGTTCCACGGCACGAACATTCCCTCCAGGAACGCCTCGTCGGGATCGCCAGCGAGGGTGTTGCGGAAGATCTTCTCGACCATCTCCTGAACGTCCTTGACGCTCATCTCGTCGATGGTCGACGGAATCCCGAGATCGACGATCGTCTCGATCGGCCAGGAGTCGTAGCTGACCGCGTTCGAGAGAACGAGTCGATCGACTGCCTCGGGTTCGTGGACGGCGTACCGGAGTCCGACGCCCCCACCGAGGTCGTGACCGACGAACGTAACGGGGTCGACGCCCAGTTCGTCGAGCAGTCCGTCGATCATCTCCTCTTGCGCCCTGATCGAGCGGTCGAACCCATCGTGCATCGCCGAGTTTCCGTACCCGACCATGTCGGGGACGATCACGCGGTAGTCGTCGGCGAGCGGCGGGGCGATTTCGCGCCAGAGGAACGAGGACGTCGGGATGCCGTGGCAGAATACTATCGGCTCGCCGTCGCCTTCGTCGTAGTAGGCAACCTCGAGGTCGTGTTCGTCGACGGATACCGTCTCCGTCCATTGCTCGGTCGTCCAGCGTTCGTACTCCATACCGTGTCGCGCTGTCACACCACTGTCGATAGTGCTTGGCCTTGCTTCCGCACGGGAGGGGAAGACCGGAGGCGACGGGGACCGGAGGCTGATACGAGTGCTCCGGAGGCTACGCCCCCTCGAGTTCGGCCGCGAGGTCGTGGATCGTCTCGATCGTCAGGTCGGGTTCGACGTCGTACGGTCCCCAGAGCGTATCCTGTCGATTGATCCAGACGCCCTGCAACCCGGCGTTCATCGCGCCCGGCACGTCCCACCAGCCCGCGCCCACGAAAGCGATCGACTCGGTCGGCGCGTCGATTCGGTCGGCGGCGTGGCGATACAGCCGGGGCTGGGGTTTGAACCGCTCGACCTCGTCAGCGCTGATCGTGTCGACGAGCAGGTCGCCGAGGTCGGCGTGGTCGACCAGCGACTCGAGCATCGCCTCGTTACCGTTCGAGACGACGTAACAGTCGTACCCGAGGTCGCGGACGCGCTCGATGCCGTCGCGAACGTCGTCGAACACCGGCAGTTCGTGGTACGTCTCGAGCACGGCCTCGCGTTCGGCTTCCTCGAGATCAACGTCGACCGTTTCGAGCGCGAATCGCAGAGCGTGACGATTCATCGCGTAGAACGTGTCGTACTCGCCGATGGCGTTGCCGACCATCGCGTACGCCAGCGAGCGCTGGCGCCAGATCGTCGCGACGAGGGCCGGATCGGCTTCCTCGAGGTGGGGCTCGAGGGCGTCGGCGACCCCCGAGACGTCCACGAGCGTGCCGTACGAATCGAACGCGACCGCTTCGACTGCGTCGGGATCGAAGGTCGAGGACATACCGTTGGGTTCGCGACCGGCGGCGAAATAGCTTGGCCGGCCCCATTCTCTCGTTCGGCTCAACTCGACCGTGTTTACCGGTCCAGAAGCAGATCCCCTCGAGTTAGCACCACAAAAGCGGCGTCGTGGACTACGCGTCGTCCGCGTGTCGCTCGAGTTCCTCCGCCGCCCGGATCTCGGGGGGTTTCTCGAGGCGTTCGTCGACCGCCTTCCAGACCGGCTGTTCCTCGAGGAGGCCGTGACGCTCGAGCAGGTCGTAGCCCTCGTCGGTCAATCCGTAGAACGTCGACGGGAGGTCCCGTTTCCGCTCACCGTTCGGGAGCGTGATCCTCTCGACGACGCCGGCCTCGACCAGTTCCTGGAGGTGGTACTCGATGGTACTCCGTTTGACGTCCAGATTGCGGTAGTCGAACTCGCGAACGCTGGGGGATTCCTTCGGGTGGCCGAGGATGTCACTGAGCAGCGCCGCTCGAGTCGGCTGGGTGATGAGCCGCAGACGGTCCCACTCCGTACTTTCGGCACTTGCGTCCGCTGTCGACGGGTTGGATGCGTGGGCGTCGTGGGACATGGCTATCGATAGCTACGTCGACCGGCGATTTAATTGTTTGGGTACAGACTGTGACAGTCGTAACTGGACTGGTTGCAACTATACTGGTAACAACCGAGTCGATTATGACTAAGGCGATTGTAACTGAATCGATCGCTGCAACGTCGACCAGCGAACGAACCGACACTACTATTCCACGGCCTTTCGTCCGATAAATACGATAATGGACGAAGATGGCCGACTCGAGGCCGTCGACGACGTACTCGAGACCCTCGAAACGACGGCCGACCGGTCGCTGACGCCGGAAGACGTGCAGGCCCTGAAGCGGGCCGTCTTCGAGGATCACGACGCGTTCACTCGCGTGCTCTACAGCGATCGATCGTACTTCGTCATCGGGAGTTACGGCGACGAGGAGGAGACGCGGCTGGTCGCGGTCCGGGACGTCCTCGACGAACGCCGACCCAACGATCACGCGTTCCTGATGAAGGAGGTCCCCGAGTTTACGGCGAACTTCGCGCTCAAGTTTCACGTGCTCGTCCGTCGAGTCGACGTCGTCGTCGGCGTCTTCGAACACAACCGCGGCGGTCAGGAATGGGAGGCCGGGGCGCTGTCGCATCCGCCGCTTCGAGAAAAGACGTGGGCGCTGAAGCGCGCGTACGAGGATCGAGAGGCCGAGTACGAGGCGTTCGACGCGATGATCGCCCACTTCTTCGAGTTGCTGGACGACGAAGGCCAACTCCTCGAGTGGTCGACCGAACCCGAACTCCGCGAGCGGACGGGGTCGATTCCGTAGTCTCACAACCCCGCAGGAACTTCTGTAAACCCGCAACACCGCAGGAACCCTTTTTGTCCGCTGCCCCGTACTCCTTCCAATGAGAGAGTTCGTCTTCGCCCTCGAGTACGACCCCGGGACCAACCCCGTGGCGGACGTGCTTGCAGACCACTCCGACGCGCGGATTCGGTCGCTGTCGTGTCACGTCACCCCCGACAGCCTCTGGCGAGTCGACCACGCGACCGGCCCGACCGAGGCCCTCGAGGCTCTCGAGGCCGCCTACCAGGACGCTGCCTACTTCGCGGACTGCCTCGTCAAGGACGACTGTGGCGCCTCCTGTGAGACCCAGGTGCTCGACCGCTCGAGCGACACGCGTATCGTCTACACGTTCTGGGAGCGGACCGACGTATGCACCTCAGTTCCCCACCTGGCCCTCGAGCACTTCGGGCCCGGCCTGCTGTTCGAGACCGACCGCGAGGGCCGGCGCCACCGCTGGCGGATCGTCCTCGGCGACGAGGCGCCGATTCACGACTTCTTCGACGCGCTCGACGCCGAGGTCGGCGAGTGTACGGGGATCGAGATGCTGCGCCTGACCGACGTGGATCCCGACCGCTCGCTCGATGCCAGCCACGACGATGGGCTGGGACTGTCGACCGAGCAGCTCGAGGCCCTCCGGGCAGCAGTCGAGGCCGGGTACTACGAGACGCCGCGCGCGGTCGAACTCTCGGAGCTGGCCGGGGAGTTGGAGATCCCACGGTCGACACTCTCTTATCGCCTCCGTCGGGCCGAGGCCGCCCTCGCACAGTCGGTGGTCGCGAGCGACGACTCGCTCGAGGCCGTGTTGTCCGCTCGATAGCCGTCCGTCGAGGAGGCTGTCGCCCGCATTTTATGCGATTGACCCCATTGTGACGTGCAGTCGATCAGGGTCGTGCCGTGGGTCCAACCCATGCCGATCGAACCAAAAGTTGGCGTGCGCCAAATAAGCGGTATAGGTACCGGGCTCGTACTCGCCAGTAATGAGTGATCGAGCCGTCGATGGCACCCGAGTGGCCGAACTCGAGGTGCGGGTGCCGGAGATGGACTGTTCGTCGTGTGCGACGAAGATCGAACGTAGCCTGGGGGGAGTCGACGGCGTCGCCGAGATCGATCCCGCCGTCGCCAGCGGCCGCCTCCTCGTGCGATACGACCCGGAGCGAACCGACGAGAGCGCGATTCGCGCACGGATCGAGAGCGTCGGCTACGACGTGGTGGCGTCGACCCGCCGAGACGACGGCGGTCACCCCGACGGGACCGGCGAACGAGCCTACGCAGTCCCGGAGATGGACTGTCCCTCGTGTGCCAGCAAGGTCGAGCGAGCGCTCGCGGATCTCGAGGCCCTGGACTTGGAGTCGGTCGAGACACTCCCTGGATCGGGGCACGTGACGGTGACGGTGAGGGGGATCGACGCGAGTACCTCGAGTTTGGACACCCAGTCGGCGACCGACGTAGGGTCGTCGAGGTCGGGCACTGGGTCCGCGCCCGACGTCGACGAAACCGTCGTCGCCGCGATCGAAGGCGCCGGCTACGACGCTCGCCCGCTCTCGAGTGACAACGGGAACCCCGAGTACGAGGAGTCGACGCCGATCTGGCGAACCCGGCGGGCCCTGACGACGGCCATCGGCGCCGTGTTCCTCGCGGTCGGGATGGCGCTGGCGTTCGTCCTTACGAGCGCGAACCCGATCGTCGCTACCGTGGTGGGCCGGGAGTTCGCCGTCTCCCACCTGCTGTTCATCGCGGGGGCGGCCGTCGCCGGGACGCCGGTGTTGCGAAGCGGCTACTACTCCCTGCGAGCCCGGAGCCTCGACATCGACTTCCTGATGAGCGCCGGGATCCTGGCCAGCGTCGCGGCCCACCACCCCTTCGAGGGGGCGATGCTCGCCGTCCTGTTCAGCGTCGCGGAGTTGCTCGAGCGGTTCTCGATGGACCGCGCTCGCGATTCCCTGCGGGAGCTGATGGAGCTCTCGCCGGAGACGGCGACCGTCAAGCGCGCGGACGGCGAGGAGGAGACCGTCCCCGCGGACGTCCTCGAGCCAGGAGACACCGTCGTCGTCCGACCCGGCGAGAAGGTTCCCGCCGACGGCGTCGTCCGTGCGGGCACCAGCGCGGTCGACCAGTCGCCGATCACCGGCGAGAGCGTTCCCGTCGATCGCTCGAGCGGCGACGAGGTCTACGCGGGGACCATCGCCGAGTCGGGCTACCTCGAGGTCGAGGTCACGAGCGAGGCCGGCGAGTCGACGCTCTCCCGGATCGTCGACCTCGTCGCCGACGCCGAGCGCGAGCGGACGAACCGTGAGCGACTGGTCGACCGGTTCGCTGCGGTGTATACCCCCATCGTCGTCGTCTCGGCGGTCGCGCTGGCGACCGGCCCGCCGTTGCTCGTCGGCGCCGACTGGAACACGTGGTTCCTCCGGGGACTCACCCTGCTGGTCATCGCCTGTCCCTGCGCGTTCGTCATCTCGACCCCCGTCAGCGTCGTCTCGGGGATCACGAGCGCCGCGAAACACGGCGTGCTGATCAAGGGTGGCCGATACCTCGAGGCCGTGGGCGAGAGCGACGTCCTCGCCGTCGACAAGACGGGGACGCTGACGACCGACGAGCTCTCGGTGACCGACGTGGTCGCCCTCGAGGGAGCCGACGAGGACGACGTGCTCGCGGGAGCGGCGGCCCTGGAACGGCGGAGCGAGCACCCGGTCGGCGAGGCCATCGTCGGCTACGCGGACGAGCAAGGAGTCGACGCAAACGGCGACGACGCGACGGTGACGGACTTCGAGGCGCTCACCGGCCGCGGTGTCCAGGGTGACCTCGACGGCGAGCGCCACTACGTCGGCAAGCCGGACCTGTTCGACGGCCTGGGGCTGGACCTCGAGCACACGCACGCGCGAACTGACGGCGGCGCGGGCGTCGGCGTAGTGTCCCCCGAAGAGGTCGATACTCAGCCCCAGTGTAGCCGCGAGGACTGCCTCGACCTCCTGCAAACAGTGGTGCCCCGTCTCGAGTCCGAGGGCAAGACGGTCGTACTGGTCGGCACCGACGACCGACTCCTGGGGCTGATCGCCGTCGCGGACCGGGTTCGTCCGGAGGCCGCGTGGGCCGTCTCCAAACTCCAGGACCAGGGCGTTCACGTCGTTATGCTCACTGGCGACAACGAGGGGACCGCCCGCGCCATCGCCGAAGAGGTCGGCATCGACGAGTACCACGCCGAACTGCTCCCCGAGGAGAAACTCGAGGTAATTCGCGACCTCGAGGGCGGCGAATCCACAGAATCCGCACGGACCGTCGCGATGGTCGGCGACGGCATCAACGACGCCCCCGCCCTGGCCACCGCGAGCGTCGGCATCGCGATGGGCGCCGCCGGGACCGACACCGCCCTCGAGACCGCCGACGTGGCGCTGATGGGCGACGACCTCACCCGATTGCCGTACCTCTACCGGCTCTCGGGGACGGCCAACGGCGTGATCCGCCAGAACATCGGCTCGAGCCTCGCCGTCAAGGCGGTGCTGGCTGCGGGGACCCCGTTCGGTCTGGTGACGATCATCCACGCCGTCGTGATCGGCGACATGGGGATGAGCCTCGCCGTGACGGGCAACGCCATGCGGCTCTCGCGAGTGGAACCGGAGACGCTGGACGACGACGATTCGTCCGCCTGAACCAGTGATTATCCGCGCTCGCGTAGTCGACCAATGGCGGTCCCGACGGCCCCGACGCCCGGCCGGCCGTCGATCCACCAGAGCACGATGCCGGCGACCAGGATGACCGCCTCGAGCCACAGGGTCGTCGCCTCGAAACCCGCGACGGTACCGAGGCCGAGGGGCTTGACTCCCGTGTACGCCGGCATGTGAGACACCGGCCACAGAAGGAACCCCAGTTCCGCGTAGTCCCCGGACAGCACGTGCCAGGGGACGTCCGCGAGAACGTGCGAGCCGTACCCGATGGCGACCGCGACCCCGAGGTCTCGGCGGTCGGCTCGAGCAGCGAGGATCCAGGCAACGGCCACGAGCGGGACGGCGAACAGGAGAGAGTGACCGACTGTTCGACCGACATCGACGACGCCCACGGCGGCGAGCGGCTTGTCGATCAGATCGGCGAGGCTAGCGGCGAGGACGGCGACGAGCGCCGATTCGTCGCGCGGTGGCTCACCGCGGCTCCACCGTGCGTACGCCGCGTAACAGAGGTAGCCGACGACGGGGTGAACGACGGGCTGCACGTATCGACCTTCTCCGCGACCGTTCAAAGAATGTGGCCGTCTCCAATGGGACGATCCACCCGATGTCTGATCAGGTCTCGAGTCCGACCACCGTCGAGATGTCGACTTCGCCGTTCGCCTTCCGCCAGAGTCGATTGTTCGCCGAAACGCCGCCGCCGTAATCCGCCTCGACGGTCGGCCGGGCGTACTCGAGCGGGCCGACGGCGTAGCTGTCCGTCGCGTCGTCGGGAACCTCGACGTAGTATCGAAGCGTGCGCTCCTCGACGGTGTCGTTGAAAGTCACGACCTTTCGGTAGCCGTCGAGTTGCTCGACAGATACGTCGCCGGCGACGACCTCCCAGTCGACGGGGATCCGATCCCGAACGCGGACGGGTTCGTCGGTGTCGACGTGGACGCGAACCTGGCTCGTCTGGCCGGCGGTGAACAGCGAGGCGTCGGCCTCCCGCTCGATCTCGAGGTCGACAGGCGTGTCGCCGCCCACCTCGATACCGTCGTGGGCGATCGCCTGGGGTCCCGCGTTGATCCCGCCCGAGAACGAGACGCCGTTTCGAATCACGGCGGACCAGTGAAACGGCGTTCCCGTGGTCAGATCCCCGAGCGTCGCGTCCTCGGGCACGTCCGGTCCGACGCGGGAGTAGCCGGTTTCCTCGAGAGCGAAGTCGTCGGTAATCTGCAGGAACCGGGTTCCGGCGTGGTAGTGGCCCGCCACGACGGTTCCGTCGGTGTCGATGTCGAAGTTGTGCGCGCTCAGGTTGAAGTCGTCGAAGCCCTCGTAGGTCCAGTCGTCGTCGGCGGCCTCGTGCTCGAAACCTGGCGTCTCTTCGAACGTCTGGTCGGTTGACTCGAAGAGGATCCAGTGGTCGAGTTCGGTAGTCGGTCCACCGTCCTCGACGGCGCCGCCGTACATCTCGAACGCTTCCCTGCTCGCGGGTTCGACGCCGTCCTCGAGGAGCGTCGTCGAAATACCGAGGTAGGCGGAGTCGGCGTCGCCATCGATCACCGCGTCGAGCGGGTCGGCGTCGACGAGGTAGTAGTGCCCGGACTCGCCGTCGGTGCGGACGTACCCCTGGTCCTCGTGACTCGCGGGCGTCTCGTGACCCGCGACGAACACGCGCTTGCCGCCGAGGAGCGTCGGGGCGGGGACGGCGTGGTGGGCGCGGTCCATCTCGAAGACGCCAAGTTCCTCGAGGTCCGTCGGATCGCTCGCGTCGAGGATACGCACGCCGGCGTTCCAGTTGGCGTCGTAGAGGATCGGGATTCCGTATCGCGGATCGTCCTGCACGACGACGTCGTGGGTGTAGTAGGCTCCGCCCTCGGTGCCGGTTTCGGGTTCACCGAGTTCGCTGTCGTAGTTCCACCAGTTGACGTGCTCGAGCGTGCCGAGGTCGCGGTCGAACTCGAAGACGTTGATCCCGCCGGTTATCCCGTCCTCGCCGTGGGCGGTGAAGACGTACTCGCGGCCGCCGATCTGGTGGTACCAGGCGTTGTGGGGGCCGAGCACCCACACCGACAGCGTCGTCTGAGTGACGAGTTCCGGATTCCCCGGATCGGAGACGTCGACGACCTCGAGGGCCGCACCGTCGGCCCCGCCGTCGTGGTCGTCCGTCCCGGTCGAGCCGTCGGACTCGTCGAACAGCGCGTTGACCGGCTGTTTCGAGCAGAACGCGTACTGCCCGTCGTCGCTGAGTTTGACGTCCATCACCGCCGCCGCGTCGTTCTCGTTCCGGTAGAAGGCGAGACAGCCGATTTCGGCCGTCTCGAGGTCGTCACGGGACTCGGCGCGCGTGAAGTCGCTCACGTCGAAGATCGCCAGCCCCCTGTCGGGCGTCTCGTCTCGCGAGGAGAAAACGGACGCAAATGCCAGGTCGTCGTGGACCCGGAATTCGCTGAATCCGCCGTAGTGAGGGTCCGCTGGCTGTCCGGAGAGGGAAGCCGGCCCGACGCCACCGGCGCTGTGGTAGCCGACGACCTCCGTGTTCGCCGCCGCGTCCCGTCGCTCGCCGTCGAACTGCTCGCCGGTGCCCCCGTTGGTCGACTCCTTGTGCGCCCCCGCGGTTCCGCCGACTGCGGCGACGCCCATCGCCCCGGCAGCCGCTCGGAGTACCGCTCGTCTGGTCTCGCTCTCGAGTGTGTCACGTGCTGGCATCGTATCCCTGCGAGCCGTGGTACCATGGAACGCCTTTAGTGCGTTTTGACAAACGCGTCAACACCTTTCGTCGAACGGTGTTCGGCCTCGATTTTGCGGCCTCATTACTCTATATATTGTAGTTAATAACTTCGAATACTATAGCTAGTCGTTCCGTCAATTCCTCGAGCGCCGGCCGATCGCGCCAGTTCGCCTACTCCAGTTAGTCGTCCGATTCGTAGTCTGCCCAGATGTACCGCGTCGCCAGACTTCGATGGGGTCGCCACGGTTCGGCGATTTCGCGCATTTTCGCTCGATAGAGTTCCGCCCCGTCGTTGTATAGCGCTTCGATGCCCCGCCGGACGGCAAGGTCGCCGAGTGGGAGCACGTCGGGGCGCTCGAGGACGAACAGGAGGTACATACGAGCCGTCCAGTCGCCGACGCCCCGAATCGCCGTCAGTTCCTCGAGCACCTCGTCGTTCGTGTGATCGGCCAGCCCCTCCCGGGTGAGGTCGCGCTCGAGAAATGCCTCGGCGGCGTTCCGGGCGTACTCGACCTTCGATCGGCTCAGTCCCGCCTCGAGCAGCGGTTCGTCCTCGATCTCGAGGACGCGCCTCGGCGTGATCTCCTGGCCCAGGACGTCGAACGTGCGCTCGCGGACGGCCATCGCGGAGACCGTCGACAACTGCTGGTTGATGATCGAGACGAGGAGCCGTTCGTACTCGCCCATCGAGGCGTCGATCGGGGCGAGGTCGTACCGTTCGACGAGCTCGGCCATGATCGGATCGCGCCGAAGGATGTCTTCGGCTGCTGCCTGCGTCGACATTGACGGGAAGAAGCACGGAACGGGCAAAAGGTCGTTGCTCGAGGCACTCCGGCCAATCCGTCTCCAGTCTCCCCCGAAAGCTACGGTTACTCGCCGTCCCGTCTCCCTCCCCCGCTCGTAATCGCACTATGTGCGCGGATAGCCCGACTGAACGGCCCTGTTGGCCGTCTGGAGACGAACCGAGACGGCGAGTTACAGATCGACGTGACGTCGTGCACGGGGCAATCGCCGCCTGTCGACCGAAACAGTCCGGACGATTTGGGATGGTGGACGACGGCCGAACCGTATGGCCGACGACCACGCGACCGCCTGGGTGACGACCGATCCGAACCGCATCGAACGCTGGGCCGCCGACCGCCACGCCCGCCCCGTCGTCGTCGAGGAGGGCGGCGAGCGAACGTACACCTTCGTGCATCAGGAAGACGTTTCGCCAAACGGAGACCACCGCGAACTCGAGTGGGGCGCGTTCGCGGACGTCCTCGATCGATACGACCTGGCGTTCGTCCACCTCGAGGACGACCCGAACCCGCAGGAGGTCGGGTACTTCGCGCTCACGTCTCGAGCGCGCGTCGCTCGACGAACCGGGATCGATCGGCCGGCGCTCGAGCAGGCGCTCGCCGACGAGGAGGCGCTGAAGATCGAGATCGATCCCGCAGAACCCGCTGGCGGAGAGTACGAGGACGAAATCGTCCCGATGGGCGGCGGCGCCGAATCGATCGATCACGAGGAGCCGATGGGTGGCGGCGTCGTCGTCCGCGAAGAACAGGCCCCGATGGGCGGCGGCGCGCGCTCGACGCCGCGAGCGGGACGACGAACGGAACGTTCGGAGGGCGGTGATCGGCTCACCGCGACCGACGAGGGAAAGCCAGTCGTCGATACCGCCGGGGAGCGACTCGGCACCGTCGCCGGCGTCACTGACGAGCACCTTCTCGTCGACTCCGAGGGCGGACTTACAGAACGGCTCAGGGCCCGACTCGGCTGGGGACGTCAAGAACGGGGCTCGGTATCGATCGAGCGTTCGAAGGTTGTGGACGTGACCGACGAATCTGTGATCGTCGCCCCGACGGAGTCGACTCGGGAGTGAGTTGTGGCGCTGCTCGAGGTCCTTTTTTCGCCAATGACTCGAGGCTCTCCTTCTCTCGCGACTGCTCGAGATTCCTTTCCCTCGCGACTACTCGAGGCTCTCTTCTTCCTCCTCCGGACTCTCCGGCACGTCGCCGTCGACGCGCCGACTCACGTCGACCTGGTAGTTCCCGAGGATGTCGCGGCCGAGGATGACCGGGTAGTCCATGTGACTGCGGTCCTCGACGCTCGCGGTGACGGTGTGCTGATTGCCGCCGACGCCGACGACCACATCGACGACGGGTCGACTCTTGGAGGTCTTGCTGCTACCCGACTTCACCCGCGTGATCGACTTGATCGGGCCGGCGCCGATGTCGGCGGCCAGACGTGTGTCGATGCTGGTCCGCGTCGCACCCGTGTCGGACTTGGCGTAGACGGACTTCGAGCCGCTGGTACCGGAGAGGACGACTTCCTCGGTGTAGCCGATGATCGCGGCCTCGCCGTCCGTCGTGGTGAGTCTCTCGGGCATCGCAGAAGGCGTCGAGTCGTCGAGGTTCGCCGAGAGTTCCCAGACGCGCCCGTCGTCGACCTCGCCGCCCGCCCGCTCGATGGCGAGTTTCGCGATGTAGGGGGCCGGGCTGACGTGGGTCGCCTGGTAGAGGCCCTTGAATCCGGCCGTCGGATTGACCTCGAGGACGAACCAGCCGTCGTCCCCCTCGACGATGTCGACCCCGGCGTAGTCGAGGCCGACGATCTGGGTCGAATCGACGGCGATGTCCGTGACTTCTTCGGGAAGGTCGTCGGTGGCGTCCTCGACCGAACCGCCGACGGCGACGTTCGTCCGCCAGTCGTTGTCGGGCGCGTAGCGGTACATCGCACCGACGACCTCGTCGCCGACGACGTAGACGCGGATGTCGCGGTGGCGCTCCCCGTCGCGGTCGATCAGCTTCTGGAGGAAGGCGTAGCGGTTCCCGACCTTCGAGTTGACGGGGTCGTTGGGACCGACCTTCCAGGTCCCGCCCCCGTGGGTCCCGATCGCCGTCTTGTAGACCGCCTCTTCGCCGAATCGATCCCGGTTCGCGTTCAGTCGCTCCGTGCTGAGCGAGAGGAAGACATCGGGCACCTGAATGTCGGCCGACGCGAGCGCCGCCGCCGTCGCCAGCTTGTGTGACGCCGTCAACGTGGCCGACGGTTCGTTGAGCATCGGAACCAGCCGGCTAAGCGTATCCGCCAGCCCGAGTTCCTCGCAGGGCTGTTCGGTGTTCGAGAGCAGCATGCGGTTCGCGATGACGTCGACGTCGGGCTCGAGGGTGACCGAACCGTCGTCGACGCTGATCGCCGTGTTCTCCTCACGAAGCCACGCCGTCTCGTGGCCAAGTTCCTCGACCGCGTTGAGAATCGCCTTCGACTCCTTGCTCGTGTGCAGACTCAGTACCCCCACCGTGACGGAATCGGCGGCTGTCATAGTCGACGAAACTCTGGCTGCGCGGAAAAGCGTTATCAGTTCTCGCCGCCCGTGTGAACGGTTCAGTCCGTCGATCCCCTTGGAGAGAAGAACAGTTCGAGGGAGCGAGGGTTACGCGCGCTCGAGCCGACGAACCCAGTGTCCAGGATCGTCGAGTTCCTCGCCAGTCGGCAGGTTGTCCGGATGGTCCCACACCCGACTCGCGAACGCGACGTCTCGAGCGTCGGTGACCCCCTCGAAGAACGACTTGCCGCGCTCGTACTGGCGCTGTTTGAGACCCAGGCCCAGCAGGCGCCTGAACAGCCGCTGGATCGGCCCGCGCCCCTGTCGACGGGCGTCGAGTTTCCGCCGAAGGTCCGCGTACTCGTCGTCGAACGCGTGATCCATCAGCAACTCGGCGTACCCCTCGACGACCGTCATCGTGACGTCCAGTTCGCGGAACGCGTCCCGATTGAACGACCCCTCCGCGAGGGCGTCGATGCCCTCCTGCATGCGCGATTCGAGGTGGGTCGACAGCCATGGCGCGGCGCCGAACTCGGCCGCGTGGGTCACCTCGTGGAAGGCGATCCAGCGGCGGAACCGGTCAGAATCGACCTCGAGGACCTCCGCGGCCTTGAGGATGTTCGGGCGAACGAAGTACAGCGCGTGGTCCTCGTCTGGCGTCTCCGCGAGCAACAGCGGGTCGTACTGGCCGAGGACGTTTCGTCCGAGAAAGGCGAGCAAAACGGTCATCGTCCCGGTGTTGATCGTCCGCGCGGCGCCGGGGAACGCGCCCAGCTGGGACTCCATGGGCGCCATCACGCGCTCGAAGGTGGCGATGTTGGCGTCGATCCAGTGGTGCCGATTCTGGATCTCGACGACTTCGGGGACGTCGAACTCGAGGCCAGCGGCCTCCTGGACGCCCGCGCGGGCATCCCGGACGTCGCGAGCGTAGGCGGCTTCCTCGTCGGGCTCGAGGTCGAGCGATCCGGGTTCGGTCGAGGCCTTCGCGGCTTCGGCCGCGGCGCGCCAGTCGACCGCGTCGTCACCGGAGGCGCCGGCGACGGCGCGAACGCTGCGATAGAGATTCACACCTCGAGTAAGCGGACGGGAGCAAAAAGCGTTCTGTCGCGTGGCGTCTCGCGGTCGGTCGATTTCGCTCGGGTAATCGCCGTGTCGGCGGCGACCCGGCTCGAGGCGCGCGAGGGTGGCGATCGACCAAACCGACGAGTGTGTGGATCGAACCGACGACCGACGAGAGCGGGTCGCTTACGTGACGATGACGTCCGGCTCGTCTTCCGGCTCGACCGTCTCCTCCTCGTCGCCGCCACGGAACTTCTTGACGGCGACGGCGATGCCGACCAGGACGACGAGCGCGACGACGACGCCGAGGGCGCTTCCCCTGCCGCCGTCGTCGGCCGCGGCTTCGTCCTCGTCGTCGGTCGCGGATTCGAGTTCGGATTCCGATTCCGACTTCGACTCCGATTCGGTCTCGAGGCTTCCCTCGTCGCCAAACGGGAGTTTCTCGCTGAGGCTCCTGGGTCCGAACTGGGTTTCTCCGTCGAGGTGCAACTCGAAGAGGGTGATGTTTTTATCGCCCATACTGAGCCCCACAACGGGCGGTCATTTACCAGTTGTGCTGGTCGTCGCCGCGTGCTGGAAGAGTACGAGTCCGTATCCGGAGTGGACGCGAAGAGTCAACAGGTTCAAATCACGGCCTTCCGACCACTCACTATGGAATCTCAGCCACGCGACGTTCTCGTTTCACTCCTCGAGACGCCCTCTCCGTCGGGGTACGAAACCCGCGGCCAGCGCGTCTGGATCGACTACGTCTCGCAGTTCGCGGACGAGGTCAGGACCGACGCCTACGGCAACGCGATCGCCGTTCACGAGGGCGACCCCGACGGCCCCGAAATCGCCCTGACGGGCCACGCCGACGAGATCGGCTTCATCGTGCGCTCGATCGACGACGACGGCTTCCTCAACGTCGGACGCATCGGCGGCAGCGACCCCTCCGTCGCTCGCGGCCAGCACGTGACGGTCCACGCCGAGGACGGGCCCGTCGAGGGCGTGATCGGCCAGACGGCGATCCACCTGCGCGAGGACGACGACGAGCCCGAAATTTCGGACCTCTGGATCGACATCGGCGCCGAAGACGAGGACGAAGCAGCCGAGCGAGTTGCCGTCGGCGACCCGATCACCTTCTCCTCGAGCGTTTCCTGGCTCTCGGAGACCCGACTGGCGGCCCGCGGCATGGACAACCGCGTCGGCACCTGGAT
The DNA here is from genome assembly GCF_017357105.1 of Natronosalvus caseinilyticus. Classification (NCBI taxonomy): domain Archaea; kingdom Methanobacteriati; phylum Methanobacteriota; class Halobacteria; order Halobacteriales; family Natrialbaceae; genus Natronosalvus; species Natronosalvus caseinilyticus. The sequence goes on from NZ_CP071596.1 coordinate 3,619,795, forward strand.
CGCCGCCGAGGCGTTCCGCCGGGCCGTCGAGAGTGGGACCGACGCCACCGTCTATGCCGTCTCGACCGTCCAGGAAGAGGTGGGAACAAAAGGGGCGAAGATGGTCGGCTTCGACCTCGAGCCGGACGCCGTAATCGTCGTCGACGTCGGTCACGCAGTCGACTACCCCTCTGCACCCAGCGAGAAGACGAGCCAGATGGAACTGGGCGGTGGGCCGGCACTCGGCCGCGGCAGCACCAACCATCCAGTCCTCTTCGACGCCCTCCGAACGGTGGCCGACGAGGAAGAAATTGAGGTCCAGGTCGAGGCCCTCGGCCTCGGCACTGGCACGGACGCCGACAGCTTCTTTACCGCCGCGGGGGCGATTCCCTCCCAGGTCGTGAGCGTCCCCAACCGGTACATGCACACCCCGGTGGAAGTGGTCGATACCGAGGATCTCGAGGACATCGCCGATCTGCTGGGCTCGTTCGCGAGTTCGGCCCACGAGTTCACGCCGTTTTCGGTGGATCTCTGATCGGTATCGGCGCCTCGAGCGGGCGTTGACCCGGACCGGCAATCGCTCGAGAAACGACCGCAGTATATAAGCGGCGTCGTCGCCTAGCTCGGGTGCGTACCTTTAGTCCCCGACCGAGTAGACCCACTTCGGGTGCGATGACCGTTCGGCGAACCCGGGTACGCGACAGCCGTTCGGCGGTTTCACCGCCACGACAGGTAGTGGACCTACAACCCACCCGCCCGGCACGAGGGTTAGCCAGCAGACGCGGCGCGCCGCCACGGGATGATGCTGGACGTTAGTGTTCCGGGTGACACACTATTCGAACGAGCGACATCTACGCCGGGCCGAATTAGATGCTTACCGTGCGATGTCGTCAATCCAACCAACGAGATCCGAGACGATGCACTCCGCGACGTTTCCACCGAAGTAGAGGCCCATCGGATTCGCAGGAGTGAACCCCTTCTGGAGGAAGTGATCGAGACCCTCGTAGAACTCGACACGACTCCCGTCCGCGAGGTCCACGGTTCGCCACTTCTCGAATTCGTCGCGGAACCACGCGGCGAGTTCCGGTTGCATCTCCTCGTCCGCCCGGCCGGCCTTCAGAACGAAGCACGGAACGTCCAAACTGCTCGCCGTACCCGCAGGGTCGTAGGCTCCGACGCTGCGGTGCCAGATCCCCGGACGTCCCCAGATCGTTTCGTCATCGGCGTAGTCGCCCTCGGACAAGCGTCGAACCGTCTCACGTTCGCGCTCGAGTTCGGCCTCCTGGTCCTCGCTGAGGTTGCCATCCGGCTCGAACTCGTAGCGCAGGATCGCGAGGTGGTCAGGATCGAGTGTCGAGTCGGCCCGCGCATCGAGAGCGACGATGCCTGTGACGTCACCGTGGCGAGCGGCGATTCGCGGGGCGCACATCCCTCCCTGGCTGTGTCCTGCGACGAATACGGCGTCTTCAGCTACTTTGTCGGTCGTAACGAGTTCGTCCACCGCCGCGACTGCGTCGTTGACGACGACGGTGTCGAGCGTGTAGTTCTCGTCCTCGACCTCGTGTTTCGCGAGCCGTTTCTCGTACCGGAGCGTCGCGATCCCCTGGCTAGCGAGCCCCCACGCGAGGTCTTTGAGAATCTTCGACGCGCCGTCGGTTCCGTCCAGGTCGTGGATGCCGGCACCATGGACGAGCAGAACGGCCGGGAACGGGCCGGTACCGTCGGGAATCGCGATAACGCCCTCGAGGTTCACGTCTCCGGTGTCCACAGTCACGTTGCGCTCGCTGAATGCGCTCCTGTCGACGTATCCCGGGATCTCGTACGTGGAGGAGAACGAGAACCCAGTGATGCCGGTGCCGTCGTCGATGTCGATGCTCGCCCATTCAGTACCGTCCTCGAATTCGAGTGTGACGTTCGTGCCGGTTTCATCCACGTCCACCTCTACCTCGCCCACACCCTCGAAATCGCCGTACTGTGCATAGAGCCCCAGCCAGTACAACTCGAGTGCATCCTCGGCGTCCATTGGCTCCTGAAATTCGTCGGGAAACGACTCGACGGCCGCCGTTCGACCGTCCGCAGTGAGCAGGTCGGTCGCCTGGGCGAACGACCCGTCCCCAAACCGTGTAACGAACTCACGTACCGTATCCTCGGCGTTTCTCGAGGGAACCATCGTATAAATCGTTATTTACCGAAGTGGTAATAAATACTTTGACAAGTTCGTGAGACGCTTCTCCGCCTCGAGCGCTGATCCGTGACTGCACCGGGTCCGTTATCCTTTAGCGCCCGCAGGTTAAATCGCTTCCAATGACCGCACAAACCGTCCAGCAAGGGGACCTCGTCACCGTCATCGGTCTCGAGGTGCACGTCCAGCTGGAGACGAACACCAAGATCTTCTGTGGCTGCTCCACCGACCCCGCCGACGGCCCCAACGAGCACGTCTGTCCCGTTTGCCTGGGCCTTCCCGGCGCCCTGCCCGTCCTCAACGAGGCCGCCGTCGAAGCTGCCGTCAAGATCGGCAAGGCCATCGACGCCGACATCCCCGAGGAGACCCGCTTTCACCGGAAGAACTACTACTACCCTGACCTCCCCAAGAACTTTCAGATTACGCAGTACGACGAGCCGATCTGTCAGGACGGTGAACTCGAGGTCGCCGTCGAGGGCGAGCGCCGGGAGATCACGATCGAACGCGCCCACCTCGAGGAAGACCCCGGGAGCCTCCAGCACGTCGGCGGCAGCATCGACACCGCCGACTACACGCTCGTCGACTACAACCGCGCCGGCACGCCACTCATGGAAATCGTCACGGCCCCCGACTTCCGCAGTCCCCAGGAGGTTCGGGCCTTCCTCGCGGAACTCGAGGAAGTGCTGGAGTACCTGGGCGTCTTCGACGCCGAGCGCGACGGCAGCCTGCGGATTGACGCCAATCTCTCGATCGTCGACGGTGAGGAGGTCGACGGCAACGGCTCGATCGGCCGCGAGGCACTCGAGGCGGCCAACCGAACCGAGGTGAAGAACATCTCGAGTCACAAGGGCGCCGAGAAGGCGCTGGCCTACGAGGAGACCCGCCAGAAGAACGCGGTTCGGCGCGGTCGCGAGGTCGAACAGGAGACCCGCCACTGGGACGAGAGCCGCGGGATCACGGTCTCGATGCGCTCGAAGGAAGCCGAGAAGGACTACCGGTACTTCCGCGAGGCCGACCTGCCGCCGCTGCGGGTCTCTCACTGGAAGGACGAGATTACGATCCCGGAGCTCCCCAAAGCCCGTCGCGAGCGCTTCGGCGAGGAGTACGGCCTGGGCGAGGAGGCGGCCTCGAAGCTCACCTCCACGAAGCAGGTCGCGGACTTCTACGAGGACGTCGCCAGCGCGTTCGATCCCGACCTGGCGGCGACCTGGGTCGCCGACGAACTCCTCGGGGAACTCAACTACCGCGACATGGACGTCACCGACCTCGAGGGACGGCTCGACGAGGTCGCACGACTGGTCGAACTCGTTGCGACCGACGAGATCACGGCGAAGAACGCGAAGGAGGTCGTCCTCCGCGGGATGCTCGACGACGGCGACGAGCCGGACGCCATCGTCGAGCGCGAGGCACTCGGAAAGACCGACGAAGACGAAGTCCAGACGGCCGTCGTCGAGGCCATCGAGGAGAATCCCGATGCAGTAGCCGACTACGAAGCCGGCGAGGGCGGCGCAATCAACTTCCTCGTCGGGCAAGTCATGCAGAAGACCGGCGGGAGCGCCGATCCGGGCGACGTCAACGGACTATTGCGCGCGGAACTCGAGGACTGAGACGGACTGAAACGCGGTTCGAGTCCGTTTCGGGGCTGTGGCGGATCGGGTGGGAATCTGAGCCGGGTTCGTTCTCAGTTGGTGCAATTCTTGTGCCTCTCCGAAACATACACGATTGTCTATATGAAACGAGTGAGTAATGGCCTGTTCAGAAGAGCCCATCGTCGTCCGCTGTACACACTGTGAATTCGTCCACCAGTCGACGCTGAAGCCCGACTCGTGTCACATCTGCGGCGGAGAGCTGTAAGACACGCGTGCAACCGTCGTGACGCTACTCACCGGGCAATCCCGGCCGCCGACAGCTAGTGCTCGGCTCTCACCATAGCAAAGGGAACTGGATGCCCGGGTGCTCACACTTTCCAGCACTCTATCCTCGTCTTCCCCACTCAGTCGCTCGAGGGTCGAAATTCGAAGCGTGCACCACCTTTCTCGCTCTCCGCGAGCGTCACCTCGAGTCCGTGCTCGTCGGCGATTCGTGCGACGATCGTCAGGCCGATACCGGACCCGCTGTATCCCGTGGTAAATCCGTGCTCGAAGATTCGCTCTCGCGTCGACGCACCGATACCTGAGCCGGTATCCTCGACGTAAAACCCGTCAGCCAGCGGACCGACCCGAACCGTCACGTCCGCCCCACCGTGGCCGATCGCGTTTCGAAACAGGTTCTCGAAGAGGGCCTGTAGCTGTCCATCGTTACCGATCACGGTGCAATCGTCGACCTCGAGGGCAGCGTCTTTCGTCTCGACCATCGTCCAGGAGTCACGGGCGACCGTTTCGACCGAAACCGGACCGTGGTCGACCGATTGCAAGCCGGGGCGAGCCAGTATCGTCAGGTCGAGGAGGAGATCGTCGATCCGTTCGAGCGCGTCCGAAATGCGATCCAGGCTGTCTTCGTCGCCGGTCTCGCGATACAACGCGAGCTCGCCGAACGCGATCGATAGCGGATTTCGGAGGTCGTGAGAAACCATGCTCGCGAACTGGTCGAGTCGTTCGTTCTGTGCCTCGAGTTCGGCCGCCGTCTCGCGGGGTTCTGTGACCTCCTGGGTGAGCAAGACGCCGTAGAGCTCGTCCTCGATCGCGACCGGTTTCGTCTCGACGTGGTGAACGCGCCCGTCGTACTCGATATCGAAAGAGCGGGACGTTCCCTCGAGCGTTTCGCGAAGTTCGGGTTCGAGCCGAGAGGCGGTTTCGTCGGGGAAGAGCTCGTCGAGTGATTCGCCGACCATCTCGGCTGTCGGTTTTCCTGAAAACGGAAGGGTGCGCGGGCCCACAATCCGGTACCGGAGAGAGTCGTCGAATAGTACCAGGATACCGTTGGGGACGTTTTCGATGACGTGTCGATGGCCGTTCGATGGCGGTCGCAACCGCTTCGTGTCGGGAGAGGGGTTAGGGGTGATATCACGATATTGGGAGGCATTCGCATAAAAATAGCGGCTCTGGAGACGTACTCGTCGCAACCGTCGAGGGGCGATTCGGATCGGACGACGGTCGTCTGCGAGCGGCCTGGGGAGTGGGAGAGGAGGTAGGTGGAGGTGGAATACGAAACGCGAGGCTGTGCCTCACCTCGAAACGGTCCGTCACAGTTACAGTCCCGTTCGTGATACTCGAGGTGTGGACCGAATCCTCGTTAGCACGGTCGTCTATCGCTCGCCCGAGGAGGTGTTTCCGTACCTGGCGGACTTCTCGCGGTACCCGCGCTACGCCGACCACCTCGAGTCGGTCACCGTCGACGGCGACGGTGGTCCAGGAACGCGCTACGACCTGCGGCTGGCCTGGTGGAAGCTCAGCTACACGGCGCGATCGGAGGTCACCGACGTGTCGGCGCCGACGTCACTCGAGTGGCGACTGACGAAGGACCTCGACGCCGAGGGCGAGTGGCGCGTCGAGCCCGCACCCGACGCGGCGCCGCCGAGCGAAGAGACTGCCAGTCGTCTCTACTTCGAGGCCGTCTACGACCCGCACTCGGCTAGCGAGGACGCCGTTTCGCTCCCCCGATTCGTCTCGATGGGGTGGGTGATCGACAAACTACGGCCGCGACTAATGAACGAGGCCCGGCGCGTCCTCGAACGCCTCGTGGCGGACGTCGAGGGTGAACGTCGGTCGATCGAGTTGACCGTTCACGAGGGGCCATAGCGGGCTCGAGTTTCGAGAGTCGAAGCGCGTGAGTCTGTCGCTTCGAAGGATCCGAGAGAGTGAGAGAAAGAGGTTGCGTTCGTGGATTTCGAGTTACTCGCCTGAGTCGCCGCCGTAGCGCATGAAGCCGTACACGAGCGAGAGCGTCGAGAGGACGCCGGCCAGCGTCGCGACGAGGAGCGTCCAGGCGGCGTCCGGTACTACCGAGATGGCGCCGCCCTCCCCACCCCCGCCGGCTCCTTCGGCAACTTCGATGCTGCCGGTCATGCCGACGCTGACGTGGGGTTCACAGATGTAGTCGTAGGTCCCTTCGACGTCGAACGTGTGCTCGTAGGACCCATCCGACTGGAGGTCGGTTTGTCCTTCCCACTCGGCATCGTCCGGGATCTCGCTGGGAGCGACGTTGTGGTCGGCGTCACCGACCCACTCCCAAACGACCGTGGTACCGGGTGCAACCGAGAGGCTATCGGGGACGAACTCGTTGTCGTCGACCTCGACGGTTTCGGTGGCGCCGCCTCCGCCGCCACCGCCGTCTTCGGATTCGTTGCCCTCGCCTTCGCCGTCTTCGGATTCGTTTCCTTCACCACCGTCTTCGGATTCGTTGTCCGCTTCACCGCCATCCTCGGCCGTCTCGTTGCCGTCGCCGTCAGTTTCGTTGCCGTCGCCGGTATCCGTCTCGTTGTCTTCCTGTGCGAGTGCACTCGCACTCACGCCGGTGGCGACCGCCGTCCCCGCCGTACCGGCGAGAAAGAGTCGCCGTGAGAGTCGTGTCTCGTCCTCGGATGGGTTCATACCAGGGGGTTAGCAACGCCCGGTACTGAAATCTTCGATTCCATCGTTCGTCACTCGCCACGATTGTCGCCGCTGGTTCACACGAAGAGGGCGCGATTCGAACATTGGTATAAAAAATATAGTGTAAGTATCCGGTTTCTCGAGGCGAGATCGCAACGTGAGGCGAGAAGCCGATTCGATATGGCACGCGACGACGCACGGATGAAGACGCTCGAATCGGACGGAAAACGCTCAGTAGCGGTAGTCGTGCTCGCCGGTCTCGGACTCGAGGAACGCCGCGAGCAGGTCGATAGTCGCCGCGACGTCGTCGACGTGAGCCATCTCGGTCACGGTGTGGAGGTACCGCGTCGGGATGGAGAGCGCGCCGACCGGCTTCGCGCCGCGAGTGTTCTGGAAGCCGGCGGTGTCGGTGCCCCCGGCGGGCAGGATCTCGAGCTGGTGGTCGATGTCCTCGTCCTCGGAGACGCTCCGAAGTCGGCGGTGGACCTTCGGGCTGGTAATGACGCTCCCGTCCTTGAGCTTGATCGCGGCACCGTCGCCGAGGCGGGTGACGTGCTCGGCGGCCTCGAAGCCCGGGACGTCGTTGGCGATAGTGACGTCGAGGGCGATGGCGAGGTCGGGGTCGACGTCGACACCTAGCGCCTTCGCCCCGCGGAGGCCGACTTCCTCCTGGACGGTGGCACAGAAGTGAATCGTCACGTCCGGATTCTCGATCCGGCGAGCGGCCTCGAGCATGGCGAACAGACAGACGCGGTCGTCGAGCGCCTTGCCGGTGACGGTCTCGCCGACGCGCTCGGTCGACTGGTCCATCGTGACGAGGTCGCCGACCGAGACGCGCTCCTCGAGGTCGTCCTTCGGAAGACCGGTGTCGACGTAGACGTCGTCGACCTCGGGGGTCTTCGAGCGCTCCTCCTCGTCGAGGGTGTGCGGCGGCGGCGAGCCGATGACGGCGGGAAGGTCGCCGTCATCGGTGTGGATCGTTACGCGCTGGGCTTTGAGGACGCGGGCGTCCCAGCCGCCGAGGGCGTCGAGCTGGAGGAAACCGAAGCCGTCGTCGTCGCCGGCGACGTGCTTGACCATAAAGCCGATTTCGTCCATGTGGGCGGCGACGGCGACGCTGTAGTCGCTCTCGCCCTCGATGGTGCCGACGACGTTGCCCATCGCGTCGATGCGTACGCGGTCGACGCTCTCTTCGAACTCGCGCTCGACGAGGGCGCGAATCCGGTCTTCGTACCCCGGGACCCCGCTGGTCTCGGTGAGTTCGGTCAGGAGGTCGAGATCGAACGGTTGAGACATGTCCGAGTCTGTCGCCCGAATGCGCATAAGTGCGTGGGAACGGGTTCGGCGTGCCGGTTTCGTACTCGAGGACTGCGACTCGATCACGACGGTCCGGGACGAACGCGAAACCGACGCCCTCACGATACTCGAGACGCGAGTGGTGGGCAATGGCAGCCGATCGCCGAATCCTCGGGCTAAGCGTCTGTTTCGTCGTCACGCTCTGGCTGGTGTACGAACTCGAGAACGCGGTGCTCTGGGTACTCTGGGGAGGGGTAATGATGGCGCTCTCCGGCGGGTTACTGGTTCGGCTCAATCGTCACTGAAGCCGCCCTGGTTTTGCTCGTTGCAAATTCCGCCCGCCGAGTCACTCGGGCCGCAACGAGTCGATTACGCGGCAGGCGTTTTTCGAAAACGCGCGGCGCAGTTTGTCCGCCGACACGTCGAGGGTCAGAATCTCCATGATGGCCACGTTCGGGTGCCAGTCGGGCGCGCCGCTCCCGAAGAGGACGCGGTCGGGATGCTCGAGCAGTGCCCGCTCGAGAACCTCCCGATAGCGGACGCCACTGGTCTCGAGGTAGCAGTCGTCGACGGTCTCGAGCAAATCGAGAAACGTGTGGGCGGACGGCCGACTGACCGAGGGGCCGCCCCCGTGGGAGACGATCGCCGGAAACCCCCGATCCAGGAGGGGATCGACGAGCGCCGATGGCGGCGCGTCCTCGCTGCCACGGACGATTACCGGTAGGGACGCGGCCTCGAGTTCCGCGAGGACGGCCTCGTCGGGGACGCCGTCGACCGCCGGGTCGAGGACGAACCCGTGGAACCGGTCGTCGTAGGCGTACTGCTCGACGTCTTCGGGAGTCGTGTGAAACGGCTGGCGGCGGCTCACGGCGTTTCGGAACCGCCCTGTTCGGTCGGTCTCGAGCGCGTTCACGCCGTTGATTCGGGCGAAGGCGACGAACGGCCGCTCGACGCTCCGACGGGCGACGCCGTTGTTCGCGGCGACGTAGGACTCGTCGGGCCTGGTTCCCGGAAAGACGACCGCCCGAACGATGCCGGCCTGGTGCATCTCCCGTTCCATTCGGTCGGGCGTCGCCGGGGGCACTCGAGTCGACGGGTCGCCCCTGCCGTCCGGGGACAGCCGAGCGTGGACGTCGACGACGCGGAAGTCGTGTTCCAGCTCGAGCATTCGCCCGTGCGTTTGCGGTCGACACACATGGGCGTACCGACTTCCGCTCTCGACCAGGACGGGCAATTCGCCGTCGAGCCGAACGGGACCGACCCAGCGAGGTGGCGTGTGCATCCGTCACACAATCGCCAGAGGGAACCGCGGTGGCTCCGAAATACTTTTATAGAAGTGCTGACGATACAAGTAGTGAGGTTTCACACATGGCACAACAGCGACGCATGGGCGGACAGCCTATGTTCATCCTGAGCGAGGACAGCAACCGAACACAGGGCCGCGACGCGCAGTCGTCGAACATCATGGCCGGGAAGGCGGTCTCCGAGGCCGTACGTACGACCCTCGGCCCGCGCGGCATGGACAAGATGCTCGTCGACTCGAGCGGGAACGTCGTCATCACGAACGACGGCGCCACCATCCTCAACGAGATGGACATCGAGCACCCCGCCGCACAGATGATCGTCGAGGTCGCCGAATCCCAGGAGGAGGAAGTCGGTGACGGTACGACGACGGCCGCCGTTCTCGCCGGGAACCTGCTCGCCGAGGCCGAGGACCTCATCGAGCAGGACGTCCACGCGACGACCATCGTCGAGGGCTACCACGAGGCCGCGCGCATCGCCCTCGAGGCCATCGAGGATCAGGTTCTCGACGTCGACGTCGACGACGAACTGCTCGAGCAGGTCGCCGTCTCGAGCATGACCGGCAAGGGAACCGGCGGTCTCCAGACGGAGACGCTCGCCGAGACCGTCGTCGGTGCTATCCGCCAGGTCAACTCCGACGAGGGTGTCCAGCGCGACAACGTCGAGATCCACACCCAGGTCGGCGCGTCCTCGAACGCGACCGAACTGGTCAACGGGATCGTCATCGACGAGGAGTCGGCTCACGACGAGATGCCCACGAGCGTCGAGGACGCCTCGGTCGCCATCCTGGACGTCGAACTCGGCATCCGGACGGGCGAGGTCGACGCCGAGTACTCGATCGACTCGATCGACCAGCTCAACGCCGCCCTCGACGCCGAGGAGGACGAACTCCGCCGGTACGCCCAGGACGTCATCGACAGCGGCGTCGACGTGCTCTTCACGACCGACGACGTCGACGACCGCGTCGCTTCGCTGCTCGCCAGCGAGGGCATCCTCACCTTCGCGGACATCACCAACAAGAAGGCTCGTAAGGTCGCCAACGCGACGGGTGCTCGCCGAGTCGGCGCCCTCGAGGACCTCGCCGAGGACGACTTCGGCCACGCCGACCGCGTCCGCACCGAGACCTACGGCGACGACGACCTCGCGTTCGTCGAGGGTGGCGCAGCCGCCGAGGCCGTCACCGTCTTCGTCCGCGGCGGCACCGATCACGTCGTCGACGAACTCGAGCGTGCCATCGAGGACGCCCTGGACGTCGTCACCGCGGCGCTGGACTCGGGCGAGGTTGTCCCCGGCGCCGGCGCGACCGAGATCGCCATCGCCGACGAAATCCGCTCGGCCGCGGCCGGCATCGAGGGCCGCAAGCAGCTCGCCGTGACGGCCTTCGCCGACGCGCTCGACATCGTTCCGCGCACGCTCGCGGGCAACACCGGACAGGACCCGATCGACGCGCTGGTCGACCTCCGCGCCGCCCACGAGGCCGAGGGCCGCGCCGGACTGATTACCGACGGCGAGACCGTCACCATCGGTGACCCCGTCGAGCACGGCGTCGTCGATCCCGCCGACGTCAAGCGCGAAGCCGTCGAGAGTGCCACCGAAGCCGCGACGATGATCGTCCGCATCGACGACGTCATCGCCGCCGAATAACGCCCTCGCGTCCGTTTTACCGTTTTTCTCGACCGTTCACGTCGTCCGATCGCAGCCGATAGTGTTATGTTGTGACATACCATACGAAAATGTATGTCCCATCGCTCACCGACAGATCGGCTGGTTCGAGCCGGGGGCACGGCCGACCGACCGATCTACTACGACGACCGTCGGGGGACGTACCACACATGGTACGAAGGGGGGACATACGAACCGGTTACGACCGCGGTCCTGATGGCCGTCTCGGAAGCCCTCGAGACCGACCTCGAGTCGCTCGAGCCGCTGGCGGCAGCGGTCGATCCCGAAGCGCTCGACGACCTCTTCACCCGCGGTGTGCGGCCCCAATTCCAGTCTCGATCCCAATCTCGATCTCGAGGCGGAACGAACGCGCTCGTGGTGTCGTTCGAGTACGCCGAATGCAGGATACGAATTCACGAAAGCGGTGAGATCGTCATCGACCCGCGCAAGCGGGGATGACGACTCCCCGCCAGCGATGGTGGCGAATCCGCACCAGTGGATGCGACGAGGCTCACCTCCACCGCCGCTACCCGTCGACGGGAGGCACCCGCTCGAGGACGAATTCGTCACCGACCCCGAGGCCGAAGGCGTCGTCGCCGCGGCCGTCGTTGACGTCGAGTTCGACGTAGCCGTGGCTCCCGACGAGTGCAACCTGCTCGCCGGGAGCGACCGTCGCGAACGTCTCGCCGACGGGAACGTGTTCGTCGTTCACGCGAACGTTCTCGGCTTCCTCCAGAACGTCGCCCGGGACGTTCGTGATGACGTTGCCGAAGTCGTCGACGGCGAGGACCTCGCCGGTCACTGCGTTCGGTTCGCTGACGTCGGCCACCGAAACTCTGCAGTCGACGGGTTCCGTCAGTCGGGAGAGCCAGGGAAGATCCTCGAGTGCCCCGTCCCGGGTTTCGACGGCCGCTGCGGCGGGAGCGAACACGTCCCGACCGTGGAAGGTCGTGCTTCCACCGCTCGTGTGGTGACCTGACGGAACGGGCGTCTCGAGGCCCGATTCGTCGACGGCGAACGTCTCGAGGCTGGGGTCGTCGCTCGGCGCCGTCTCCTCGAGGGCGCCGTCGTCACTCGTCGTCCCGAGGTTGCTACCGTCGCTCGATGCCGTCTCCTCGATGCCAGCCAACCGGCGGGCGACCGGGAGGAGCACGCCGTTGTCCGGGCCGACGAGAACGTGGTCGCCGGCGCGGACGACGATCGCCCGTCGGTCGGTCCCGACGCCGGGGTCCACGACCACGAGGTGCGTCGCCGGCGGGAAGTACGGCAGTGTCTCGCGCAACCAGAACGCGCTCGTGCGAACGTCGCCCCTGGGGAGGTCGTGAGAGACGTCGACCAGGCGGGCGTCGGTTCGCGAACAGAGGACGCCCCTCATCGCCGCCGGGTAGGGCGAGCCGAAGTCCGAAGCGAGCGTGATCATGGTCGCCGATACGGGGCGGTCCCTCAAAGCCGATACGGCTCGCTCTCACCGTAGCACACCCGGTGACGCCTCGAGGACGGACGGCTCGTGATCAAAGCCGATTGTGGCCTGGGGTCGATTAGGACCCGGGAGGGTCGATCGCGACACGGGAGAATCAGCCCGGTTCACTCGCGCAGTTCGTCCTGGCTCGTCTCCGACCGGTCGCAGGTAGCTCCCTCTCGTCGGTCGATCGTCACGTCGTCAGAGTCGTCTCTCGGCTCTCGACCGGCGTCTTCGACCGCTTCGGTCGATTCCATGATGCGCTCGAGTTTGCGTTCGAACTCGTCTTCCGAGAGCTCGCCGGCCGCGTATCGGTCCTGGAGCGTCCCCAGGGGATCGACCGCCGTGTCCTCGTCGGGTTCGACCCTCGACCGACGAATCGACCACCAGCGATAGCAGATCCACCCGAGAAAGACGGCGACGGTGCCGCCGAACACGAGACCCGCGACCGCACTCGGGAGCTGGCCGACGTACCAGAGGACGCCGACGACGACCAGCAGGTCGAACGCGAGGACGAAAAACAGGCCGACCATCTCGCCCGTGAGTACTCGCGCATCCTCGTCTTCAGCCATTACTGTCACAGTTTTGTCCCGTCACTATGGCTGTTTCCGTTCGGGTGCCCGTCCCTGACTGGCGGGTTCAACCGTCCAAGCCACTCACGCGCCGTTCGAGTCGTCCTCCGAGACCATCTGGATCCGTTCGATGCCGTTGATCTCCTCGACGACCTCGACGACGGCGTCGGGGACCAGTGACTCCCAGTCCTCGTCGTCGATCATCCGCTCGCGAACGGACGTCCCCTCGAGGACCTCGCGGTTGAACATCGGGGACTGACGGATGTCGACCCCCGACTCGCGAAACAGCTGGACGACGAGTGGGTTGTTCGAGTACGCCACGTCGAAGTGCGGGCTCATGCTCTGGACGTGGCTCACCCAGACGGAGTTTCGCTCTAGGTCCTCGATCGGAACTGCGTACGTCGTCAGATCGAACTCCTGGACCGCCTTGGTGAGCATCATGATCCGCTCGCCCGCGGTGAACGGGTTGCGCGTCGAGTGCGAGTCGCCCGCGCTCCCGATTCCGAGAACCAGTTCGTCGACGTCCTCGGCGATCCGTTCGACCATGGTGTGGTGACCGTTGTGATAGGGCTGGAACCGGCCGATGTAGAACCCCCGCGTCATACCTGACACCTCGAGGGTCGGACTCTTAAGGGTGGCGAGGTTCCCGCGGGAGCGAAACCGGCGAAATCGGCCGTCTAACGCCCCATCTGTAGTAGCCACGAATCGGGAGAAGGGAGAAAGTATATCAGTCGCAATCCCTTCGGTTCGGATACCGAATAGCCATTTATGAGCAACGATACGAACGTTGACGGCCCGTCGCCGGACGACGATGGAACCCCTCCCGACGAGGAGGACTCGTCCGCGGACGCGGCTCCCCCGGCCGACGACGGCACGACCGCCGACTCCCCCAGTGGTGGGTCCGACGAGACGGACTCGGACGCCGTCGAATCGCCGGGCGATACGGAGGACGCCGGCGGTGACTCCGGGCCAGGCCCCGACGCCGATCCCGAGGACCCCCTCGAGCGATCGCTCGAGAAACTCGAGGACGGGATCGAGGACGCCGACGCGGCGGCCGTCGACGCACACGATGCAGACGAAGACGACGAGATCGAGACCGTCGAGGACCTCGGCAGTACGGTCGAGGTCGACCCGGGCGTCGAGATCGACGAGGAGATCGCCGAAGACGACCTGCTCGGCGGCCTCCAGATCGACTCGACCGCCGACATCGAGGTTCCCGACCGACTGGTCGACCAGGTCATCGGGCAGGACGAAGCCCGCGACATCATCATCAAGGCGGCCAAACAGCGCCGTCACGTGATGATGATCGGCTCGCCCGGGACCGGAAAGTCGATGCTCGCGAAGGCGATGAGCCAGCTCCTCCCGAAGGAGGACCTGCAGGACGTACTCGTCTACCACAACCCCGACGACGGCAACGAACCGAAGGTTCGAACGGTGCCGGCGGGCAAGGGCGAACAGATCATCGAGGCCCACAAGGAGGAGGCCCGAAAGCGCAACCAGATGCGGTCGATTCTGATGTGGATCATCATCGCGATCGTCGTGGTCTACGCGCTCTTCGCGGGACAGATTCTCCTCGGTATCCTCGCCGCGGGTATCATCTGGCTGATCTTCCGGTACACCTCCCGCGGCATGGACGCGATGGTGCCGAACATGATCGTCAACAACGGCGAGCAGCGCACGGCGCCCTTCGAGGACGCCACCGGCGCCCACGCCGGTGCACTGCTCGGCGACGTCCGCCACGACCCGTTCCAGTCCGGCGGGATGGAGACCCCGAGTCACGACCGCGTCGAACCTGGCTCGATCCACAAGTCCAACAAGGGCGTGCTGTTCGTCGACGAGATCAACACCCTCGACGTCCGCACCCAGCAGAAGCTGATGACGGCGATCCAGGAGGGCGAGTTCGCCATCACGGGCCAGTCCGAGCGTTCCTCGGGCGCGATGGTCCAGACCGAACCCGTCCCCTGTGACTTCGTCATGATCGCCGCAGGGAACCTCGACGCGATGGAGAACATGCACCCCGCGCTCCGCAGCCGAATCAAGGGCTACGGATACGAGGTCTACATGGACGACACCATCGAGGACACCCCCGAGATGCGCCGCAAGTACGCGCGCTTCGTCGCCCAGGAGGTCGAACGCGACGGCCGCCTGCCCCACTTCACCCACGAGGCCGTCGAGGAGGTCATCCTCGAGGCCAAGCGTCGCGCGGGTCGCAAGGAGCACCTCACCCTGCTGTTCCGGAACCTGGGCGGGCTCGTCCGGGTCGCCGGCGACATCGCGCGGGCCGAGGACGCCGAGTTCACCTCGCGCGATCACGTCCTGCAGGCGAAGAGTCGCTCGCGCTCGATCGAACAGCAACTCGCCGACGACTACATCGAGCGCCGCAAGGACTACGAACTGCAGGTCAACGAAGGCGGCGTCGAGGGCCGCGTCAACGGTCTCGCCGTCATGGGCGAGGATAGCGGGATCATGCTCCCCGTCATGGCCGAGATCGCCCCGGCACAGGGCCAGGGTCAGGTCATCGCCACCGGGAAGCTGAAGGAGATGGCCGAGGAGTCGGTCCAGAACGTCTCCGCGATCATCAAGAAGTTCTCGGACGTGAACCTCTCGGAGAAGGACGTCCACATCCAGTTCGTCCAGGCCGGTCAACAGGGCGTCGACGGCGACTCCGCCTCCATCACGGTGGCGACCGCCGTCATCTCGGCGCTCGAGGACATCCCGGTCGATCAGTCGGTCGCGATGACCGGATCGCTCTCGGTCCGCGGTGACGTCCTCCCGGTCGGCGGCGTCACGCACAAGATCGAGGCCGCCGCGAAAGCCGGCTGCACGAAGGTCATCATCCCGAGGACCAACGAGCAGGACGTCATGATCGAGGACGAGTACGAGGACATGATCGAGATCATCCCGTGCTCGAACATCAGCGAGGTCCTCGACGTCGCCCTGATGGGCGAACCGAAGAAGGACTCGCTGGTCGACCGGCTCAAGCAGATCACCGGCTCGGCGTTCGAGAGCCAGGTCAACACCGGCACCGGGACCGGAACCGGCGGCTCGAACCCGAGCCCGCAGTAATCGAATGGCCCAGTGGGCGGCGTTCGCGGGACTTTCCGGCGTCGTCCTCGTCGCACTTCTCGTTCTGTCGGTACTCACCCAGCGCGCGTTCGAGGAGCCGAACGGCTCGAGTGTTGGCCGTTCTTCGCCACTCGAGGCCGATTCCTCGACCGACCGTCCCCTTCAGCGGACCGACTCGGAGGATCGCACGACCGACGCGGCGTCTCGAGAGGAACCGCCGGAGGAGGCGGCTACGTCCGCGGTCGAGGGGGACGGACCGGCGGCCGATGACGTTGCGTCCGTCGTAGACGCGAGGGCGCCTCACCAGCCGACGGAACCGCGAGAGACCACGCGATCGGAGACTGAAGCCGACCCTCGCGACGTCTCGACCGGAGCGTTGCTCGCGAACGTCGCTCTCTCACAGGGGCTATTTGCCGCAATTTTGCTCGGAGCCGCCGTCTACACCGCGATCCCGCTCGAGGCGCTCGGAATCGAACTCGACGTGAGCTATCTGCGGAGCGGTCTGCTCGTCGGCGCGGTCGCTGGCGCCGCCCTCTACGCGGCGAACGAAGTCGGGGCCGCGCTGGCGACTCGCCTGGGGGTCGACCACGACGAGGCGCTTCGTGGACTGCTGGCCCCAGACGACGTTCGCGGGTGGGTCGTCCTGCTCGTCGCCGTCCTGCCGGTCGTCGCGTTCTTCGAGGAGTTTCTCTTCCGTGCGGCCCTGATCGGCGCCCTCGATGCCGGCTTCGACGTGCCGATCTGGCTGCTCGCCGCGGGGTCGTCGGTCGCGTTCGCGATCGGCCACGGGATGCAAGGGCCCGCCGGCATCGTCGTCACCGGCCTCCTGGGATTCGTCCTCGCGGCGCTGTTCATCGTCACGGAGAGCCTGCTCGCCGTCGTCGTCGCTCACTACCTCGTCAACGCCCTCGAGTTCGTCGTTCACGAGGGGCTGGGACTCGAGCCCGTCGAGTCGGTGCTCGAGACGATCACCGGAAGCTAAGAATCTAAACACCTGGCCGCCCTCGAACGCGTATGAAGCAACTCGAGTCCGTTTCGGACACCGTCCAGCGAGCCATCGTCGTCGGGATCGTGCTCTACTTCGCGCTGTTTTTCTACGCCGAGGTCGCCGACGTCTTCGTCGTTCGCCGCGCTGCAAACGCCGTATTCGGCTTCGTTGCCCTGGGCGTCGGTGCCGTGTTCCTCTCCAACGCCAGGGAGACGTTTTCCCCGCTCGGGGGCGCCGGCGTCTGCCTCGTCGTCGGCGGCATCGCCCAGCTCGTCGCGGTCGTCGTCGTCGACATCCTGATCGATTCCATCGCCTCGATCGCCGTCTTCGTCGGGATCGGACTCTACGTCTACGCGATCTGGACGGCCTCGTGATCGCGAGCTACGCCGGCGCGGAGACGCCCCAGGTGATGTGATCCCAGGTCCGCTCGTAGAGGTAGTACGTCCCCGTTTTCACGACGTTCGTCGCGATCCCGATGTTGAGCGCCGCGCCGACGTCACCGACGACGACCCAGGCGACGACCGTCGTAATTAGGATCATGAACAGGCGGTAACACAGGGTCTTCGCGATGGCTCGTTTTCGAGCCTGGAGTGCCGATCGCGAGACGATATCGTCGAGCATAGTCCGTTGGTCCACTCGAGGGGCAATAATAACCACGTATGGTATCTTTTCCCAGAATAAGAAACCATATTCAGTTACGTCAGTCCCGGGAATCGTCGCTCCGAAAACAGGATCGGTCACGGACAGTCGGTCGTGAGTGCTCGTTGGCGGACCGGCACTCTAGAAACGGAGGCCAGCGGCTACAGTTCCTCGAGCGAGCGCAACTTCTGCTCGACCTGTGGTGGCGCGGCGCTCGGACCGTCCCGAACCCGGTGGTCGGGGAAGACGATGGGGATCGGATTCTCGTCGAGCGCCGTGCGCACGAGGATGGTGTCGTCCTCGTCCTCGGGATCGAGTCCCGCCATCCGGGCGACGGTGGCGACGTCGACGTTCTCTCCGTAGGGAATCCCACGAATCTGTTCGAGCACCGATCGCTGGTCGGTCGGTACGGTCAGGGCCACCTCGAGATCGGCGAAGTCGACCTCGGAAAGGCCCTCGAGGTACTCGGCGAAGCGATCCAACACGGGGTGATCCCCGACGACGGCGTTCTCGTCCGGCTGGTCCGGGAACGAGACCGACACCACTCGACCGCTGGCGATCCCGACCTGGACGAACCGCTCGAGGTAGGTCGACTCGAACGCGTAGATGCCCGCGTCCGCATCGGCGAAGTCGTTCATAGGTGAGTGCAGGGACGGCCGCGCCTTGAATATTCGCCCGCTGTCGCCGACGACAACAGGTCGTTCTCGCGGACTGTCGTCGACCGAATCCCCTTTGGGGCCGACGAGCGTAGGACGGCCCGATGAGAGTCGTACAGCTCGGGACCGGGACGCCGGAACTCGCGGTCGTCGCCGCCATTCACGGCGACGAGCCCTGCGGCGTCCGCGCCGTGGAACGGCTGATCGAGGAGGAACCGTCGGTCAAACGCCCCGTGAAGCTCGTCATCGCGAACGAGGAGGCCCTCGAGCGCGGCGTCAGGTACGTCGACGAGGACCTCAATCGGGCGTTCCCGGGTCACCCGGAGGCGGAGACCCACGAGGGGAGACTCGCCCACGAACTCGGGGCGGAACTCGAGGGCTGTCTCACGTTCTCGATGCACTCCACGCAGAGCCACGCCGATCCGTTCGCCATCGTCGACGAACTGAGCAAGACGACCAGGGACCTGTGTCCGCAGCTGCCGGTGACGGCGCTCGTCGAAACCGGCCCCTTCGCTGGCGGGCGACTATTCAGCGGGGCCGATGCGATAGAGGTCGAGTGCGGGCTACAGGGAAGCGACGCCGCGGCCGAGAACGCCGACCGCCTGACGCGGGCGTTCCTGACCGCCGTCGGGGCGCTCCCGGGCGATACGGTTCGGCGGGACCTCCCGGTCTACCAGCTCGTCGACCGGATCGACAAGGCGGCCGCCGACACCTACGAGGTGTTCGTCGACAACTTCCAGCGCGTCGAGGAGGGCGCGGCGTTCGCGGCTGCCGACGGCGATAAGCAGGTCGCCACCGAATCCTTCTATCCCGTCTTGCTGTCCCCCTACGGCTACCGCAACGTCTTCGGGTACACCGCGCGCAAACTCGAGACGCTGACCGCCTCCACAGTCGCCGAGTGAGCGATTCGTCCTGCCGGTCGGGCCGCCGACGAGTTTGCAGGACGAGTTCGCGTCGACGATGCCGCGGCTGAACCAGTGAAATCGATGACGCAGCTGAGACAGTGAGACCGATGCCGTCGCTGAACCAACGAAACCGATGCCGCGGCTGAAACATTGAACTAGGGCCGCCCCCTTTCGAGGAGTACACCAATGCCACTCGAGTCGCTCCTCCCGGCCGCACCGTTTCCCAACGGGATCGATCACTACGCCCTCGGCGGCGTCCTCGTCGGTCTCGGCGTCGTTATCATCTACCTCGCGACCGCCGTCGCCCCCGGCGCGAGCACCTTCCTCGAGTCGACGCTATCCTACGGCTCGTCGCTCTCGAGGCTCGACCGGTATCGGGCCTCTCGAGACTGGCGGGTCGTCTTCACCCTCGGCATCGTCTCCGGGGCGGCGCTCTACACGCTCGCGACCGGCGGCGGAGCCTGGGTGACGGCGGTCGCGCCGTGGCGGCTCCTTGTCGGCGGCGTGCTCATCGGGGTCGGCACCCGTCTCGGGAAGGGGTGCACCTCCGGTCACGGCGTCTGTGGCGTCGGGTCGGTCTCGAGCACGTCGTTCGTCGGCGTGCTCTCGTTCCTCCTCGTCGCGATCGTAACCGCGCAACTGGCGATGGCCGCGGGGGTGTCGCCGTGAGTCCCAGCCCCGAGCCAGTCGCGGTCGTTCAGGACCACGAGCAGCATCCGCTGTTCCTGCCCGTCGTCTTCCTCGGTGGCCTCGTCTTCGGCGTCGGCCTCGCACTGAGCGAGATGGCGAAACCGGAGGTCGTCCTCTCGTTTCTCCAGTTCGAGGACTTCGGCCTCCTGTTCGTCATGTTCGGCGGCGCCGCCGTCACCGGCCTCGCCTTCTTCGGCGCGTCTCGAGTCCTCGGCCAGGCCCCGTTGACCGGCGTTCGCTACGGGCGACGGCTCAAGATCCTCGACAGGAACGTCGTCCTCGGCGGCGGCATCTTCGGCGTCGGCTGGGGACTGTCCGGGATCTGCCCCGGCGCCGCCTACGCCAGCCTGGGCATCGGCAACTACGCGATCCTCTGGGGAATCGCCGGTATGTTCGTCGGCGCGTACCTCCAGGCCTACTGGCGGTCGTCGCCGGCGGTTGCGAAGACCGACGCGACGACGGCCGATTGACGAGTGACGAACCCCGTACTGGCCGAGGCTGCGTTTGCCGGCATCACGGCTTCCCCGCTGGGTCTCGAACGTACTGGTATGGTTCGCCTCTCGACGGTGCTCATCCTGCTCGGTATCGTGTTCGTGATCGCGCCGATCCCACCGGTCGGGATGATCCTGGCCGCGCTCTGTTTCGCGATCGGGTTGCCGCTTCGGTTCGTGTTCGACAAGTGAGGGCGTCACTTCGTATTCGGCAAGCGAGTACGCTAGGGCAAGCACTCGAGTCCAGATATTACTATAAAAACTATAGTATATCTCGAGTCGCGTTCGCATCGTTCAAGAACGCATAAATCCCTGCTCCGGTACCGTCCACGTATGGACACCTACGACCTGATTACGCGGAACGTCGACGAGGTCGTCACCGACGAGGAGGTACACGAACTCGCCGCCGATCCGGCCGGCAAGCGCGTCTACGTCGGCTACGAACCCTCCGGCGTCTTGCACCTGGGCCACCTGCTCACCGCCAACAAGCTCATCGACCTCCAGGAGGCCGGCATGGAGGTCATCGTCCTGCTCGCGGACGTCCACGCCTACCTCAACGGAAAGGGGACGTTCGAGGAAATTCGGGACACCGCCGAGCAGATGCGCGCGCAGTTCCTCGCCTACGGCCTCGACGAGTCCCAGACCGAGTTCGTCTACGGCTCGAGCTACCAGCTCGAGGACGACTACGTGCTGGACCTCCACGAACTCGAGCTGTCGACGACGCTGAATCGCGCCCAGCGAGCGATGGCGGAGTTACAATCGGGGGAGACCGCGAAAGTCAGCCACGTCGTCTACCCGCTGATGCAAGCGCTGGACATCGAGTACCTCGACCTCGACCTCGCCGTCGGCGGGATGGACCAGCGCAAGGTCCACATGCTGATGCGCGAGGAACTCCCCGAACTGGGCTACGAGGCCCGTCCGTGTCTCCACACGCCCATCGTCGCCGACCTCACGACCGGCGAGGGGAAGATGTCCTCGAGCCAGGGCGTCACCATCTCGATGGAGGATTCGGCCAACGATCTCGAGGAGAAGGTGAACTCGGCGTTCTGTCCGCCGACCCGCGACCCGGAGGGCGACCTCGAGAACCCCGTCCTCGAACTGTTCGAGTACCACGTCTTCCCCCGATTCGAGACCGTGCTCGTCGAGCGCCCCGAGAAGTACGGCGGGGACCTCGAGTACGGGAGCTACGAGGACCTGGCGAGCGACCTCGAGTCGGGCGAACTCCACCCCGCGGACGCGAAGGGAACGCTCGCAAGCTACCTCGACGAGTTGATCGCGCCGGGTCGCGAGAAACTGCGCGAACTTCGCGAAGCCTGAGACGAATCGTCGCAGGGACCGCGATAGCCGGTGGGTAACCCAGTTCGCGGCCGAGAAGTCGGCTCGTCCGTACACGTAGCATTTCTGGGGACGTTCGTACGTCGAGCATCGAGTCCCGAGTCTCGACGCTCACGGGAAGCGAAAAACGATGAGAAAGTGGTCGTCGACGAGATCGTTCACCAGGTCGGCTCGCGACTGCTCAGTGAGTCGCGTCCTCGAGCACGAGGGTTTCGTCCTCGAGGTAGTGCTCGAAGTGGTGGGCGTCGTCCTCGACGTCGACGAGGATCTCCCGGAGGATCTGGGCGGTCGCGTGATCCCCGAGGTTCGTCGCGAGTTCGATGCTGTCGCGCATCGACTCGATGATCTCCCCGTAAATCTCGAGGTCGTTCTCCATCATCGTGCGGAGGTCGTAGACGTCCTCGCCCTCGAACTCGACGGTCGCGCGGTCCTCGAGATTCGAGGGACCCGAAACCGGGACGCCGCCCAGCGCCTGTGCACGCTCGGCGATCAGGTCGGCGCCCACCTCGGCGTGTTCGTAGGCCTCCTCGAAGAAGAGGTGCAGGTCGCGGAACTCCGCACCCTCGACGACCCAGTGGTGCTTCTTGAGCTGGTGGTACAGCACGTACGAGTTCGCGAGCTCCGTGTTCAGCGCGTCGACGACCTGCTCGGCCTTCTCCTGGTCGAGTCGCAGCGCGTTCTCCTCGACGGTGTCGGCCTGCTGGCGGACGGTCTTTTGAGTGCTCATCCCACCTCCGGCTACGTCGTCATCCCTCTTAAAGCCTTTCCATTAGAAAATAATTCTTCTCGAGGAAGAACCAGATTTTACGACATCGAGAAAATTATTGCTCGAGATCGAATTCTCGACCCGGTTTCCCGCTCGGTGCTCGAGCCTGTGAGCCACGCACTCGAACCCGGAACACTATACTCGAGGACCACCGATCCGCCCGTATGAACGCTTCCGTCCTCGTCGCCGGCGAAACGCTGGTCGACTTCCTCCCCGACCGACCGGGACCGCTCTCGACCGTCGGCCGGTTCGAACGCCGACCTGGTGGTGCACCAGCGAACGTCGCCGTCGCGCTCGCTCGTCTCGAGCACGACCCCGCCCTCTGGACGCGCGTGGGCGACGACCCCTTCGGTCACTACCTGGTGGACGTCCTCGCCGACCACGGCCTCCCCGACAACTTCGTCGAGGTCGATCACGATGCGCAGACGACGCTCGCGTTCGTCACCCACGACGAGTCGGGCGACCGGACGTTCTCGTTCTACCGCGACGGGACCGCCGACACGCGCCTCGCACCCGGAACCGTCGACGACGACGCCCTCGACTCGCTCGAGTGGGTCCACACCGGCGGCGTCACCCTCTCGAGTGGCCGCTCGCGCGAGGCGACCCTCGAGTTGCTCGAGCGCGCCCAGGAATCGGGCTGTACGACCTCCTTCGATCCGAACCACCGACCCGAACTCTGGCCGGACCCGAAGACGTTCGAGCGAATCGGCCGAGAGGCACTCGCGGCGACCGACGTCTGTAAGGCCACCGTCGAGGAACTCGAGGCCCTCGGCTGTGTGGGCGAGACGCCGGAAGCCGTCGCCCGCGACGCCCTCGACTGCGGTCCCCACACCGTCTTTCTGACGCGCGGGAGCGAGGGCGCGATGGTGGTGACGGACGCGACGGCACCGACGCCCGAGGCCGTCTTCGAGCACCCCGGATTCGAGGTCGACGTCGTCGATACGACTGGCGCTGGCGACGCGTTCGTCGCCGGACTCGTTGCCTCGCTTCGCGAGGGACGTGGACTCGAGGAGACCCTGACCTTCGCCAGCGCGGTGGCCGCTCGGGCGACGACCGAGCCGGGGGCGATGACGGCACTCCCGACCCGGGACGAGGTCCAGCAGTGGCTGGACGCTGCGGACTCGTGACGCCCCGACTCACAGCGATTGCGGGTGGTCACCCGTGAGCCACCGAGCCACGACGCGAGCGATCGAGAGACGGCTCTGTGACGAGCACGGAGGGGTTCTGCGGCGCCTCGAGGCGTGTGCGGACGCCGTCTCCCAGGCGTGGCCAGCCGAGACCGTCACCGAACGAGCGGCCGTCGTCGACCCCCTGCGAGCCGAACTCGAGGCGTCTGGACTCCTGCAGGCCTTTCCGCCGCTCCTCGATGACCTGGTCGAATCGGCGGGGTACGCCCTGCCCGCACGACCGGTTGCGGCCCCGCCGTACGTCGTCGTGACGAGTCGCGGTCCGTTGCTCCGGGCGACCGTCGAGCCGGGACGACTCGTCGTTCGCCTCGACGTCTTTGGTCTCGAGCGCGAGCGTGAGTACGAGTATGAGTGCGAGTGTGAGTGTGAATGCGAGTGCGAACACGAACGAGATTCGGGGCCGGCGTACCGTCGGCTCGAGTCCGTCTCCGTGGCTGTCGAACTGCATTGATCGCGGTGGTCGCTCAGATCGCCGAGTCCGTCACGAAAGCCGGGCAACCGCTACGAGACTGGCTGGGCGATACCTATTAAACCCGTGCGTGTGAGTCTCAGGCTAATGCATCCGCGTGCAGCGACCTTCGTCGCACAGGCTCGAGAGGAGTACGGGTTCGATCCGGCCGTCGAGGAGTTTCCGGAAGGGACGAAGACGGCTGCCGACGCCGCCGAAGCCGTCGGCTGCGACGTCGCTCAGATCGCGAGTTCGCTGGCGTTCGACGCCGACGGCGACCTCGTGGTGGCGGTCACGAGCGGCGCGAATCGGGTCGACGAAGGTGCACTGGCCGAGGCCGTCGGCGTCACGCCCGAGACCGTCGAGATGGCCGATCCGGAGCGAATCAAGTCCCGGCTGGGCTGGTCGATCGGCGGCGTCCCACCGTTCTGTCACGACCGGCCCGTCCCAATGTACCTCGACGAAACGCTGCTCGAGTTCGAGACGGTCTGGGCGGCGGCCGGAACGCCTACAGCGGTGTTTCCGATCGATCCGACGGAACTCGAGAACCTGACGAACGCCCAGGTTGTCTCGGTGGTCGAGTGAATCGCGTTCGTTCTCACGCAGGCCCGTCTCGTCTAGTGGTGTTCCAAGCCAGACCTGATGAGAGAAACCAGGAGTTGTCGTCCGGTTCTTCTCAGCGGTCGACGTTTGGAAGCGTATTATTCGTCCAGTAACATCGGGTGATCGACGGGGGCGCGCGTCACCAGTCCATCGGCAGCGAGTCGCAGTGAGGAACCGTCCGGCGCAGACTCAATCGAGACCCGTTCTAATAATCTACCCCCGTGTTTCTGCCACGAGTTATTAATATTGGCCGTCGATATAATAACACTTTTATCGACGTGACCGCTGGTGGAGGTATGGAACTGACACGCCGACGTGTACTGGGTCGTGGTGCGACGGCTCTCGGTATCGGTGCGTTTGCAGGGTGTCTGAGCGAACCCGGGGACGAGACCGACGGCAGTGGGTCCGACGACGTCACCGGATATGCCGCCTTCTTCCCGCTCTGGGACTGGACGAACGAGGTGGTTGGCGAGGTGGGATCGTTCGAGGACCCCGTCGACGCCGGCCAGTTGGGTCACGGCTGGAGCCCCGAGGGCGATCTAGTTCGAACCGTCGCCGAAACCGACGCGTTCGTCTACTTTGACTCGCCCGAATTCACCTGGGCACAGGACATCGCCGCCCAACTCGAGGCGGAAGCGGACGGAACCGACGTGGCGGTCATAGACGCGCTCGCGGGCGTTTCTGAAGAACAGTTTCTGTCGTTTTCGGGTGATGATCACGGTCACGACCACGACGACCACGACGACCACGACGACCACGACGATCACGGCGACGCCGACCACGAAAATGACAGTCACGATGATCACGACGATCACGACGATCACGACCACGAGGGCGAGGGTGACCACGACGGAGAATCGCACTCCGTCGAGACCGTCGAACTACACACCTCCTCGGGCGAGGTAACCGCCAACTGGCACGGCGACCACTGGGACGGCGGCATTCCATCCGTTCCAGTCGACGGATCGATCACACTCGAGGTGGCACTCGAAGCCGACGGCGAGGAGCTATCGCTCGAGGACGACGAATCCGCCCACCTCGAGGCCCGAGTCCCCGACGACGCGTCGACGGACGTCCTCGAGCTCCACGTGGACGGCCAGACCGTCGAACTACGCGGACGCGAGGAAGGACACACGCGCCTCGTCTTCGAACTCCGACGAGAGAGCGAACCCGTCTGGGACTCGAGCGCCGACCCGCTCCGCGTCGAGGTCGCCGCCGACGCCGGGTCCGGGATGACCGCCTTCCACGACCCGCACGTCTGGCTCGACCCCGTGCTCGCCGCGGACGTCGTTCACGCCATCGCCGACGGACTCGCTGAGGTTGCACCCGACGACGCGGACACCTTCGAGGCCAACGGCGAGGCATACGCCGAACGCCTCGCCGAGGTCGACGAGCAGTTTCGGGCGCTCGTCGACGAGGCCGACCTCGAGGTCGCCGTCCTCGCCGGCCACGACTCGTTCCGGTACCTCGAGCGCCGGTACGGCTTCGAACTCCACTCGCCGGTCGGCGTCTCACCCGAGGAGTCCCCGAGCCCTGGCGAGATCGCCGAGACGATCGAACTCGTCGACGAACGCGGTATCGACACGATCCTCTACGATCCGTTCGAGGTTCCCGAGGGCGAGGTCCCGCCGCTCGCCGAGACCATCGTCGAGGACAGTCAGGCGACCGAGACGGCGCCGCTGACGCCCGTTGGAGGCACGATGGCCGTGTGGAACGAACGCGGCTGGGGCTGGGTCGAACAGATGGAGGACCTGAACCTGCCGTCGCTCCGGGCGGCCCTCAAAGCCGAGTGATGTCCCTCGAACACCAGCACAAAAGTGCAAGAACTAACTCCCTCGCGGGCGGAGAGTCGACAGTGACTTCCGCGGTCGACGTTCGCGACGTGTCGTTCGCCTACGGCGAGACGCCGGTCGTGAAAGACGTCTCGCTGACTATCGAGGAAGGCGAGTTCCTTGGATTGATCGGCCCCAACGGCTCCGGCAAGACGACACTCTTGCACCTGATGCTCGGCCTCCTCGAGCCCGACAGCGGTTCGATCGACCTCTTCGGCGAACCGGTCGATCAGTTCGCCGACGGCGAGCGTATCGGCTACGTCTCCCAGCAGTCGACCGAACAGGGCGGTTCGATGCCCGTCACGGTTCGCGAGGCGGTGACCATGGGACGGTTCGCCCACGCGGGCCACGCGCGGCTGACCGAGGAGGATCGCGCGATCGTCGAGGACGCCCTCGACACCGTCGGTATCACCGACATCGCGGACCGGCGCGTCACCCAGTTATCGGGCGGCCAGCGCCAGCGGGCGTTCATCGCCCGTGCGCTCGCGAGCGAGGCGGATTTGCTCGCGCTGGACGAACCCACCGTTGGCGTCGACGCCGAGTCCCGGGACGCGTTCTACCAGTTGCTCGAGTCGCTCAACGAGTTGGGGATCACGATCATCCTCATCGAGCACGACATCGGCGTCGTCACGGACCGCGCCTCGAGAATCGCCTGCATCAACACGGAACTGTACCACCACGGCGACACGGAATCGTTCGTCGAGAGCGACGCGCTCGCCGAGGCCTACGGGGCGACGGGACAGATCGTCCACCACGATCACTGAGATGACCGAAGGGACAGACACCACCAGGGCGGCCGAACCGGTCTCGAGTCACGACTCCGGCCTGCGATACGGCCTCGAGGTCGCCGGCCT
Source organism: Natronosalvus caseinilyticus (assembly GCF_017357105.1). Taxonomy (NCBI): domain Archaea; kingdom Methanobacteriati; phylum Methanobacteriota; class Halobacteria; order Halobacteriales; family Natrialbaceae; genus Natronosalvus; species Natronosalvus caseinilyticus. The sequence goes on from NZ_CP071596.1 coordinate 3,647,236, forward strand.
CGCCGTCACCGGCCTCGTCGCCACCGTCATGATTGGCTTCGTCGTCCTCTACTGGCTTCGAGCGCATCCGCTGGCGGCCGGCGCCTACGAGCAGTTCATGATCGCCGGCCAGTGGCTCGACTACTACCTCGGGACGAACGTCTTCAAGTGGTCGTTCATGTGGCAACAGATGGCCACCGGCGTTCTGATTGGCGTCGTCGGCCCACTCATCGGGAGCTTCCTCGTCCACCGGGAGATGGCGCTGATCGGCGAGACGCTCGCACACACGGCCTTCGCCGGCGTTGCCATCGGCTTCGCTGCCGGCTCGTTGGTCGGCTGGGCCGGCTCGCCGATGTACGCGGCGCTCGTCGTCGCGATTCTGGGCGCACTGGGCGTCCAGTGGCTCTCCGAACGGACGAACGCCTACGGCGACGTCCCCATTGCGATCATGCTGACGGGCAGTTTCGCCGTCGGCACCCTGATCGTGAGTGTGGGGCGTGGGCAACGCGGCATCAGCATCGAAGACTACCTCTTCGGCGACCTCTCGATCGTCACGGCCTCGAGCGCCCGGATGATGGCCGTCCTCAGCGTCGCGGTCGTCGCGGTCGTCGCGTACACCTACAAACAGTTGCTGTTCATCACGTTCGACGAGCAGGCCGCCCGCGTCGCGCGACTCAACGTCACCGCCTACAACACCCTCCTGATCGTGATGACCGCGGTTGTGGTCGTCGGCTCGATGCAGGTGCTGGGCGTCATCCTCGTCGCCGGAATGCTCGTGATTCCCGTGGCGGCCGCCTCGCAGATCGCCCGCGGATTCCGGGAAACGATGGTCCTCTCGGTCCTGTTCGGACAGCTCTCGATCGCCGGCGGGTTCGTCCTGGCTATCTCGCAGGGACTCCCCTCCGGCGGCTCGATCATCGTCGTCGCCATCGCCATCTACCTGCTGACGATCGCGCTCTCGAGTCGGTCGTTCACGGCGATTTCGACCCACTAACCCCTTCCGGCGAATCCCACCCGCAGGGAACGGCCCCACGTTTAACTCCCTTCCCGGGGAACAGTACATTCGATGGGAAGGTTACGCGATCTATTCGCACCCGAAACCGTTGCCGTCGTCGGCGCGACCGACCGCGAGGGCGCCGTCGGACGGGCGATTCTCGAGAATCTGCAGGCTGACTTTCGGGGCGACGTCGTCCCCGTCAACCCCAACCGGGAGTCCGTGCTGGGCCTCGAGAGTTACCCGGATGTCGCGAGCGCACCGCCGGTCGACCTGTCGGTGATCGTCGTCCCGCCGTCGATCGTCCTCGAGACGATCGAGGAGAGCGCCGCGGCAGGCGTCGAGAACGTCGTCGTCATCACCGCCGGGTTTGCCGAGACCGGTGGCGAGGGAGCCGCTCGCGAGCGCGAGTTGCGCGACCTCGCCGCGTCGTACGACCTGAATCTGGTCGGCCCCAACAGTCTGGGGATTATGAACACACAGACCGGGATGAACGCCACGTTCGGCCCCGAGAACGCCATCGAGGGCTCGGTGTCGTTCATGAGCCAGTCGGGCGCGTTCATCACCGCCGTCCTCGACTGGGCGAACGAACAGGGGATCGGCTTCCGGGACGTCGTCTCGCTCGGCAACAAGTCGGTACTCGACGAGACCGACTTCGTCCGTGAGTGGGGCGACGACCCCGAGACGGACGTCGTCATCGGCTACCTCGAGGGGATCGACCACGGCGACGAGTTCCTCGAGGTCGCCCGCGAGGTGAGCGACGACACGCCGATCGTGCTCGTAAAGTCGGGCCGGACTAGCGCAGGCGCACAGGCCGCCTCCTCGCACACGGGCGCCATCGCCGGCAGCGAGGCCGCCTACGAGACCGGCCTCGAACAGGCGGGCGTCCTCCGGGCGCGGTCGGTCCAGGAACTCTTCGACTGGGCACGGGCGCTCTCGGGGCTGCCGACGCCCGCAACCGACGGCGTCGCCGTCGTCACGAACGCCGGCGGGCCGGGCGTGCTCACCACCGACGCCGTCGGCGACTCGACGCTGTCAATGGCCGGCTTCGCCGACGAGACGATCGACCGACTGACCGAGACGATGCCCGACGAAGCGAACGTCTACAACCCGATCGACGTCATCGGTGACGCCGACGTCGAGCGGTTCGAGACGGCGCTCGATATCGCCCTCTCGGATCCCAACGTCGGCAGCGCCGTCGTCGTCAGCGCCCCGACAGCCGTGCTCCCGTACGACGAACTGAGCGAAGTCGTGATCGAGAAGCGAAACGAGCACGAGAAACCCATCGTCACGAGCCTGATGGGCGGCAGTCGATCGCGCGAGGCGGAAGCCGTCCTCCGGGAGGCCGGCATCCCCAACTACTTCGACCCCGCCCGAGCCGTCTCGGGGCTCGACGCCCTCGAGCGCTACCGCTCGATTCGCGAGGCGACGACCGACGAACCCGCGACCTTCGACGTCGACCGCGAGCGGGCCCGCGAGATCCTCGAGACCGCCCGCGACCGGTCGGACAACCGCCTCGGCGTCGAAGCGATGGAGCTACTCGAGGCCTACGGCATTCCGACCCCGACGGGCGAGATCGTCGACGATCCGGCGGACGCGCGAACGGTCGCCGAGTCGATCGACGGCGACGTCGTCCTCAAGATCGTCAGCCCGGACATCAGCCACAAATCCGACATCGGCGGCGTTCGTGTAGGAGTGGCAGACGACGAGGTCTACGACGCCTACGAGGACGTCGTCGCGAAGGCGCGAAACTACCAGCCCGGCGCGACGATCATCGGCGTCCAAGTCCAGGAGATGCTCGACCTCGAGGCCTCGACCGAGACCATCATCGGGATGAATCGGGACCCGCAGTTCGGTCCCCTACTCCTGTTCGGCCTGGGCGGCATCTTCGTCGAAATCCTCGAGGACACCTCACTTCGGGTCGCCCCGATCGGCGAGAGCGAAGCCCGAGAGATGGTCGATGAGATCAAGGCAGCGCCGCTCCTGCGCGGCGCTCGGGGGCGTGACCCAGCAGACGTCGACGCCGTCGTGGAGTCGATCCAGCGCCTCTCACAGCTGGTGACCGACTTCCCGGCGATCCTCGAACTCGACGTGAACCCCCTCGTCGCCGGATCCGACGGCGTGCAGGCGATCGACCTCAGACTGACCGTTGACACGGAGGAGCTATGACCGACTCAGATACGGAAACCGAAACCAAAACCGACACCGACACCACTGCGAACGCACCGACGAACGATACCCGACCGATCCTGGTCGCCTCCCTCGAGGAGAGCACGGGCAAGACGGCGATCACGCTCGCACTGGCGAACCACGCCGCGGAAGCCGGCGACGACGTCGGCTACATGAAACCCAAGGGAACCCGACTCCAGAGCAACGTCGGCAAGACCATCGACACCGATCCGATGCTCGCGCGCGAAATCCTCGGTCTCGACGCCGAGATGCACGACCTCGAGCCCGTGGTCTACTCGCCGACGTTCATCGAACAGGCGATTCGGGGACGGGAACACCCGGAGGAACTTCGCGAGCGCGTCTCGGAGGCCTACGACGCCCTCGCGGCGGATCGCGACCGAATGTACCTCGAGGGCGCCGGGCGACTCGAGCAGGGCGCCATCGTGGACCTGACCGACGCGGACGTCGCGTCGCTGGTCGACGCGCGCGTGCTGGTGATCGCCCCCTACGAGACCCCGGGGGACGTCGACGACGTGCTGGCGGCGGCGGAGGCGTTCGGCGACCAGTTCGACGGCGTCCTCTTCAACGCCGTCGCCGACTCCGTCCGGGACCAACTCGAGTCCGACGTCGCACCCTTCCTCGAGGGGCGGGGCGTACCAGTCCACGGCGTCCTGCCACGCGACCAGACGCTGGCCGGCGTCACCGTCGAGGACCTGGCCGACGAACTCGGCGGGCGGGTACTGTCCGAGAACGGCCTCGACGAGTACGTCGAGCGCTTCTCCGTCGGCGCGATGGGTGCCGACAGCGCACTCAGACACTTCCGGCGGACCAAAAACGCCGCCGTCATCACGGGTGGCGACCGCGCGGACATCCACTCCGCGGCGCTCGAGGCACCGGGCGTGAAATGTCTCATCCTGACCGGCGGTCACCGCCCGTCCGGGGCGATCCTCGGCCAGGCCGCCGAAAAGGGCGTCCCCGTCCTGCTGATCCAGTCGGACACGCTCACGACCGTCGAGCGGGCCGAGGAGATCGTCCGGAGCGGCCGCACCCGCGACGCGACGACCGTCGAGCGCATGCAGGCGCTTCTCGCCGACCACGCCGACCTCGAGTCGCTTCGCTGAGCGGTCGGAAGCGAGGCTCGAGACCCCGTGTACGAGTGGATCGAACGCGACCGCTCTGGCGATGATCGCGTCGGGCAAAAGGTAGCACCACGGCGCGTCCCTCGGGCACAGGGACCCGCCGCAATCGCCGGTTGTCAGAGGCACTCCGGCACTCATTATATTACGTAGCCAGCGGTAAACCCTCACTCGTCGCCCTGGTGCCCAGCTTGCGATTACTAGTATTTAATAATTTTCGTGGTTTAAATACTCACGTCGCTTCGACCGGGTTCGACTCGAGGTTGGTCGCCCGCGGAAGGGTCCCACTCGAGCCGCCGGACCGGTACGGTTAAGTGTCCAACAACTGCCTTCACGTGTATGAGTGGACGACCGCTAGACGTCCTCGAAGCGTCACTCGGCGACCGGGTCAGCGTTCGGCTCAAGAGCGGCGAGGAGTACGTCGGCGATCTCGCCGGCTACGACCAGCACATGAATCTCGTCCTCGAGGACGTCTCAGTCTCCCAGGAAACGGACCCGACCGACGAGCCGTCGGTCCAAGACACAACCATTATACGCGGCGATAACGTCGTTTCGATCACTCCATGACTGGCGCAGGAACCCCGAGCCAAGGAAAGAAGAACAAGACGACGCACGTCAAATGTCGGCGCTGCGGTGAGAAATCCTACCACGTCAAGAAGAGCGTCTGCTCGTCGTGTGGCTTCGGCAAATCGGCCAAACGCCGCTCGTACGCCTGGCAGGGCAAAACCGGCGACAACTGACGGGAGATAATCTGACGACTCTTCACGTATCGATTCGGTGATCGCGCCACTTCTCGTCTGTCGATCATCGGTTGCATTCCGTCCTCGATAGCCACGCTTCACCAACCGGCCCCGACTCACTCCTCGAGCAACCGCTTCAGCCGGTCGAGTTCGGTGAGCGCCTCCACGGGGGTCAGGTGGGCCAGGTCGAGCGCCCGGAGCTCGGCCGCGACGTCGCTCGGGTCGTCGCCGCCGTCTGAACTTACGGTCGGCGCGGGAGTCGGCTCGACGTCGCTCGAGGTGGTGGAGGTGGTATAGCCCGCATCACCGTCGCCACCGTCAACCAGCGCGCGAGCACGCTCGACGACCGTGTCGGGAACGCCCGCCGCCGTCGCCACCTCGACGCCGTACGAGCCAGCGGCCGCGCCGGGAGCAATCTCGTGGTCGAAGATGACGTCGCCGCCCTCCTGGGTCGTCTCGAAGTGACGAGTGAACGCGCCCTCGAGTTCGTTGGACAGTTCGGTCAAGGGGTGGTGGTGGGTCGCAAAGAGCGTCAGCGCCCCGATTTCGTCGTGGAGGTGTTCGGTGATCGCACGGGCGATGGCGAGGCCGTCACTCGTCGAGGTGCCACGGCCGACCTCGTCGAGGAGGACGAGCGACCGCTCGTCGGCCTCCCGGAGGATCGTCGCGAGTTCGTCCATCTCGACCATGAACGTCGAGCGCCCGCCCGCGATGTCGTCGCTGGCGCCGACTCGAGTGAAGATGCGCTCGACCGGCGTGAGCGTCGCGCCTCGAGCGGGTACGAAACTCCCCACCTGCGCCAGCAGGACGATTTGAGCCACTTGGCGCATGTACGTCGACTTTCCGGACATGTTGGGCCCCGTGATGATCGCCAGCCGATTCTCGGCGTCGAAGCGCCCGTCGTTCGGGACGAACGACTCCTGGGTTCGTTCGACGACGGGGTGACGGCCGGCCTCGATTTCGATGCGGGAGGCGTCTCCATCGCTGTCGCCCCCAGACTCCAGCACCTCGGGCCGACAGTAATCGTACTCGGCGGCGACGGTCGCCAGCGAACACAGCGCGTCGAGCGCCCCGAGGGCGTCGGCGAGCGTCTGGACGCGCTCGACTTCCACGCCCACGTCGCGACGAATCCGACAGAACAGGTCGTACTCGCGCTGGTCGGCCCGACTCTCCGCGCCAACGATCTCGTCCTCACGTTCCTTCAACTCGGGCGTGACGAAGCGCTCGGAGCGCTTGAGCGTCTGTCGGCGCTGGTAGTCTTCCGGGACGGCCTCGAGGTTCGGGTTCGTCACCTCAATGTAGTAGCCGTGGACGGAGTTGTAGCCCACTTTGAGCGAGTCGACGCCCGTCCGCTCGCGTTCGCGGTCCTCGAGGTCGTCGATCCACTGCTTGCCGTCCCTGGCCGTCTCCCGGAGGGTATCGAGGCGGTCGTCGTAGCCGTCGGCGACGATTCCGCCTTCCGTAATCTCGTGGGGCGGGTCGGTGACAATCGCCCGGTCGATCAGCCGACGGACGTCCTCGAGCGGGTCGAGCGCCTCGCGGATCCGTTCCAGTCGGCCTGCCTCGGCGTCCTCGAGCGCCTCCCGAATCTCGGGGACCACGGCGAGGGTGTCGCGCAACGAGCGCAGGTCACGCGCGTTGGCTCGCTCCCGGGAAATGCGCCCGATGAGCCGCTCGAGGTCGTATACGCCCGTCAGCGCGCCCTGGATCGCCTCTCGCGTGCGAGGGTCTCGGGAGAGTTCCTCGACGGCGTCGAGGCGGTCGTCGATCCGCTCGGCCTCGAGCAGCGGTCGCCGGAGCCAGTCCCTGAGTTTGCGGCCGCCGAGGGCGCTCGCCGTCTGGTCGAGGACGCCGACGAGGGTGGCCTCCTCGCGGCCGTGGACGCCCCGCGGTTCGAAGAGTTCGAGGCTTCGGACGGCGACGGCGTCGAGGAGCAGGTACTCGCGGGGGTCGTACCGGCGGAGTCGCGAGAGGTACTCGAGGCGCGGGCGGTCTGGTTCGCCGGATTCGTCGCTTTCGTCGTCTTCGCCTTCGTCTCCGTGTTCGTTTTCGTCTTCCTGGTGCTCGTGCTCGTCCGGTTCGCCGTCGTCCGTCTCGCCAGGGTCGTTCTCGTCCGCGTTCTCGACCTCGTCCACAGCACCCTCGACGCCCCCGCGAACGTACTCGGCATAGGCGAGCACGGCGCCGCAGGCGCGAACCTCCGCGTCGCTCGCGACGAGCGCCTCCGCTCGAGCGACGTACGTCTCGAGAAGGTCCGTGGCGCGCTCGAGGTCGAACGCCTCGGGGTCGAACGGCGTGACCATACACCGCTCCGGGAGGATCTCGTCTGGGGCGTTCGGGCCGAGGACCGCCTCGGCGGGAGTGAAGCGGCTAATCTCGTCGGCGATTCGTTCGGCGTCGCTGGCGCTGGTGGTCAGGAAGTCGCCGGTCGAGACGTCAAGGAGGGCGAGGGCGACGTCTGTGTTGTCGTTGGCGTCCGGGTTCGGGTTCACGGAACCGTCGCCTACGGCGACCGCCGCCACGAAGTTGTTGTCGTCGCTCGAGAGCAGTTCGTCCTCCGTGAGCGTTCCGGGCGTAATCACCCGGGTTACCGCCCGTTCGACGACGCCCGCCGACTCGCCCGGTTCCTCGACCTGGTCGGCGATGGCGACCCGGTAGCCGGCCTCGAGCAGGTCCTCGACGTAGGTGGCGGCATTGTCGACCGGAATCCCGGTCATCGGGTACTCGCCGGTCGAGTCCTCGCGGCTGGTGAGGGTGAGCTCGAGCAGCCGCGCGGTCGTCTCGGCGGCGCCGCCGAAGGTCTCGTAGAAGTCGCCGACCTGGAAGAGGACGATGGCGTCGTCGTACCGGGCACAGAGGTTGTGGTACTGGGCCATCATCGGCGTGAGTTCCGCGCGCCGCTCGGACATCGATTCGGGGGGACCAAGCGCGGAGTCCATACTCGATAGCGGCGCCCGCACGCAAAAATACCTGCTGGGTTGGCTCCAGATTAGTACCGGTCGCTAAACGCCATAGAGAAGTACCGGCAGTCGATTTAATGACCCTAGAACTTGCTTCGAAAAGATGCGGTCTGATTACGAAGAGTAATCAATATGGTTAAATGTAAATCCAAAGTATCGGTACTATGAACAGACGATGTTTTCTTACTGGTACCGCTGTATCCGGGTTGGCCTGCAGTGCATTGGGATGCCTCGAATTCACCAAGTCTGAAATTCCCGTAGCGATTGGAGTGATTAATAACAGAGAGGGAATGCAAACCGTCGAAATTGAAATTGCACGAAAGGATTCCACGGTTTTCGAACAGACCACAGAGGTCAACCCCTCGAGTAGAGATACTGACGATGGGAAGTCATACTGGCCGGTTGCGATTATTCACGAGTTGGTCAAAGAAGACGTCGAGTATCAACTATCGGTCGATACGAACAGTGGGGACTCGACGTCAAAGTATGTCACGGCTGAGTGTACCAAAGACGGGGAAATCCACGGATGGACGATTCGGCTTCAATCTGGGGGTGGGCTACTAGTTCACGATGATTGTATAGACGGAGATCTATTGCCCATAAGATGATTTTTGCGTTTCGGACGGTTATGAGGGTTTTTCGAAGTACAGATGGACGTGTCGTCGACAGCCCGGGTTGAACGGCGCGTCACAGTGTGGGCAGGTGTGCTCGCACTCGAGGTACTCGGGAGCCGTCATGATCGACCCACAGGCGCCGCAGTAGACCGCAGGCTCGTCGAACCGGTCGCGCGGCCACGGGACCGCCTCGTGGTCCGCCACGGCCTCGTGACATCGGTAGCACGCGAAGAAGTCTTCACAGCAGCCGAATCGGAGGGCGACGACGTCGCGGTCGCTCCGGTAGTGGGCACAGCGGGTTTCGGCGTCGAGGTCGACGCCTCGAACGAGTACGTCGCGGTCGGAGTCACTCACGCTCGAGACGTCGAGTTCTGGAAAGGAGAGTGTTGCGTCGGCGGGGGTTCGAGGGGACCGACAGTTGCAGGGCTCGAGGCTACCGGGAGGACACGACGGTATCGGCAGGACACCAGACTCGTGGGGCGTCCGCTCAGTCGAACGCGACCGTGTCGCCGCGCCGGAACCGGTCGAGGCGCTGGTAGCCCTGGATCGCCCCATCCGAATCGAGGGTGAGTTCGTACCGCCCCAGGATGTCCTGGGTGTCGGGCACTGCTCGTCGCTCGACCACGTCGACGACGGCCACCCAGCCCTCGTCGGTCGGCGAGATCTCGCTGATCGTGTCGAGGGGATGGCCGATGATCGAATCGGCGGCACGTTCGATCCGTCGTCGGATCGCGAGGAATCCCTCGAGCTGGTCGTCGTCCGTTTCGGCCTCGAGGTCGACGTCGTCGGTGTCGACCGCCTCCGGATCAGTGGTTTCCTGTTGGTTCATCTGTGAGTCCTCACTGGTATCGCCGGTTTCGTCGGTTTCGTCGGTTTCGTCGGTTTCGTCGGTTTCGTCGGCGTCCTCCGAAGTCGATCCCTCCGCAGCCGATTCGTCGGCGTTCTCGCTCGCCTCCTCCTCGTCGACCGTCTCGTCGTCCGGCCCGTGCTGGTGGCAAAATCCATCCTCCTGGGCGGGCCGCGAGCACTGCTCTCCGGAGGACGTGATCGCCTTACACTGGTCGGTCGACGCGGATTCTGCTTCGGCCATAGGTTTTCTTTCGTCGTCGAGCGAGTTAGTGGTTGGTGTCCGTTGGGTAGTGGGTGTGTCGATCAGATGACGTCCGCGACGCGGTCCTCGAGGGTGGCGAGGTCCGCCCCATCCTCGCGACCGGCGAACTTCGGCGCCAGGACGTCGGTGAAGACCGTCACGAGCACCTCGTCGTCGATGGCATCGTCGTTCCCGGAACCGAAGACCGCGAGCCCCTTCGCCGCCGTGATGGCGACGCGGGTCCCGACGACCACGTCGAGTTCGTCGCGAAGCGCTCGCGTCGCGTCGACGACCTGCTCGATCTGGTCGTCCGGTAAGTCGACGTGCGCGGCGACGATCTCGCGCTCGGTCTCGGCGTCGTAGTAGTCGACGTGGACGCCGACCATTCGATCCAGGAGGGCGTCCTGCGGTTCGTGGACGCCCGCGTACTCGGCCGTATTCGAGGTGAGGATCGCCCGAAACTCCGGGTGGACGTCGATCTTTCGATCGTCGCCGCGCTTCTCGGGCCGCTCGAGGACGCCTTCCTCGAAGACCGACAGCAGGACGTTGTGCGCGAGCGGGTCGCTCCGGGAGAACTCGTTGTAGACGAGCGTTGCACCCTCGCGGGCGGCGACCGAGAGCGGGTTGTCGACCCACCGCTCGCGCACGACCTCGGTCCGTTTGTGGACGCCGCTGACGTACTGGTCGTCCTCGACGTAGCTCTCGCCACCGGCGTGCTCGCCGACGAGCGTACCCGTGTCGACCGCCTGATCGCCGTCGATCCAGACGACCGGGCGGCCGCGTTCGGCCGCCGCCGAGAGCGCCAGCGCGGTCTTCCCGCAACCGGTTGGCCCGACGACGTGGACCGGCTGGTCGGCCTCGAGCCACTGCCCGATGCGGGTCGTGAGGTCCTCGACGGCGTCCGTCGAGACGAACGGCTCCGGTGCTGCCGATTGCGGGGAGCGAAGGACGTCGGTGCTGGCGTCGGCTGTGCCGGTGGCACCGCTCCCGTTACCGTTTTCCTTCGCTGCCCGACGACGCTGTTTCTCTGCTTTCCGTCGCTCCTTGACGGACCGGTCGCTTCTGATCTTCCGTCCGCGAACCTTTCGCTTGCGTCCGGAGTCCGAGCCCATTCGTGGTGATCACTCGGCCGCCGACTTCGGCGACGATTCAGGTCGCTGCTCGATCTCGAGTTCCTCGAGGTCCTCGAGGTCACCTTCGGAACTCGCTCGTTCTATTTTCGATATTTCCTCCGCATAATGGAGGAACGTGTCGACCGAGGCGACGACGACGCGGGCCTCGACGGTCAGGAGTTCGATCCCGACGACCGAGACGCGAGCCCAGATGTCGATGACGACACCCTTGTCGAGGATTCGGTCGAGTACTTCGGCGAGACTTGAGGAGTCGGGTCTGCGTTGTGGTGCTGCCATACAGCCAGACTAGGAACGGGAACGGGGTTCACGGCTTGCACTGCAACTGCAAGCCTATTCGTCGAACTCGATACGCGTCTCCACCCGCCAATTTGAGCCGAATCGTCGCGACCGATGACCGGTGAATCGCCTGCAAACCGAGTCCCTGTTCGCTTACCGAGCTCACCCCGCCCACTCGAGCAACCGCGCGTAGACTGGATCGGACTCGAGCGCCGCTGGATCACCGACCAGTACGAGTGCCCGTTTGGGTCGGGTGAGTGCGACGTTGATCCGCCGATAGTCCTCGAAGATCGGCCCCTCGAGGTCGCCGGTCGCCGTAAACGAGATGACGATCACCTCCTCGCTCGAGCCCTGGAATCGGTCGACGGTGTCGACCGTAACGTCGCTCGGGACCGCGTTCGAGATGGTCGCGACCTGTGCCCGGAAGGGCGCGATGACGCCGATTTGGCTTCGGTCGAGTCCCGCTCGCTCGTACGTCTCGATCAACTCGGCGATTCGTTCGGCCTCGACGACGTCCGTGTATTGTTCGTTGTCGCCCTCGACCGGGACGAACGCGACGGGGTCGCGGAGGGATTCGGGGAGAGCGTCGCGGGAGACGCCCTCGAGGTCGCCGAGCGTTCGACCCGCCACCTCGGGCGTCGCCGGACGCAGTTCCCCGTCGTAGAACTCCCGCGAGGCGAACGACTGGATGCGCTGGTTCATCCGGTACTGGCGACCGAGCATCACGCCGGCGTCGGGGTGGAGGTCGACGAGGCGTTCGAACAGCGAGGTCGAGAGGTCGTTCTCCGCACGCACGACCGGCGGGAGTTGCTCGTGGTCGCCGACGAGCACGAACCGGTCGGCGAGTTCGATGGCGGCGTACGTCCCCGGCTCGGTGAGCTGGGCCGCCTCGTCGACCAGCGCTACGTCGAACGACTGCTCGGCCATGATCCGGGAACCGCACGAGGCCGTCGTCGCCGCGACCACCTGCGCGCCCTGGAGTTCCTCGAGGCGCTCTTCGGGGTCGCCCGACCGCTCGAGGCGGTAGCGCTGCATGTCCTCGCGGACGCCGCTCTCGCTGCCGACCCGGACGACGGCGTCGGCGTCGATGCCCGCCTCGCCGAACGATTCGAGCACGGCCTCGAGTGCGTTGTCCACGGCGCGGTTGGTAAAGGCCGACAGGAGGACGCGCTCGCCGCGCTCGACCATCTCGGTAATCGCGCGAGCGATGGTGTAGGTCTTCCCGGTCCCTGGCGGGCCGTGGATCAGCGCGCAGTCCCGGGCGCCGACGGCCTTCCGCACCGCCTCGTCCTGTGCGGCGTTGTTGTCGACGAACGTCTCCTCGAGATCGTCGAACTCCGGTTCGACGCGACCGAAGAGGACGTCCTTTCGCCGCTGGTCGCCCTTCAGCAGGGCGTCGTGCAGGGCCGTCAGCAGTCGATCGGTCGTGAGTTCGGAGGGGTAGATGTCCAGCCGAGTCACCTCGACGGGTTCGTCGGCGGTCAGGACGACCTCCTCGTCCAGCCGTTCGATGCGGGCGAGTTCGGCCTCCCCGCGAACGGGGTGGCCGTCGCTCGCGAGCACCAGGTCGCCCTCGCGGATCTTCGAGGTCGCCGGGGAGCGCTGGCGTGCGCGTAACTCCCAGCGCCCGCCCTCGAGTTCACGCATGCCGTCGAACTCGAGGTCGATGATCGCCCGGTCGTCGTCGGCGCGTTCCTCGGCGGTCTGTTCCCAGAGTTTGGCGTACTCTCGGTGGACCTCGCGACGTTCCTCCTCGATGGCTCGGTAGAAGCGATCGAAGTGCTCGAGTTCCTCGTCGGGGAGTGCCTGGCCGATGGACCCGGCCTTCGACTCCTGGTCGAGTCGTCCCGAGACGACCATACAGGTGTCGCGCTCGAAGCAGTACTCACACTTCGCGTCCGCTTCCTTTCCGGTCGGGATCGACCCCGACATCTCCATCGCCGCGATCTCGTTTCGCAGGCGGACGACGTACTTCAGCAGACCTGCCCCCATCGAGAAGTCCTTCGCGGGCGTGAGGTCGCCGGTCTCCTCGTCGCGCTCGAGCGCGGAGTTCTTGGTGTAGAGCAGGGTTCCGGTATCGACGGGGTCGCCGTGTTCCTCGAGCAGGAGCGCGTAGCAGGCCGCCTGGACCTTGTCTTTGAACCGGGGTTCCTTCCGGAGGTTCTTCCCGGTCTTGAGTTCGACGGGTGCCCCCCGGCGGATGGCGTCGGCCCGTCCGCGGATGCCGAAGGTTTCGCTGATGAGTAACTGCTCGGACCGCCACTCGTTTGCTTCGGGCGCGAACGACCGAGACGAGCTGTCGGCAGTAACCGCCCCGTCTTCGGCGGCAGCGGCCGCCCCGTCTTCGGCGGCAGCGGCCACCCCGTCTTCGGCGGCAGTAGCCGCCCCACCCCCACCCGTAAGCCGCCCCTGCTCGAGCCACCCCTCGATGGCCGCGGCATTCTTCCGGACGTCCTCTTCGACCGTTTTGCGCGATTCGCCGAGCAAGCCCAACTCGAGCCCCCGGTCGTCGATTCGCTCGTCGATGGCAGCCTCGAGGTCGCGACCCCGGAGCAGATCGCCGAACACCTCGTGGACGATGGTCCCCTTGACCACCGGGTAGTTGAGTGGCACGCCCGAGAGCTTGTTCAGGTAGTACAGGCGCGGGCACTCGACCCAGTTTCGAATAGCCGTCACGTTCACGAGGAAGCTCGGTTCGACGACGACGTAGGATTCCCCCGTCGTCGAGTACTGCGTCTCGCCCTGGTACTCGCGCTCCTCGGCGTTCGTGACCAGCAGTTCCATCCCCGGATCGAGGCGTTCGGCGGATTCGGTCCACTTGCCCCAGCAGGTGACTGTGACCGTGGCCGTGGCCGTGGCCGTCTCCGTGTCCGTGTCCGATTCCAATTCTCGAACCGCTGCACCCGCGCCGTTCGCTGCACCCGAACCCGTCGCCTCGCTCTCGAGCGACTCCACGCGAACGGGTACCTCCACGAGTTCGCTCTCGCCGTAACTCGTCGACACCGTTCGGATCGACACCTCGCCGGCGACGGTTCCGCGTACGTTCACGGGTATTCTGACGGACCCGAGAGGGAAAAACGCTATCGGTCGCTCTCGCGTCGCTCCCGTGATCGTTTCCACCCTGGAAACACCGTATTACCGGAGTAGTTGCCCACAGAAGGCCGTAACGGTAGAACGGGCTTTTGTCTATCCTCGCCGTCCGACGAGACCGTGAGACAGTCGAATCGACGAGCGCCCACCCCGCTCGAGATCATGGCCGATCGCCACACCGAATCGACCGGGAGCCATCGAACCATGGAGCGCGACCCGCGCGACGAGTCGACCCAGATCGCGAACGAAGAGCGGCGGAAACAGACGCCGATTCTCAGCGCGATCATCGCCGGACTTGGCCTCTGGATCGCGTTTTCGGGACTTCTCCTCGACGCGAGGGCGACGTCGACCGCGGTCACGAACAACCTCCTCGTCGGGCTGGTCATCGCACTCACGGCCGGTTACAATTACTATCGCATCCGACACGACGTCCCGCTGAGCCCGGTCGTCGCCTCACTGGTCGCCATCCTCGGCCTCTGGCTGATCGTCGCGGCTCCCGCCCTCGGAATGGTCGGCGCGCTGTTCTGGAGTACGTTCGCCGCCGGCCTCCTCGTCGTCGGTCTCTCGGGCTGGACCGTCTACACGGCTCGAGACGCGCGAACCGTGACCGGGGATGTGCGGTCGCGATTCTGAGTTCGAGTCACGGCTCGAGGGAGACTCATTCGAGTTCGAGTTCGACTTCGAGTCGCCGCCGTCGATGGGTGGCCTCGAGAAAGCCAGCGGCGACGGCGGCGAACGCGCCCATGACGATTGCGAAGCCGATAACGGGGAGGAGCGGTCCGTCGGTGAACACCCCGATCGCGAGCTGGGCGAGCGCGAGGACCACCGGTGCGACGACGACGAGTGCGGTTTCGACGGGCGCGGTTCGAAACAGTTCCGTCAACGGGAATGTATCGGTTGCGGGCATGCGAAATCCGTTCTTACCGGAATCCGGAACGGGGGTTTCGTAGCTCTTGTGGTTCTCGAGCGATCTCGAAACCGATCACGAGACGGCGGTTCAATCCCACATTTGTCTGGAAACGTCGCCTTACGCAGCGGACGGGGCGCGTGTCGCCCCGACCGATACGTATTTTCTTCCCGACGCGTATCCTCGAGTATGCGGATTCGTGACTGGCAGGACGTGCTCGAGGACGTCGTCGAACGGGACGTCGACCCCGAGGGGTGGCGCGCGGTCGCCGGCGACCGCGCTCGAGGGGTCGGCGAAGATATGTACCTCGCCCACCCCCGAGTCGGACTGCTCGTCCTGAAGACCTATGCGAAAAATCCCTACGAGGTCAGGGGCGTCGGAAGCCGGGTCGCCCGGCGACTGGACGACGAGATCGGCTCGTTTCTCCCCGACGAGGAGACGCCCAGCCGGTTCGCCGTCCAGTCCCCGCCGGAGGACGAGGACCACGCCCAGTCGGTCGCCAGACGCCTCGAGACCGTCGTCCAGACCCACGCCGACGCGCCCACGCGTCCCCAGGACTTCTTCGACGACGTGATGGGCGCCCTCGAGAGCCCCGCGTTCGGGCCGATGGCCTACGACCAGGACGACCGCCCCGACGAACTCGAGGGGTTATCAGACGAGTTCGAAGACGCCGAGAAGTTGCTGGATTCCGAACTCGAGGACCTGATCGAAGAGGACGCGGTGGATCGTGGGTTCATGTAGCGAGCGTCGTCGTCATCTTCCACGTGAACGCTTGGCGAATACGCTCGAGGAGAACGCCTAACGAGAATAATCGACGAGACCACTCGACGAGATCGAGGCCGACCGTCAATCGGTCGTCACGGTCTCCTCCGGCCCGCCGTCGACAGGCGCGTCGGCCCACGCCCCGTCCGCGAGGTCGATCGCACCGGTCCACTTGCCGACGACCGACGAGACCGCGAGGTCGCCGGTAACGTTGTTCGTCGTCGCGATCCGACCGAGGATCGGATCGACGCCCGCGACGAAGCCGACGATCTCGAGGGGCAAGCCGAGCGCGTTCAGGATGACGGTGAGCATAATGAGCCCGGCCCCGGGGACGCCGGCCGTCCCGATGCTGATCAGGATCACCGTAAAGAGGACGAGCACCTGCTCGCCTAATCCCAGCGAGATGCCGACCATGTTCGCGGCAAAGACGGCCGTTACCGCCTGCCGGATCGCCGCGCCGTCCATGTTGATCGTCGCCCCGAGTGGCAACCCGAAGCCGTAGACTGACTCGTCGATTCGCAGGTTCTCCTCGGCGTCCGTGATCGTGACGGGCAAGGTGGCGGTCGAGGAACGGGTGGTGAACGCCATCAGCATGGCGTCTTTCGCCCCATTGAGGAAGTCCAGCGGCGACTGCCCGAGGATCCCCATCGTCATCACGCCGAGGTAGGTGACGGTCATGTGGATCACGATACCCACCGCGATGACGCCCACGAGCGCGCCGAGTTGCACGATCGCACCGAGTCCCTCGGTCCCGATCGACGCAGCCATCAGTGCGAAGACGCCGACGACGCCGTACTCGAGGACGCCCCAGATGATCTTGAACAGCGCCTGCGTTCCGGCCTCGACGAACGCGAAGAAGCCGCCGATTGCCCCCTCGACGGACTCGTCGGTCGTGGCCTCGCGGACCGACGTCAGCGCGAGCCCGAAGACGATCACGAAGAAGATCGTCGCGAGGATGTCGCCTTCCACCATCGCCCCGAGCGGGTTCTCCGGGACGATCCCCAGCAGAACCTCCGTGACTGTCGGCGGCTCGGCCTCTCGAGCCTCGCCGCCGGTGAACTCCACGGCGGTGCCGGGGTCGAACAGGTTCGCGACCGCGAGGCCGATGACGGCCGCGACAGTCGTCGTCGCGATGTAGAGCCCGACCGTGAGCCCGCCGACCTTGCCCAGCCGAGACGGCGTCAGCTTGCGGATCCCGCCGAGCAGCGTGAAGACGATAATCGGGATGATGAGCATCTCGAGGAGGCGCAAGAAGAGGTCCCCCAGCGGGCTGAGAACGCCCGCCTGCTCCCCGACGACGGCGCCGAGGGCGGTTCCGAGGACGAACGCGACGGCGATGCGGTAGATGAGTGGGACGGATCGATACCTGCTCCACAGGCGCCGGTGGAGCGGCGCGCGAATCTGGCTCATTGGTTCCGCTTCTAGCTGAGGCCATCAATCGGTGTCGCTGTCGGTGAGATTCTCCGCCACCTGTGACGGTGAACGCCACGGGAGCCTACTACCGCGGTTCACTCCACTGCACAAAGAGTCACTCACTACTACGCGTAAAAAACCCTTGAGCGTTACGGTATTTTTGAACGGCACCGTCACACCTTGTACCCCTCGGATTCGATGGATACACGGATAACACGATGCACACACTGTTTCCCACCCGCCTCGAGACGGACCGACTGATTTTCGAACGAATCAGCCACGAAACCGTCGACCCGTTCGAGCTGTACGCGTTCGTGAGTCGAGACAACTGGCAGACCGATGCGACCGAACACATGCCGTGGTTCCGGCTCCAGCGGCTCGACCAGGTCGCCGTGTTCGTCGACCGGGCCGAACAGCAGTGGGCTGACCGCGAGCGGGCGCGGTACCTCCTTCGCTCGAACGACGAAGGGGGCGACATCGTCGGGACCACGGCCTACAAACCCGAGTGGGACACTCGCCGCGCCGGATCGGACATCGTTCTCGCACCGGCGTACTGGGGCCGCGAGTACGGCCTCGAGCGGGCATCCGCGTTCGTCGAGTTGACGTTCGAGCGGTACGACCTCGAGGCGTTTTACACGACCTGCGCTGCCGATAACGAGCCGTCCCGACGGATGATCGAGAAGTACGTCGAGAAGTACGGTGGCCGCCACGAGGGGCTACTGCGCCAGCACTCGCCACGGTCGGACGGGACGGTGACTGACCAGCATCGATACACCATCGTGCGAGCGGAGTACGAGGAGGCGACAATGGAACTCGAGACGCTCGACTTCGACGTCGAGTGGGGTTTTCCACCGTATCGTGGCAGTTCTAGCCAATAATACAATAAACATACTATAATACTGCAGAAAATATGGTAATTGTCTACCTGCGTTCGAACGACGTTCCGTCTGACCGTGGGGCCGCGGGGCGGCGAGGCCGTGGCGGTTGCAAGCCCAACGGCCTTTTGGGCGAATCGACAATCACGAACTGGTGAAGCCTATGTCCGAAGAGACAGATCACGGCCGAGACGTCGAACTGGCCAAAGAGGATCCCGAGGCGGACGAGGACGAAGAACTCACCGAGGAAGAAAAAGAGGCGCGTCGCCGCCGAGCCGAGGAAGAGCGAAAGGAGGACATCGAGCACGGATCGACCGAACGCGAGAACGAGGCGCTCGAGCAGGAGAACCCCGACAATCACCGGGACGAGCCGCCGTACAACAGCTAGGGCGTCCCGGTCGTCGACCGAACCCCTCCGTTCGGGAAGGCCGTTTCGCTCAAGCGCTTCAGCGGAGTCCGCCTCGAATACCGGTTCTCGAACGCTGGAACGGACCGAAAAGCGGGTACGAGTTCTTGTACGCCTGACTCGCTACACTCGCCCATAGCGGTACCTCTTTTAGGCATCCACGCCACGCCTCGAGTATGACCACGCTCGGGCTGGTGATCGCCCAGTTCAATCGCCCGATCACCGAACGGATGGAGGACGCCGCCCTCGAAGCCGCCGAGGCCGCCGAGGCCGACGTGTACGACGTGGTGTCGGTCCCCGGCGTCTACGACGCGCCGCTGGCCGCCGACCGACTCGCGCGTCTCGACGCCGTCGATGCCGTCGTCGTGATCGGGACGGTCATCACCGGCGACACCGACCACGACCAGGTGATCACCGACGCCGCCGCCGGCCGCCTGGCCGACGTCAGCCTCGAGCGTGACACCCCGGTAACCCTCGGAGTGACGGGCCCCGGAATGTCAGCCGCGGAGGCTCGAGAGCGCGTCCAAAATGCCGCGAAGGCCGTCGATGGCGCGATCGACCTCGTCGAGGAACTGCCGGAACCGGAATCAGACCGCGAACCAGTCGACTGACACCGCCTCACAGCCAGACCCACCACAGCCAAACCCACTTCAGCCATGACCATGGAATTCACCGACCGCGTTGCCCGAGTCGAACCGTCCGCAACCCTCACCATCTCCGCACTCGCCACCGAACTCGAGGCCGACGGCGTCGACGTCGTCGACCTGAGCGTCGGCGAACCGGACTTTCCGACGCCCGAAAACGTCGTCCAGGCCGGCAAGGACGCGATGGACGCCGGCCACACCGGCTACACGACGCCCGCGGGCCACCTCGAGCTTCGCGAGGCGATCTCGGAGAAACTCGCCGTCGACGGCCTCGACCACGGCCCGGACGAGATTATCGTCACGCCCGGCGCGAAGCAATCGCTCTACGAAATCGTCCAGACCCTCGTTCAGAGCGGGGACGAGGTCGTCCTCCTCGACCCCGCCTGGGTCTCCTACGAGGCGATGGTCGAGATGGCTGGCGGCTCCCTCTCGCGAGTCGACCTCTCACCGTACGACTTCCAGCTCGAGCCCGCCCTCGACGACCTCGCCGAGGCCGTTTCGGACGACACCGACCTGCTGATCGTCAACTCGCCGTCGAACCCCACGGGCGCTGTCTACTCCGACGCCGCCCTTGAGGGCGTTCGCGACCTGGCCGTCGAACACGACGTCACGGTCATCTCCGACGAGATTTACAAGGAGATTACCTACGGCGTCGAGCCCACGAGCCTGGGGACGCTCGAGGGGATGGCCGACCGAACGATTACGGTCAACGGCTTCTCGAAGGCCTACTCGATGACCGGCTGGCGGCTGGGGTACTTCGCCGGGCCGAAAGACCTGATCGACCAGGCCGGCAAACTCCACAGCCACTCGGTATCCTCGGCGACGAACTTCGTCCAGTACGCCGGGATCGAGGCCCTCGAGAACACCGACGACGCCGTGACCCAGATGGTCGAGGCGTTCGAGGACCGACGCGACCTGGTCGTCGACTTGCTCGAGGAGCACGACGTCGACGTGGCCGTTCCGGACGGCGCATTCTACATGATGCTCCCCGTCGACGACGACGATCAGGCCTGGTGTGAGGGCGCCATCGAGGATGCCCACGTGGCGACCGTCCCCGGCAGCGCCTTCGGAACGCCCGGGTACGCCCGCATCTCCTACGCGGCGAGCGAGGAGCGACTCGAGGAGGGAATCGAGCGGCTGGCGGCCGAAAACTACCTCTGACCGGCCTCGAGACGTACCTTCCGCCACGTTTTTCATCCCCACACCTAGTTTTATTGATATTGTCTCCGTAGCGAGAATATGGCTCTCGAGAATCGTCGATCGCTGACAGCCGCACAGATCGCTGGCATCTACGCGGTCGTGAGCGGGCTGTGGGTCGTGCTCACCGATCGGATCCTCGAGGCCATCTTTCCAACGATCGCGGCCATGGCCGTCGCACAGACGGCGAAAGGGCTCGTCTTCATCCTCGCCTCGACGGCCATCATCTACACTCTCGTCGCCCGGAGTCGACGCGAACTCGAGGAGACGAACCGGCGCCTCGACCTCGCGCTTCGACACTCGAGCGTGCTCCACCGCGTGCTCAGGCACAACCTTCGGAACACCTGCAACGTGATCCAGGGGACCGCCGAGACGCTCCACGATCGAACCGAGGACGTCGACGAATCCCTCGATATCATCGAGGACGAAGCCGAACGGCTGGTTTCGATCGGCGACAAATCGCGATCGCTGGAGTCGGTGATCGGAACGGGCCCACACGCTCGAACGGAGGTCGATCTGGCGGGGATCGTCGAGGAGTACGCCGAGATCTACCGCAAACGGTACCCGGATGTCCGAATCGAAACGGACGTTCCGGGGACCGCCCGTCTCGAGGCACACCCGAAGGTCGAACTCGCCGTCGACGAATTGCTCGAGAACGCCATCGTCCACCACGGATCCGACGAGCCGACGGTGCGACTCGCGGTCGAGCGGTCCGCGGACGGGCACGTCGCCTTCGAGGTCGTCGACGACGGGGTTGGCATCCCAGCGGCCGAACGCGAGGCACTCGAGACGGCCATCGAGGATCAACTCGTCCACGCCAGCGGCGTCGGCCTCTGGTTGGCCCAGATCCTCGTCCTCGAGTCGGGCGGGACGTTCGAGGTCGGCAGCGCTGGCGCCGGTGGGACGACCGTGCGTGCCGTGTTCTGACTGGTTTTGGCCCCAGTTCACGCCCATCGGCCCGAACTCGAGCAGAGGCAAGAACTCGAGCGCTTTGGACCTGACTCGAGTCGTCGCTCAAATCCCCTAAACCGAACCCTGTAAGCCGAATCCCGTTACCCCCGACGCCGAAGAATTCGCTCGACGATCAATCGCGTCGACAACAGTTCGTCGTCGTACTTCGACTCTCGCCCCGACGCACGCTCGACCGTACAATCGATGCCGCGGGACTCGAGTTCGGCTTCGATCGCCCCGGGGTCGTGGTGCTGGTCGTGACCCAGCGCGATCACGTCGGGGTCGAGTTCCTCGATCGGCCGGAAGATGTCCTCGCGATCACCCAGGATGGCCTCGTCGACCACCTCGAGAGCGGCGACCAGCTCCCGGCGCTGCCGGGCGGCACAGATCGGCGCCTCCTTGTGATCGACGTTCGTCGGCCGGGCGACGATGACGACGAGTTCGTCGCCCATCGCTCTGGCCTGCTCGAGGTAGTGGACGTGACCGGGGTGAAGGAGGTCGAAGGTTCCCTGCGCGACGACGAGTGTCCCGTCGGATCGATCCTCTCGTCCCCGGATTCGTGCCGTTCGGTCGGTGTCTCGCGTGTCCGTCATGGTAGTCTCTCACCGTCAGTCGCGTTCCTGCCGTCACTGCTCGTCGCGTCCGCTGCGCTTGTGTCGCTCGCTTTGCTTGCCGTACTCCCCGCGCTCGTATCGCTCGTATCACTCGCTTCGTTCGCGTCGCTCATCCGCGCAACTCCTCGTCGATGTCCGCTTGCGTGAAGTCGAAAAACGACTCGCTGTCGGGTAACTCGACGTCGATGACCTCGAGGTGCGTCCGCCGTCCCTGCGAGTCGAACGCCTTCCAGTCGTTCCGGCGGTAGGGCGCGCCGATGATGACGTGCACGCTGCCCCGGCCGAACGTCTCGAGGTCGGCCTGGCTCGGCCGGATCACGCCATTCGGGTGGGAGTGGACGCTGCCGAGGGCCTTCACGTCGTTCGGGATTGAACTGGTCTGAACGGTCGCGCTCACGCTGTTGGACTCGGTTCCGGGGATTATCAGCACGTCGGTGATGACCAGCCCCTCTCGATCGAGTCCCAGTTCCGCGGCTTCGGTTCCTCGAAGAAAGCCCATGTACTCGTCGGGGTGGGCAGCCTCAGAGGATTCGAGGGCGAACTCGAGAGTTTCCTCGGCGATGCCGAGAATCTCGCTCGAGCGAAAGAGCGCGTCCAGCAGACCCATGCCTCTACGTCCGGTCCTGACGTTGCTAAACGTTCCGGAAGCCGACGCCCGGGGGTCGAGTCGGTGTTCCCGGCGGTCCGGATTGGTACCGGCCGTGGGTTCTGCGCCCGTACCCGCCGAAAGCGCCCACAGATCGCCTTGGCAAGCGTTATACGCGGCGAAACCAAACTACCGTCACCGATGACACGTGACTCCGCCGGAGGTTCCGGCGACAGTGATAGTGAAGACGGAGATGTTTCCGTCGTCTACGATCTCGCTCCCGATTGCACCGCTTCGGACGTCCAACCCGACCGCCCGTATCTCGCGTCGATCAACGGCATCGTCGAGTACGGCGTTTTCGTCGATCTCTCGGAGAACGTCTCCGGCCTCGTCCACGAATCCGTCCTGGAGGGCACCTTCAGCGTCGGCCAGGAACTCGCCGTCGAACTCGAGGAGGTTCGCGACAACGGCGACATGGCCTTCCAGCCGGCCGACGTCGACCTCGAGGAGGACGACTACACGGTCGAACCAGTCGACCACGACTATCCCCTGACCGGGACCGACCGCCTCGAGGCGAACGTCGGCGAACAGGTCCACCTCGAGGGCGAAATCGTCCAGATCAAACAGACCGGCGGCCCGACGATCTTCCACATCGCCGACGAGTACGGCGTCGTCCCCTGTGCCGCCTTCGAGGAGGCCGGCGTTCGCGCTTACCCCTCCGTCGAGGTGGGCGACATCGTTCGCGTCACTGGGACCCCCGAAACCCGCGAGGAGAGCGTCCAGATCGAGGTCGACGGCCTCTCGAACCTCGACGGCGAGGACGCGACCCAGGCCCGCGAACGACTCGAGGCCGCCCTCGAGGAGCGCGCCCAGCCCCACGACGTCGACCCGCTCATCGACTGGCCCGCGTTCGAGAAACTCCGCCCGAACCTCATGGAGGTCGCGACCCTCCTCCGGCGAACCGTCCTCGAGGGGCGACCAATCCGCGTCCGCCACCACGCCGACGGCGACGGTATGTGCGCGGCCGTCCCCCTCCAGCTCGCCCTCGAGAACTTCATCGCCGAGGTGCACCAGGACGAGAACGCACCCCAGCACCTGATCAAACGCCTGCCCGCGAAGGCGCCGTTCTACGAGATGGAAGACGCCACGCGCGACCTCAACTTCGCGCTCGAGGATCGCGAGCGACACGGCCAGCAACTGCCCCTCGTTCTCATGCTCGACAACGGCTCGACGGCCGAGGACGTACCCGCCTACGAGACGCTGGCCCACTACGACATCCCCATCGTCGCTATCGACCACCACCACCCCGACCCCGACGCCGTCGGCAGCCTGCTCGACGCCCACGTCAACCCGTACCTCCACGACGAGGACTACCGGATCACGACGGGCATGCTCTGTGTCGAACTCGCCCGGATGATCGACCCCGACCTCACCGACGACCTGCGGCACGTCCCCGCCGTGGCCGGCGTCTCGGATCGATCGAAGGCCGACGCGATGGACCAGTACCTCGAACTCGCCGCCGAGAACGACTACGACGAAGACCGCCTGCGAGACGTCAGCGAGGCCCTCGACTACGCCGCCTTCTGGCTCCGCTACAACTCCGGCGATCACCTGATTCAGGACGTCCTCGAACTCTCCGACGCCGACGAGGACCGGCACCGGCGGCTGGTCACGTTCCTCGCCGACCGCTCCCGCCGGGACGTCGACCGCCAGCTCGACGCCGCCATGAACCACGTCGAGCACGAACGCCTCGACAGCGGCGTCCACCTCTACCGGATCGACGTCGAAAACCACGCCCATCGGTTCACCTACCCCGCCCCGGGCAAGACCACGGGCGAGATCCACGACCGCAAGATCCAGGAAACCGGCGACCCGGTCATCACGGTCGGCTACGGGCCCGATTTCGCCGTCCTCCGCAGCGACGGCGTCCGCCTCGACATCCCCCGAATGGTTTCTGAGCTCGAGGCGGAGATCCCCGGCGGCGGCGTCTCCGGCGGCGGCCACCTCGTCGTCGGCTCGATCAAGTTCGTCAAGGGCAAGCGCCAGGAGGTCATCGACGCCCTCGTCGAGAAGATGGCCGCCGCGGACATCGACGAGGCGCTCTCGAGTGCGGCGCCGCTCGAGAACTAGTCTAGAAGTAGATCCGTTCGTCGTCGACCGATTCTTCTTGCTTCCGCTGTCTCTCTTCATCCCGACCCTCGAACGCGAGCCGATGCCACCCGAGTGCGCCCGCAGCAACCACGCCGACACCCACCACGCCGAGTAACTCGAGCGGGACGGGAAGTGGCGTCGTCTCCTCTCCCTCCCAGTCGGCCTCGAAGACGGTCGTGTAGTACGAGGCGACCGACTCGCCGTGGAGAGCCAGGACGACTTCGCGATTGTTCCGGAGCGAGTTCCGGTTCCAGTTCAGAACACAACAGATAGGTTGACGTTCCATTAGATGAACCTATAGTGTATGTCAGACAACAAGCTCGACGCTAACGGATACCACCAGAAGGTCGAACGGGAGCTAAAGAACGTCAAAAGACTCTCGCTGGACAACGATGATGAACGGAAAGCCGAGGACCTCACAGTAGCAGACCTTGATGGAGATGCTCGCGAGATATATCTGTTCTCGCAATATGTACGTGATGACCAAGAAGCAGCGAGTGCGATGAATTTGATTGCTCGCCTACGGAGACTCAGCGAGGTTTCAGACAAGCCTCTCACAGAGTGTAGCCCGGATGATATCAATGCACTACTGGGTTCCCTTGCAGAGAAAAATTTAGGCACAGGAAAAACGTACAAGTCCTCAACGAAACGGAAATACCTCGATGCTGTTACTGAGTTTGCTGAGAACCGCGGTATCGATGCGTTAGTCGATATCGAACGTCCCAGTCTGAAGATAGAGAAAGTAGATGAAGACTTTATCCTCTCGAAATCCGAAGTTTGGGACCTGATTGAATCTGCAAATAACATTCGAACTAAAGCCATTATCGCGATATCGTGGGATTGCGCATGGCGCGTTACAGCCCTCATCTCGCTTAAAGTCAAGGATTACACGCGCATGGGCAGTGAATATGGATTACTCCAACTGCCAACAAAGGCGGAAGGGTTGAAAGGAGCGGGTGGCTTCAAGAAACCAGTCACGGTGTCGAAAGGATATTTAGAAAATTGGCTGGCTGAGCATCCGTGTCAAGACGACCCTGAGGCAGCCCTCTTCTGCAGGATGGACAAAGAAAAACACTACGGCGAACACATGACTGGTGAGGCTGTACGTAAGCATCTAAAGAAGGCAGCTACAAACGCAGGGATTGACAAAGACCGTGTTTACCCTCATGCGTTTCGGCATGCTCGAGCAACGTACATGAAAAAGTCAAACGATTATAGTGATTTACATATTGAGCACACACTAAATTGGGCAGAAGGGTCTAATGAGCATAAGCGGTATGAGCATTTAGACCAAGATGACAAGATAAATGCAATATTGCGTGCGAAGGGTATCGATGCGCAAGATGATGACGTTGACCCCGAAGAAATCGATTGCCCTCAATGTCAGCGGAAGATTCCGTTCGATGCGAATCGGTGCCCATACTGTAGTATGATTATCGACGACCGGCCCGCAGAGTGGTTCCAACTCTATCGGGAAATCGTCAATGAAGACGACCCTGTCAAAAAGAAATATGATGAGATGGCTTCAATAACGCCCGAAATCGCGGGCCTTACCAAAGCCGAATTTGAGCACGTTCGGGAAAAATTCGCTATGGCCGTCCAGTTACATGACTTCGGCGGGATTGATTATGACGACCACAGAAAAAATGTCGAAGATTATGACTGGGCTTCAGAAATCGACATCAGTGGGATTGATGAGACTGATATTGACTACATCAGTAAGAACTGGGTTGCTGCATCAGAACCATTAGCTCGAAACTTCGACGTTAACGAGACTGAATACCGATTACAAGGGAGTGCAACCGGATTACCAGTTAAGGATATTGAAGAGGATTTAGACAAACTCGACAACTAATCAAACGAAGCAGAGTTCGGGCGCTCGCCCTCGAAAACTTCGACGAGGACAGTGCGGAAGACACCCATCAAGTTTGTTAATCGACCTGAGTAGGGGCGCTACTAAAGAACCAATGGAAGTTTTAGCGCAAGCCGCCGATTCAGACATCGCACTGAGGCGTAATTGCGGCTCGAGCATCCCGACATGACGTGACCGACAACCACGAACGCGAATCACTATTGACGACAAAACAGGGGCGTCCTGCCAAGACGGACGATTCAATGGTATATCTACGCAATGTTGCGGCCCTGCTGCTACACGAACGAGTTACTTCCTATCAGGTTCAACAAATAGGAACTCACTTTTCTACACCAAGACCTTTGTAGATTGGCTAGAATATTCTTTTATGCAAAGTGTAGAATTCGAAGGATATTGGTGGCCGCCCGGAGAGCATGAAAACCGGGTCGGGGGAGTCCTTTCGTATGAGCCAGAGTCAGGGGCTACCCTAAACCTGTTTGAATCGTTTGAATCCGGTGTACTCCTCACAAGAGAAAGGGAACATGAAGCACATAGCCGTCTATACGGCCTTTCTAAAGAAGGTGACCTCCTCACATTAGTTGATTCTCACCGTGATGGATTTAGCTCAACTCAAACAGTAGCGGGCAACGTAAGTTACTCAACATATCAACCGAGATATGTCTTAGACGGAATCCATGTTCCACAGAACAAAAACATCTCTTTTACGAGGCTTACCACAAGCTTTCCGGGGATTGAGGAGTGGACACAGCACATTCCTTCATCAGATGTAGATGGGGTTCCCGGGCGGACTGTAGAGATTGTTGTAGATAATCCTGACCCGATAGAGGCGAAAACCGTAGAATACACACTCACGCTTTCAAGTTCCTTTAAGACATCCCGGTCACGCGGCGAAACTCCCTCAGTCCCAAATGAAACAAGGTTTCATCTTTATCCAAAGCATCCGGCCATCACATTGAGTCGGTTAAGGGACTATATCTATTCGCTCCGAGGGCTACTCACAATCGCAACGAACCATCCAATAGAACCAAGATACGTGCAAGCAAGAACTCCCGATTCGGGATTCACCACTATTGATGTATACTATGG
This sequence comes from Natronosalvus caseinilyticus, assembly GCF_017357105.1. NCBI lineage: Archaea > Methanobacteriati > Methanobacteriota > Halobacteria > Halobacteriales > Natrialbaceae > Natronosalvus > Natronosalvus caseinilyticus. The sequence continues at coordinate 3,674,882 of NZ_CP071596.1, forward strand.
GAACCCATCTTTTGGGCAGCCGGGGTCTCCGGGAATCACGAATCTCAATTTCCGACTTCCGGATATTCCTAATGGGTTCAGTGGCTTAATAGAGAGATGGTTTGGCCTGAGACAAGACACTAAATCAGCTATTGACCTTTTCCTTGGAACACAGTATAACCCCAATATGTACCGAGAGAACATTTTCCTCTCGCTCACACAAGCTATTGAATCCTATCATCGGCGTAGATATCAAGATGAATATATGGACTCTCAGAAGTATGAATCAGGCGTTTACCCGGACGTAATGGATTTCATCAGGGGTGATTTGAATGATGTGTATGATGACCCCAGTATGTTCCATGGCAATTCGTTATCTCAATCTCAAGTACAACAACTTAAGACCATGAGCGACGCTCACGATATCCCGAATGACTTAGGAAATGTCTTAGATTCAGCTATTAAATATGCCAACGAATACTCTCTACGGAAGCGGTTTAAAGAGTTAGTGAATGACGAATTCCACAGCATCCTAACAGGCCTTCCTCATAGTGCTGTCGGACAGATTCATCCCATCGTTGAGACAAGGAATCACCATACTCATCAACTGAAAGGCGAACAGAAAGACCCCGCGATAGCTGAAGGTGCTGATTTAACGCGGCTAACTTGGTCGTTAGAACAGCTATTAGAGGTGGCATTCTTAGCAGAAATTGGTGTTTCTGAATCGCAAATACGGAACACACTCTATGATAGATACAAGCAGTATCGGGTTCTCTAATCTCTACAGATTTTCCCACTTAGATATCAAAAGTGACTCCATGCGTGGTTCGTTGACAGGGCAAGCCGTAAAATCACGATGGTCGTCAAAACTACAACTCAATTTACAAGAGCGGTCTTGTGATGGACATTGTTGGTGGAAAGTTCCCTTGCGATTTCTTGATTACAGCAACCAAGACCGTGGAGCGGTCAGGATATCGTATTTACTGCTGAATGGCCCCCTTCATCCTCTGGGTTGGCGCCTCTATTGCTACCAACAATCTACATTGGATGAGCAATGAGAATTGTTAGTGCGGTCAACGTTGTGGCACAACTAACTATTGGTAAACAAAGACGCAAATATGAAATATAATTTACTATATTAGTCTGGCTGCTAAGCCGAAAAAATCAGTCTTAGCCCGCAGAATAAGGCCCAAGCATAACAAGAGAACGTACTGTCAGTGAAAATAGCTATAGTGGTAGAGCACGTAGACCATAACGACTGAGGCTTTCGAATGGCGTAACGAAGGGCGTCATTCGCACCCCCTCACAAACTAACAGCGTTGTTAGGACGATTCGAGACGATGTTGTTAGGGCAGGGGTGAAATGGCCTCCACACAGACCACAACCTGACAAGAAAGAAGGGTGAATATGTGTGTTAGTAATATAAATATTCCTTCGTTAGAGTGGGGTCTATTTACGAAGAAGCTTAGAAGAGAAGCTTCGAGTTACAGGTAGGTCCTTGACCCGCCTAACAACACTGTTAGGACCCCAACTTGCCCAGCAAATCCTTCAATAGCATCTACTGAAAGTGCTAACGTACTGATAGTGCCTTACCAGTCCTTGGCACTAGTAGAGTATCAATTCGACGCGCGGTAGGTATTCAATCAACTGAGTTGACGAGAGTTCATAGAAATGGGGGTTGACCAGCACAATACCTTAGCAGTTGGATTATTTATATATACTATGGAACAAGCAAGAGAAATTGGCCAAGTTGGACCACATGAGATGGTTTACGCTGAGAGGCGACCTGAGGACAGCGAAGAGATAATCTATTTCTGTGCATGGTGTTCGCTTGAAACAACTAAGAAATACATGCTCCAACATTATAGATGTGGACGAGACCGGTACAGAGATACCGCACGGTATACCATTAACTGACATCATCCTCGAATCAGTTCCAAGAGATATTCTCTAGCCAGACCTCTACCTCCGGTGTCATACAGCTAGACTGAGGGTGTCATAGAAAGTTTGCATACCCTCTCTATGACTACCCGATAAACGGTAAGTACAGGGGAGACACGTAGCGGTGCCTTGATAGTGAGAATCAGCCGTAGGAGAAACCACTCACCCAGATTTCGACGCCATTGCCAATGTTCGAAGAAGGTAGGGGCTCACAACGAATATTGACTGAGTTAGCCATCAACTCCGGCAGTCACACTTCACTACTTCAGGAATATAGAACAGCTATTCTTCTGCAGCCTCAACTTCTCCGAGCCAACCCAGTCCGAATAATACTGCTGCACCTGCTGCGATAGTTCGTATCCACCAATACATCTGGTACTGGGATTGATGTTCTGATGAGAACGTCACGGCAGCCTGCCCCGCTAACGTCTCTTCGTATCCAGTCACCTCACCATGGGCCCACATAGCCACAAAACCCGCAACAATGGCGATGCCCAATAAGTATTCGCTCATACGCTCCGTTATTCAAGCAAGTGAGAAAATACTATCGTCTGAACATTATATATGAATATCAAATCAATCGAGGTCGCGTCACTCATAGATATTGGTTACTTGGTCAACGAGGTGATATCGAAAAGATAGGAGAGAATTAATCAACCTACGATACAATTCACCAGTCTAGAATATCATGTCCATATCGATAAGCGAACTCGAAACTAATCTACAACAAATCAACGAATACGAGTTCGAAGAGTTCGTTGCCGAGGTCTGGTGCCACCGGGGCTGGAACACTCGTGTTACCCAAGGGGCGGCCGACAAAGGTATCGACGTTGTCGCTGAGAAAGACTTCCCTTACGAAGAGAAGATTCTGATTCAAGCCAAACGGTATGGCTCGGGGAGCAGGGTCGGGAGTCCAGAGATGCAGAAGTACGCATCACTCGTCCAGCGCGACAAGGTCGATAAGGTCCTCATCGTCTGTACTAGTAACTTTACCTCGCAGGCACAGGATATCGCAAAGGATTTCGGAATCAAGTGCGTTAATGGACGAATCCTCGCACAAATTATCCAACAGGAGGGACTGGAAGACCTAGTCCGAGAGTACGTTGGAGAAATTGATGACGCTCAAATTGACTCGCCAACTCCCGCGACCGCCAGCGTTGAGAGCGAAGATGATACGGATACTACCATCGATGCGGCTCTGTACGCGGAAGGCGAGCATTTGACCATGGAGTTGACGGGATTGTCCTACTCTGACCGTCTGTCCCGCACTATCGCAACGTTCGAGATACATAATAAAGCAGATTCAAAATGGAAAATTGACACTGAAGACTTCACGGTTATTTCGAAGGACGGGTTCAGCCATAACCCGCTGCGATTGAGAGTGATGGAGAACATCCCGGGAGATTGGGGAATGGTATATGAAGATATACGACCAGACGCCAAAATCCGATATCTCGCCGCCTTCAACTCAGATATTGTTGATAATATAGAACGAATAGAGTACGATGCACCAGTTCGGAAGCGCCTATCAGGTGCATCAATTGTTCCATCGTCTCCGCCATCCTCACCAGATAAGGATGCAAGTCTCGACGAGATACGCAAGCAGATTGAGAAACGAACAGCTAACAGGCTGCGAACAGAGACTCTGAATTTAATGGTAACAGAATCAGATAAACAGCACTTGTCAATCCCAGATTCCCTACCGATTGAGGAAATCTATATTCAATAACGCTGTCTCGTCGTAACTCTATTTCCTGATGAGGTCCTGTAGTATCTGACCTGTTGCTACACTCACTAGATTTTATATTACACCACTGACGACACATTTGTATGGTCTTAGATGGGTCTATTGATATTACCGTTGCTGTCGGGTTTGTCGGTGGGATTGGGAGTAAATTGGTTTACGATGTTATTGCTCACCGACTAGAACAACGACGGAAGGCAAAGCGAGAGACAAAACAGTGGTACGACGATATGATGAAATACGCGAAGGAGGCTCATATCGACGCGCGGATGTATAAGAGCAACATTAGGTATTTTACATTATTCGACCCGGACGAGCAGGAATACGTCTACGGTCCGAAACCCACTGAGGAACGAATAGAGTGGATTAAACAGAAGCATGGATGGGAAGATAAAGAGGTTTCAGGATTACATGAGACTTTTGAGGAGTTTACTCACCATTTGAGACTTGAATCTGTCGGGGATATCAGGGAGGAAATCCAGACTTCTATGGAACTGCACGTGTCGCGACTACGAGAACAATTATCGACACAGCCAGATGACCTTGATGATGAGATTGTAGAGACTGCGTCCACTTTATTGGAGAAAGTGAATAAGATGAAGATACTCAAAAATGTTCCCGATTCGAACTACAACGCGGTCAAAGAGGCTTCAGTTGAACTTGTCCAACAGTGTGACGAGGCAATTAATGAGTTAGAGTGAGCGGTCTCGCCGATTAAACGTCAATATCTCTCGCATAGATATCTTTAGCTACGCCAATCAATATCCTCACCCCCTCGATTTATTATCATAGTCAATGAATGTTCAATCGTACACAATGGGAGAAACAGTCGAAGATATCTGGGAAGCGGGGAGTGCAGCCGCACTAGCCATATTCGGCTATATCGCAGTGATATTGTTGTGGACCGCTGATTCGACCCAAGACTCCGTCACTATCTTCACGAAAACGGTCACAGTACTCCTTCTCGCAGCCTTTCCAACCACAGAGGTTGGGATATATCTCGCGGTATTCATGGCAGCTGTCGGGGCATCAATTTCCATTTCTATGCTTGGGGCCAAGCGGGTGTTCATTATTTTCACTGCTGGGTTCTTCTGGTGTGGCACAAACATCATCATGAACTGGTTCTTTGGCCCGCTGTAGATTCGATATCTGTCTTCCAACTCTCCGAATCTCCGCTGTCTAACTCATCAGATTCATACTCCTCATCCAGTTCATCCAGTGATTCCAATGCAGCCCCCTTCAGGTTCGAGAGTAATTTCGCTTCTTTCCTCAGACGCTCCATTTCCTCTTGAAAATCCCTTATCGTCGCGTCGTCCTCTTCCTCAATCCTACTCGCCCGTATTACTCGTTCCATTGTTTCAGAAACTATAGTTATCTGCTCGTAAAATCTGATGACGGCCTCAATCTGCGACCCGGTCAAGATTCCAATATCGCTCAGGTTCTCCACATATACGTGGCGTTTTGGGTACAATGGGGAGACCCTTGCAAATCGTCCAAGTACCTGTCCTCGCCAATACATCTGAACCAACCGCTCGGCTTCTTCATCAGTCAATTCTGCAATCTCATCATCATCCAGTATATCAGAGTCTGACAGCCCTCGATAAGATTCTAAGGAGCAGTATTCCTGAATAGTATCGACATCTATCGTCTTTATTTCGGTCGCTAATGCCATCTTCAGGTGGTCTTGTTCAACTTTTCGTTGATACCACCCTAATAGAAATGAGCCCCCGGTCGCTGCTATCGCACCAATAAGAACGTAGACCAATTCCGAAGGTAGCGGCCCGTACATATTCTGACAGAGGCTACTACAGTCATGTAATACCTACTATCTGTTAACAGAGAAGAGAGGTTCGATGTAGCTCTATTTCTTAATCAGGTCTTGCAGCAGACGCCCAGTCGCGACCGCAATGGTCACCACTATATCGACTATCGTTTTCAGCGACCATACCACCGCGGAGATAAGCATTCCCCCGTAGTATCTGGTGTATCTGTAGTCCGACCGCCGGAGGTCTTTCAATACCCCTCCGACGAATTTAGCGACGAACAGCGGTATATCGACTAACAGCTTGTAGGCTAACGCAGTAAATGCATTCAGTCCTCTATGGGTCAGTATCCACCATGTTGACTCACCAGTACCAGCGATTTCCCGGCTGATGGGCCGCGTAAACCGGTCGCCACACCAAGGGTCTCGGAGCCAACCGAAGAAACTCCCGGTCTTCTGCCGTATGTTTCCAACCGCCTGTCTTGACCGCTTAATCATACCTCGCACTTACCATACGACTTATTTAAAACATACATGAGTTCTCGCAGATTGAATTGCGAGAATCTCACTTGACTCTGTTGAGTATCTGCGGGCACGACATCAACCGGGACTGTCGTTCCCTCCGTCGAGCCCTCGCCACTCTCACCAAGAACCCTGTTCAATCTCCCTCCGGGCCTTTTTCTGGTTGTTGCACTCTAAATTGAGAGAGTGAGTCAAAAAGCGCGAGCCGACGTTAGCTTTCGTCGGTCGTAGACACAATGGTCACACTCCGTACAGGGACATACTGGGGCTCCTCCGCTTTCCGAACAGTCGTCACGAACACGATGTCATGCTGGCGGGCGAGTTCGAGAGCATCAGTTTCAGCCAAGTCCTCACGAGTACGCGTCTCGCCCTTCTCACTGACGAGGGTTCCATCGACCCCAGACCAGTGTTCCGAACACCAGTTAGCGGAGTCCAGTTGCAGAACCCGAACGTAATCCTCCTGTGCGGGCGGCGTTCGGTTGATTTCTCGATTCGGTAGGTGGGGTAGTCAGTTGCCCATCGGAATCTTCGGCATTTTGGGATATGTATTCCTCTTACTCTACACTGCTGAGGCATCGAGCTATCTCGGTCTCGTCGGATTCGGACTGGGAACGCTGGCAAGCGCTTGGGCACTCACAAAGGTGTTTTACGGAGCCCTTCTCGGAGGTATCTTCTGGGCGGGAGTCCTCACGGCCATCATCAGTTATCAGATGGGGGAAGTGACCATCTGGACTCTCGGTATTGGGGCCGGAGTGTTGGTTATCACGTGTATTCCGGCCATCCTCGCTATTGGAATCAATCGCGTGAAGAAAATGCGTCATTCGGCGTAAATAATCACGGGAAGATTTCCCGGAATTTCCGCAAGACACTCTCACTGCCTTTCCGGATGAGCCTTGGGAGGATTTATCCAGCCCTTGTGTTCAGTGACTCCCGTTAATATCTGTAAGACCACTTCAACCGGTCCGGGTCATTACTGCGCTTCCATAGAAGCAGAGAACAGTTTCTCTCACAAACTCGAGCAGCGGCGAAATCAAAGAGGTCCCAATAGACCTCTCAAGGATATTGTTACTTGGCCTCCATTAGGAGGTGTCGTATATGGCCCATCCTGACGGTTACTGACGATATTGCCGATAGGACATTACTGACAATTACTGACATCTACGGTATTTGTCTCCTGACCATAAAACCAATATTGAAACGATTACAACAAAGGCGCTATGACACTTGATGAAGCATCCCGAGCCATTGTCAATGCTATCGACCGCAACGGTGGTACAGCAGATACGACACATGTTCGACGGCAAACTGGACTATCGAATTCGTCTGTTCGTTATCGATTTTCGAAACTCGAGAATCTGGGTTTCATTGATATAAGCTATAATGATAGCCAAACCCCTGATGGGGTCGCACCCATCACGGTTGTACAACTCACTGACTTTGCGAGAGAAGAGATTCAGAAGGGCCTGACTGTTGAAACTGAACAGCGGCGAGCTACAATAGAGCCCGTCGATAATGCAGACCGCATCAAAGCATTAGAGGAAGACCTTAGGGAGGTACGCGACCTCGTGAATCAAATCCAAAGTAATCAGAATTGGATTGGGCCTCGAGTAGAGGAGTTGATAGAGAGGGACCCAATCCAATCCAACTCCAAATTGGATTGATTATTGCCCCGGACATGAGCGAGGTCGCGTTAGAGGCGAAGCGGGGAGACGAGAGTGTGAAGGAGTCCGTGCAGGGCTACCGTCGAAAGCTATACCGACTCAAAAAGGAGCAAGAGGCGACGGAGGAGGTGCTGGAGCACATTACGAGCAAGGACCACATTACTCGCGAGGATATGGTTCGATTCATGCATAAAAAATCAAACGACGTAATGCAGTCGGCTAGTGCGGATGTGTCACTGCTGGAGGCGCGAATCGACGAGTTGCGCGAAGATATCGAGGAGACTCGAGACGTGTTGAGGTGCTCACCGATTATGCCAGCGCCGCGCTCAACCGGTCGAAATCGAACGAGGATGAGTTGGACGTAGCGTGCCGCGCGCACAACGCCGTTCACTCTCGCATCAAAGAGTTAGGGGCGGACCGTGCGGACTTGGAGGAGGACGTCGACGAGATGGATTCCGGACTGCTCCCATTTTGAAGTTGGTATGCATCCTAACGTCTATTGAGTTCGACTCAATCGTCTGGGGATTGGCCGGTAGACGAACTGCTCCCCGAAACCATCCAGAACATCTGTACGAGGATTTGTCAAACTAACAGAGGGCCGCTGATGAGCGGCGGCCTCGCCCAAACACTGAATGGGCCGTACCACGTATTACCGATATGAAACCACCATCTGGTCATTACGACTGGCACCACATTGAGCGGGACGACGTGCCTGACCTCAAACTACGGTGTAAACATTGCAAGACCGTGGTCGAGGTCGAAAAAGCGAACGAACATATCCGTGACTGTGTGACAACATGAACACGACCGTCTGGGACGACTGTACGTGGCTCTGTCCACAATGCGAAGCCGACCGGGACGAGGGCGAGCCACACGCAATCCTTGAACTCGTCGCGAGCGGCAACCCATCGAGGGATGTCGCCGGGCCCGAAATGCGAGACGACGAGGGAGCGTTGGACAGTGAAAAGTAGCTGGAGCGACAGTACACGGAGCCTGTCGTCTATTGCATCGAGTGCGAGACGGCGTATGACGTGGAGTTCAACCCACGATGACCGACTATCAAATCAGCGCCTCGTACAACGCGGAGAATGGCACGGTCGCGCTCACCGTGTTCGACCTCAACGACGCCACAGAAGGGGACAGTATCATCGACCAATGCAAGGTGGGCAAGGGACTAGTTCTGATGAGTTGTACAGGGCGTGGCATGATTTCGGCTCCTCTAACTAATATAGAAGGATAGCTTATCAACAGGCCACCATAAACTCAGTCAATCGTATACCGGTCGTTATCCTTGTATCGGTCACGCTCACACCGATAGTGCTGAAGCATATATTTTTTAGTTGTCTCATAGTCACACCATGCACAAAAGCACACGACGCGGTCACTATCGCTCGGTCGTCGCTCAGCGTAAACCATGTCATGTGGTCCAACTTCACCAACTTCACTAATATTTTCCATATGCAATAGAATATGTTCTATTGCTAAGGTATTGTGGGAAGATGGGATAAGTGACACAGTAGGCTCCAGTGTGAACAGTGGCTGAGAGTTTGGATTCCATCCACGATGCCATATTGAGAGGGGCAGCTGGGAGTCCGTGAATTCCGAATGCTGTGAGTACTATGTGCGAGTTCCGTCCAGTCAACGTTCGAGAGAGTCGAATCACTTTTGAGTAGATGGGTTCCACACGGCCAGATAGCCATTGTTTCTTCTGCACTGCAACACTTTGATTCCCATTGATACTCATCTGGCTCAGTCATGTATTTCAATTCAGGAGATACGCGACCGCGATGGGGACCAATGCGTTCTCTGTTTAAATTCTGATAAAATCCACGTCCACCACATCGACGGAGAGGCGACGAACAACGACTCGGATAATCTGGTGACGCTGTGCGAACGGTGTCACAATCGGATTCACAGCATCCAGAACCGCCACTCGAATCGAACGAAAGGCGACTTCATCGGAGAACTCGTGGATGAGGGTCACAAGCGGAATGTTGTGTTGGCTGTTCTCCGGGAAGTGACCATGTGAGTCGACACTGGAGGCGCTTTCAGCGCTCAAACCTAAATGCAGAGCTACACTTATGTGGTTTCAATGCCGATACGTCAGTATGGCAGAATTACATCTATCGAATGGGCAGTCCAAGCAGTATGAAAAGGTCATTGTCAAAGAAAACGGGTGGGCAATCGGGATTCTCCATGGCCGTCCAGACGAGGCGTTTCCTCCAGACAAAATTGAGCGCGTAGACCTTGACGAGGACGTGTATACAGCTTCCTATCTACACGAAGAGGAATACGGTGAGAGCCGACAAGCACGACCAGATGAGCCCGGAGAATCTGTAACCGAGTTCAAACCCGTTCATCGAATGGAGTTAGAATACCATTTCGAGTGATTCGAACAGATACATGCATGCAAACAGCATGAGCAAGGAGGAAGTTGTCGTGCTCCATTTTGACGAGGAGAAGACCGACGTTCCTGCATACAACGAACTGGCAAAACACATTGCTGACGAATTTAGACAATATGATTTTGAGATGGGACCGACTCGAAAGGTCTATGCTCTGGATGTTGCGACTGATATTCCGGAACCGGCCGTGGAATGGGCCTATTTCGCAATCAAAGAGGTAGGCTCATTTGCCATCTACGAGTATTTACGTCGGAATTTTGGGGAAAGTGAGGAGAATGAAGAAAGCTCTGATACCGAACAGAACGTCATAATCCAGACAAATAGTGGTAACGTGGTTATCAAGGAGATGGAAATGATGTCCGCGAGGGAAGCAAAAGAGGTAACCGGGCACTTTGAGCTTCTTTCTGAGGGTGGAGGGTTAAAACGCCACTATGGAGACGACGAGGAGATTATGGAAAAATATGGTAGTGAGCGACAGGAGGAAGATGAAGAAGACGAGATAATAGAAGAAAGTGAATCTCAGGAGAAATAGTGTTAGCCGGGAAACCGCCGTGTGGTTCGAGCAGTTCGAAGAATGAAACGGACTACTCTACCAGATTTCTAAGTAGTTATCGATAATCTCCTTGTCTTCCTCAGAAAGACCGTACACATCGTGCATAATGAGGTCGTCCAATTCAAGCTGTTTCTGGACGGATTCTTCCTGAAGGTCTTGGATGCGCTGCTTGTTGGTCTCGTATTCATCCATTAGAGCGAGTATCCCATCTTTCGTTGGGACCGGCATATCGAGGATTTCCATTCGATTGAGTCGTTTCCCTTGCTCGGTCAGTAGACGGTAGACGAAATTACGCACCTCCTCTGAACTAAAGTTCAGATGGTGCCCTTGTTTCATCACAACTTGGAAGGCATCATCAGACTCACCCGTGCGAATCGGGTCCTGTCGGTAATCGTCATCATCGAGGTCGACACTGTCAACGATGTCCAAAATCGTGCTACTACGGTCATATTCAGGCAGATAATTCGTCACCTCCGAAGTCTTGTATTGGAGTTCTTCGACTTCTTCCAGCATGTCACGAATTTCTCTTGCGGATTTGACGACCGTGTCCTTGTGCTCCGTCTCAGCGACGATTGGCAGCGGTTCAAGGAACGTCTGGCCGAATGAGTAGTATTTGCTGTTGAAGATGAAGCTGATGTGCTTATGGTAGAACTCGATGACCCGCGAATTTAGTAATGCACCATAGTAGAGCGTGTCACTGGCGTTAGGCGCGTACTCCTCAGAGAGGTGGATGCCGTATCCGCCCGCGGTCCCGCCGCCAACGAAGTAGTATTTCCCTTCATCGTCTGGGACGAATGACGGGCGTTGTCGGAGGACACCGGCCATGATTTTGTCGGTCTCGAACTTTCCGATGTTTTGTTTCCGACTGAACCGCCACCATTGGTCCCGGTCTTCCCACTTACCCCCTTCTCGCGCTTTCAATGTCGTCTCGTGATTCTTGAAGAACCTCCATGCATGTGGATAGTCGTTTTGCAACTCATGTTTGGTTAGTGCCCGTGCGCCGTCATCGGTGACAGCGTAAGGAAACACGACCCAAAGCCCGCTCCAATTTGTCCCCCAGCGTTCGATTTCTTTCCCTTTGAGGAGACGACGCAGGATGTCCTTTTCAATTGTTTCTGGTTCACCTGCGTCGGCACATTTGAATTCAACCGTACCGTCGCCGTTGTCTTGCACAATCTCCCCAGCGAATACCTTGTCCTTTCCGGTGATGATTCCCTGAAAGACCTCGTCCGTGACCTCTTCCAGCCGGTAATCACTGGCGACTTGGATGGAGTTGAAGACCTCTCGCTCGTCATCCGGCATCGGCTTCCAGCACGGAAGGCTCTCGCTACGATTATCCGCTCTGAGAGATGACTGGGAGTGAGTATATAACTCATATTCCTTGGCTGAGGAGGCCCCCCAGTCTTCAAGGTATTTGATTTCGTCCAATAAATCGCTTTTCGTCTCTGAGACTCGGGCGCACTTTATGTCATCATCAATCGGAGCCTCTCTATCCACAACGAGGATGCACGGATAGGGTGTGGCCGCGTCGAAAACCTTGGTATCTTTGAAGTCCAGTAGGTGCGTAATCGGTTCGTCTCCGAGCCGCTGGCGGATTTTAACTCCATAATCCGCGTTGACGACTCGATTCGGGCAGATGTATGCGAGGCTGCCGTCTTCGGTAAGCCAGTTCAATCCGCGCTCAATGAACGGAATGTAAATGTCGAAGTTCTTTACAGTTGTTCTATAGTTCTTGGAGTACAGTTCTTTAACGTCGTTGCTCAGATTCTGGATACGAACATATGGGGGATTCGCGATTACTACATCGAATTCAATTTCGTCTTTAATCCGGTCGACAGCGTTCCTATCTTCGATAAATGACTGGGCGCGCCCATTATACTCGGCGAACTGCTGGAGGTTAGACTGGATATTGTCTGCGTTCCCGTCCCGTTCCCGTTTCTCCATTATCGTCGGAGAAAGGGTGTCTGCGACGTGAATCTCAAACCCATCGAGCGTGTAGTGAGGATTCACATCCATGACTTTGTTGTACAAGTCTATGGTGCGGAAGAGCAGATTAATCTGCGTAATGTGGACAGCGAATGGATTGATGTCGATTCCATAGAGATTGTTTTGGATACGCTCCAGAATCGTCCGGGCTTGCTCTCCGTCCAAGTAGTGGATACTCGTCTCTCCGAACTTATTGAGATAATGTTGAATCAATCGCTCGGCCGCTTCAGTGAGGAACCCACCACTCCCACACGCAGGGTCGAGGATTTTCTGCTGGCCGATACCAGCATTCACCTCGTATCCCGCGGTGTCCAGCATATACTGGATAACTTCAATAGGCGTGTAGTACTCCCCCAGTTCTTTCCTCTCCTCCTTAGGCAGGTAGTCCTCGTATACATGACCAAGGATGTCACGGTTGACGCGTTCGAAGTCGAACCGGTTCAGCCGCTTCAAAACCGTGCTCAATGTATAATCTAATTCATCCTCCAACGTACGCTGGCGGCGTTCCTCTTCCGAGGAGAACTGCTGACGCTTGTCTCTCGATACCCACCACCAGTCAAAAATACCAAGGTCATATAAGTCGCTATAGTGGTTATCAATCCTGTCGTACGTGTCCATCAACCCGCTCAGATACGGCTGCTCGTCTCCACGTTCTATGGCTTCCGCCATACCACGCGACGAAATCCGGGTATGACCAACAATCTCTTTGTCCTCGGCAATTCGCGCGAATAGCGCCCGATTGAGAACGATATATGCGGTCTCTCGGCAAAATGCATCTTTCGCGTCCTCAGTCTGCCCCGTGTACGCGCGCCAGTCCTTCCAATCGGGGAACGTCGAGTCCAAGAAGTGTTTCGGGTACGACCCTTCCTCACGGTCTTGGTAATCATCGAAAAACCGTTTGAGGACCTCGGTCAGTTCGTCGAGCGAGTCCTTGACTGCATCCAGAAACAACTCGTACCCTTCGTCGTCCACCCCTTCTTGATACTGGACAGGCACCTCTTGGTAGCGGGTTCTGAAGAAGTCAGCCGCGTCGAAATCTACATAGCGGTCTTTTTGGAGTAGAGTCAACTCTCGGAGAGCGTCACGCTGGTCGGCGTCCAACTTCTCAACATTTGTGGTCGCCATCTTATCGACGTCGAGTCCAACGATTTTGCGAATAGACCGGTCGTCCTGAATATACTCATAGAGGTTGAACGTGTGGCCGTTCGTGAGAATCCCGTATTCGGCACTGCCGACACTTACCATGTACGTCTCCAACTGGTCGTGGTCGGCAAGACCCAAGTCATGCGAGGGGCGTTTTGTCTCGCAGACAATCACCGGAAACGGCGGCTCGCTATCGTCGTAACAGAGCAGGTCTTTCTGCTCGTCCTCGAAGTTGACGTGACCTGTGCCAATAGTCCGAGACCATCCCAGTGCGTCCGTGAAGAGGTGGTCGACGAGGCTGTACCTGAAGTCAAATTCACTTCCCTCCTGTCGAATTTCCGCATTGATATCGATGAAGGCTTGATGGAGGTTCTCCACAGCAGATGTCATGACGGGCACTTCTCATCCGGGCGTGTTATAATTTTGTTTGAGGACCGCGCGTTCTCCGAGACATGGTTAGGAATTTCCCTCCAATTCCATTGTCCCAGTTATAGGTATAACTAGGACGCAATAGCCCAATAACAGGTCTATTTCGCATTCAATGCGGAGAGACGGAAGGTTCAAATGTCCTAGTTGACTAAAGAGAAATAGGACACAATGAGAATCGATACTGACGGCGACCGGGTGAAATGCTGGCTCGGTCGCTCCGAGATTGACACACTTGCAAGACGCGCACCCACCCGAGAAGCCGAACTCGCGATTCGAATAATGGGCGACTGTGGACTGCGTTCCTTCGAAGTTATCCAGATTTGCCCAAAGCACAAGCGACGGAGTGAAGACGGCTCCGCGTGGCTCCTCCGCGTTCCGAAGGGGAAAGACACGCGAAACGGTACCGGTAAGGCGCGAGATACGTTCCTCCCAGCGCAAACCGAACAACTCCTGCACTCCTATCAACGGGACGAGTCGCTAGGCATGGACGAGCAGTACATCACCGTCGCGCCGCGCAGCGTCCGCAGATGGGTCGAGGTCGCCGCCAAGAACGCACATGAGACGACGGGTGTAGACGACTGGCAGCACGTCTCCAGTCACGACCTCCGCCGCTCGTGGGCCACGTACCTACTCGTAGAGCAACGGCGCAATGTTAGGGTCGTCCAGTCAGCCGGGGGGTGGAAAGACTATGACAGCATGAAACCATATCTCGGCGAAGCTACAGAACAAGCAATTGTCGAGGAATTGGGCGCGGTCAAATTCTGAACGAATCCCGAACAGGGAATTCCACTAAGTGCAATACAGGGGTATGGGAACGATGCTCCGTGAAAGTTCGTTCTCTTTTGCAACCCGCTGTCCTCATTGTACACACGACTTATTTACACCCTGTAAATTGGTAACCATCTGCGTACAAGAGAGCTTTCAGTCAGCTATGCCACAGAGGTGATGAAATCACTACAATTCACTCTATTCGGTATCTCAGTTTACGTGGTTCCACCGTTACCTGCACCAGCCAGAAACGAACATTGTATTCATTAAAAGACCTTTTGAAAATACAGTGAGACTATCGAGTTCTACCATTCTATCGTTACTCTCAGTGTAACCTCCAACTATTTCTAGAGGAATTCGATTAAGTCCGTTTAACGGATTTGATATGTATTCTGGGATATTGACCCGGGCTTGATTCTGGAGTTCATCTATACGGTGATAAAGAGGGTTATCTACTACCATATATTCTGGTGCATCAGGATGTGAACTAATATTCACCACTTCCGGATGCCCAAGATGTTGTGAGTCTCCTGATATTGTAAGCATCTGTAGACCTCGTCGTTGTTGGTATACATCAGGGTGCTTGCCTAGTTCTCTGAAAAACGATTGGTAGCCGCTACTATCGAATGGAATATCAGTAAATACAAAGCCACATTTTGTTCTTGAGAAATGGTCTCCTCGCCACTGAGTTTCAATCCAAAATATCCCCGCAGAACAACTTACATACGCTACTGCAATAGGCCGAGGGTCACTAGGAACATTATCGGATTGGGGTTCTTCGGTATGTGATTCCTCTAATAGTCGTATTGTCTGGTCTATCTTCTCTAAATCTTCAACGAACCATCGATGCCCCCGACCTACTACTTGACGGTCGCCCAGTTTAATGGCGTAGCCTAAGCGTGAGGGGAGCAGGCTGGTATCGGTGGTTTGTTCTAAGATGTTAAACACCTCTTCGATTTCCTCTGCTGAGGATGCGTGAACGTATTCCTCTACATGGTAGAGAACTGATTTCCCAAAGTCATGGGTGAGCCCCGGTTCGCCAAATACGAACATCGATGGACCTTCAGACGTTGTAATTAACCAATTTGAAGGAGACCGAAGCGAAGGCACGTTATCTTGAGAATCGAGGTCAACATTAATGCTGACACGTTGTTCTATCTCAGATGAGAACAAACTGTATTCCTCACGTTTACGGACTTGGAAGAATGATAATAGTTGGTCGCTAGACATCTCATCCATGCCATCACCAACACGAATCCACGGGACGTAATCTCCCTTCTCTTTGAATTGAATTGGTTTTTCACGGGCCTTGTCCACGTCAATACGAAGGAGACGTTTTCCCGAGTATTCGACAAAATTCACATCTACTAAATCAGAAACTGGTGGGGTGGTATATTCGAGGGCAGTTTGAGTTATATACTGTACAACTTCCGAATCAACTGGAAATCCTTGAATGAGTAGACTATCTGATTGCTCTTTCCTAACGCCGATAATTACTGTTCCACCGGCCTGATTGGCCATCGCTGAGAGTACTTTTACA
This sequence comes from Natronosalvus caseinilyticus, assembly GCF_017357105.1. Classification (NCBI taxonomy): domain Archaea; kingdom Methanobacteriati; phylum Methanobacteriota; class Halobacteria; order Halobacteriales; family Natrialbaceae; genus Natronosalvus; species Natronosalvus caseinilyticus. The sequence goes on from NZ_CP071596.1 coordinate 3,691,315, forward strand.
AGCTTTTTTCGGCCATCAGAACTCTCAACTATTTCCTTCGATTTACAATCAAACTCCTCCGATTCAACCCCCGGTTCAGAAGCAAATCGTTTCACAAGTCGTTTCGTTTCTTGCTCAATACGCATTTACTGGACAACTTACTACTAAATTCATAAGAGGCTATCTAATAAAGGCCCCCGCTGATTTCCACCATCTTGAAGCCCTAAGCTCATTCTAAAAATAATTCTGTACAGTTGATTCTGCCACAAAAGCAGAGGTACAGGCGTGTGGGCGAACGAAAAGGCCGTATTCTTCTCATTCGGACACTCGCCAGAGAAGAGTCGCAACCACAAGCGAGACCGCCGAGACAACTGTACCGAGAATCGGGAACCCGGGGTCAGTCATCATCGGGAGCGTAGAATGAACAGCCCGGATTACGGCATCGAACAGTGAAAGCGAACCGCCAGAAAACCTTGAAGTATGCGTCTGACTTGCATTTGGGCCGCTTCCTTGAAGATGAAGAGCTTCAGCCCGGGTGTTCGGCGTGCCCACTTCGAGACCTCAAACTCAGAATCGGTCAACGTCGTATCTCGCCACGGCGCAAGAGAACAGCGCCGATGAACGCTTCTCCGTCTAACCAGACGTCTCAGATGTCTCCTCGCGGTACTCATCGGACTCGATGTCGGCGAGCCACTCGCGGAGTTTCTCGTTGTAGTTCTCGCCGTCCTCGCCGTGATGGACGCGACAGTGACAGTTCGGACAGAGCGCGATGACCATATCAGGTCTATCCGGCCCACCATCGCTTAGTTCGTTGATGTGATGCGCATGGAAATACGGGTCGCCGGATTTATTTTGGAACGCTGGCTCCCCACACCCTTCGCATTTCCCCTCCGCGCGAGCTTTCACATACGTTTTCACCACGTCTGACCCTTCGTACGTTTGAGTCGTGGCCGAGACCGGGTCCACAGCCTCACTCGCACATTCCCCCGCCCGCTTGCGTAGCGTCGCCAAGTCAGGGGAGTCGTCCTCGAAGTCCGCAACAGCGTCTGCCTCGTCGTGCGCGTTACTCTCCTTAGGGACCTCCGAAATATTTCTGACTTTGCTCTGTAGGTTTTTTGAGTGACCACAATGTCGGCAGACCCAGAAATCAGTTGAACGTATCCACACCGTTTTACCGCATTCATTACACGCTTTGTCGACCCACCTAACTAGCTCCCACTCGCTCAGCAGCGTATTGACGGAAATCAACGGTCCAGCCTCCTCGTATCCCCTCAAAGGATAAGCCATCGTCTTCTTGATGTCGGGATGCCAATTATTTGGGTCGTCCGTTTCCGGGTCAACCACGAGAGAAACAGGACATAAGTAGAGGGGGATTCCTCCTTCCGTCCGCCGGTCGATGATTCGTACGTAATTGTCGTCTCGGGCCCAGATTTGACCAGTCTCGATAGTATTCGTGGTCATGGTCTTATTCAAGCAGCAGTTGGGCGGAACGTCTGTCCCCCTTACACTTGGGCCGATTGTAGAGTTCGCTTGCGCGTATGAACGTGGGTGTCCAATCATCTGGAGCGAGTCTATTGGGGATTCCCTCAGGGTAACGGGCCATCGAGTGGCTTGTTATCTGCTCAACCATGATTGGATGGACGGGAGGTATATTCAAAACTATTCAGACCGTAATTTATGAATGAATTTGAATATGTTTAAGAAATCCTTAACTTATGGGCATACAATACAGTTAATACGAGAATGGTAATACAATTTAACACGCAGCTACACACTAATTAGGGGTTTAACAGGATATAGAAAGAGAAATCGCATTCAGAGGAGGTCTATTTAAAACATCGTTCTAGGACGAATGTGTTGGGAATTATACTTTTTAGGTTCGTTGGAACACCAACCTAATATTAGGCTTCCAGTTCAAACTCCCGAGAACAACCGTGTCGCCGTCGACGATCACGCCCTTCGCGTGAATTTTCTCGAATCGCTCACCAGGTTCGACGAGACGAGCCTCGAGCGGCAGGTCGTCCCTCGCCGCGGCCGTCTCGAGTCGCTCGATCACCTCGTGATTCGCCTCCTCGTTGTACCAGCTGGCGTCGAGGAGGACGCGCACTTCGACGCCGCGTTCGGCGGCCTCGATCGTCGCCTCGAGCACCGACGCGTCGTCGCCGATACTGGCCTGGGTAACGTCGATCGACTCCTCGGCGCCCTCGAGCAACTCGAGGAGCCGACCCTCGGCGTTGTCCGGTGCGAGCAGGAGTTCTACCCGCTCGAGGGCGACGGGTTCCGGTTCGTGGACGGTCGGATAGGCCCCGGGTGCTGGATCGGGCTCGACGAACGTCGCTGATTTCCGGTGCTCGGCCCACGGAGTGACGTCCCAGCCGTCCGCATCGGCCCGGAAGACCCCCTCCAGGTCGCGGGCGAGCGCACGGTTCTCGACGACGACGCCCCAGCCGCGACTCGAGGCGCCGCCGAGTCCCGACGGCGACCAGTTCTCGGTGGTGACGAGGACCGTTTCGTCGACGACGGCGTACTTGGGATGGTGGTATCGATACCGTGCCCCCGGTCCGCCGAGAGCGTACACGTCGGCGCCCTGACTCTCGAGTTCGGTGAGGAGTTCGTCGGTGCGTTCCGAGGCGCCGCCGACGGGCCCCGCCTCGACGAGAATTTCGACGTCGACGCCGCGCTCGAGGGCGTCCTCGAGCGCCGTTGAGATTTCCGGAGACGTGAACGTGTAGCCGGCGATGCGAATCCGATCCTCGGCCGCTGCGATTCGGTCGCGGGCGACGTCGGGTGCGTCCGGCAAGACGAACGCGGTTCCCGCCGTCTCGCCGTAGGTGGCGACCGGGAGGCAGGTCGCGCCGCGTGGCCACCACGCGTCCTGGCCCGGAGTCGTGGATACGTCAGTCGCGTTCGATCCCGACCGGTACCAGACCCTGGCCGTTCGCGCCCGATCGTAGGTGACTTCGTCGACGAGCGTCCCGCCCTGGAGCACTCGGAGGGTGTCCCCGTCGGCCGCCAGCCAGAGGTGGCCCTCGAGTTCGAGCACCTCGAGGGTCGTCATCGACGCCGTCTCGTCGGGATCCATCGAGAGCGCAACCGGACCCGAGACCGTTGCGTCCGGAATCGCTGCCGTCGTGTGACCGTCGGTTACCGTCCAGTTCTCGAATCGTGTTCGTGCCGGCACCTTGAGGACGAAGAACTCGCCGACGTTGCCGTGGGTCGTCGGGTTCGGATAAACGGCTGCAACGTGTGGTTCAGTTCGAGATTGGCTCTCGGACATCTCCACCGCGTCGGAGAGAGGGCTATTGTCGGGAAACGCCGTTGCCGCCCCAACCGGACAGGCTCGGCTGTCGTCGCGTACGTCCTGCAACGGGATGCCCGTGAATTCTCCCGAGAACACCCCGGCCATCTCGAGTCGGCCGTCGCTCGAGTCCACAGGGAGGTGGCGGTGGCTCGTCGACGAGTCGACGCTAACGCTGGCGGTTCCGGCGGTTCCGGCGGTACCGACGGTTTCGACGGTTTCGGCGGTTCCGATGGTGCCTACCGAGGCACCGAGAAGGGCGATCACGAGGAAGACTGCCAGGACGGGGCGCACGGTGGGCTCTGGCCGCGCGTTCGTATATAAACTCTCGTCCCACGACGATAGCGAAGAAGGATCCGATGACGTGGCGCCTCGATCTCAGGCCGTCGGCTCGAGCGCCGGCCCCGCCTTCTCGGCTTCGGCCTGCACGAGGTAGGCGCGGTCGTCGTCGTACTCGAGGAGTGCCTCGAGGGCGTCTTCGGTGCCGATCCGGTTGAGCGCCCAGGCGGCGGAGGCGCGGACGGTGTCGTCGTCGTCCTCCTCGAGGACGTCCGCGAGCGGAGAGATCGCTCGGGTATCGCCGATGAGGCCGAGTGCGCGCGCGGCGGCGCTTCGAATCTCGCCGTTCTCGGCGACGAGCTGGTCCGCGAGAGGCTGGACGGCCTCCTCGGCGCCGATTTCGCCCAGGGCCTTGAACGTCACCTTCTGGAGCAGCGGGTTCGAGTCGTTGTCGACGTAGTCGACGAGCGTCTCGACGACCTCCTCGTCGGCGACGCCGATCTTGCCGATGATGGTGATCGCGTCCTGGTCGCGACGGGTCGCCCGCTGGAGCATGGGTTCGAGGGCTTCCTCGGGGCCCATTCGCTCGAGAGCCTCGAGGGCGTGTTCTTCCATGAAGTCAGAGTCGAACGTCTCCAGGGACAGCAAGATCATGTCGACGTTGTGTTGCTTCTCGTGAACCTTGAGGGCGTGCCACTCCGGCGGGTAGTCCTTGACGTGCTCGAGGACGTCGTAGAACCCCTGGGCGCGGAGTTGCTGGCGAACCGAGAGGTCCTCCCAGGCTTGAGCGTCGTCGATGCCGTCGACCAGCGCCTCGGTGGCCTCGAGGAGGGCCGCGATGTCGTCGGCGTCGGGATCGAGGTCGGCTTCCTCGACGGCGGCGCCGGCGTTCTCGAGCGTGGCGGTCAGCCTGGCGACGGTGTCCTCGCCGTTGCCGTCGGCGAGGGTCAGGTTCGTCCCGAGAACTTCGTTGACGTCGGCGACGAAGGTTTGGACGACGTCGACCAGTTCGGACTCGCCCTGCTCGGTCCAGCGCGTCTCGGCGATTTCGCCCTTCGCGTCGTCGATTTCGGTGACGACGTCCTCGGCGTAGGGCCCACGGGCGTCCTCGAGGTCCGAGGACAAGGAGTCGACGTCGTCCTCGAGGGATTCGTCTTCCTCGTCCTCCTCGAGGTCAGCCGCTTCGACGTCAGCTTCCAGGTCGGAGAGTGCGGCCTCGACTTCGTCGAGATCGGACTCGGTTTCGGCGTCCTCGAGGGCCGCCTCGACGGACTCGAGGCGCTCGCGGAGCGATTCGACGGTGAGTTCGTGTTCGTGTTCGTCGGCCGTTTCGGACTCCTCGTCGCTCATGGAACCACCCGGTGACCCGTCGGCGTGCGGTGACGCAGTTCCGTCTTCATACCGAAGAATCGTGTCAGGATGCTCCTAAGCGTTTCCATCTGGTCACGGAGCGTGCCACTCGAGGTGTGATTGTGAAGCGTGATAATCGGGTCGTGCCCTCGACCTCCTTCGCCCGTGTTCTCGCTCTCGCTCTCGCCCTCGCGCGTCGGCTACTCCACACCAGCGGCACGCTCCTCGACCGGGGCAGGTTCCTCGCGCCAGTAGAACCACGGGCTCAGCGTCATGTAGGCGATGCCGAGCGTGAGCAGGGCGTAGGGGAACGTCCGGCCCGCGACGTTCGGGACGAGCATGGCCAGCGCGTGCACGACGCCCATGATGAGCGCGTCTCGAGCCAGCAGGTCGGGGTAGCGAATCCGCGAAACCATCAGGTAACAGAACGCGCCGGTGACGGCGAGGACGAGCCAGGGGTCGTCGACGGGGTGGCCGGCCAGGATCGCCGCGCCCATGATCGTCGCCGCGAGCGTCGTCTGGATGCCCTCGGTGTAGTCGTCGGCCGTGTCGTAGGCCGTGTAGAGGCCGAGGCGGGCGACGGCCATCGCGACGAACAGCGCACAGACGCCAGTGACGACGCCGAGTTCGACGGACACTGCCTCGAAGCCGATTTCGAGTCCGTCGCTGACGACGACGAACGCGAGCACGGCGGGCGCGATGGCGAAGGAGGCCACGTCAGCCAGCGAGTCGAGGTAGGGGCCGGCCGCCGTCCCGCCGTACTGGCGCGCGAGAATGCCGTCGAGTCCGTCGGCGATCGCCGCGAGCAGGATCAACCGGGCGGCGAGACGAATGTCGACGAACGCGACGACGACGGCGACGAATCCGAGGCCCGCGTTGGCGATGGTCACTGCGTCGGCGATTCCGAGTCGGCCGACGAACCGGGGCAGCATACACCCGGATTCGACCGGCAGCGCTCTTACGTGTTTCCGTTTCGCCCGATTCCAGCGGGGCGGGAGCAACCGAGCGGGTTATGTTCCGCCTGTCCGAACGTCCGGTATGCACCGGCGCGTTTACCTCGCCACGGCTGGCAGCGCAGCCCTGGCGGGGCTCGCGGGCTGTACGGTCGTCGGGGACGTTGGCGAACAGGTCTTCGGCGAACCCGAGTACGACATCGGGATGACCCGAAACGAGTTCCTCCCCGCCGAGTACGAGACGACCGTCGGCGAACCCGTCGTCTGGAAGAACACGAGCGAGTCGATCCACACCATCACCGCGATCGAGGGAAGGCTGCCCGACGAGGCCGAGTACTTCGCGACCGGGGGCTACGACGATCAGGAATCGGCCGAGGACGCCTGGCACGACAATCACGGTGGCGCAATCGGCATTCGAGAGACCTACGAGTACACGTTCGAGGTTCCCGGGACCTATCACTACATCTGCGTTCCTCACGTTGGCGGCGGCATGGTCGGCCGCGTCGTCGTTACCGAGTGAATCGCGATTCGCCAGTGCACTTTTCGAGGTCGCTTCGCACAACTCGAGCAACTCGAGCAACTCGTGCAAACACCCGGATCACAACCTACGCACCGCTATAGCCGAAGCGCCAAAAATCGATCGACAGGGAATCTACTCGTCGACGGCGACGTCTTCTTCGTCGACGTCGACCGCGGTCGCCTCCTCTTCGGCGACTTCTTCGGGGTGAGCCTCGAGCGTCGTCTTCTGGATCTCGACGCGTCGAAGCGGGTAGATCGTCTTCGACTCGCCGTAGATCGCCGAGGAGAGTCGCCCCTCGACGATGCTGTCGATGAGTTCCTCGAAGGTCCGGTCAGCGGCAGCCTCCTCGACCATCTGAACCATCTGCTGGCGGATGGCCTTCTCCTGGCTCGCGTCGGCCTTCTTCGTCGTGAAGGCGACCGGCTGGATCTGGAGACGGTAGTCGTCGGTCGTCAGGACCGTGACGTAGGCCTCAATTTTCGAGGCGCCACGGCGGACCAGCGAGCGCAGGTAGTCGCGAGCCAACGAGTGCTCTTTGAACTCCGTGTACGCGGCGTCGCTACCGACGTCGTTCACCTGGAAGGTGAGCTTCGTGTTGTTCTCGCTGGCGTTGTTCGTGAGTTCGCCGAGCGTCGTTTCGATGGTTCGGTCGTAGACCTGTTCGGGTTCGTCGGCGGGGGTCTCGCCGAGCTCCGCCCGGTCGAACTGCTCCGGGGCGAGCACGGTGTACCACCGCTTCTCCTGTTTCGCGCGTGAAACTGATCGTTCGCTCATTGTGTGTTGGTATCTGTGTCGTTCGTTCGTCCGTGCTGTGCCACTGTCGCAACGTCCGTCGCGACGTCCAGATTGACGACGTAATCGTCGACCGTCGAGTGGAGGCTACCCGTCGTCTCGCGTTCGATTCGCGTGACGATGGCCGTCGACTCGTCGTCAGCCGACTCGAGTCGCGTCGCCATCTCCGACGTGTTGTCCGGAGCGATGGCTGCCGCAATCGTCGCGGAATCGACCGCCAGTCGCGTCCGAATCGTCGCTCGTCGTGTCGCGTTCGGCTCGGTCTCCGTCATAGGTGCTCCCTCACTGCCGCGATGACCGTTTCGTCGTCAAGCTCGCGGTCGCCGTACCGCAGCGTTCCGCCACGCCGACCCACGTCGTACGCCGCGCCGATTTCGAGGTCGCGAGCGGCGGCCTCGAGCGTCGGCCCGAAGCCGCTGGCGTCCCGCGTCGCGAGCGCTGCCGTCCCGTCTCCAAGCGCGAGTACGGCAGGCTCGGGAGATCGGTAGGCGAGCACGAGACGGGCCGCCGGTCGGACCGGCGCGTCACCGACGTCGACGACGAACAGGCCGTCGTACCGACCAGCCGACGCGTCGTCGATGGCCGCGTGGACACGTCGTCCACAGGTCCGCCAGGCTTCGAGAGCAGGCGTTCTGGCCTCGTGGCCCATCGCGAGGGCCACGCCGGTTCCGGCCTCGAGCGCTGCCGTCGCCTCGAGGACGTCCGCGTAGCCCTCGAGCGTGGCGAACGGCCGGCCGTCGGTGATCGCGTACGGGTGAAGGAATCGCCCGACTGCCGTCGCGGCGTGCTCGCTGGCGTCGTCGTCGCCCACGACGTCGAGGGCGACGGCCGAGCCGATCGTTCGGTGGGTGTTCGGGTCAAGCTCCGGGTCCGAGTCCGGGCCGATAGCGTCGCTGTCGCCATTGCCGTTGTCGTCACCGTCGATGGTGATGTCGACTCCGAGTCCCTCGAGTGCATCCGCCACAGCGCCCTCGTCACCCGACCAGGGCGCGAGACAGCCCATCGAGGCGGTGAGGCCGTCGACGACGTCCGCAGTCGGAACGCCGACGCCGGGTCGTCGCTCCAGTCGATCGCTCTCGAGAGCCGATTCGAGCACCCACTCGGACTCGCCAGCACCGGGTTCGATCCCGGCGGCGATCGTTCCGGCGAGGGTGAGCACGGGGTCGGGCGAGCCCTCGAGGTCGCGGGCGAGTTCGGCCGCGGCGAGCGTCGCCGGGCGGGTCTCGGTCTCGAGGGAGACGGCGTCCGTTGCGTCGGCGTCGCCGTCAGCGTCAACGTCGGCGTCGTGCGGCCCAATCACGACCGACACCGTTCCCGGCGTGCGATCGTCGCTCGGCTGCAGGCGCGCTGTCCGCTCGCCGATCGTCTCGCCAACCGCCACCTGGAACGGTGTCTCGCGGTCGGTGAGGGTTCTAGCGAGAAGGCCGGCCGCGGCCAGTCCGTCGCCGTCCGCCCGCGTGACTATGCGGACGAAGTCGGCACTCTCGAGTCGCTCGAGCGCCGGTGCCGATACCGACGAGGCGGACGAATCGACCGTGGCGCGACCTTCCATCGTCATCTACTCCTCGAGCAGTTCGACGGCCGCGTCGTAGGAGTACGCGAAGTCGGGGTCGATCTCCGTCCCGCGGTAGTACGAGACGAGGCGTCGAACCTTCGATTCGGTGTTCTGCAGGGCGCGCTTGTTCTGGGCGTCCTGCGGGTTCGCTTCGACGTGCTCGCGCAGTCGAATCGCTCGCTCCATCAGGTTGTGGAGGTCCTCGGGGAGGTCGCTTTTCGCGTCGTTCTCCTCGAGGATCTCGGTGACCTTCTTCCCGGTCGCCAGCTTGACGTCCGGGATTGGCGTTCCCGTGACGCCCTCGTCGCGAAGTTTGAGGCCGATCTGACTCGGATCGTGCCCCTGCTCTGCCAGTTCGACGACGCGAGATTCGATCTTCTCGGCGTCGACGTCGCTCCACTCCGGTGGTTCGTCTGCCGCCGGCTTGTCCGAACCGGACGTGCCACGGCGGCGGGTGTGCATTCGTGCCATTGGTCGAGGATAGGAACCGCACTGACCGCGAGGCGTACCGTTGCAACTGTCAGCTCTCGCTGGATGCACTTCCGCAATCTCGAGTCACCCGACAACTGCGGGGTGACGAAGTCAGATTTGCGGCCGTGCGCTTCCCACTCACTTCTTCTCGGTCGGAGGCAAAAGCGTTGCGACCTGCGTCTCGCCGTATCTGGACTCGACGGTGCTCCGATCAGGCCGGGGCCGCCGGGCGGTCCCGAGCTTTCGTTTCGTCCTCCGCGTCCGCTCGCCCGAGCAACTCGCGAAACTTCTCGGAGCGCGCTTCGATCCGCGCCCGCGTCTTCGCATCCGGCGAGTGATTTCGCGACTCGAGCAGGAACGTCGTGATAACGACCGTCTTCACCCACGGTTTGAGCAGTCCGGTGTAGACGGTCAACACGATGGCCCCGACGACGAGCCAGCCGGCGAACTCGACCGTCGACGAGAGGCCACCGAACGCACCCGCCAGAGGCGTGAGCGCCAGGAGAAGCGCCCCCGTGACCGCGTACATTCCCACCACGATGAGGAGCGTCGAGCCCAGGACGGACTTCCAGGTCTTGGCGTACAACACCAGCCCATCGCCCGCGGCCTGCCAGCGGTTGTCCTCCTCGGTGACGAACAGGTGGGCAACGATCGCCTCGTCGATGTACGTCGCCGCGAGCGCCAGGGCCCGCCCCAGGGTTCCACGAGCTGCTCGAGGCTCGGGGCGAAGTCGACGAGGTTCGACACCGACAGGAGGTGACGGTTGAACTGCTCGAGCACCCCCTTGACGACCTGATCGACGGCGAACAGGGCGCTGGCTTCGGTGAAGTTCGCTTTGACCTGCTCGATGCCATAGCTGACCTGGTTCGGCGGCACCTCGCCCGTTTCGATCACGTGGGCGATGACGGCGATGTGCCCCGCCTTGACCATGTAGAGGACGTACCTGACCAGGAGCCGCCAGGCCTTCACGAACAGCGCGAGCGCGACCAGGAGGCCCACGATGGCGATCCACCCCGAGATGGTCCCCGCGTCGACGAACGCGTAGGCCATCCAGCCGATGGCGCCGAAGTAGAGGAGCGATGCGATCCCGAGTGCGAGCCCGATGCCCAGTCGGAGAAGGACGAACGGAAACGTCTGGAGGTAGATGCCCGTCGCCCGCCCGAAGTGTAGTTTCATACACCGGCTCTGGCTTCGGCATGGTATTTAAACTCGAGGAGCGGATGGGTTTGGTTTGTTGGGTGGAGGCGGGCTCGAGCGCCCGAAAACCATGTGCCAGCGTAGCGTCCCTGCGGAGAATTCGAGGGGTTTATCTATGCCCGCCGGAAAGCAGAAGGTGCGTAGGAGGGCTTGTAGATCAGCGGTAGATCACTCCCTTGGCATGGGAGAGGCCCCGGGTTCAAATCCCGGCAAGTCCATATACAAAAAAGATTTTCAGGCCTTCTAATGCCTGAAATCCTTTCCTTCTGGGTTTCTCGATACCTCTACTTCTTCCAGTGCTGACTCCGCGGTTCGTGTCGGTTATTCCCTTTAAAGATCGAAAACCGTTCCATCGTGACCTATGCGTATTCAGCGGGCTGGGTTTGCAAGTGTTAAGAGCTCTATCGCGATGACCGCTGCCAAACAAACAATAATGAACTGCCCGACGACTTCTATATTCCCAGCAGCCGCCTCGTTCAGAGTAATCTGAAGCGCGTCGACGAGGATAAGCACGATAGTCAGCGAAGTCACTGCACCAGCAACTCCAAAAAGCGCTATAACTTGTTTCATAGATGTCTATTCAACCTTCTAACTAATAAATCCTGACGTGGGTTTATAGACTCATCAAAGACCCAAAAATATATTTCCGATTGTGGAAGCGTTCAGGTCTCCTCGATTCAATTTTTTAACTCGATTAAATATAGGATATTAAGTTCTTAAAACATTTATAGACCTAAATATGTAGTGAGATATTCTCGAGCCAACACGCCACAAACCCAGTTAGAACCTCGACAGGAGATTGACAGTCCAAAAACTCTATGCAATGGGAAACCGAGTGGACGCTAAATGGTGTCACATCATGCAGCGTGGGAGGATACTGAGGACGGCTACAAAAATGGGGAGATCGGTGTCTTCGTTACTCCCACACACGTCGTTTCGAAAGATGGAGTGAACGACGCTCGAGAACGCGACACGGAGGCAGACACAACCGTGTACTCGGTTTCGTTCCGGACGGGGATCGAATCGGGGTATGAGAGACGCAAACCGCTCGTGGATTTCGAAGACCCGCGGACGGCGTGGGAGTACGCGAACCTCGCCACTCATTACATCGAAGTCGCCCACATAGCCGAGTTCGCCGTGTTAGAACTACAGGGCCGAGGGACGCCGATGGACCAGAACTGGATCCCCGACGGGGTCGTTGCGGACATGGCTGCTGAAGCGGTAATGCGGAAGATGCTCGGACGCCACGAATCCCAGCTAGACGACGCGCTCGAGCGTGTACCTGCGGTGATCTCGTAGTCGCATCTGATCTGTTCTCGCTCCTACCAGTCGTCTCAGAGACGCCAGTTCGTGGTGGAACAGCGCGACCAGGAGCGCCCCGCCAGAACCAGGCTACATCGCACCCCTTCGAGCTCAACTACGTCCGAAATACCGTCCTGGACGCTAAATCAGACAGGCAGCACTAGCGCTGGTTGCTCTCGAGAAGTCCCCGACCCCCGTAAAATTCCCCAGTTACTCGTTCAGGTGCGACCGGTACCCCTTGGGCTCGAAGCCGCGCCGACAGATGACGCGCTTTCGCCCGACCGTGATCGCACTGACCTGATTGTCGTCTTCCATCTCCTCGACGACTGCCGAGAGATGTGATTCCTTCCATCCCGTTTCCTCGAGGATGGTCGTTTCGTCGACGCGCCCGCCGCGTTTGACGAGGAGGCGGAGGACCTTGTCCTCGTCGGCGATTTCGCGATCGCTGGCGCCGTATTCGACCTGTTCGGCGTAACTCAACGTCTCTTTGTTCTCTCGAGCGGCCGGTCCTGTGGTCGGTTCCTCGGGGGCCGCATCGGGATCGGAGGGCGTCCCGGAAGCCGACTGGCCGTCGACCGATTCAGCGTCGGCTGTCTCCGATCCGAAGAGGGACGAGAGACGGTCTCGAAGTGAATTGAATACCATTTGTGTGATCACCAACCTCGGTTGATATCGCTGATAGGATGTGCTCCTACCTTTCTCTTGTGCTCGCAGGATTATATGTGTCCGGTGTCGAGTCGGTTCTCGAGAATTGCATCGGATCCGACAGCTTTGCGGACTCCAATTCGGCGGTTACCCCGTCGGTCACAGATCGGCCCGCACTGCCCTGACGATCTCGTCGACGTCGAACGACTCCTCGCTGACGTCGAAGACGACCGCGTCGTCGACGCGAACGACGAACACCCCGTGATCGCCGACGGTGAGCGTCGCCGACTCGAGTTCGCCGCCGAACGATCGCATGACGGCCGCCTGGACGTCGAGGGCGCGGTCGAGGAAGCCACAGGGGTGACAGTACTCGATCTCGAGGGAGGTCATGTCACAACTGGCGTTGTGGATACGGAAAGCGGTGGCGGCCCCTGGCGAGCGTCAGAACTCCGGACGCGAACGCTCCTCGAGTCGGCCGTAGGACGCCACGAGTTCCGACAGCGAGTCTGGATCGGCCACGGTGTGGGGAGCCGTCAGCGGGGAGACGCTGATCCGGCCCTCGGCGACGGCCCGTCGGTCGGTTCCCTCGGGATCGGGGATGACGTCGGGGTCCATCTCCTCCCAGACGCGGTCGTGAAGGGTGACGCCCGTCTCGTGGCGACTCGCGTCCATCTCGTAGCGTTTCGACGGGCGCGTGAGCTCGAGCGGGGCGAGGTCGACGCTGTCGGTCGCGCCGTCGGGCATCGGAGCGTTGACATTGAGGTATGCGACCGTCTCGAAGACGCCGAACTCGAGGCCGCGTTCGGCGAGGTAACGGGTCGCGTCGGCGGCGAGGACGTAGTCCTCGGGGGTAGTCTGGACGTCGGTGAACGCGAGGTCGCCGGTGGGGACGTACATCGACGCGGCGATCGCGGGTACGTCGAAGAACGCGGCCTCGACGGCGGCACTGACGGTGCCCGAGCGCCCGAGGACGTACTCGCCGAGGTTGGCGCCCTTGTTACACCCCGATACCACGAGGTCGGGATCGGTCGGGCAGAGTTCCGAGAGGCCGGCGACGACGCAGTCGGCGGGCGTGCCGTGGACGGCGTAGCCGAGGTCGTGTTCCTCGACGTCGACGTCGCTCGAGAGGGCGCGACCGATGGCGCTCTGGTCGGTGGCTGGGGCGACCGTCGTCACGGTGCCGAGGGCGGAGAGTTCGTCGTACAGTGCCCGGAGGCCGGGGCTGTCGATCCCGTCGTCGTTCGTCAGGAGGATCTCGAGGTCGTCGTTCCGGTTTCGGTTTCGGTTCCGGTCGCGGTCTCGGTCTCCATGTCGCTCGCTCTCTCGCTCGCGCTCGCTCATACCCGTCCGTCGGCGTCGTGATCGAAAAGTGCTCCGTTTGGGGAACGTCGGTCGGTTCGGTCCTGGCACTGGTCCCGGTCAGCCTGGTCAGCCAGGTCAGCCGATCCGATCGACGATCGTCTCCTCGTCGACGACGAGGTTGTACGCGCCCTCGTCGTCGTTCCAGAGGACGAGGACGTTCTCGAACGCGAGTACGTCGCCGTACTCGGCCTCGAGCAGGGGCCGATTGAGCGCGGTCTCGTTCGTCACGACGGCGTAGTGGTCGATGGCCTCGCTGCCGTCGCTGATCTTGAAGATCGGGTTCGGTTCCCGGTCGTCTGCATCCCGCCTACGGGTCCCGCCGCCCCCTCCACGGGTCTCGCTCAGGGAGTGGCTCAGCTTCGCGGCCGTCAGGTCGATCCGGTTGGTGACGTGGCGTTCCATCTCGGCCATCTTCGCCTGCCCGCTCCCTTCGAGCCCGATCGCGATCCGTCGGGTTCCATCCCGCCGGAGAATCGAGTAGGAGAACTGGACGTCGACGTTGACGAACTCGCCGGGGTCGGCGCCCTCGCCCGCCCGATCGAGCTTTCGCTGGAACGACGGCACCTCGAGGTCCGGGTGGACGTCGAACGACCAGCCCCGGTCTTCGGGCGTTTCGCCGCCCCACAGCCGAACGGTCGGTCCGTAGACGGTGACGCCGTCGGCCTCGAGGGTTCGCTCGAGTTCCCGGAGTTCGATGCTGGCGTTCTTGTCGGCGGGCGCCATCGCCACCAGCGAGCCGTCGGGTGCGAGCCACTCGACCGCCTGTCGAAGGACGGCTTCGGGATCCTCGAGTTCGCTGAGGACGTTACAGGCGAGCACGAGGTCGAACGCGGGGTCCGCATCGTCCGCATCGTCCGCATCGGAGTCCCGGTTGTCCAGGGATCCCGGATCGAACGCCTCGATGGTCGTCCGATGGATCGTCGCGTGGACGTTTTGCCCCGTCTCTTCGAGCAACGCCTCGAGCACGTCGGCGCCCTCGCCGGGCTCGACGGCGTGGTAGTCCACCAGCGAATCGTCGGGGAGGAACTCGAACAGCCCCAGTGCGGGGCCGCCGACGCCAGCCCCAACGTCGAGCACGCGCAACCGTCGCTCGAGCAGCCCTCGTTCGGCGAGGTCGTCCAGGGCGTACTGGATCGCCGCGTAGTAGGCCGGCAGGTGGTAGATGGCGTAGCCGGCGGCGACGTCCTCGTCGTAGGAGACCGACCGTCGCTCGAGGTACTGGGACTTCATGCGCCGGATCGTCGACCGGAGAAGCGAACCCGAGGGGCCCTCGTGCCAGTCCACGCCGTAGCGGTCGACCAGCACTTCCTCGAGACGGGTGACGTACCGCTCGGGCAGTCGGTGAACGGGATCGGTGGTAGCCGCCGATCGCGGCGGCACCGGTTCGTCGCTCACGGGAGCGAACGTCCCGTCCTCGCGTTCGACGAGGCCGAGGTCCAGGGCCTCCTCGCGGAGGATCTGGGCGACGACCGCCGGGTGCGGTTCGCCCTCGACGTAGCTGCTGATCTCTTCGGGATCGATCGGCCGGACCTGGCGCAGGTACTTCGCGTTCGACCGGATTGCCTCGCGCTGGTCGGTCACTCGCGCTCACCTCCGTTCGCGCTCCTGGAAGCGTTCTGGACGTCCGTTTCGCCGTCGTCGACCCCCTCTCGAGCGCTCCACCGCTCTGCCGCCTCGTCGTACAGCGACTCGAACGCCTCGTCGTCGGCCTCGGCGATGGCTCGAGCGGCCTCGGCAACGGCGTCGGCCCCGTCGAACGTCCGCTGGACGTCCGCGTACACGCGAGGGCTGCCCCCGGTGACGTAGGTCGCGAGCCGCTCGAGCTCGTCGTAAATCGGCGTCTGGAACCCCTCGGGGACGCGTTCGGCCGCGAGCGCGAACGACAGGATCGCGGCGTGAGCCGCCGCCTGGACGGACTCCATCGCCCAGTCGTGTTCCTCAGCGGTTGTCTCGACGAGGCGGTTGCCCGCCGACTCGAGCGCCGACAGCAGCGAGTCGGTGACCGGCCCCTCACGAGCGCGAACCGTCGCGATCGACCCGGGCGCTCGCTCGGGGGCGAACAGCGGGTGCAGACTCGCTCGCTCGAGGTCGTCGGCGTACGCGGCCATCGCCTCGAGCGGGGTCGCCATCACGCCCGTAACGTCGAGCACGGCGCGCTCGGCCCGCCTCGCGTGGCGTTCGATCGATTCTTCGACGTGTCTCATCGGGACGGCCACACAGACGGCCTCGTAGGTCGTCGTTCCCTCGAGGTCGGCGGTGGTACCGCCCACGGTTTCGGCGGCCCGTTCGGCGGCGTCCTCGTCGACGTCGGCGAACGTCAGCGCCGCGTCGATGGACGGATCGTCGGCTATCGCTTCCCCGAACCACGTTCCCATCGCACCGGCGCCGACGATCAGAACCTCCATTGGGGACCGCTACCCGTCGCCGGCGCAAAAACGGTTCGGTGGGCGACGGCGGCTCCAGCTCGAGTCGGTGCGGGCGCCGATCGATTCGCTCGCGTCGAACAGGCACGCGCTCGCTCACTCGGTTGGTTCGGCACGACCACCTCACTCGGTTGATTCGGCCTGCTCTCACTCGCTCGTTTCGGCGCGCACCGACGGCTCGAGATCGATCGGGTAGTCGGTCAGGTTCTCGTAGCCGTCCTCGGTGACGACGACGAGGTCCTCGATGCGGACGCCGCCGACCGCGGGATCGTAGATGCCGGGTTCGACCGTCACGACGTGGCCGACCTCGAGTTCCTCGCCCGACGGCGAGAGACTCGGCGACTCGTGGATGTCGAGGCCGACGCCGTGGCCGGTGCTGTGGATGAATCCCGTCTCGGTGCCGGGGTCGCTCCGGAAGGTTGCGTAGCCGGCGTCCTCGATGACGTCGCAGACGGCGTCGTGGACGGCCGCGCCAGTCGCGCCGGGTTCGATCGACTCGAGGGCGGCCTCGAAGGCCTCGTGGGTGACCTCGTAACGACGGCGCATCTCGTCGGTCGGGTCGCCCCGGCAGAACGTCCGGGTCATGTCGCCGAAGTACTTCGTCTCCTTGTCGCGCGGGAAGATGTCGATCACGATCAACTCGTTCGCCTCGAGCGGGCCGCTCCCGCGGTCGTGGGGGTCGGCGCCGTGTTCCCCGCAGGCGACGATCGTCTCGTCGAGCGAACAGCCGTTTCGCAGGAGCGCGACCTCGATCTCCTCGGTGACGCGCTCGCTCGTCAGCGGTTCGCCCTCGTGGTGGAGGACGCCGTCCTCGACGTCTGCCCCGGCGATCAGGCTCTCGGCGACGGCCATCGCCGCCTGGTTCGCCCGCTGCGTGCGGTGGACGTGCTCGATTTCCTCGTCGTGTTTGACCGAGCGAATCTCGCCGACGATGCCGTCGGCCTCGACGGTCACCTCGAGGCCGCGGTCGCGGAGGCCGTCGGCCGTCCCGGTCGGGAAGCTTCGCGGGACGGCGACCGAGGCGATCTCCCGGTCGTCGAGGAATCGTTCGAGGACGCGGAGGAACCCCTCGTAGCGGCCGTACTCGGCGATGAGTTCCTGGGAATCGTACGTCGCGTACCGGGTGACGGTGTCGGCTCCCGATTCCTTGACGGCCCGGCCGTACTCGAGACCCGAGACGAACAGGTGGATCTCGCCGTCGGGGGTGACGAGCGTCTGGTAGGCGTCGGGCGCGGAGAATCCGGAGACGTAACGCTGGTCGGAGTCGGTCGCGTCGTCGTCAATGAGGTAGGCGTCGAGTTCCTCGGCGGCGAGGAACTCCGTGAGCGGTGATAGATCGGTCTCCATGCCAGAGCGTGGGCGTGCCGCGCTAATAATTACCGGGAAAGCGGAACAGTGCGGCAACTCGAGTGCCGCTGACGATACCGCGGGATCGAATCGAAAGGCGCGTCGCGATTTTGGAAATACGCTCGAGGATTGGCGACAGCGACGAACGGCGAACAGCGACGAACGGCGAACAGCGACCGGAAAACAGCCCGGAATCGACTCAGTGTCCGAGCGACGGGTCGTCCGGAAGCTGTCGACGCTGGCGAGGGTAGCGCGGGTGCTCGCCCGCGTAGACGTGATCGAACATCGTCTCGGCGTCGGGGTCGGACTCGGATTCGGCCGTCTCGACTGCCGACTGGACGCGCTGCTCGGCCCGCTCGCGAACGGCCTGTTCGTCCTCGTCGGACCAGCCGACGGTCGACTCGAGGTACTCGCGGGTCCGCTCGAGGGGGTCGGTCCACTCCTCGGCCTCGTCCTCGTCGCGGTAGACGTCGGGGTCGTCGGTGGTCGTGTGGGGTCCGCGCCGGTAGGTCACGGCCTCGATGAGGGTCGCACCGCCGCCGTTTCGGGCGCGCTCGAGGGCCTCGTTCACGACGTCGTAGACGGCGAGGACGTCGTTGCCGTCGACGCGAACGCCCTCGATGCCGTAGGCGTCGGCCTTCTGGGCGATAGTGGCACTCGCCGTCTGGCGCTCCCTGGGCACCGAGATGGCGTAGCCGTTGTTCTGACAGAAGAAGACGGTGGGTGCCTCGAAGACGCCCGCGAAGTTGAGGGCCTCGTGGAAGTCGCCCTCGCTCGTGGCGCCGTCGCCCAGGCTGGCCATCGAGACGACGTCGTCGCCCTTGAGATTCGAGGCCATACCCATGCCGACGGCGTGGGGGAGCTGGGTCGCGATGGGGATGGTGATCGGGAACGTCCGGAGGTCCGCTTCGTCCTGGCGGTCGACGTAGCTTCCTCGCCCCATCAGGTGGCGGACAACCTCCGAGAGCGGGAGGCCACGCGAGAGGTACATCGCGTGATCGCGGTAGGTCGGAAAGAGGTAGTCCTCGTCGCGAAGCGCCATTGCGGCGCCGATCTGGGCGGCCTCCTGGCCCTGCATGGGGGCGTAGGTACCGATCCGCCCCTGGCGGTGGAGGCTGATCGCTTTGTCGTCGAACGTTCGGGCGAGTACCTGTGTCTCGTAGAGTTCGAGGAGCGTCTCCTCGGAGTGGGTGAGGGAGTACTGCGGGCCCTCGTCCTCGTCGGCTTCGGCTTCGAGTTCCGGCAACACACGAACGATTTCATCGACGTGACTGGCCATAGTAGATTCCAACGGTCTATCAGGGAAGATGCTGTACTAGCTAATAAATGATGGGCTTTACCCCGGTATGGTAAAGATAATTCACCACCTCTTAAAAGTCCACAACGATTCGTCGAGAATCGCCCGGAGATTCGGGCAATTATTGACGATCCGTCGACCCCGGCTCGTTCCGGACGGCCGGATTCCCAACAGTTAGGCTACCGGGCCGACCTACTCCGGCACATGTCCACGTGGATCGGCGACGTATTCACCAGTGATCGCGGCTGGAACCACCTCGAGGCCCTCGTCGACGTCGGCAACCGCATGGCCGGCTCGTCGGGCGAACGCGAGGCGGCGGAGCTGACGCGCGACGCGCTCGAGGTCGCCGGCGCTCGAAATGCGAGACTCGAGTCCTTCGCGATCCAGGGCTGGGAACGCGGCTCGAGTGCGGTTCGAGCGGGTGACCTGGAACTCGACCTCCAGTGCATCGCGCTTCCCCGAAGCCCCTCGGCGTCGGCGACGGCCCCGCTGGTCGACCTCGAGTACGGCCTGCCTGAGCAGTTCGGAGACGCCGATCTCGAGGGGGCGATCGTCATGGTTCGAAGCGACATTCCGGACTACTACGATCGGTACGTCCACCGCCGCGAGAAGTACTACCACGCGGTCGAAAACGGTGCCGCGGGCTTCGTCTACCGCAACCACGTCGAGGGGTGTCTCCCGCCCACGGGAAGCGTCGGCACGCCCGAACGTCCCGTCGGCGAGATTCCGGCCGTCGGCGTCTCGAGCGAGGTCGGTTCCAGACTGGCTCGGCGGTTCGACGGCGAGGAGATCGAGGTCGCGGTCGAAGCGACGATCGAGGACGCCGAGAGTCAGAATGTCCACGCCGAACTCGGCCCCGAGACCGACGAGCGCGTGCTGATCACGAGCCACGTCGACGCCCACGACATCGCGGAGGGTGCCCTCGACAACGGCGCCGGCACCGCGATGGTGGTCGAACTCGCGAACGCCCTCGCCGCCCGCGAGGACGACCTCGAGACGCGCGTCGAGTTCGTCGCCTACGGCGCCGAGGAAGTCGGCCTCGTCGGGTCGGGCTACCACGCCGACACCGCCGCCCACGACGAAATCAAGGCCGTCGTCAACAACGACGGCGTGGTGCGCGGGCGGACGCTCTCGCTGACGACCCACGGCTTCGACGCTCTCGACGACGTCGCCGACGAGGTGTCCGACCGCTTCGGCCACCCCATCGAGACGATTCCCAAACTCGGACCCCACAGCGACCACTGGCCGTTCGTCCGGTGGGGCGTCCCCGGCACCCACGTGATGAGCACGTCCGACGAGGTCGGTCGCGGCTGGGGCCACACCTTCGCCGACACGTTCGAGAAACTCGAGCAGCGCGACCTCCTCGAGCAGGCCATCCTCCTCACCGAGTACGTCGTCACGCTCGCAAGAGAGGACGTGACCACCGAACCGAAGTCGACCGACGAAATCGTCGAGCGACTCGAGGCCGAGGACCTCGCCGAGGGGATGCAGATCACCGGCGACTGGCCCTACGACGAGTGACGGCGAGGGTGGTGTGATCGGCGACGCGCTCAGCGACGAGGGCGAGGGCGAGGACGGCGAGAACGGCGACCGCGATGACGGGGGCGACTCACGGAACCGCACGTTTTTGGTCGATCCCCGGCAACAGAGTCGTATGGACGAGGACGGGTTGACGCTGGGCGACGCGCCCCGGATTGGGATCGTCGCGGACGACGTGACGGGTGATTCGACTCGAGCGGCCGGCTCCGGCACGCTCGCCGGCGAGGACGGAGTGACGGACGAGAGCGCAGGGGCAGGGGCTGGCGAACGCGAGGAGGCACTCGAAGACGCACGCAGCGCACTCGACGGCGCTTTCGAGGTCGTCACCGGAACGCCGAACGAGGTTCGCGACGCCGAACCGGACCTCGTCGTCGCGGTCGGCGATCACGCGCTCTCGTCGCTCGCCAGGCTCGAGACCGCCGTCGACGCGCCGATCCTCCCCGTGGCGACCAGCGCCGGGGTCGCTCCGGTCGCCCTGACCGACCTCCAGGAGGCCGTCGATGCTGTCGCTCGCGGCGATGCGACCATCACGCGCCATCCACTGGTCTCGGTCGTCGCCGACGATTCGGTCGTCTCGAGGGCCGTCTTCGACGTCTCGCTCGTCACCGACGAACCGGCCCAGATCTCGGAGTACAGCGTCCGCAGTCGCGGGAACACGCTCGCGGCGTTCCGTGCGGACGGCGTGGTCGCGGCGACGCCGGCCGGAAGCCACGCCTACGCGGCCGCCGCCTCCGGCCCCTCGCTGTCGGCGGCCGTGGACGCGCTCTCGGTGGTCCCGATCGCTCCGTTCACGACTCGGACGCGCCACTGGGTGGTGCCCGACGACGACCTCACGCTCACCGTCGAGCGCGACGAGGTCGCCGTCTCGCTCTGTGTCGACGATCGCTGTCTCGGGACGATCGGTGTCGGCGCGGCCGTCTCGATCTGGGTCGATCCCGAACGGAGCTTCGCCTGTCTCGAGACGCCGGTGAGTCGTGGGCCGTTCGCTGGTCCGCAGCCCTAGTCGGCATCGGCCAATCGTGCCATACCGTCCGTAGAAACCTCGTGAATGCTGTTTTCGCCACTCGAGCGCTCTCGGGAAGTCGCGCGCGACATTGGAAAAATTCTAATGCACGAACCACCGTGTTTCGAGTATGTTATCACCAGCGCTGCTCGGCCCGATCGACGTCCTCGCCGAGGAGGTCGTCGGCGGCGTCATGCTCATCGAGTTCGTTCTGCTCGGGCTCGTCGTCGCGAACCTGTTCGTTCGCGTGCTCGCCCACCATCGAACCGTCTCCGCAGCCCAGGACGATGGTCCCGAAGCCGTCTCGAGGCCGGTCATCCTCGACGTGTCGTCGTTCCTGATCGTCCTCGGTGGGTTCTACTACCTGACGGTCGACCTCCACCCCGGGGTCATCTTCACCTCACTCGCCATCACCCTGCTCATCGCGGACTTCTTCGAGTTCGAGGCGCGCCTGGTCGAAGCCCGCCAGGAACTGCCCCTCGAGCGGCCCAAGGCCGCGATGACCGCTTCGGCGGTCGCCCTCGCGTATATCGCCTACCAGTCGCTGTTCTTCCTGCTCGACCCGTTCTGGGACTCGGTCGCCTGGTAAGCCGTAAGCCCGTCCCGGAATCGGCGTCTACGTGTCGATTCCGCCCTCGATTCGCCATCGACGAGCGCCTGGTTTTGCGGCTCCCCGTTCTCGGTAGGTCCACCTCGAGTAGCCGCGGAAGTACTCGAGTGCCGCACGGCCCCCGAAGATCGCTCAGAGATCGTTTCAGCTAGCTCGCTCAGAGCCCGTCCCCTGTCTCTCCTCAGAAACCGTTCCGGATCCGCGCTTCGGCAGCCTCGAGCGCCGCGTCCGCGTCGAAGTCGGCGACGATGGCCTCGAGCGTCGCCTCGTCGGCGTCGGCCAACTCCCTCGCGTGGGCGGTGATATTCGGCACCGCCCGGACGATGTTGTCGACGATCGGGACGTCAGCCACACGC
Organism: Natronosalvus caseinilyticus; assembly: GCF_017357105.1. Lineage (NCBI taxonomy): Archaea > Methanobacteriati > Methanobacteriota > Halobacteria > Halobacteriales > Natrialbaceae > Natronosalvus > Natronosalvus caseinilyticus. The sequence continues at coordinate 3,713,593 of NZ_CP071596.1, forward strand.
GGCGACCGCGAGAGCGGGTTCAGGTCGATGACGATCTCCGTCTTCCCCATCGCGTCGAGGGCTTCCGCCCGGTCCCCGTCCTCGAGCGGGACGAGGACCACGTCGGCCGCGTAGATCCCGTCGGCGTCGACCTTCGCCCGTTCGTGCTCGAGGCCCGGGATGTGGGCGTCCGCCTCGATCCCCTTGACGTCCTCGGCACCGTGCTCACGGAGGTGGCCCGCGATGGCGTCGATGCGCTCGGGCGTCCGGTTGAAGAGGTTGACCTCGAGGTCTGCATCGACGGCGTCGGCGAGGGCGATCATCTCGGCGGGGACGAGCGCCGCGACGTTGCCGTTGATCGAGAGCACCGGACGGTCGGCCAGCAGGAGGTGGGCCGCGGCCACTCGTTCGGCGTCGTCGGCACTCGGGATGGTCTCCTCGCCCAGGAGGTAGTCGAACGCGCTTCCGCGCCCCTCGGCGTGCATGCCCTGGAGGTGGGTGATTCCCTTCTCGACGCCGCGTTCGATTCGGTGCCGGGTCACCAGGTCGGTGTACCGGGGGTGGTCCGCGGGGATCTCCGACTCGTCTTCGACCTCCGCCGGGACGGTCTCGTGGTCGCTCACACCGGTCACCTCGAGTGGGTCGGACAAAAACGACGCGATTGCGGGCTTCGAGTGGGGTCGATACCGCCACGAACGCCGGCCCGGATCGGGTGAACGGTGAACGGAGGCCACCATTTATGCCGCCCTGCGCCGTCTCGAGGCACATGCGTGCCGTACGACTCGACACCCACGGTGGACCGGACGTCCTCGAAGTAGTCGACGCCGATCGTCCCGACCCGGAGAGCGACGAACTCCTCCTCGAGGTCGCCGCGGCGGGCGTCAACCCCGTCGACACCTACTTCCGGGACGGTTCCTACGAACCCGTCTCCCTGCCGTTTACGCCCGGCGTGGACGTCTCGGGAACCGTCGTCGAGACCGGCGACGGCGTCGAGGGCTTCGAACCCGGCGACCGGGTCTTCGGGACCGGGATCGGCAACGCGACGGCCCAGGGGAGCTACGCCGAGTACGCCACGATTCCGACCGATCGCGTCGTCCACCTGCCCGACGGTGTCGACGCCATCCAGGCGGGCGCGGCCGGCGTCGTCGCCGTCACCGCCTGGCGAGCTCTGATCGATCACGCCGCCCTCGATCCCGCCGAGTACTGCCTCGTCCACGGCGGCTCTGGCGGCGTCGGGCACGCCGCCGTCCAGATCGCCGCCGCGGTGAGCGCCCGCGTCCTCACGACCGCGAGCCCCGACTACCACAGCGCCCTGGCCGACCTCGGTGCCGAGACGGTTTTCGATTACGGCCGGGATAACCTCGCCGACGCCGTCCTCGAGGCCAGCGACGGCGGCGTCGACGCGATTCTCGACCACCGCCTCGACGAGTATCTCCAGTTCGACGCCGACGTGGCAGCGACCGGGGCACGGGTGGTCGGCATCGGGGAGAACAGCCCCGACCCCGGCTTCACGAACGATGGCGCCGCCCGCTCGAAGGACGTCAACTACCAGTTCATGAGTATGTTCAACACGCCCGACCTCCGCGTGCCGCTTCGCGGGGTCGCCCACCTCCTCGAGTCGGACAATCTGTCGATCGAGATCGCCGAGACGTACGGGCTCGAGGCGGCCGGCGAGGCCCAGCGGGCCGTGATGGAAGACAGCGTGTTCGGGAAACTCGTGATCGTGCCGTAAGCCGTCGCTCGTTTTCGTTCTTCATCTCGACCGGCGACCGTATCCCCCTCGAGCGAACCGAACGCTCCGAACGGAGAATTCCCAGTAAAACGAAATCTGACTCAGCGACCGGCGATCACTCGGTGAACGTGATCCAGCCCTCGGGTGCGTGCGATTTCACCGCCATCATCGCCTCCCGAGCGTCGGTGCGGTGCTCGTAGCTCTGGGTGCTCTCGGCCAATACGTCGCCGTAGGTGTCGATCAGCCGCCAGACCCAGCCGTCCTCCGCGCGGTGGAGTTCGAACGAAACGCTGTCGATCTCGAGGATGCTCGCGTTCGCGATCAGCCCGCGAACGTCCTCGAGTGCCGCCTGGGCGGTCTCGCTCGAGGCGTGGCCTTCCGACCCGACCGCGACGGTCCGTCCGTTCTCGTCGATCAGCCGCCAGCGCCACCGTCCGTCCTCGTCGGCGAACAGTTCGAAGGAAGCGACGTCGAAGTCGACGCGACCGGCGATGGGTGCCCGTCGCCTGACCTCGTCGACGACGGCCATCGCGTCCGCTTTGGTGCGCTCGGTCTCGACGGCGCTCGCGAGTACCTCCCGATCGGCATCGATGAGTTCCCAGGCCCAGCCGTCGTCGTCGGTCAATCGGATGGCCGCCGTGTCGATGGTAAAGATCGGCGCGTCGTCCGCACGCGCTTTCAGGCCCTTGACGGCGGACATCACGCGACCGCGCGAGTCGTACGTTCGAGTGGCGTCGGTGACGACCGTTCGCTCGCGGTCGAGGAGCCGCCAGCGCCACTCGCCGCTCCCGCTGCCGTACAACTGGACGGAGACGTCGCCGACCGTCGTGGATTGTCCGTTCGCCGCCGTCTCGCGGACGTCGTCGATCGCCCGCTCGAGTTCGTCGCGAGTCGAGGTCTCTTCGGCGGACACGGCAACGGTTTCGCCCGAGGGAAGCACGAATCGCCACTGCCAGTCCTGGTCGGCGTAGGTCTGGAAGATAGCGTCGTCCATAGTCCGGACGCTCGAGTCGAGGTGGGCGAGCAGGCGCTCCATGGCCTCTTTGGCCGCCGCCCGCGTCGGGTGGCTGGCCGGGTCTTCTGCGACCATTTTGCCGGCCTCGTCGATCAGCCGCCAGCCCCACTCGCCGTCTTCAGTGAAGATTTCGAACGCGGCCGTGTCGATCTCGAGGAGTTCGGCCTCGGGCGCCTGCTCTTTGAGCGTCATCATGGCCTCGGCAGCGTCCCCGCGGGAGGTGTGTTCCTCCCCGGAGTCGGCGAGCACGTTGCCGTCCTCGTCGATCAGTCGCCAGCGCCATTCGCCGAAGTCGGCCTCGTAGACCTGGAACGCCGCGTTCTCGAACTCGATGAGGTCGGCCTCGCTGGCCTGCTGGCGGACGCGCTCGATGGCGTCCTCGGCGGCGTCCTCACCGACGTGGGTCTCGGTGCTGGCTGCGATGACCTCCCGGCCCTCCGTGACGAGGCGCCAGTGCCAGTCCTGGGTCACCGACGGTTCGTCGGTGCCGGTCGATTCGTCGTCGGCTCCGGTGTCGTCCGCCCCGGTGTCGGCGGTGTCCACGGGTTGCAGTTCGCCACCGTCCGCGGCGGCCATTCGCTGGGTCGGATAGATCTCGTACTCGGCGTCGTCGATCTCCACGACGGACGCGGCCGTCGCGTGGTCGGCGAACGCGGTGGTCTCCTCGGTGGTCGCCGCTTCGCTCCCGTGGGCCGATGGGCTGTGTGCGACGACGTGTTCGTTCTCGTCGACCAGCCGCCAGTTCCAGCCGTCTTCGGCCTCAGATTCGTAGCACTCGTAGGTCGGCTCGCTCGCGACAGTCACCGACGCCGACTCGAGTACCGAGAGGAGCGCCTCGACGGCGTCCTCCGCGGCGCGCCTGGTCTCGAAGTCGGTCGTCGACCGGGCCAGTTCCTCGTCGGCCTCGTCGACGAACCGCCAGGTCCAGCCGTCGACTTCCTCGAGGAGTTCGACGCCGACGTGGTCGACGTCGAGCAGTCGTGCCCGGTCGAACCGCTCGGCGAACGTCTGGGCTGCCGCTTCGGCCCGGTCCATCGACGCGTGGCCCTCCTCGCTCTCGGCCAGGGGACGCCGGTCGTCGTCGAGCAGCTGCCAGTACCACTGGTCGCGCCGTTCGGTGTAGGTGAAGGCTGCCCCCTCGATTTCGATTACGTCCGCGCCCGGGCCGCGATCCTTGAGGAAGCTCACCGACTGTTCGGCGTCGTCGCGTCGGTCGAACTCGCTCGCGCAGCTCCCCACGACGCTCCCGTCGTCTCGAGCCAGCGTCCACTGCCAAGTTCCCTCGCGGTCCTCGTGGAGGCGAAACGCCGAGGTCGTCAGCTCCATCAGGCCGGCCGAGCCGATCTGGGACTTGACGTTCTCGATGCCCGACTCCGTCTCCGGGCGGGTGACCGCGCTGGATACGCTCTCGGCGAGCGCCTCGAGGTGGAGCACGTGCCACTTCCAGTCGCCCTCCTCGTCGCGGAAGACGGCGAACTGGGCGCCCTCGAGGGAGTCGCCGGTCATGATTGGGGGCTCTTCCGTCGCACCCTCTTCCGCGACGAACATCCCCTTGCGCCCGGTGACGATGGGGACGAGTGCGGTTACGCCGGCGATGATCGCGATGCCGGTCGCGTAGAGACCGACGACTTCGACGGTCAGTTCGCGGCCATGTGAGTACCAGTGGTCGGGATAGACGGCACCGAAGGATGCGGCGCCCGCCAGTGCGATGAAGAGGCCGACGACGCTCGCCTGAATCCCCCGTCTCCGGACGGGTAACAGGAGCACGATGCCGAAGAGACAGAGCGCGAGGCCGATGGCGGCCAGGACGCCCGAGACGCGGAACTCGAACTGGGCGACCTGTCCCGTGTAGCCGACCACGAAGACGATGACGCCGACTGCGCCGAGGAGATAGCCGGCGATAAACACCCAGAATCCATACACGTCCTTCGGTGAATCGGGCTCGCCGACGTAGTGTTCGTACAGTCGAAACAAATTTTGGTGAAAGTCACTGAAAGACGACATTCTGAAACTCGAGTGCATCACCACACTCAACCATAATAAACTTCTGGCTACCAATAACTGGGATTACATATTCGGAAACCGACGGACGGCGCGACCCTGGACGGTTCGGAATTGGTCTCCCACCGATTCGGTCGGAGCCGTCACGGCGACCGGAGACGCCATAGACGACATAGACGACGCGGCCGGAACCGCACCGTCGAGCGACGCGGCCACACGGACGACACAGCTCGACCGGGCGAGCCCGTCGATTGCGGCCTCGAGTATCGGAGAAAATACTGGGAACTGATAGCTTCAGCCGTTACTTAAGCAGTCGCCGTTTCTCTATGCCGTTCCTGAGTCGGGTGGTCTCGCATCGGTGGGCGACGTGCCCGAGGGTCAAGATGGTATCGGTGAACGGAATCCATCTCGAGATGAAATCAAAGAACGAACCACTCTCGAGACGCCTTCAATGACCGCAATCCGTCACTTCAGTACGGCACCGGCCGAGTGGGTCCCACACACCGACGGCTCGTACCCCGCGTCGGAGAGGCCGGTCCCCAGCGCAAACACCGTGTTGCCGAGCATCGCCATCGACGCCTGACCCTCGACGGCCGCGACGTCCTCGAGGACCTCGCGCACCTCGTCGGTGAGCAGTCCCGCCTCGCGGGCGAATCGACGGGACGCGTAGATGAACGACGTGAGCGTCGGTTCGTCGACGACCAGCGAAAGCGCCTCCTGCCCGGCCGCCGACAGCACGTCCGTGTCACCCGTGATGACGTCCGCCGTCGACAGTCCACCGAACGAGAGGTATTCTACGCGTGCCCGTGCGGGAATCGCGTCCAGGACGTTGTGGGCTGGCGCGCCAGGCTCGAGCCGAATCGGAATCCCTCCGTGGGCCTGGGCGACGACGTCACCGAGTCCGGTCCCGGCCTGGACCTCCGCGCCGTGGGCGATCGTCACCAGTTCGTTGTACGAGAGGCGTCGATCGAAGACGTAATTGGCGGCCAGCGCCGCACCCAGCGCCGTCGCCCCGGAGATACCGAACCCGGATCCGAGCGGGAGCGAGGACTCGACGTCGACTCGCGCTGGCGCCTCGAGCGTTTCGAGCACCGTGTAGACGGGTTCGATGTCGACGCGCTCGCCCTCGAGGGAAATGGCCGGGTCGTCGGCCCGTGTCACCGTCACGTCGACCCCGTCGGTCAACGTCAGCCCCGCGCCTCGAGAGCCGGCTTTCGTCGGGTCGTCGTCCGGGTGGGCACTGAAAAAGCCGGTGATGTGGCCGGGAACGAACGCCGTCGCCTCCTCGCGCATACGGTCGTCGTTTCGGCCCGGCGGATATAACGTTGAAGATTCTGCCCAACGGGAGCCGTTCCGGCAAACACATGGGCGTGGCTTTTCCGTCCCGAGCACCCAGTACCGGTAGACGACTGGGCGAGTTGCCTCGCTTCCGGGAGAGGGGAAACGTCGCCGCGACCGGGCCGACATTCGAACCCCCAACCTCGAGCCCCGAGCCCCGAACCTTGAACCGGGCAATATGTCCAGCCGCCCCTCACGATGGCCACGAACACGAAGACCGACAATTTCGGCGCGTTTTTCAGGCGGTACACGAAGACCTGGGTCCACGCCGTCGCGACGGCCGGATTGACCGCGTTCGGTACGCTGACGATTTTCTACCGCGGGTTCGCCGTCCTGGCGCTCGCCAGTTACGTCGTTCCGCCGGTCGCCCTCTACGTCGCTCGACGACGCCGGTCCGAGGCCGTAATCGCGGCGGACGACGAGGTGTCTCAATCCGGGTCGAAAACCGACCCGCGTGCCGACCGGCCCGAATCGGTCTCGAGCGGCGAGCGAACGCGGTCCACACGGTCGGTTGAACCGAACGCGGCGACGAGCACGTCTACCGGCGCCGAACCGACGCCATCGACGCGAGGCAAGACGCTCGACCCCGGGCGGGGCACCGATGCCGCCGGCGGGTCAGACGTGGCCTCCACTGACGGCAATGGTACGGACGCCGATTCCGACGCCGGTTCGGACACAGACGCCGATTCAGACACCGATACTGGCAATAACACCGATACGGACACAGACACCGGTACAGACACCGATACGGACACAGACACCGGTACAGACACCGATACGGACAGCGACGAGGATACGGGCAGCGATGGTACCTCGAGCCGTCCTGGAGAACCACACTGGACCGCCGTCGACAGCCCGACTGACTCCACCCTTCACGACGTCGCCGTCGGCACGGGCGCCATCGCCGTCGGAACCGGCGGAACGGTCCTCGTAGCCACCGACGACGAGTGGGAAGCAGTCCTCGAGCACGGGCCCGCCGGCCAGGACCAGGACCTCCACGGCGTCGACGTGACGGACGACGGCGGCGTGGCCTGGATTGCCGGCGACGGCGGCGCAGTCGCCCGCCTCGAGATCGCGACCGGGCGCCACACGGACTTCTCCGCCCCGGACGACCGAACCGACAACCTGAGCGGTCTGGCCGCCGCGGGCGCGACCGGCGACGCGACCGTCCTCCTGATTACCGGGTCAGGAGCGGTCGTCAGGGGTCGATACCGGGACGGCGATCTCGCGTGGGCCGAACCCGTCGCGCCCGGCAGCGGCTCGAGCCTCTCCGGCGTGACCCTGCTCGACGCCGAGACCGGGTATTGCTGTGACACCAACGACGGCGTGTTCCGGACCGACGACGGCGGCCAGACGTTCGACGCGATCGGCATCGACGGGGCGGAAGGGACGCTGACCGACGTCGTGGCGGACGAGGGCGACGGTGGGGGAGAGGGAGGGGAAACGGCGTGTCACGCGAGCACCGACGCCGGCTTCGTCTACCGATACGAGTCGCCCCCGTCCACGTGGACGCCCGACCGCGTCGGCGAGGACGCGATCACGGCCATCGCTCGAGCGGGGAACCACCTCGTGGCGATCGACGACCAGGGCGGCGTCTACGATCGTCCCGACCGCACGGCCGACTGGGAACACGCCGTGACCGGCGCGAGCGGCCCCCTCTACGGTGTCGCGACCGGCCCCGGTCGAGCAGTCGCCGTCGGAGAGGGTGGGACTGTGCTCGAGCGGCGGTGACCGTTTTCGGTTCTGGTTCCCACTCGAAACGCCAGAGACGAAGCCTCGAGGACCGAATCCTGAGAGGATGGGCCAATTTCTGAGAGGAGAAGTCACGGTCTCGCGCGCATCGAGACACTCTCGCTCGTGGCGATGGACGGTGACAATCTCGATATGTGAACTGTCGCTCGACTGACTTCGGTGAGCCCGTACGGGCTCAGCCGCTGTCGGTCCGGCGAGACGTCGCTTCGCTTGTCTCGCTGTTCACAGGTCTTCGTCCTACGGACTCAGACGCTGGCGATCTCGCGGGAAGAGCACAGCCTCCCGAATGTTCTCGAGCCCCAGCATCGTCATCACGACGCGCTCGACGCCGTAGGCCCACCCGGCGTGGGGCGGCATCCCGTAGCGGAACATCTTCGTGTAGTAGTCGAACTGCTCGGGGTCGAGGCCCTGCTGTTCGAAGCCGGCGACGAGGTTCTCGTAGCGGTGCTCGCGCTGGCCGCCCGAGACCAGTTCCATCCGGGGGTGCATCAGGTCGAACCCCTTCGAGAGGTCGGGGTCGTCGTCGTGGTCCTGGATGTAGAACGGCTTGATCTCGCTGGGCCAGTCGGTGACGAAGTAGTGGCCGCCGACGTCCTCGCCGAGTGCCTTCTCGGCCTCCGTCGAGAGGTCGTCGCCCCAGACCAGCTGCTCGTCGACCTTGCCGGTCGCGTTGACGCGCTCGATGGCCTCCTCGTAGGTGAGGCGGGGGAACGCCTCGTCGAGTGGCTCGAAGTCGTCGTAGCCGAGCAAGGAGAGTTGCGCTTCGCAGTTCTCGGCGACCGCCTGGTAGGCGGCCTTGAGCGTACCCTCGCAAACGTCCATCGCCTCGTGGTGGTCGATGAACGCCGACTCGAAGTCGATCATCGTCGCCTCGTTGAGGTGACGGGGCGTGTTGTGCTCCTCGGCCCGGAAGATCGGCCCGATCTCGAAGACGCGTTCGAGGCCGGAGCCGACCATCAACTGCTTGAACAGCTGCGGGCTCTGGTTCATGAACGCCTCCTCGCCGAAGTACGTGATGGGGAAGAGTTCGGTGCCGCCCTCGGTCCCGGTGGCGACGATCTTCGGCGTCGTGATCTCGGTACAGCCGACCTCGCGGAAGTGCTCGCGGACGGCCCGCAGAATTTCGGCGCGGATCTCGAAGATCGCCTGCACGTCGTCCTTGCGGAGGTCGAGCGTCCGGTTGTCGAGTCGCGTCGAGAGCTCCGCGTCGACCTTCTCGGAGGGATCGAGCGGGAGCTGTGGGTCGGCGGGAGCGACGATCTCGAGGTCCTCGGGCGTAATCTCGACGCCCGTGGGCGCGCGGGGTTCCTCGGCGACCTCGCCGGTGACGCTAATGACGCTCTCACGGGCGACGTCGAGGCCCGTCTCGACGAGGTCCTCGTCCATCTCGTCCTTCTCGAACTTGACCTGGATCTTGCCCGAGGTGTCCCGGAGGATCAGGAAAGCGATTCCGCCGAGGTCGCGTACCTCGTGGACCCAGCCGGCGACCGTCACGTGGTCGCCTGGCTCGGCGTCTGCCGTGTAGGTTCGGTCCTGCATACCCACCGATTCTCGTAGGCGGGACTTAAGCGCAATCTTTCGCGCTCGCTGGAGTGCGTTCAGTACGGCGTGACCTCGGCATTCGTACGCTGGAACTCCGCGACGTTCCGCGTGACGACAGGCTTGTTCGCTTCGATCGCTGTCGCTGCGATCATCGTATCGACCGCACCGATCGGTTGGCCCTCCCGAAGGAGTCGACGATGCTCGGTCGTCGCTCGAGTCGCCTCCTCGAGTCCGTACGGGAGAACGTCGACGCGTTCGACGACCGATTGAAAGCGGTCGCGTTTCGAGTTATGGAGGCCACGCCCGACTTCAGTGACCGTCAGAGTCGACATCGAGGCATCTCGCCAATCGAGTTCGTCGAGTTTGGCGATGGCTCCAGCGTCATCGGCGAAGAGGTCGATGACGAAACAGCTGTCAAGCAGAACCATCTACGAGTCCTCATCCGCGTCCGATTCGAGGGCCTCGTCACCGTCGAATCGCCGTTCTACACTCGAGCGGAACGTCTTCGACTGACGACGAACGCGCTCGAGTTCATCGTCATCGACGAGTCCGATCAGTTCACGAAGCGGGTTCCCGTCTTCCTCGAGCAGCAGTCGGTCGACGACGTCGCTAAAGCTCTCTCCCTCGCGTTTCTCCCGATGTAGCCGACGGTACGTCTCGTCGCGGAGACTGATCGTCTTGCTACTCATCTGTATATCTGTGTTTTTATTTCTGTGTATATGTGTCTTACTGGACCCGTCATACGAGACGTCGAAAGCTCAGGAAGCGCCCCTTCCTACTTTGCTCTCCCAGGCGTGTCGAAGCGTATGCAACCGATCAACGTGACTGAGCTCGAGTGGACCGAGTACGACCGCGGCGACGCGCGATTCCGGCGGAAACAGCTCTCAGAAGCCGCCGACGCCACCGACCTCGGCTGTAGTCTCTACGAACTCCCGGCGAGTGAGCGCTCGTGGCCGTACCACTACCACACCGGCAACGAGGAGGCACTGTTCGTCCTGGGCGGCGAGGGGACACTTCGGTGTGAAGACGGACCCGTTCCGCTCGAGCCCGGTGACTTCGCGGCGTTTCCGGCGAGCGAGGCGGGCGGCCATCGAATCGTCAATGACGGCGACGAACCGCTCCGATACCTGCTCCTCTCGACGATGAACGAGCCGGACGTGACGGTCTACCCCGAGATGGGAAAGATCGGCGTCTACGCCGGTTCGCCGCCCGGCGGGCGCGACGAACGGTCGGTGCACGGCTACTACCGGCTCGAGGACGAAGTCGAGTACTGGGACGAGGACGCCTAACGCGCCGCCATCGGACTCCAGGTGGGTTACCGCTCCCGAACCGTCATTGGAATCTCCTTCCTGGGCCGCGCCGTGATCGTCGCCATCAGGTCCAGTTCGGTTCCGGGGACCAACTCGAGGTGGTAGTTCTGGTAAATCGTCGCCAATAGGAGCCGCGCCTCGAGCATCGCGAACCGGTCGCCGATACAGCGGCGCGGTCCCGCGGCGAACGGGAAGTAGGCCAGTTTCGGGAGTTCGGATTCCATTTCGTCGGTCCAGCGCTCGGGCCGGAACGCCAGCGGATCGTCGTACCACCGCGGGTCGCGGTGGACGACCCACTGGTGCATCTGGACGGTCGCTCCTGGCGGAATCTCGTAGCCACCGATCAAGTCCGGCTTGACCGCCTCGCGGACGATGCTCGGGACCGGCGGGTACAGCCGCATGGACTCCTTCACGACGCGCTCGGTGTAGGTCAACTTCTCGAGGTCGGCCATCGTCGGCGGCTCCCCCTCCAGGACGGTCTCGAGTTCCTCGACCAGCCGTCGCTCCACCGCGGGATGGGTCGAGAGCAGGTACGCCGTGAACGTCAGCGAGAGCGCCGTCGTCTCGTGGCCCGCGAGCAGGAGGGTCGTCACCTCGTCGCGGATCTGCTCGTCCGAAAGGTGGTCGCCGCCCTCGGTCTCGACCTCGAGCAGTTTCGAGATGACGTCGTTGTCGGTCGGGTTCGCCCGCCGTTCGTCGATGAGGTCGTAGATCAGCGAATCGAGGTGCTCCCGTGCGCGTTCGATCCGCCGTCTCGAGGGCGTCGGGATGCCCGGCGGCAGGATGTAGTGCGAGAGGGTCTCGGAGGCCAGCATGAAGTCGTCGAGCGCCGAGGAGACGACGCCGAGGCGCTCGTCGATGCCGACGCCGAACAGCGCCCGGGCGACGATTCGGAGCGTAAGCGTCGACATCTCCTCGTGGAACGGGAGCGTCTCGCCGTCGGTCCAGGAATCGGTCGTCTCGAGGCCGATGTCGGTCATCATCGTCGCGTACTCCCGGATCCGGTCCGGGTGAAACGCCGGCTGGAGGAGGTGGCGGTTGCGCCGCCAGACCGCACCCTCGCTGTTGAGGATGCCGTTGCCGGTGATCGGCCGGAGGGTGTTCTGGAACAGGGTCCCCTTGACGTAGTGCTGGTTGTCTCGGACCAGCACGTGCTCGATGTAGTCGGGGTGGTTGAGCTGGTAGACTGGCCCGATGGGGTCGTCCCAGGAGACGATGTCCCCGTACTCGCGGGCTGTCTCGGTCATAAACTCGTAGGGTCGACGGAGAAAGGAGAGTTGCGTCCCGACGAACGGCAACCCGTCGGGGCCGGGCGGTCGTCTGCGGTTGGTCGAGTGCGTCGATGGGGCCATACGGTAGTTAGGAAGGCTGACGGGTTACCTTTTGTCGTCCAGGGTTCGCGTGAGGCCAGGAGGGAACGTGACTCGAGGACGATCACCGTCCGCCGATCAGGCGTCGTTCGCCGCTTTTACCGTCTCGCGAACTGCGTCCACGCCCTCGTCGTGTGCGAGGTTGCCGACGACGATCACGTCTGCGTGGGTGGCCATCCGGTGTGCCGAGTCGTAGTCGTGGATGCCGCCGCCGTAGAACAGCGCCGATTCCTCGAGGCTCTCCGCGGCCGCCTCGACGACCGACTCCTCGCCGTAGGTGCCCGAGTACTCGACGTAGACGATTTCCTGGCCGAACATCTGCTCGGCGATGGTAGCGTAGGCGGCCACGTCGTCCGCTGCAAGGTCACAGTCGGCCTCCGTCAACGTGGCGACGTCCGCCTCCGGGTTCATGACGATGTAGGCCTCCATGTACGTTCGATCCCACTCGAGGTCGCCCTCCAGGCGGACCCACTCCTTGTGGGCGCCGGTGATCCAGAACGGTGACCCGGCGTTGAAGACCGTCGGGATGAGGTAGCCCTCGAGGCCGTCGTTCTCGACGACGACGCTCGGGTTCGAGGGCTCCTGGTAGAGGGGCACGTCGTGCTCGGCGCAGGCCTCGATGACGGCCGTCATGTTCTCTTCGGTCATCCCCATCGTCCCGCCGACTTCGATGGCGTCGGTGCCGGTCGCACAGAGGTCGCCGTAGGTCACGCCCTCGGGTAGGTCCTTGTCGGGATCGAGTTTGAGGATGTGGTTCCAGTCCGCCCAGGGTGCAGTCATACCGACCCGTTTCTCGGTCTCGAGCAAAAGTTCTGCGAATCGGCGGCTCTCCGTCGGCTTCGGGCACCTGATCAGCGAACCGTCGGCGGTTCCCGATCGTAGTCGTTGATCGATCAGGCGATTCTATAGAGACAGTGCCCTAAACTATAGAAAATATAGTGAATCTCTCATCGACGCTGACTGGACCTCACGCCACCGATACGAACGACTATTCGAGGGATTCGAGCACCCTATTCGACGGCCTCGAGCGCCTCCAGGATCTCTCCGACCAGGCCGGGGTCGTACGTCCAGAACCCGAGAAATCCCGACTCGCGTTCGCGGGCCACGAGCGCACACGCCTGCATCGGGTCCTCGCCGCCGTCGAACGCCAGACACCAGAACGGGGCGAGGGCGCCCGCTTCGTCCCGGTGGTAACGTACGTTCTCGAGCGACGGCGGCTCCCAGTCCGGGCGGCCGTAGACGTGCACTTCGAGGTTGGTTTCCTCGCCGAGTCGTCGGTAGAGCGGCACCTGGTGCTCGAAGGCCGACAGCCGCTGGAAACCGACGCGTAGCGTCCCCCGGCCCATCCGGAAGGCACGGTCCTCGATCTCGCGGCTGGTAGCCAGCAGCTGTCGGCGATCGAGGGCGGTAAACAGCGTCTCCTCGAGCACCTCGAGGAGTGCGCGGTACCCCTCGGACAGGCCCGTCCGATCCGTCGGGCGAATTACCGGCGGCTCGAGCAGTTGCTCCAGTGTCTCGAGTCCGATTGCGCCGACGAACGTCTCTCCGTCGTAGATAGTGACGAACGGCGACGGTCCGTGAGGCGGCAGTTTGCGGTGGACGACCGTCACGTTTCGCGCGGCGAGTCGGTCCGAGAGGTCCGTCGCGTCCGCGTCGCTGTAGACGGTGAGCCACTTGCGTCGGCGTTCGACCGCTTCGATGTAGGTATCGAGCATGGGCCGTTGATGGTGCTGGTGGTGGGTTCCGAAATCGGCCGCTCGAGGGGCGACGGTGACATTCCGACGACTACGCGGTCTCGGCTTCGATCGCGCGACGGACGAGCGCCTTCGCCGGCTCCGGAACGGTCGCGAGCGAGACCTCTCCGCTCTCGTTGTCGTACGCTACCAGCCCGGCATCCGAGAGCAGGGGAAGGTGTCTGTGGACCAGCGAGAGTTCGTGCTGGCGCCGTCGGTCGGGAGCGACCATCGTTTCGGTCGTCGTCTCCCACCCGGCGAGGACGTCCGCCAGTTCGTCGACCGAACACTCCTCGCGCTCGAGCAGGTAATAAAGCACGCGCCGGCGCGGGCGTTCAGAGAGCGCCCGATAAAACGAATCACTGGCCAGTAATGGTGCCGTTTCGACGTAGTCCTCCTCGTCTATTGCGGGTTCGTCTTCGGGCATGTATTCACCGGCGTCGAGTGCGAGCGTGGATCAGTGCTCGACCATTATTCGCCAGGCTGTTCTGTGGACGCCAGGGGTCACGCGGCCTGTTAATACGCGAACATTACAGTACGACGCGCAATAAGCGATTTCCCCGCCACGCGTGACGTTCTCGGTCGTACACGTAAACGAGACACGTAAATTATACTGCAACGCGCACAGGACCCGAAACCGGCCTCGAGAAGGGCTTTGACGGCTCATTCCCTCGCCGATTCGTGGGTGAGAATAGAGAGGCGCCGTCAGTTCGACGCTTTCGTTCGGTCAGACGAGTCGCTCGTCCTCTCCCGAGCGTCGACTGTGGGATGAAACCGGTATCCGAATCCGGTTTCACCAGGCAGTTCAGGTCTGGAACAGCACTAGTCGTCCTGGGTCGTGATGTCCGCCGAGAGCCCCTGGGCCATCTGGATCTCTTTCGAGTTGTTCAGCGTCCAGGCGGTGCGCTCGGTGACGGCCTCGATGGCCTCGCGGGCGGAGGGGTAGCCGTTTCCGGACTTCTTGACGCCACCGAAGGGGAGCTGGACCTCCGCGCCGATACACGGCAGGTTGGCGTACGCCAGCCCGATTTCGGCGCGGTCGCGGAAGTAGTTGATCTGGCGGTAGTCCTCGGAGATGATCGCGCCCGCGAGTCCGTAGGGCGTGTCGTTGTGGATCTCGACGGCCTCCTCGATGTCACCCGAGTACTTCAGCAGGGCGACGTGGGGACCGAAACACTCCTCTTTCAGACAGCGCAGGTCGGTGTCGTACTCGATCTCGTAGACGAACGGGCCGACCCAGTTGCCGTCCTCGTGACCGTCGGGGATCTCGTCGGCCTCGAGGTCGGCGCGGTCGACTAGGACCTCGGCGCCCTCCTTCTCCGCCAACTCGTTGTGTTTGTGAATCTTCTCGACGTGTTCCGGTTCGATCGCCGGGCCCATGAACGTGTTCTCGTCGAGCGGGTCGCCGACGGCGACGCTCTCTGCGAGTTCGACGTAGCGCTCCTTGAACTCGTCGTAGACCTCCTCGTGGACGATCAGGCGCTCGCTCGAGACGCAGCGCTGGCCGGTGGTTTTGAAGCTCGACATGACCGCCGAGTGGACGGCGATGTCGAGATCGGCGTTCTCCGTGATGACGATCCCGTTCTTGCCGCCCATCTCGCAGGCCGCGAGCTTGCCGGGTTCGCCGCCGACCTTGCCGGCGATTTCGTGGCCGACCTCGGCGGAGCCCGTAAAGAGGACGGTGTCGACCCGGGAGTCGTCGACGATCGAGGCCCCGGCGTCGCCGAAGCCCTGGACCATGTTGAAGACGCCCTCGGGGACGCCGGCGTCTTCCATCATCTCGGCGATGATCTGGCCGCACCACGGCGTCTGCTCGGCGGGCTTCCAGACGACGGTGTTGCCCTCGACCAGCGCGATGGCCATGTGCCAGAACGGGATGGCGACCGGGAAGTTCCACGGGGTGATGCAGCCGATGACGCCCCGCGGCTTGCGGCGCATGTAGGCGTCCTTCGCGCCGACCTCGCTCGGGACGACGTCCCCGTGCGGGTGACGGGCGTTGCCCGCGGCCCACTCGACCATGTGGTAGGCCTCGACGACGTCGGCACGTCCCTCGGAGATTTCCTTGCCACACTCCTTCGTGACGATTTCGGCGAGTTCGTCGGTTCGGTCGCGCAGCTCGTGGTAGATGTCCCAGAGGTACTCTGCGCGGTCGATGTAGGAGAGTTCCCGCCACTCGTCGAACGCCTCGTCGGCGGCCTCGAGCGCGGCGTCGACGTCGGCCTCGGTTCCGCGGTGGAACTCGGCGAGCGTCTCGCCCGTCGCCGGGTTCTCGCTCCCGAAGGTGTCGTCGCCGGTCCCGTCGGTCCACTCGCCACCCACGTAGTGGCCGTACGTCTGCGAAGGGTCGTCTTGACTCATGCTCGGCAATATTTTCGCCGAGCGGTATGAAAAAGCCTGCTACTCGAGGCGACCGATCGAGTCTGCGCCGAGGCCGGCGAGAGTGGGTGGGTGAATGGGTGGTACCTGGCGGCTGCTCGCCGACGACTCTCGAGCGGCGGAACCCGGCCACGACACGTCGTCAGTCGTCGCCGGGATACCCGATGTCGGCGACCTTCTCGACCTCGCTTCGCAACTGCGTCGAGTCGAACTCGTGATCCGGGCGCAACCTGACGAAGTCGAGGAAAGACCGCGCCGACAGCAGCGTTTCGGCGTCGTACACGCTGGCGGCTGCGTAGACGGCATCTCGAGCCCCGATTCGCGGCTCGAGCATCGCGAGCGCACACGCGAGGTCGTACGCTCTCGTCTCGCGAACCCGGCCCTCGTTCACGCTCGTCGCGTCGATGAAGTAGAGATCCCCCTCGAGCAAGAGGACGTTCTCCGCGCGGAGGTCGCCGTGGGCGAGCCCGTGGTCGTGAAGCGTCCGGAGCATCTCGAACAGCGTCGAGGAGACGTCGCGGATCTCGTCGTCCGTGAGTTCGTCGAGCGTTCGAAAGTCGGGGAGGAACTCGAGGACGAGGACGCCGAGGCCGTTGACCTCGAAGGCGTCGATCGGACGCGGTGCGTTGAGACCGATCTCGCGCATTCGACGGGTCGCCTCGAACTCGTGTTCGACCATCTCGCGGGGCGTCTCGAATCGGTCGAAAAAGCCCTCCGTTCCCGAGGAGAACGCGCCGACGTTGCGCCCGGTGGTCAACAGCCCGTGGACGAGGGCGTTCTGTCGCGAGACGATCTTGACGAAGTACTCGTCGTCGAGCACGCACGGCGTCGAGAGCCAGTTGTTGGCCTCGAAGAAGTCGACGCGAACGTCCGCGAGGTCGTATCGATCCGCCAGGGTCCGGACGACTCGCTCGAGTCGATCCCACTCGACCGTCCCGCGAGCGAGCTGGCGGATGTCCATACCGGAAATACAGACGCGACGATCATAAATGCCTCCCGGACTCGGTAGACCGTCACCGGCTTATCGAGGACGAACAGGTTCACCGTCCCGATTGTCACGTCGACCGACCCCCGATCGGCCGACCGCTGCCGAGACACCCGTCCGGTCTCAAGGCTCTCAGCGAGAACTGTAGCGTCTCAATTATATCACGGGCTCGAGCACTGTGGTTCGAAGTACCCTCGCAGCGGATTACGTGACGAGACGGCGACGTCAGTGACCGTCCGAACCGAATCCATGGAGGCTATCGACCCGATCGGGCATCACGAACTACTTCTCGTCATCGTTCAGCTTACGCTGTTGCTCTTGGTCGCCAGGGTTCTCAGCGAGGCCTTCAGTTCGATCGGTCAGCCCGCAGTCGTCGGCGAACTCCTGGCCGGTGTCGTTCTCGGCCCCTCCCTGCTCGGCCTGGTCGTCCCCAGTGTCTACGAGTCGGTGTTCGCGGTTTCGGAGAGCCAGTTTCACCTCCTCGAAATCATCTCCTGGATCGGGCTCATCATGCTGCTGGTCGTGACGGGCCTCGAGACGGACATCGACCTCATCGTCAGCAAGGGGCGAACCGCCGTGATACTCTCGCTCGGCGGTATCGTCGTCCCGTTTTCGACGGGGTTCGCGCTGGGATGGGTGCTTCCGGCTCCGTTCATCGCCGCTCCCGACCAGCGCCTCGTATTCAGCCTGTTCATCGCCACGGCGATGAGCATCTCCGCCATCCCAGTCATCGCGAAAGTACTCATCGAACTCGGCGCCATCCGCCGCGACATCGGCCAGCTGATCCTCGCCGCCGGCATGGTCGACGATACGATCGGCTGGATCCTCCTGGCGACCGTCGCCGGACTCGCCCGAACCGGTGTGGTCGACCTCAGTTCGGCACTGACGACCGTTCTGTCGGTACTGGTCTTCCTCGGCCTCGCGTTCGTCGTCGGTCGTCCCCTCGTCGCCGGCGCGATCAGGTGGGTCGACAACGTCCTCGGGAGCGACACCGCCCTGCTGTCGACGCTGATGATCTTCGCACTCGCCGCAGGGGCGATTACACAGTACCTGGGGCTCGAGGCAATCCTCGGTGCATTCGTCGTGGGGGTGTTGGTCGGACAGGTCAAACGGTTCACTTACCAGCTTCGTCACGCGTTCGAGACGATTACCCTCTCCATTTTCGCGCCGCTGTTTTTCGCCATCGCCGGTCTTCGAATGGACCTCGTCGCCCTGGCGGATCCGGCGGTCCTCGGTGTCGGGCTCGTCGTCCTTGCCGTGGCCTGTTTCGGCAAGTTCGCCGGGATCATGGGCGTCTCCGGGTTGGCCGGACTCTCGCGGTGGGAAGGCGTGACCATCGGCGGCGGGATGAACGCCCGGGGCGCGATGGAGATCATCGTCGCCACCATCGGCCTCGGTCTCGGTATCCTGACGACGAACATGTACAGCATCATCGTGATGGTCGCCATCGCGACGTCGCTGATGGCACCGGCGATCATGCGCTGGTCGATCCCGAAGATCGAAATGCGCGAGGAAGAACGAACGCGCCTCGAGCGCGAACAGTACTTACAGGAGAGTTTCGTCAACAGCCTCACTCGAATCCTGTTGCCGACCCAGGGCGGCGCGGACACCCAGTACGCCGCCCGTCTGATCGGATCGCTAATTCGAACTCTCGACGTCGAACTCGATCTGCTCTGTGTGAACCCGGCCGACG
The DNA here is from genome assembly GCF_017357105.1 of Natronosalvus caseinilyticus. Lineage (NCBI taxonomy): Archaea > Methanobacteriati > Methanobacteriota > Halobacteria > Halobacteriales > Natrialbaceae > Natronosalvus > Natronosalvus caseinilyticus. The sequence continues at coordinate 3,732,419 of NZ_CP071596.1, forward strand.
AATCGAGACGAACCCGTGAGCGGGCTGGCTTTCCGGGGTGGCTCCGACCTGGTCACTACGCCCGCGGCGGAGACGAGTCGTCCGAAACGGTGCCGACGCCAACGGGGTCAGACGAAATCGGTCGCGTCTTCTCTCGAGTCGAGACGCGCCTCGGCGAGCAGGACCGCCAGCCCAGACGCCTCACCAGACGGACCGACGCGAGCGTGTCGAATGCGATTCTCGAGGAGGTCAACGTGGGCTACGATCTCGTCGTCCTCGGCGAGCGAAGCCTCGGCGGCTACCCCGGCGAACCACTGTACAGCGAGACGGTCGATCGGGTCGTCCAGCGGACGCCGTGTCCAGCGATGGTCGTCAGCACGCCGTACTCGATGGATCGAGTACCCGATCGGATCGACGAGCCGATTCGCCGCATCCTCCTACCGACCGTCGGCACGCTCTCCAGTCGACACGCCGCCGAACTGGCGTTTACCATCGCGGCCGAAGAGAGCGCGCTGGTCGAAGTCGTCCACGTCGTCGATAGGCCGCAGTCGAACGACCAGTTTGCGGCCGATCCGAACCTCTCGAGCGAGATCGAGGTCGGGGGCCGGATCGTCGACCGTGAGGCGGAACTGGGCAGGCAACTCGGGGCGAAGGTGGTGACGACAGTTGCGGTATCGGACGATCCCGGTGCGAAGCTCGTTGAAATTGCCCGTCGAAACGGGACCGACGTAATCGTGATGGGATCGAATACGCGACCGATCTCCGGTCGAGCCTTCCTCGGACCGAACGTCGAGCACGTCATACAGAACGCTCCCTGTCCGGTCGCCGTGCTCAGTTCGCTGTGAAAGCGTAGCAGCACCGGAGGAGTCTGGCCCTTCTTCGCTCGAATACCGCAGTATTTTACGGCCTCGAATCGTAATTCCAGAAAACCATGCACGCGATTGATAATCTCGGCGATGCGATCGACGTCACACGAGACCGACTGACGCCGATCAATGCCGGCACGTGGCTCAAATTGGCGCTCGTCCTGTTTTTCATCGGAGGGGCTACCTTCGGTGGACCGGGTGCGCCCTCGACCGGCACGGACACCGCACCGGAGGAGGCGACTGGTACCGACATCGACTCCCTCGCCGACCTCAAGGCCGAGTATGAGTCGCAAGTCACCGACGGTCCTCCGTTCGAGACCGTGTTATACGCCGTCGCCGCCCTCGTCGTCGCCCTGTTCCTCCTCTGGCTCCTCTACGTGCTCGTCGGATCGATCATGGAGTTCGTCTTCATCGAATCGCTCCGAACGGACGCCGTCCAGGTCAGGCAGTACGCACGGAACCACCTCGGGGACGGCCTGCGGCTATTCGGCTTTCGACTCGCCTTGCTGCTCGCGGTACTCGTTCCCCTCCTCGTCCCGATCTGGTTCGTGGTGGCGAGCGCGACCGAGTTCTCGGCGGGACTCGCCGCCCTCGGCGCCCTGTACGTCTTCGGCGCGATCGTCCTGGGGCTCGCGTACGCGCTCGTCAGTCGCTTCACCACGATCTTCGTCACCCAGATCATGGTGCTCGAGGACCGCGGCGTGCTCGCCGGCTGGAGCCGATTCCTGCCGACGCTTCGATCGAACCTGGCGGAGTACGCCGTCTACGTGATCCTTGTGTGGATCCTGCAGCTCGTAGTGAGCTTCGGCTATGGGATCCTGGCCGCCATCGTGGCCGTGGTCGTCGCGATTCCGTTCGTGGTCGTCGGGGCGATCTTCGTCGTCGTCGGCGGCCCGGCCATCTACCTCGCGGTCCTCGTCGGTATCGTCGGTCTCCTCTGTATCTTCCTGGCCGCGCTCGTGCTCCGCGTTCCCATCGACTCGTACTTCCGGTATTACGGCTTCCTCCTGCTCGGCGACACGAACCCGGACCTCGATCTGATCCCCGAGCGCCGGAGCGCGGCTCGGACGGGCGGACCGGTCGGACCCAGCTCCGGTCCCGACTCGAACGGCGGATCCGACGGCGACGACTGGAACGACTCGAGTTCGTGGGACGACGATGCCGACGACGACGGCTGGCGATTCGACAGCGAAAGTGAGGGCGACGAGGACCGAGGCGGCGACCAGGACCGCGACCAGAATCGCGACCGCGGCTGGTAGCCCGCAACGTCCGCCACCCCGCTGGTCTTCGGAGCGTTTATTTCGCCGGTCGGCAAGTATTGCGCATGGAGTTCGATCTGCCCGACGAGCACCGGATGATCCGGGACACCGTCCGGGAGTTTTGCGAGGAGGAAATCGAGCCGATCGCCCAGGAGATCGAGGACGAACACCGGTTCCCCGAGGAAATCTTCGCCCAGCTCGGCGAACTCGACGTGATGGGCGTCCCCATCTCCGAGGAGTACGGTGGACTCGGCGGCGACACACTGATGTACGCCGTGGTTGCCGAGGAACTCGGCCGGGTGTCGGGCTCGGTCGCGCTCTCGTACGTCGCACACACCTCGCTCGCCTCGAAGCCGCTCGAGCTATTCGGTACCGAAGAACAGAAAGAGCGCTGGCTCCGCCCGCTCGCGGAGGGCGAGTACCTCGGTGGGTGGGCGCTCACCGAGCCCGGCAGCGGCTCCGACGCGTCTGACATGGACACTCGAGCCGTAAAAGAGGGCGACGAGTGGGTGCTCAACGGTACCAAACAGTTCATCACGAACGCGAGCGTCGCGGGGTCGGTGCTCGTGAAGGCCGTGACGGACCCCGGGGCGGGCTACGACGGCATCTCGACGTTCATCGTCGACCCCGAGGAAGACGACGGCTTCGAGGTGACGACGGTGTGGGACAAGATGGGGCTCAACGCCTCCCCGACCTGCGAAATCTCCCTCGACGATGTTCGCGTCCCCGAGGACCGCCTCCTCGGCGAGGTCGGCGAGGGCTGGGACCAGACGAAGAAGACCCTTGATGGCGGCCGCATCTCCATCGCGGCCATCTCGACGGGGCTCGCCCAGGGGGCTTACGAACACGCCCACGCGTACAGTAAAGAGCGCGAACAGTTCGGCAAACCGATCTGCAAGTTCGACGCGATCCGGGACAAACTCGTCGACATGCACCGCAAGACCGAGCGTGCCCGGCTGTTGACTCACAAGGCCGCCAGTCGGTACGACAACGGGCAGTCGGTGACGAAGGAGTCGGCCCTCGCCAAACTCGATGCCAGCGAGGCCGCCCGGAAGGTCGCCGAGGACGCCGTCCAGGTGCTGGGCGGCTACGGCTACACGACTGATTTCGCGCCCCAGCGCTTCTACCGCGACGCGAAACTGATGGAGATCGGCGAGGGAACCAGCGAGATTCAGCACCTCGTGATCGGTCGCGAAATCGGGCTGTAGGGCCCGAGCGTCGACGTCGCTCGGTCACTCTAACATCACTCGATCGGGTATTCACCCGTCCCGAAAAATTGGTTTCACCAAAGGTAACGATCTATTGTCGAGGTTTTCTGTGCGAGGAAACGAGCCGTCCGGTCACAGAACAGACAATCGGACGGATGCCAAGCGAGTACACGAAACGAAGGGGTATATAAAACGTTCAAATCGACACACGTCGGGTTGTTGAACCAAACTTTCTACTGGACGAACAGCGAGAAACCGCCAGACGTAGCGGACTTCGGCGTCACTGCTCTCGCGAGTACCGAGACACCACCATAAAGTGAACATGTAATAGTCTGGACGTGAACCGCTCGTCTTCTGACTCGAAATCGATAGACGTGTGTGCATCGATACCACATATGAATACCTCTACAAACGTACAAATTTGTTCAATTTCGCCTCGCTAGCCTCCTTTAAGTGAAATTGGTGCTTAACTCGTTTTCCCGGAAGGTGAAACAGGGATCATGTATGAATTGTGTAATATGTGGGAATGAGGCAGGGTACAACAGGGCTGCGATCGATCTATACAGCGGCGCAGAAATCGGTCGGCTGTGTATGAACTGCGAGAAAGACGAATTCGGCAAGACGCTTCAGTACGCGAGTCGCCGAGACGGCACCGAGTGCGAACTCTGTCGACGCGACGGCCAGATCTCTCTCCCGCGGTATCTCTCCCAGATAGAGACCCGGGATCAGTCGCTGGTCTCGACGAGCGTACTCGAGGACGGCGACGTCCCGTGTCTCTGTGACGAACACTTCCACGAACTGACGCGGACGCCGGAGCGTCGGACGGTGGTCGGCCCATGACGATCGCCGTCAGGAAGCAGGGCGAGTGGATGTCGAAGAACGACGAGCGAATACTCGAACTGCTCTGTACGGCCGATCGGTGTCGCCCTCGAGACATCCGAGACGAACTGAACGATCTCGGAATCGCGCTCCGACTCGACTACGTCGACAAGCGACTCGAGACGCTCGAGGACGCTGGGCTGGTCGCTTCCGACGCGATGCGGTATCGGATTACCGATCGCGGGCAAGCGTACCTCCTCGGGGAGTTCGACGCGACGTCGGTCCGTTCACCACGGCCGTAGTGCGTCGAATGAAGACCCATTCTGAGCCGGCATCGGTGACACTCCTCGAGTAGCGAGTCTGGAGTCGCGACCAGTGATACCAATTCGTGCCACTCGAGGGCTATCCGCATCCAGGCCACACACGACGGCTCACAGCTCGGGGCGCCGTCGTCGTCGCCGCTCCTCGAGCAGTGCCTTCGCTCGTTTGCCGGGCCCACCCTCGATCGGCCAGCCGCGGGTCCGCCACGCCGGCGGTTCGGGCTCGACGTGCGAACAGCGACTGCTACACTCCACGGCCGTCTGACAGCACCCCTTTGCCGCGCACCACGGCAGGAGCTGGCCCGCCGACCGTAACTCGAAGTGCCGACAGTCGGAACGCATCGTGTCGACGAACGACCGCCAGCCGCGTTCGTACGCGCGCTCGGCGATCTCGAGCCGTTTTCGAGACTTGGCTTCGGGATCGACGTACTCGAACTGTGCCGGCGACGCATCTCGAGGGCCGCCCGCCGGTCGTTCCAGGATGCGCGTTCCCGGCCCGTCGACGTCGAGGCGCCGGGGATACCACGCCACCTCGTTTTCGAGCGAGTCGGGATCGAGCGTCAGGATGCCTGCCTCGACTGGCAGGCGCTCGAGCAGAGCCGGTTCGATCCGTTCGCCCGTTTTTCGAGTGGCCACCCACACCTCGTCGGCCAGCGCCATCGCCACGTCGTACTCGAGTTGCGGGCGCAGGGCGCGTGCGGCGCTCGCGTCGAGGTCCGGCTTGTTCTCGATGGCGACGATTCGGCGGACCCACTCGCGGTAGGGCCACGTGCGTCGGATCTCGATGCGGTTGCCGTTCCGGCGCGTCTCGAGAATTCCGCGGTCGTCGGCCTCGTGGATCGACTCGCGGACGTAGCGCCACGGATAGCCAGGGTCGGGGAGGCAGTCGCGGTAGTACGTCCACCTCTCGGGCGCATTTCGGAGGACGTGGAGCAAATCGCCGTCGAGGCGTTTCTCGCCGAACTTCGCGCGATGGCGGAGCGCGTCGGGATCACACTCGAGGACGATGGTGTCCCAGCGGCGCCGCTTCGTGCCGAGTTGCCGGGCGACCAGGACGGCGGCGTCGCTCGAGTCTGGCGCCCATTCGCGTTCGGCCCAGCGGCAGGTCCGCAGTTCGAAGTGGAACTCGCTCTCACTCTCGGTCGCGACCCGGTTCACGGCCGTCGTAGGAGGTCGGGGATCAAAAACGCTCGTTACTCGAGCCGTGGCTGGCGGACACCGGAGTCGCCAGACGAACGTGCCGCTGAACGGTTACGGAGTGGCTGAACGGTTCTCGGAGATGCGCAACCGCTCTTCGTGGCGGCTCTCGATGGCGTCTCAGCGAGACCTAAATCTCGCCGTCTTCCTCGAGATCGTCGAGGTAGACGTGGGCCTGCTCGAGGATCTCGCGGGGCCCGTCCTGGGTGACCGTGTTGACCGCCTGCTCGTAGTCACGCCACTGGAGATCCCGGTGCTCTCTCGAGAGCTCCGCACTCGCTTCGAACGACTTTGCGACGAAGAGGTGGACGGTCTTGTGTATCGTCTTCCCGTTCGCCTCGAAGACGTAGTCGTAGTCCTCGCGGAAGCCGTCGAGTAGTCTGAACTGTTCGATACCTGCCTCTTCCTTGATTTCGCGGATCGCCGTCTGCTGTAGTTCTTCCTCTCCCTCGACACCGCCCTTCGGAAACTCCCAGTCGCCCGGGCGGCTCTTGAGTAGAAGATACTCGCGCCGGCCCCGCGTGTCGCGGAAGAGGATCGCGCCTGCGCTCGTAGCTTCGACTGCCATTGCCAGAAATAGCAGGCCGGACGTTAAGAGAATATCGGACTGTTCGTCTCCGGTGAACGCGACTCAGCACCTTTTTCTGTCCCCATCGTGGAGTAGTGCATAATACAACCATGACCTTCGTCACCCGTCTCAGACTCCAGAGTGGGGACCGGGCCGCCCTGGACGGCATCGTCGAGGACATCAAGGCAACCGCCGAGAAGAAAGGAGCCGCGCTGAAGGGACCACACTCCCACCCGCCGGAAAAGTACACCGTTCCACAGCACCGCCGACTCCACGCGGACGACGACCGGCGCTTTTCTGCGTGGACCTACACCGTCTTCACCCGCGAACTCGAGATTCACGGCCACGACAATCTCGCCCGGAACATCGCCTCGCAGAATTTCCCCGATTCGGTGCACATCGAGGCCGAAGTCGAACAGGTCCGGGGCGTCGGTCAGGGCCGGAGCTGAGCGTCGTCTTCGCCGGTTCCGATTTCCGATGGGAGTCGTCGCGGTCTCGCCGTCGTTCTCGTCGTCGTTCTAATTCTGACTCACACGCACATCGCCGCGTTCATCAATCCTTTTACTGTTCCCGAGAAGAGGGTCGTATGCACGACGACGAACTCGTCTCGCTCCGTCGAGACCTCCACCGGAAACCCGAGCCCGCCTGGCGGGAATTTTACACCACCGCGCGAATCGTCGAGGCCCTCGAGTCCCTCGAGGCCGACCTCGACCTGTACGTGGGACCCGAAGCCATAAACGGCGACCACCGCCTGGCACTGCCCGAGGATAGCGAGATCGACGCCTGGTACGAACAGGCCCGCGAGTACGACGTCGATCCCGACGTACTGGCCTCGCTCGAGGGCGGCTACACGGGCGCCGTCGCCGTCCTCGAGAAAGGCGAGGGCCCGACGGTCGGCCTCCGGGTCGACATCGACGGCCTCCCGCGGATCGAAGCCGACGATGAGGATCACAAACCCGCGGCCGACGGGTTCCGATCCGAACACGAGGCCATGCACGCCTGCGGGCACGATGCCCACGCGACGATCGGCATCGGCGTGCTCGACGCCGTCGCCGAGAGCGACTTTCAGGGGACTTTAAAGGTGTTCTTCCAGCCAGCCGAGGAGGTCATCGGCGGCGGGAAGGCGATGGCAAAGAGCGATCACCTCGCGGACGTCGACTACCTGCTGGCGATGCACATCGGGCTCGACCACCCGACGGGCGAAATCGTCGCCGGGATCGACGGCTTCCTCGCCGTTTCCCACCTCGAGGCGACGTTCCACGGCGAACCGGCCCACGCGGGCGCTCGTCCGGAAGAGGGGCGCAACGCGAACCAGGCGCTCGCGACGGCGGTCCAGAACCTGTACGCGATCCCGCGTCACTCCGACGGGGAGACGCGGGTCAACGCCGGCGTCATCGAAGGCGGCTCCGCGGCGAACATCATCGCGGAAGAGGCCCGCCTGGTCGCGGAGGTGCGCGGCGAGACGACCGAACTCATGGAGTACATGCGCGAGAAGGCCACGCGGGCACTCAGGTCCGCGGCCGAGATGCACGACTGCGACCTCGAGATCGAACTCGGTGCGGAAGCGCCGAGTGCGACGAGCGACGCGGCCCTCACCGGCATCGTTGCGGAAGTGGCGGGCGCAACCGACGGCGTCGACCGGGTCCTCGAGCGCGACAAACTCGGCGGGAGCGAGGATGCCACCTTCCTGATGCGGGAGGTCCAGCAGAACGGCGGGCTGGCGTGTTACGTCGGCGTCGGCACGGATCACCCCGGCGGCCACCACACCTCGACGTTCGACGTGGACGAGGCGAGCCTTCGTCACGGCGTCGACGTCCTGACGGGTGCGATCGAGCAGGTGAGTCTCGAGCGGCCCTGAGCCGATCAGTGGAGCCGAAGCGAAGACTCCAGCGACCAGCGACTTTACAACACTCCTGTGAGAACGGAAGGCAGATGGAAGACGTTCTGTGGTACGTCCTCGCAAGCTCTCGCGGGGGTCCGACGCGCGTCAGGATCCTCAGGGCACTCGAGGAGCGTCCGCGGAACGCCAACCAGCTCGCGACCGACCTCGAGTTCGACTACACGACGATTCGCCATCACCTGGACGTCCTGATGGAGAACAACGTCGTCCGCCGAACCGACGACGATTACGCGGCCGTCTACCTGTTCACCGAGCAGGTGCGGTCGAACTGGGACACCGTCGAAACTGTTCTCGAGGCGGTCGATCCGGACTCGGAGGCGAGGTAATCGCAATCATGGATCAATTTTGGACAACACGGATAACCGTCGACTGGAAAGGTGGGGATAGATGAGCGCCCTGTTCACGATCGCCTGGGTCGCCGCAGCGGTGAACGTCGTGCTACTGGCGGCTCTGGGCTGGGTCTGGGTGCAGGGCTACCGGCGACACGGCGCGAGTCACACCCTCGGGTTGCTCGTGTTCGCGTCGTTGCTCCTCGTTCAGAACGGGGTCTGGCTGTACTTCTACCGCCTCCACGAGGGGTACATCGGCTGGTTCGTGAACGCGGGGACGGACGTCCAATTCGGAATGGTGCTCCTCTGCGGCCTCGAGACGCTCGCCCTGGCCTTCCTCGTTCGCATCACGTGGTCCTGACGGGACGATTGGACACGAGGTCGTGACGGGGCGATTGGGGACGAATTTTGGACGGAGTTCGGAAAATCCTCATCTACCATATCGGCGTCGGTTTTGGTATGTCGATACCACGACGAACGGTCCTGCTCGCCGTCGGCTCGAGCGTCGCGATCGCCGGTTGCCTGGGCGACGAAGAATCGGACGGCGGAAGCGAAGATTCGACGGACGGGACGCAGACGGACGGTAGCGACGATTCGGGTGACGACGATAGCGAAAGTGAGAGCGAGAACGAAAACGAGACCGACGACGAAGGTGAATCCGACGCGACGGTTCGAGTTCGGTCCCATCCCGACCACGGCGACATCCTCGTCGGGCCGGAGGAACTGACGCTGTACAACTTCGATCAGGATACCCAGGACGAGATGGCGAGCACTTGCTACGACGACTGTGCCACGGCGTGGCCGCCGCTGACAGTCGAGGGGGAGGGAGACCCCACCGCCGGCGACGACGTCTCCGCGACGCTGACCACGTTCGAGCGGAACAACGGGGAAACACAGGTGGCCGCCGACGGCTGGCCGCTGTACTACTTCGCCTCTGACGAAGAACCGGGCGACGTGAACGGCCAGGGCGTCAACGACGTCTGGTGGGTCCTCAAGCCCGACGGAACGCCGATGCGGCCGGACGACAGTGGTGGCTCTGGCGACGACGGTAACTCGGATGAGACTGACGACACGGATGACTCAGATAGCGACGATGACGACGGCGTCGGTTACTGACGGTGTGTACCCCTCGGCCACCCGAGTCGCCGATCGAACGGCTTCCCTGAGACCCGAGCGCCGAACCACATCAAGTCTCTGAACGCGTTACAGGCGTGGTCTCGCCCCCGTCCGTACGCCCACAGACTATTCAATTCGGACGTGAAAGTGTCAGCCGATGACAAAAGACGAGGGACAGAACGGGGTCGAGAGCGAGGACGACGCCGACGAAGATGACGACGACGACCGCTACGGCTGGTATCTCGACAAACTCCTCGACCTGCTCGGGTTCATTTGAGACGCACCCACCTGCACCGACGCCCCGTCACTCGAGTCAGCCGTATTCTGAGCTCGTGGGTCGTGGCCGAGAGCGCGGCTGGTGGCCGGGAGCGCGGCTCGAACGACGGCGAGAGACGCGCTTTTCAGGGGAGGGCAGGCGCCACACCGACGTTCACCGCGAGTGAACGAAGTGAGCGAGCGGGCCGACGACCGACCAACGGGAGGGAGGAGTGTTTTTGGTCCAGCTTTTACCGAGGGACGTCACGACGGCTCCGAGCCGTCGTGACAGACCGCAGCGTAAAAGGTGGGTTCTAGTACTTGGGATCCGCACCCGTCGTCTCGTACACCGTCTCCATCAGGTCGTCGCGCTGGCGCTGCCAGTTCGGGAGCGCGTCGGGTCGCGAGGGATATCCCTCGTACTGCTCGAGCACCTCGTCGGCCCGGCGCTTCGTCCGGTAGAGGTTCAGGATCGTCCCCCAGTGGCCACGGCTCTTGACCAGCGCCTCGAGCTTGAGTTTCATGCCGATGTCCGTACTCCCCGAGTAGAGCGCCTCGGCGAGCTTGTCGCCGGGCATCGCCGCGAGCAGGCCCATGAGGTCGTCGACGTCGACGGCCGTCGAGAGGATGTTGTAGACGTCGAGAGCAGCGTAGCGGGCGCCGTAGTGGTCCATCACGCGCTCGTTGTACGCCCAGAGGGCGTGTTCGCTGACGTCGCCGTCTTCGATCGCCTCGATGGCCTGCTCGCCGGCGTATTTCCCGGCGTAGGCGGCCCCGGCGATGCCGCCGCCGGTGGTGGGGTTGACGTGGCCGGCGGCGTCGCCCACGGCCATGAAGCCGGGGTGCACCGCGGAGTCGTAGGGTCGTCGGGTGGGGAGGGCGGCGCCGAGTTTGTCCTCGACGCGGGCGCCGGCGAACTCCGGTCGGTTCCGGAGGTCGCGCTTGAGGTCCTCGACGAGTTTCATCGGCTGTTCGGTCATCTGGAAACCCAGTCCGGCGTTGATCTCAGTGTCCGTTCGGGGGAAGTACCAGAGGTAGCCCGCGGCGCGCTCGGTCGGCTTGAAGACGAGGGCGTCACTCCACTCGACGGGCTCCTCGACGTGGACGATTTCCCGGTAGGCCGAGCAGAACTGTGAGTAGGTGACGTTGGTGTCGAACGTCGAGTCCGAGAAATCGACCTTGTCCTGCAGGAGCGAGAGCGACCCGGCGCCGTCGATCACGATGTCGGCCTCGTAGGTGTAGGGATCGCCGCGGGACATCGCCCGGACGCCCGTAACCCGTCCGTTGTCCGCCTGGATCACGTCCTGGACGACGGTGTCGTAGTGGAACGTCGCGCCCGCATGTTTCGCCCCCTCGATGATCCGGCGGCCGTACTCCCAGCGGTCGACGACTGCGAGTTCCCCGGGGACCGGAATCTCGAGGACGGTGTCCTCGTGCGGAATCTCGAAGCGACCGTGGGTCACCTCGGTGTTGGTGAACGCCGGCTCGAGCTGGGACTTGGGGATCGCCTCGGGGAACGCGTCCGCGCCCTTCAGCGCGTCGCCGCAGGCGATGTGCCCGGCTTCTTTCTCCGATTTTCGCTCGAGGACGATCACCTCGTAGCCCGCCTTCGCGACGGTTGCGGCGGCGTAACACCCTGCCGTGCCGGCGCCGACGACGACCACGTCCGGCGACTGCTCGCGTTGGCCCGTCGTCGCGGCCGACTGCTCCATGCTGCTCATAACTCGACTCTCCACACCGGGGTAAGAAAACGTTTTTCGTGCGCCGTCGACCGCTCTGGAGTGTCGCCGTCCCCGATTCTGTCGGGAGGAAAACGACAGAGAGGGATAAAGAGTTTTAGTACGGTCTTTCGTACCGGCCAGTATGACCGAGTACACCGTCGAATTCGTCGGCACAGGCGAGACGATCACCTGCTCCGACACGCAGACGATTCTCAGTCGCTGTCTCGAGGAAGGAATCGCCCAGGAGTACTCCTGCCGCGTCGGGATGTGCCTGGCGTGTTCGGCGGAGATTCTCGAGGGCGAGGTCACTCAGCCGGCGGCCCGCGGGTTGACTGAGGAAGAGGCGGAAAACTACGCGCTGACCTGCATGGCTCGACCCCAGTCTGATCTGCGACTCGAGCGTGGGAAGTATCCGCCGAGCATCGAGGCCGATCTCGAAACCGGTGGCTCGAGCGATACGGCCCCGGCGGACGATTGAGCGGAGCAGGGGCTCCGAAAGCAGTATTTTCGAGGGACCACCCATCGTACCGATCGGCCGAGATAGGAGCCCCTCAACGCGCCGATTCTCTCTACTCTCCTCCTGACCGGATTTTATCCGCTGAAAAGGTTTTATACCACGAATATGATACACTACTAATGAATACCCGTTCGGCCGAAGCGAACACCGAGGACGTGCTCGTCGAACTGATCCGGCGACACGACGTTTTCGACGTACTGGCCGACGAACCCCTCGAGAAACCCGAACTCGCCGCAGCGCTCGAGGTTTCGCCGGCGACCGCCCATCGAATTCTCGCGTCGTTCCGGGAGAAGGATTGGATCCAACGGACGCCGCGTGGGTACACACTAACCCAGTTCGGCGAGGCACTGGGACGAGCCACCGCGACCTACCAGTCGACAGTCGCCGAGACGCACCGACTGGCTCCACTGTACGACGTGGTCACGGCCGCCGCGCCATCGGCGCCTATCGACTTCGCGTGGTTCGAGGACGCGACCGTCACCACTGTCGAGCCCCACGATCCATACCGCCCGCTGAATCGGTTCATCGAACTGCTCGAGGACACCTCCGCGATCCGCGGGTTCGACACGACGTCTGTCTCGCCAACCTACGTCGAGGACGTCTACGACCGCATCGCGGACGGGTTGCCGGTCGAACTCGTCTACGACCAGGCGGTCGTCGAACGGCTAGCGACCGAGTACACCGACCTCGCGACCGACGCGTTCGAGCGGGACAACTTCACGCTCTGGGTCCGCGAGGAGGTCCCGTTCGGTCTCGCGCTGTTCGACGATCGGGTCGGAATCGGAGGGTACGACGACGAGACGGGGCTCCTCGAGGTGTTCGTCGACACCGATAACGAGGACGCGTACGCGTGGGGAGAACAGGTGTTCAATCGCTATCGGGAAGATGCAGACCGTCTCGTCTGAATAGTCTACAAAAGCGACTCGAGACTCGAGCCGTCCTCCAACACTACGTATCGATGGAGACCAGCGCTAACTCGAAGGTTCGTTCGCCGTTCTCGTCGTAGTAGACGGTGTATGGCGCCAGTCCGAGGTCGGGTGCGAAACAGCCCTCGTGGACGGGCCGCCCGTCGACCTCGGTGACGGAGGCGTAGCACTCGACGCCCGCGTACGTTCGCCGTTCGGTGATCGCAAATCGCACTGAGCCGTCCGGCGAGGAGTACGACCACTCGTCGCCGACTGAAAGCGTGCGTCCCTCGTAGTACCCCATCGTGGGCGAGAAGAGCGTCGCGAGGACGAACGTGCCCGCTGGGGTGAGGATCAGGTCGCTCTGGAGGTCCTCCTTCGTCCCGCTGACGGTCGTCTCGAACTGGGTGTCGGTCGTCTCGTACTCGAGCGTGACGGTCGCCTCGTCGTCGGTCACGTCGGTGACGTCCCAGACGAGCGTTCCCGCTCCCTCGTCGGTCGAGTAGGTCTCGTAGGTGTAGGTGATCGGACGGTCGAACTCGAAGGGATTCCATGACGCGTCGCTCGCGTCGCCGTCCGTTGAGCGGTCTCCCGGGTCGGTCCCGTCGCTGTCGTCGTCACCGGTGGCTCCATCGTCGTCGACTTGTGCGTCTCCGATCGGGACGTCGTCGAGACAGCCGCCGAGAACGAGGGCCGTGGTGACGCCTGCGGTCCGAAGAAGCCGTCGCCTCGAGAGGACGCGATTCGCACGTGATTGCATGGACCGATCGTTGGCTCCTGAGGATATTGTACTCACTCGATGAGACGAATTCACGGCGTGAACGGGGGATGGGAATGGTACGGTATGAGCGAAGAACGGGGACGAAACGATCGAAGCGCGAGGCGGGTGGCCTCGACCTCCGCTCGAGAATCTCAGAGAGCCGAATCGGTATCCCCAGAATCGACTATTAGACGGAACAAAACGCGGGAAATCGACGGGTCAGTCGACGAAGTCGATGTCGTCGCCCTCGGGCTGGACGGCCTCGCCGTTCGGTCGGCCGTAGATCTGCGGGGATTCGACGCCGGTGACGACGATCATTGTGCGCATCGAGCCCTCGAGGGTCTCGTCGATCGAGGTCCCCCAGATGATGCGGGCGTCGGGGTCGATCCGGTCGTAGATCTCTTCGACGACGCCTTCTGCCTCCTCGATGGACATGTCGTTGCCACCGGTGACGTTGACGAGCGCGGAGTTCGCGCCGGAGATGTCGACGTCGAGCAGGGGCGATCGAAGCGCTGTCTTCACGGAGTCCTCGGCTTTCGCCTCTGAATCGGACTCCCCGAGACCGATCATGGCGACGCCGCCGCGCTCCATCACGGTGCGGACGTCGGCGAAGTCGAGGTTGACCAGACCGGGTTTGGTGATGAGTTCGGTGATACCCTTGACCGAGCGCATCAGGACCTCGTCGCTGACCTTGAACGCCTGGCGGACGGGGAGTTTGCCGACCGAGTCGAGCAGTCGGTCGTTCGGAACGACGATGACGGTATCGGAGACGTCCCGCAGGCGCTCGAGGCCGGCCTCGGCGTTCGTTCGCCGGACCTCGCCCTCTGCGGTAAAGGGCGTCGTAACGATCGAAATCGTCAGTGCGCCGGACTCGCGGGCCGCCTTGGCCACGACGGGGGCCGAACCGGTGCCGGTACCGCCGCCCAATCCGGCCGTGACGAACACCATGTCGGCGCCGTCGATCGCGTCGTAGATGTCCTGCTGGCTCTCGAGGGCGGCTTCCTCGCCGACCTGCGGGAGCGAGCCGGCGCCGCGGCCCGACGTCTTCTGCTCGCCCATCAGGATCTTGGTGTCGGCGTCGATCTCGACGAGGTGCTGGACGTCGGTGTTGGCGGCGACCAGTTTCGCGCCGTGGATGCCCTCCTCGTTCATCCGATCGACGGTGTTGCCGCCCGCACCGCCGCAGCCGACGACCGTGATGTTCGTTTGGAGGTCGTCGAGCACGTCGAGCAGTTCGTCGTCGGTCATCGTTCCGGAGTTCGCGCCAGCGTCGGCCCCGCCCTCGTGGGGTTCCTCGGCCCCGGGGACGCCCTCGGCGGCGTCCTCCTCGGCCTCGTCGATGGCATTTTCGACAATTGAGTCCATTCTTGCTCCGTTCTAGAGGATGGAGTATTATTATCTTTCCCCCATGCGTCAGTCAGACGTCAGACATAGTAATGGATTCTTACACATAATCAGGTTGTCACTGATGTACCAGCAGAAGAAACCCCGTAACTGATCGTTACTTCTCGTCCTCGAGACGGTTCCACGGGAACGATTTGCTCCGTTCTCGAGAGACGTCCTCGGCCCGAACGGGCCGCCCATCGACGGTCACGTCCTCACCCGCTGACAGTCGTCCGAACTTCGGGCCCTCCGGGACGCCCGCCTCGCGAGCGAGCGCCGGATCGAAGGCCACCTCGCGGACGACCACGGCTCGCTCGCGGACGTCGACGGCCTCGTAGCGGTCCTCGAGTACCGCCGCAGCCGTGCGAACGATGGACTCGAGCGGGCCCTCACCAGCGGCGGAGGTAGCGGGAAAGGCGGCTCGTCCCCCGACTCGGCTCCCGCCGTTTCGCGTCTCGAACGCGACCGCAGTGGACTCGAGGCTCGCTCGAACGGCCTCTGCGTCGACGGCTTCCGCGGCCTCGAGCAGTTCCGTAGGCAGCTCGACGACCGCGAATTCGTCCGCTCGGCTGGACCCGAAGCGAACGCCGTCGTCGACGGCTCCCAGTCTGGACTCGACCGCGTCGACGAGGTCCAGGGGCCGGTCGCCGACCTCGCGAAGCCAGGTTTCGCTCACGACGCGGTAGCCGAGGTCCTCGATCGTGGCCTCGAGGGCGGGCCACTCGCCGTCGAGGACGGCGTGATCGGCGTCGCTCGCGTCGAACGCCGCCTCGATAACCTCACGGTGGTCGGCCGGGTCGCCCATCGCCTCGAGTGCCCAGTCGGCGGCGACGTGGCCGACGGCCCACGGCGTCTCCCTGGCGATCCGTTCGAACCGGGGGACGTAGTGGTTGCCGCCGAAGCCGACGAAGGTCCGTCGCCGGTGCGGGGCGATGTCCCGCAACTCGAGAATGGCCTTCGCGACGGCACGAGCACCCTCGGGGTCGTCCCACTGTGCGTCGTCGCTTCCCAGTTCCGCGAACAGCGAGGGACAGCCGACGTCGGTCGGGCCGTGGTGGGTGCACTCGAGGCCAGTGTCGTACCCCTCGGGCGCGTGGCGGTCGAACGCCTCGAGGAGTTCGGCGAGGGCGTTCGGCGCCGCCTCGGCGACGGCGTTCGGCTCCCCGCCGTACTCCGCAGGGCCGAAGTTGCCAGTCGAGTGGGCCGTCAGCAGCGGGCCGGTGTTCCCAGAGTGGCGCGAGGCGAAGACGAGCAGGTCGGGCTCGGGGTCGACGTCGAAGGCGTCGACGAGCCGTTCGAGGTCCAGATGGAGGGCTTCGAACGACCGCAACTCGGCGCCATCGGTGCGGTAGTAGGTGTCGCCGCCCTCGGCGTCGGGCGTCTCCGGATCGACGCGTTCCTCCCAGTCACTCAGCTCGCGGAGGTGGGAGCAGATGTGGCTCGAGGCGCGGTCGGCGCGGCTCTCGACGATTGCGATCACGGATCGTCGTCGGCCGCGGGGAACCGAATAGGCTCCGTTTTTGATCCGTTGGTAGCGATTCGAACTGCGCGTACCTCGACGGGCTGGAAGCGAAGTTCGTCGGTCAAAAACGACGACTGCAAGCAAGATGGCTGCGAACGAATCGATCGAGAATGTACATCAGTTACACAACATATTTTGCCTGGAGTTCCCGTATCGTCAGTATGAACACCGTGACTCGCCTCTACATGCGCGCCGACGAGTGGGCGAAGGGACTCTCTCGAGTGCGGTATGCAGCCCTGCTGGGTATGTCGGCAGGTATCGGCGTTCTCGCGGTTGGTCTTCTGTTGAGTGATGAGTTCCCCCTCGTTCAGGCTCTCACGATGGGAATCGTGATGTTCTCACTGGAGTGTGCGTTTGGGGCGTTCCAGACGACCGAGGAGTGATGGGAGACAGATCTGTGACGAAGCGATTCACAAATCGGTCCGGGCGGATGCGAATCTCGACGACCCCGAGTCGGCAGTGACGGCGTCGACGTGGGGGCAGCACCGAGCCGTCTGTGGGACCGACTCAGCGCTCGAGGTCGACGGTCAGGTCGGTCGCGATCCAGCCATCGGTGTTGTTCCACTCGGTGAAAACGGCTTTGCCGGGGCGGGTCTCGTGACAGGTCACCAGGCAGTCGGCGTCCGCGTCGTCGGAGCGCTCGAGCGAGCGCCCGTCGTCACGCTGTACGGGAACGTCCATTAGCAGGTGTTAGGCGAGCCTAAACCTATATAGGTTTTGGTCCGCCTAAGACGACGGCGGCCGACCACGCCCGCGGACTTTTGGCCTCGGCCGACGAACGTCGACCCATGAGCAACGAGACGCCCGACGTCGCCCCCGTCGTCGAGGAGACGGCAACCGACATCGCCGACATGGAGGTTCGCGGCGCCGCGACCATCGCCGACGCCGCGGCGGCCGCCCTCGCCGCCCAGGCCGAACGCTCCGAGGCGGACTCGCCGGAAGCGTTCCGCGAAGAACTCGAGGCCGCGGCTTCGGCGCTGTACGAGACGCGACCGACCGCGGTGAGCCTGCCAAACGCCCTGCGGTACGTCCTCCGTGGCGTCGAGGGCGAGACCGTCGCAGCCATGCGCGAGTCGACGGTCGCTCGCGCCGAGGCGTTCCAGGCGGACCTCGAGCAGGCCCAGGAGACCCTCGGTGAGGTCGGCGCGAACCGGCTACGCGACGGCGACGTCGTCATGACCCACTGCCACTCGACGGACGCGCTCGCCTGCGTCGAGGCCGCCGTCGAGGACGGCAAGCACATCGAGGCAATCGTCAAGGAGACCCGGCCGCGCCTCCAGGGGCACATCACCGCCAGTGAGTTGCGCTCGATGGGCGTCCCCGTCACGTTGATCGTCGACAACGCCGCCCGCCGGTACCTCGACGAGGCCGACCACGTACTCGTCGGGGCCGACAGCATCGCCGCCGACGGCAGCGTCATCAACAAGATCGGCACCAGCGGCCTGGCCGTCAACGCCCGGGAGCGCGGCGTGCCGGTGATGGTCGCCGCCCAGTCGATCAAACTCCACCCCGACACGATGACCGGCCACACCGTCGAAATCGAGATGCGTGACGAGCGGGAAGTGCTCGAGGAGACGGCTTACGCGGACGTCGCGGCCGACGGCGACGTTCCCGACGACGGCCTCACCGTCGAGAACCCGGCGTTCGACGTGACCCCGCCCCGCCACGTCGACGCCATCGTCACCGAGCACGGGCAGTACCCGCCCGAGAGCATCGTGATGCTCATGCGCGACCTCTTCGGCGAGACGACGACCGATCCCTGGGCGGTCTGAGGCCGCGCTACGGCCGAACGTCGCCGATAACCGGAAATTGTTTCACGCTGGTCTGTCCCAGTAGTGCTATGGTAGTACCCGAGGGATTCGTCTTGCCGCCGTGGTACGTGGTGGTGCCGCTGGCGGTGGTGCTTCTGGGGACCGTCGCGCTCCTGTGGGTGCTGGCGCCGCCGGTGACCGACGAGACGGTGATGGCGTTCGTCCCGTGGATGATGCTGGGGTCGACGCTGTACGTCCTGTACCAGCTCGAGCAGTTTCCCGCGAGCCTCGAGGCACTGTTCAGTGCGCCGACGGTGTACGTGACCACGGCGACGGTTGCCGGGTTGACCTGGATCGCCGGCAGCTTTCTGTATGCCGCCGGCTTGCAACGATCGATCGAACGCTTCGTCGGCATCGTCGGAACCGGCTTCGCCGTCGTCTTCGCCACGTTCACCGTGCTGATCGGCTGGCAGATGGGGACATTCGAACCCTTCTGGCCGGTGATCACCGTCGTCGTCACCGGCGTCGTCGCCGCCATCGCCTGGGTGGCCCTCAGCCTCTGGCTGACCGACGTCGCGGCCGTGACGGGGGTGACCGGCGCGCTGGTCGTCTTCGCCCACGCCCTCGACGGCGTGTCGACGGCGATCGGCTACGACGTCCTCGGCGTCCGCGAGGACGTCCCCGCCTCGGCGTTCATCCTCGAGGTGGGCGAGATGCTCCCGACGGCGGGGTACATCGGTGGCGGCTGGCTGTTCGTCCTCGTGAAGGTCGTCCTCGCGCTGATCATCGTCTCGCTGTTCGAGGAGTACGTTCGCGAGGAGCCCCGCCAGGCCCGAATCGTCCTCGGATTGATCGCAGCCGTCGGACTCGGTCCCGGTGTCCACAACGTCCTCCTGTTTACCGTGGGCGTGGGGGCGTGAGGGCGGGTTGGCTCGAGTTAATCGAGAAGCCCCGACGACCGCTCAAGTAACTGAGTGAACCCGACAACTGCTCGAGTGACCGAGAAAACATGACGAACGCCCGTGTAGCGAGAAACCCGACGACCGCTCACAGATCGAGAGGAGACGACAACGTTTTTTGACCGGCTCTCGTCTCTCCGCCATCGTCGAATGGTCACCGTACTCACCGCCGGCCACGTCAACTGGGACGTCACCCTCCGCGTCGACCGCTTCCCCGAACCCGACGGCGAGGCCGCCATCCGCTCGCAACGCCAGTCCGGCGGCGGAAGCGCCGCGAACGTCGCCGCCGCGCTCGCCACCCTCGAGGTCGAGGCCGGCCTCGTCGGGAGCGTCGGCGACGACGACAACGGCCTCCTCGCCAGGCGCGAACTCGAGGCCGCGGGCGTCGATCTCGAGGGCGTTCGGATCATCGAGGGCGCCGACACCGCGGTCAAGTACATCCTGGTCGACGACGACGGCGAGGTGGCCGTCCTCGGGAACGACGGGGTCAACGAGGCCGTTCGGCCGTCCGATCTGGACCCAAACCGCATCGAGCGCGTCGATCACGTGCACCTGACGAGCCAGCGACCGGATACGGCCGGCCGCCTCGCCAGTCTTGCCAGCGACGCCGGCGTGACCGTCAGCATCGATCCCGGACGGCGGCTGGCCGAACGCGACTACGACGAGGCACTGGCCCACGCGGACGTGATCTTCGCGAACGACCGGGAGGTCGAGGCGATGATCGAGGAGACCTACCCCACGTCGGACTTCAGCGACCGTATCCTGGCCGTCAAGTACGGCAGTGACGGGGCCGAAGTCCACACGCCTGGAGGATCGGTTCACCACCCCGGGTTCGACATCGAAGCCGTCGACACGACGGGTGCCGGCGACGCGTTCGCGGCTGGCTTTCTCGCGACGTACCTCGAGACCGACGACGTCGAACGGATCCTCGAGTTCGCGAACGCCTGTGGCGCGCTCGCGGCGAGCGTCGAGGGGGCACGGTGTGCGCCGACGGTTGATGCAGTCGAGGCGCTACTCGACGACGCCCGCACCCGCTGATTTCGTGCCACTTTTTACCACGTTCTTCACTACCAAACTATTGCAGACAGTGGTGTCTGACGGTAGTTATATGGCGTTAGTCGTTGGCAACTCGAGTAGCGTCACGGAGACGTATACCTGATAGACATGAACGAACGAACAGTAGGGGCCGTTCGCTCCCGGGGGACTGGGGCACGACATCACGTTCGGTACGAGCGGGACGACGACGAGCCACTGAGCGTGGCCACGGCGTCCGCAATTGCGATGTACAGGGCCGAAGAGGTACTTTCGTCGTCGACACAGCTGTACGAGTACGTCGACCCGGAGGCACTCGATGCGCTGTTCGCAGACAGGCACGACGGGACGCCTCGCGAAGCGGGCCGAATCACGATCGATCTCCCCGACGGGCTGGTCGTCATCACGTCGACGTCCATTCACGTCACGCCCGACGACGAGCGACAAGAGATTACGTCGTAACCGCGCGTACGCCGAAGCTCACCGCCTACGCCCAGTGGAACTCTGTGCGACGAATCGTGTCGGCGATACGACGGGCGGCGATAGCGAGCAGCGACGGCGAGTAAGGGACCGAGCAGCCAGCAGGACAGTAAGGGGGAGCGGCGGCTCACAATCTGAACTCGAGCGCTCCGAGCGTCGGCGTCAGATAATGGCACGGCTCTCGAGTCGTCGGTACTGGGGAGGTCCGATCACCGAGCACCGGTTTCCGAGCCCGAGGAACTCTATCTCGAGTGGCGTCACGAACCGATCGGCTTCCGCCGGACGGAACGCGACCTTTTTGCGGCCGGTCCGAGAATCGCCGTCCATGGCAACCCAACCGCACCTGCTCGTCGACGACGGTGACGTCCACGACATCGCGCTGATTCCGGGCGACCCGGGACGCGTCGACCGCATCGCGAGTCACTGCGACGAATCCGAGACGATCGCTCAGAACCGCGAGTACAAGGTCGTCAACGCCGTCTACGACGACCGCGAACTGACCATCTGTTCGACCGGCATCGGCTGCCCCTCGGCGGCCATCGCGCTCGAGGAACTGTCGAACGTCGGCGTCGAGACGTTCGTCCGCGTCGGAACGACCGGTGCTCTCCAGCAAGAGATCGAGATTGGCGACATGATCGTCGCGACCGGCGCCGCCAAGAACGAGGGCACCTCGAAACGCTACGAGGACGTGGAGTACCCGGCCGTGCCGGACTACGAGGTTCTCACGGCGCTGGTCGACGGCGCGGAGGAAAACGGCGAGGACGTCCACGTCGGCCCCATCGCCAGCGACGACGCCTACTACGCCGAGACGGACGAGTACGTCGAGAACTGGGAGGCCGCCGACCTGCTCTCGGTCGAGATGGAAGCCGCGGCCGTGTTCACCCTCGCGCGACGCAAGGGGCTCCGCGCCGGCGCCATCTGCACCGTTGACGGGAACCTCGTGAAGGGCACCCAGAAGGGGACCGACACCGAGGACAACGAACTGCCCGAGAAGGCCAAAAACAACGTCGCTCGAGCGATCGACATCGCGCTCGAGGCGACGACAAACCTGTAGCCGAGGTCGCTGCGATATTCGAGAGTCCCATCGCGGACGCTCCCTTCGTTTGGCGACTTCTTATGCTGACTCGAGCGACGACTACCATTATCTCGAGCGTATGCCTGGAGGATCTCGAGCGTACTCGAGGACGATTCCGCAGTGGGCGGGCGGGTCCGCGCGTCTCGCGTTCACAGGTACCGTTCCATCTCGTAGTCGCCACGGTTGCGCGCCGTCGTCTCGAACCCGGCCGATCGGTAGAGGTTCATCGCGATGCGATTGTTCCGGTCGACGGTCAGCCAGACGTTGGTCACGCCGTTTTCCCGACCGTACTCGAGCAAACGACCGATGAGTTGCGTCCCGATCCCCGCCGACTGGTACGCCGGCCGGACGAAGATCGCCAGCTCGGCCCGGTCGTCGAACGGAACCAGGACGGCATGACCGACCACGTCGCCTCGATGGCGCGCGACGACGTGGAGCCCCTGGTCCAGGAGTCCGTCGATCCACTCGCGTACCCGGGGCTCGCCCCGCGGTGGAAGCCCCTGTGATCGCGATTCGTCGTCGAAGTGGGTGTACATCTCGACCAGCGGTTCGCGGCCGCCAGCGTACGCGTCGACGGTGATCGATCGCTCTGCGCGATCCGTAAACGTCGTCGGGGGCGAGGATCGTCGGTGCTGATCGGTGGCGATGACCATACGTTCGCTTCGGGCGACACGGTCCTAAGCCTGGCTCGCGTTCCCAGTCCCTGGGAGACGAGGGTTTGCGGGGTCAGTTCGCCGAATCCGTCGGTTCCACGTGTATCGTTTGAGCTGCGAGGGCAGTTGACTCGAGGAGCAGTCGGCGGCCACAGTTCGAGAGCGGAAACGAGCGAGTTTCGGCGAGTAACTGTCAGAAGACCGGACAGAGGGCTTAACCCTCCCCGTCGCATTCAGGGAGATATCCGATGATACGCCCCACCCGCGAACGAGAGCAATCCGCGACGTCGGCGACGAAAGAAACGGACTCGACTCAGTCGACGGTCAAACAGTGTCCGGAGTGTGAGTCCGAGTCGCTCGTCACGAGCGATGGGGGGAGCGAAATCAGTTGCGAGCGGTGTGGGCTGATCGTCGAGGAATCCCGGATCGACCGCGGGCCGGAGTGGCGGGCGTTCAACGCAGCCGAGCGCGACAGCAAGTCGCGTGTCGGCGCACCGACGACCCAGACGATGCACGACAAGGGGCTGACGACGGCCATCGACTGGAAGGACAAGGACGCCTACGGCCGCTCGCTCTCCTCGGAGAAACGAAGTCAGATGCATCGCCTGCGCAAGTGGCAAGAGCGCATCCGGACCAAGGACGCGGGCGAGCGCAACCTGCAGTTCGCCCTCTCCGAGATCGACCGGATGTCCTCGGCGATGGGCATTCCACGATCCGTCCGCGAGGTCGCCTGCATGCTCTATCGCCGAGCGCTCCAGGAGGACCTCATCCGCGGGCGGTCCATCGAGGGCGTCGCCACCTCGGCGCTGTACGCCGCCTGCCGAATCGAGGGCATCCCGCGGAGCCTCGAGGAGGTCGCCGCCGTCTCGCGGGTCGACCGCAAGGAGATCGGTCGTACCTACCGTTACGTGGCTCAGGAACTCGGCCTGGGCATGGAGCCCGTCGACCCGAAGAAGTACGTTCCCCGATTCTGTTCGGAACTCGAGCTCTCCGAGGAGGTCCAGGCGAAGGCCAACGAGATCATCGACGTCACCGCCGAGAAGGGGCTTCTCTCCGGAAAATCGCCGACGGGTTACGCTGCCGCGGCCATCTACGCCGCCTCGCTGCTCTGCAACGAGAAGAAGACCCAGCGAGAGGTCGCCAACGTCGCGCAGGTGACCGAGGTGACGATCCGCAACCGATACCAGGAGCAGATCGAGGCGGTCGGACTGTACTGACACTCGAGCGAAACACCGCCAGCGAACCCATTTTTATATCAGTGAAGATATACGTGTCTGACGTACGTTTAAGTATCGAGAACAGTCCCTAGTAGGTATGCCGAAAAACCGCGTCGAGCGACTCGAGGCGACCGTGAAGGAACTCGAGTCCACCGTGGAGGGACTGACCGAAGAACTCGTCGAATCGAAAGAACGGATCCGCGTGCTCGAGGCCGAGTTGGATACCGAAATCCCGACGCGCGTCCCGGAGCGACGCCAGTCGGCTGACGTCGAGGCCGAGACCGAGGGCGACGAGA
Source organism: Natronosalvus caseinilyticus (assembly GCF_017357105.1). Taxonomy (NCBI): domain Archaea; kingdom Methanobacteriati; phylum Methanobacteriota; class Halobacteria; order Halobacteriales; family Natrialbaceae; genus Natronosalvus; species Natronosalvus caseinilyticus. The sequence goes on from NZ_CP071596.1 coordinate 3,756,506, forward strand.
CGCCGGAAGCCGCCCAGAACGACGTCGCCGAGGCGGCCGCGGAAGCCGACGGCGTCGAGGAAGAAGACGAAGCGCTCGAGGGCGAACCAGAAGACTCAGGTACCGACGACATTATTGTCGCATAACTCGTCGACTCGCCCGACTCACGTCGGCGGTCGACGCCCGCTCTACGGAGATCTCGAATGCACATCAAGGCGCTCGTCCTGGACAATTTCAAGAGTTTCGGCCGAAAGACGAAGATCCCCTTCTACGAGGACTTCACCGTCGTCACGGGCCCGAACGGCTCCGGCAAGTCGAACATCATCGACGCCGTCCTCTTCGCACTCGGCCTGGCTCGCACCCGCGGGATCAGGGCCGAGAAACTCACCGACCTGATCTACAACCCGGGCCACGACGGCGAAGGAGAGTCGTCCGGCCCGCGCGAAGCGATCGTCGAGGTCATCCTCGACAATAGCGACGAGACGCTGACGCGCTCGCAGGTCGTCAACGCCGCCGGCAGCGACGACGTCGGCGACTGCGAGGAGATCCGCATCCGTCGTCGGATCAAGCGCACCGAGGACAACTACTACTCCTACTACTATCTCAACGACCGCTCGGTCAACCTCTCGGACATCCAGGACCTGCTCGCCCAGGCCGGCGTCACCCCCGAGGGCTACAACGTCGTCATGCAGGGCGACGTCACCGAGATCATCAACATGACGCCGTACAACCGGCGCCAGATCATCGACGAAATCGCCGGCGTCGCCGAGTTCGACGCCAAGAAGGAGGACGCCTTCGGCGAACTCGAGATCGTTCAGGAACGCATCGACGAGGCCGAGTTGCGCATCGGCGAGAAGCGCGACCGCCTCGCCCAGCTCGAGGACGAGCGCCAGACGGCGCTTCGCTACCGCCGACTCCGCGAGGAAAAAGAGGAGTACGAGGGGTATCTCAAGGCGAGCGAACTCGAGGACAAGCGCGAGGAACTCGCGGGCGTCGAGGAGAAGATCGACGGCCTCGAGGGCGACCTCGAAGCGCTCCAGCGCGAACTCGACGAGCGCCAGGGGACGGTACTCAGGCTCGAAGAGGACCTCGAGGATCTCAACGCCGAAATCGAGCGCAAGGGCGAGGACGAGCAGTTGCGGATCAAAAGCGAGATCGAATCCGTCAAGGGCGAAATCTCCCGCCTCGAGGATCGCATCGAGGCGACGACCGAGCGGATCGAGGAGGCCGAATCCACTCGGCGAGAGGCGTTCGTCCAGATCGACCGCAAACAGGAACAGGTCGCCGACCTCGAAGACGAGATGCGCGAGTACAAACTCGAGAAGGCCTCGCTCACGTCCGAAGTGCAGGAACGCGAGAGCGAGGTCGAACGTCTCGAGGCCGAGATCGACGACGTCGACACGGAGTACGACGAGGTCAAAGCCGACCTCCGGGAGCGAAAGGACGAACTCGAAACGGCGAAGACCGAGAAGAACGACCTCCAGCGCGAGCAGGATCGGCTGCTCGACGAGGCCCGTCGCCGCTCGAACGAGGTGAGCGAAACCGAGGCCGAGATCGAAGCCCTCCAGGAATCGATCCCCGAAATCGAGACCCAGCGCAAGGATCTCGAGCGCGAACTCCAGAAGGCCGAGGCCAACCGCGAGAACATCACGGGCGTCGTCGAGGACCTGCGCGAGGAGAAGCGCGAACTGCAGGCGAAACTCGAGGAGATCGACGACGAGTTACAGGCCAAACAGGCCGAGTACGCCGAACTCGAGGCCAACGCGGGCGAGAGCGGCGACTCCTCGTTCGGCCGAGCGGTGACGACGATCCAGAACGCGGCTATCGACGGCGTCCACGGCCCCGTCGCCGAGCTGGGCAGCGTGAGCGGCGAGTACGCCGTCGCCTGTGAAACCGCGGCGGGCGGCCGACTGGCGAACGTGGTCGTCGACGACGACGTGATCGGCCAGCAGTGCATCGAGTACCTCAAGTCGCGCAACGCCGGGCGAGCGACGTTCCTCCCGATCACGAAGATGCGCTCACGGGGGCTGCCGAACGCGCCCTCGGATCCGGGAGTTGTCGACTTCGCGTACAACCTCGTCGACTTCGACGACCAGTACGCGGGCATCTTCTCGTACGTCCTCGGGGACACGCTCGTCGTCGAGGACATCGAGACCGCCCGAGCGTACATGGGCGACTACCGTATGGTCACCCTCGACGGCGACCTCGTCGAGAAGAGCGGGGCGATGACCGGTGGCTCCCGGAAGGGATCCAGGTACTCGTTCACCAGCGGCGGGAAGGGACAACTCGAGCGCGTCGCGACCCAGATCACCCAGCTCCAGGACGAGAAACAGTCCGTCCGGAGCGATCTCCGCGGGGTCGAAGAGCGCCTCGACGACGCCCGCGACCGCCAGACCGACGCCGCCGACGAGGTGCGCTCGATCGAGGCCGAACTCGAGAAGCTAGACGAGAAACGAGCGCGCATCGAGGGCGACGTCGAGGATCTCGAGACGAAACTCGAGGACCTCGAGGACGAGCGCGAGTCCGTCGACGAGCGAATGACCGAAATCGCCGACGAGATCGAGGCGACCACGGGAGAGATCGACGAGATTCAGGCCGCCATCGACGACCTCGAGACCGAACTCGCCGACTCGAAGATCCCCGAACTCACCGCCCAGATCGAGGACCTCGAGGCCGAAATCGACGAGCGAGAAGAGCGGATGGACGCCCTCGACACGAAGCTCAACGAACTCGGCCTCGAGAAGCAGTACGCCGAGGACGCCATCGAGGACCTCCACGACGACATCGAGACGGCCCAGAACCGCAAGGCCGAACTCGAGTCGACCATCGAGGAGTGCGAGGCCGCCATCGAGGACAAACGCGGGGAGCTCGAGGAAAAGCGCGAGGCCGTCGCGGAACTCGAGGACGAGTTAGCCGAACTCAAAGGCGAACGGTCGGAGGTCAAGGAGGCCGTCTCGGAGGCCCGAACGGCCCGGGACCAGCAACAAGATCGCGTCAACGCCGTCGAGAGCAAACTCGAGTCCGCCCGCGAGCGCGCCGGCGCACTCGAGTGGGAGATCGACGCCCTCGAGGAGGAAGTCGGCGAGTACGACCCCGAAGACGTCCCCGACCACGACACCGTCGTCGAGATGGTCGAGTTGCTCGAGGCCGACATGGAAGCGCTCGAGCCGGTGAACATGCTAGCGATCGACGAGTACGACGAGGTGCGCTCGGACCTCGACGACCTCGAGGAGGGACGGGAGACGCTGGTCGAGGAAGCGGAGGGTATCCGCGAGCGAATCGAACAGTACGAGACCCAGAAGAAGCGGACGTTCATGGAGTCCTACGACGCAATCGCCGAGCACTTCACCGACATCTTCGAGAAGCTCTCGGAGGGGACGGGGACGCTCCACCTCGAGGACGAGGACGACCCGTTCGAGGGCGGCCTGACGATGAAGGCTCAGCCAGGCGACAAGCCCATCCAGCGCCTGGACGCGATGTCCGGTGGCGAGAAGTCCCTGACCGCGCTGGCGTTCATCTTCGCCATCCAGCGTCACAACCCGGCGCCGTTTTACGCCCTCGACGAGGTCGACGCGTTCCTCGACGCGGTCAACGCCGAGCGCGTCGGCCAGATGGTCGACGAACTCGCGGGTCGGGCCCAGTTCGTGGTCGTCTCTCACCGCTCGGCGATGCTCGATCGGTCCGAGCGAGCCATCGGCGTCACAATGCAACAGGACAACGTCTCGGCCGTGACTGGGATCGACCTGAGCGGCGACGGAGACGGAGACGGCGAAGAGGTCCCGGCAGATGACTGACGGCGACAGCGAGAACGACATCCCGCTGCAGATCGCCGGTCACGAGGATCGCGAGCGGCCGGGGTCTGATGGGAACTCGAGAGTCGGGGAGTCGGTCCTCGCGTTCGACGAGAGCGAGATCACTGGCTCGGATACCAGGGAGGACCTCGAGACGGCGGGCGATGGCGGAGACGACGGGGGCGAGAGCAAGGACGAGGCTGGGAACGAAGGCGAAGACGAAGACGAGGTCGAACCCGTCGAACTCCTCGTCCAGCTCGCCAAAGACGGCGAGATCGACCCCTGGGACATCGACATCGTCGCCGTCACCGACAAGTTCCTCGAGGTACTCGACGACGCCGACCTCCGAACGTCGGGGCGGGCGCTGTTCTACGCGAGCGTCCTCCTCCGGATGAAGAGCGACGAACTGTTCGCCCCCGACCAGCCCGAGGAAGAGGAACTCCCGCCCTGGGAGGCCCCCTTCACCGACGACGCGGCGATGGAGGACGCGGCGCCGGGCTTCGACCCCATCGAGAGCCTCGAAGCCGAGATGGATCGTCGCCTCGAGCGCAAGCACGCCCGCGGGAAGCCCGAGACGCTGGACGAACTGGTGCGAGAGCTCCGGGACGCCGAGCGCGGCACCTGGTGGAAGTCCTCCAGGAGTTACGACACGAGTGGTTCCCCGCACGGGTACGGCCGCGGGATGCAGGAGCTGAGCTACCACTCGGGGGACGACTTCCGAGTGGACGACGAGCCGACGGCCGACGACGTGACTCACACGGCTCACGAGGAGGACATCGAGGCCGTCATCGACGACGTCGAGGCCGAAATCGAGTCCCACTACGAGAAGGGGCGCGACGAAGTACTGTACGCTGAGATCGATCACGTGGGCGGCACCCGCGTGATGACCTACCTCGCGTTGCTGTTTCTGGCCCACCGCGGGCGGCTGGTTCTCGAGCAGGACGAGTTATTCGGCGACCTCTGGATCGCACCCGTGACGCCGGAGCCCGAGGTCGAGGAAGCGGTCGCGGATTGAGCGGGACGGCTCGAGTTGGCTGTTTCTCCGGAAGTTGGACGGTCATCATCTCCAACGATTCGTTCCATCAGTACGCTGATTATGGCGCGAGCTCACGTGTCGGGTATGTTCCCGGAACGTCTCGAGACCGACCGACTCGTTCTCGAGCGACTCTGTCACGAGAACGCCGATACGTTCGAACTGTACGACCGCTTTTCGGCTGGGGAGGCGGACGCCGAGGTGTTCGAGTACGTGCCGCAGGAGCCGTACCGGACGCCGAAGGACGCACTCGAGCAGATCGACGACGCAGAGGAACGGTGGAACGATTGCGAGGCCGCGGAGTACATCGTGCGGCCGAAGGAAGGCGAGGAAGGAGCGGGACAGCTTGCCGGAACGGCCCGACTGTACTGTGAGTGGAAGCGAGAGACGGGACAGCTAGGGCTCATTCTCGCGAAGCCGTTCTGGGGACGCGGCTACTCGAGGGAACGTGCAGCGGCGCTGATGGAACTCGCCTTCGATCACCTCGACCTCGCGCTCGTCACGGCAGGGTACAACGACGGCAACGAGAAGTCGAGGCGAGCCATCGAGGCGTACGTCAACGCCCACGGCGGCCAGTACGACGGGGTGCTCAGGAACTGGGTGCCGATGAGCGACGGGGTCGACGACTTACACCGGTACACTGTTTTACGGGAACAGTACGAGCAAGCGGTTGTCGATTGATCGAGATGGATCGCTCGAGTCGGCGCTATCGACCGGTGAAACACCTATCGGTGGACGTAGCGAACCGACATTGACGGGCATGAACACAGCGTATTTCTGGCCCACACAAAATATATCACTGTCAGTGGAGGAATTGTATCGAGGAAACACTTTGGACGAGAGCGAGACCACTTCCGTCGATCAGGTCGCGGCGGGTTACGACGTATTAGCGGAGAAGGCAGACGAGGATTTGAGACGCGAGGCGAGTCCGTGGGGCGACAGCCACTTCCAGCGCCACTATTCCTGGCCCGCCCTGCAACAGGCTCTCCCGGAACTCGATGACCGTCGGGTGTTGCTCGCCGGGTGCGGACGCGGGGATCACGTGGAGTGGTTCCGCGAGCAGGGTGCGACGGTAACCGGCGTGGACGTGAGCGAGGCAGCGATTCGGCGTGCACAAGAGCGATTCGACGACGAGGCGACCTTCTACCACGCCGATCTGACCGACCACCTGGAGTTCGACGACGACGATTCGTTCGACCTCCTAGTCAGCAATCTGGTGTTCAGCCACATCGAGGCATGGCGGCCTGTCTTCGAGGAATTTCACCGTTTGCTGGCCCCCGGTGGGATTCTCGTTATCGCGACTATCCACCCGCGATATATCCGTTCGGGCGCCGGTATCGAGAGCTACGACGAGACGACGAAGTTGATGAACGAGTGGCCAGGGGTCGAGATTCCGACGTACTATCGCCCGATGAACGCGGTCGTCACCCCGTTTATCGAAGCCGGGTTTCGTCTCGAGGCGTTCGACGAACCGAAACCGCAGGAGTCGTACGAGGAGCACTCCCCAGAGCGGTACGAGGACGCGTTACGACGGCCGGAACTACTCGTAATTCGAGCGCGAGCGGATCAGTAGAAAGCGGGCCGACCGCCACCGACCGCGACGATTTTTGGTGCTGGCCGACAGGAAGCGCGTATGGAACGCGTGCAGGCAGCCCTCGGCGGACTGGTCGTGGTCGTCGCCCTCTACGGCGGGTACGTCCTCGTGCGAACGCTCACTCGAGCGCTCTACGCGATCGTCTGGTTCACCGAAACCGTCGCGATGTTCGCGTTCGCCCTGCTGATCGGTTACGTCGCGTACCGGGTGCTCTGGGGCGTGAGCGACGATCCGAGACGTCACTGACGGCGGAGGTTCGACGAGCGACGACCTGTGACTCGGGTCCGACCGCAATGGTTTAGGGTGCCACGAGCAAACAAATAAACAGATGTCGCGACCCGACGACGTACTCTATCGTGCCCGCCTCGGCGCGTTCGCCCTCCTCCGAAAGCTCTTCCCGGTCGTGGCGCTCGCCTTTCTATTAATCTGGCCGGTGGTCGTCTTCCAGACCCGCTGGGCCATGCTGCTCGGTTGGGCGAACTTCTTCCTCGGTCTCTTCGTCCTCTGGATCGCCCGCGGGATTCCCCTCTACCCCGCTCACACCTTCGGCGTCGAACACCGCGTCGACGAGGACACCTTCGACGGCCCCCGCAAACACTGTGCTGGCTGTGGCACCACCTGCCGACAGGGCCTCCGACGACGCTACACCCGCCAGTTCGTCGTCTTCGGCGTCCCGCTGCACACCCTCGAGTGGGGCATCAACGACTACTGTCTCGAGTGCGCTCGTCCGGGCGGCGGTCCAGGCGTCGACCGAAGTTCTGAGGTCGGGCGCGTCCGAACGAACGACACCAGCGCGAAGCGCGAACTCGAGCGCGCGCTCGAGGACGATGCCTGATGCCCGAGCGCCCGATCAGTCTCGACCGGCAGGTCCGGCGGCTGGCGGACAACCTCGGGTTCACCCTGCTGTGGGGCTGGCTCTTGGTCTCGCTGTTTTTCGTCCCGACGTGGCTCGGCTACTGGTGGATCGGAGCGCTCCTCTTCTTCCTCGGACTGGCGCTTTGCTGGCAGGCCGCGGCGGCCTCGACCCATCCCGTCTACGTCGTCGGCAAACGCCGCGAGGTCTCGAGCGAGCGGATGACCGACGACACGAGCCTCTGCGACGAGTGTGGTGCCAACGCGGCAGGCGGCGAGCGGCGCCGGTACGCGACCCGGCAGGTCCTCTTCGGCACCACTGTGGCCGTCCCCGAGTGGGGCGAGAACGTCTACTGTCCAGAGTGCCTCGAGCGCGAGGCGAGCAGCGCAGCGCTCGAGACGAGTGCGGATGAGACGGACGGGGACGAAACGAGCGAACGCGGCGAACTGGCTCGAGAATTCGACGACTGACGCGCGTGGGCGGCCGGCTACTCGAGGTACTCCCCCGCTAGCAACTCGACGCGCTCGCGGGTCTCCTCGGGAATCGATTCGACGGGCGTGTTGATCGTCCCCTCGAGCGCCGACCAGGCCTCGCTCTGGAAGTCCTCGGGCATCGTCCGAACCGCCCGCTCGATCACCGCGTTGATCGACTCCTGGTTGGCCGCGGCGTTCTCGAGGACCTCCTCGAGGGTGACCTCGTTGTCCTGTTTCCAGACGTCGTAGTCGGTGATTCCGGTTACCGTCGCGTAACTCATCTCGGCCTCGCGGGCGAGTTTGGCCTCCGGGATGGTGGTCATGCCGACGACGTCCCAGCCCTGGTCGCGGTAGAACTCGCTCTCGGCTCTGGTCGAGTATTGAGGTCCTTCGATGCAGACGTAAGTGCCGCTCTCCTGGACGGTGGTCTCGGCCGCTTCCTTGGCGGCAGTCGCGAGATGGTCGACCATCGCCGGACAGTACGGGTCGGCGAAGCCCATGTGGACGACCATCCCGTCGCCGAAGAACGTCGGCGTCCGATGTTTCGTTCGGTCGAAGATCTGATCCGGGATCACGAGCGACTGCGGTGGCAGGTCCTCGCGCAGGCTGCCGACGGCGTTCGTCGAGATGACGCGGTCGACGCCCGCGTCCTTGAGCGCGTAGATGTTCGCCCGGTAACTCGCCTCGGTGGGGGTGTGGCGGTGGTCCTCGCCGTGACGCGGGAGGAAGACGACCTCTTTGCCCGCTAATTCGCCGATCGTCAGATCGTCGCTCGGCTCGCCGTAGGGCGTCGTCGCCGACTCCGTAGAGACGTTCTCGAGTGGCAGTGCTTCGTAGATACCGCTTCCGCCGATGACGCCGATGGTCATACCTCGACGTCGACGGGGAGGTTCCTAAACGGTGTGGAATCTGTGCGGCCCAGCTCACCACCGACTGCCGCTCGCTCGAGGCGATAGGGCGATGTGACACGCTATCACGTCGTACGAGAGTTCAAGTATCCTGAGAACTATTTCGATTCGTAATGCCTCCCGAGGACGATTCCGGCACCGAGCCCCTCGAGGAGACGGCAGGTACGGCCGCGAGCGTGACCGCGAACGAGAATGCGAACGCGAACTCGAGTGCGAGCGAGAGCGAGGCGACCGACACCGACTCCCCAGGAACGACCACGACGACTGCGACGACCGGTAGCGGCCTCACCGACGGACCGCTTCTCCGACCCATGTTTCGACTCGCGTGGCCACTCATGGTCATCCAGTTACTGCAGGTCGCCTACAACATCGGCGACACCTTCTGGCTGGGTGCGCTGTCGCCGGAATCGGTCGGCGCGCTGAGCCTGGCCTTCCCGCTGATCTTCTTCCTGATCTCGATCGGCGGCGGCTTCACCGCGGCAGGGGCGATCCTCATCGCCCAGCACACGGGCGCCGAGAGCGGCAAAGGCGGATTGATCGCCGGCCAGACGCTCTCGTTCATCTCGATCGTCGCGATCGTCCTCGGCGTGCTCGGTTATTTCGTGACCGATCCGATGCTCGCACTGCTTCCGGCGGATCCGGAGACGAAGGCCACCGTGATCCCCCTGGCGGCCGACTACATGCGCATCTTCTTCCTCGGATCGCCGTTCCTGTTCGGCTTCTTCATCTTCACCTCGCTCATGCGCGGCTACGGGAACACGCGGGCCCCGATGCGCGTGATGGCCGTCAGCGTCGTCGTCAACCTCGTACTCGACCCGCTACTCATCTTCGGCGTCGGGCCGTTTCCCGCCCTCGAGATCGAGGGAGCGGCCGTCGCGACGGTCTTCTCGCGGGCCGTGGCGACCGCCATCGGCCTCTACGTCCTGTTCGGGACGGACGTCGGCCCGAAGATCGAGGCGAGTCACCTCGTCCCACAGCGCGAGTACGTCTCGAAGATCACGCGACTGGGCGTCCCCACGGCGCTCGAGCAGTCGATGAGTTCGCTCGCGATGATCGCGATGACGGCAATGGTCTCGACATTTCCCGTGGCCGTCGTCGCGGCCTACGGCCTGGGCAACCGACTGATCTCGCTCGCCTTCCTCCCGGCGATGGGGATGGGGCAGGCGACGGACACGATCGTCGGCCAGAACCTCGGGGCCGGAAAACCCGACCGCGCCGGACGGGCGACCTGGATCGCCTCCGGCGTCGTCGCGTCGATCATGTTCGCAGCGGGAGTGATCGCGTTCGTCGCCCCGGAACCGATCGTCGGCGTGTTCATGACGTCCGGTGAGGAGGGGGCGGCCGAGACGATCGCCCACGGCAGCACGTACCTCAGGATCGCCGCCTCGATGTTCGTCTTCATGGGCGTCCTGCAGGTCCTCCTCGGCGCGTTCCGCGGGGCCGGGAACACCAAGACGGCGCTCGTCTTCTCGGTCGTCACTCTCTGGATCGCCCGGGTCCCGGTGGCGTACTACCTCATCTTCGTCGCCGGTTGGGGAACGATGGGTATCTGGATCGGCGTCGTCGCCGGCGACGTCGTCGGCGCGCTCGCTGCCATCGCCTACTTCACCCGCGGCACCTGGAAGGGATCGATCGTCGATGACGAGGGCGAAGGAGAGGGCGAGGGCGAGAGCAAGGACGAACCCAAACAAGCGAGGCCAGAACCGGCGAGTACGTCCTCAAGCGACTGAACGAACGAGTGAATGCCTCGAGCGAAGCGTCGATCGCCTCCTCGAGAGTTCCGGACCGAAAATCGCCATCGGGCACGTCGGCGGTGTCAGTCTCGAGATGCTACTCCGCCAGCGCCCACTCACCCGGCGCCGTCATCTCGAGGACCCCCCGGCGTTCCATCTCGGTCAGCACCTCGGTCAGCCGGTTGGGCTGGGCGATCTCCATGCCGATCCGGTCGACGTCGTGATACTCCTTGAGGTAGTGACGGACGTCCGCCTTCGTGAACGAATCTTGGTCGGACTTCTCCATGACCCCCGAAATCAGGTCGACCATGTCCTCGATGAAGTTCCACGGATAGACGACCCAGGCCCACTCCTCGAGTTGCTCGCCGACGTAGTCGGGGTCGAACTCGCTGGTCTGGAGCAGTTGTAGGGTCGCCGTCCGGACCTCGCCGGCGCCGCGATCCTCGACGTACTCCTGGGCGCGCCTGATCGAGCCGCCGGTGTCGGCGATGTCGTCGATGATGAGGACGTCCTTGTCCTCGACGCTCCCCTCGGGCATCGGGTACCGGATGGTCGGCTCGCCGGACTTCTCGGCGGTGCCGACGTAGTGTTCCATCTTCAGGCTCGTCAGGTCGTCGAGGCCGAGAAAGTCACAGATACACCGACCCGCGAACCAGCCCCCGCGAGCCAGCGCGACGATGACGTCCGGTTCGAACGCGTCGCGGCGAACGTCGTCGCTGACGTCTCGACAGAGGCTGTAGATGTACTCCCAGTTCGTGATCGTGCACTTGAAGTCGTCCGGTAGATCGGACATTGCGTGTGGCCACCTACCTCGAGTCGATGACGCCGTCCCTCTTAAGTCGGCTGAATCCGATTCGAGCGGTCGCTCGAGGGTCGGGGTGAACGACGAGGGGTGGCGCCTCGAGGGCTCGAACCGTCGCAACACCTATTTGGTCCCCGTTCAGTGAACAGTGGTAATGGCTGGCAAGTGGATAGCTGGCGTCGTCGAATCGCGTTCGAACGGTGGGCCGCCGACCGTCGATCGGTGGACCCCCGTTTCGGTCCCCGGTCGACCGGGCGGGTTCGCCGAGGCGGCCCGTTCGACCGACGAGCGCCTCGCATATCGAACGACGATCGCCGACCCTCGAACGACGCCCGACGACCGAACGCTGCTCGCCCTCCACGGCGCATCCGGCCTCGAGTCGGTCCGGATCGACGGAACCGAACGCGAGATCGACGCGGGAGCGCCGTACTTCGTTCCGACGAGACTCGAGTTCGAGCCGGAATCCGAAACCGAACTCCACCTCGAGTTCGCGACGGCGCGAACCGCCGGCGGCGTCTACGACACCGACGAGGTACCACCGGAACTCGGCCTGCCGGGAATCTGGTGGGGCGCGGCGGTGCAGGTGCGCCCGCAGACGTTCATCGACGAACTGTCGGTGACGCCTCGACTCGAGGGTGAGACCGCATTCATCAATGTCGAACTCGTCGTCGACGTCGGCGAGGACCCGCTCGACGATTCGATCACGCTCTCGCTCCGCCCCGAGGGGTTTCGCGGCGGCGGGACGATGGACCGCGTCCGCGTCGAGGGCGACCCCGGCGAGCGAGTCGTGGTCTCGAAAACGCTCGAGGTCCGGGACCCGTCGCTGTGGTGGCCGCGAGGATACGGGGACCAGCATCGCTACACGGTGCGGGCGAAACTCGGCGAGGACGCGACCGAACGGACGGTCGGCCTCCGGACGGTCGAGCGCACCGACGACGAACTGCTCGTCAACGATCGGCCGATCCGAGCCCGCGGGGTCGCTCGACTCCCCGGCGGCGACCCACTCGAGGACGTCCAGCGCGTCGTCGACTGCAACGCGAATCTCGTACGCGCGCGTGGCCATGTTCCACGCCCCGAGTTCTACGACGCCTGCGACGAGGCTGGGATACTCGTCTGGCAGGACCTGCCGGTCACCGGGACCGACCCCGAGTTCGAGGTCGACCGCGCGACGGAGCTGGCCGAGGTGCTCCTCGAAACCTACGGCTCGCACCCGAGCCTCGGGCTCGTCGGCGTTCGAAACGAACCGGTCGACCCGTTCGCCGACCCGCTCGGGAGCGGCTGGCGAGCCCGCCTGGCGTTTCGCTGGCGGGCCTGGCGTGCCGGCGTCGACCAGCGCGGGGCGCTCGAGGTCGCCGACTCGATACCCGATTCCGTCGCAACCGTCCCCCTGACGGGAGCGCCGGGACTCGACGCGACCGCCACGACGCTCTACCCGGGCTGGCACTACCTCGAGGCGACCGACGTCGAGTGGCTCCTCGACCGATACCCGTCACTCGGGCGATTCGTTGGCGCGTTCGGCAGCGCGTCGCTCACCGACGACGTCGATCCGGCGGCCGTCGCGGGCATCGACGCCGACTCGTTCGAGCGACGGGCGGCGGGCCCTGAGGAGTCCCTCGCGAAGCAGGCAAAAACTGTGCGGACGGTCGCCGAAGCCCTCCGTCGCCACGAGAGCAGCCTGCTCGTCGCCTCGAGTCTTCGCGATAGCGCGCCGGGCGGGGGCACGGGCGTTCTGACCGTCGACGGCGAGGCGAAGCCGGTGTTCGAGGCGCTCGCGTCCGCCTACGAACCAGTGCAGGCGGTACTCGATTCCGAGCCGGTCCGTGGTAAGGAGGTCGGCGTGACCGTCGTCAACGACGGCCCCGAACTGCTCGAGACGGCGGTTTCCTGGCGAACAGGCGACCAGTCGGGTGAGACGTCGGTAACCGTCGACGCGACGGGCTGTGCGTCGGCCGGAAGCGTCGACATACCATCGGACGCCGATGCCATCGTCCTGTCCCTCGAGTTGCCGGATCGAACAGTCGAGAATCGATACGATTTATAAGCTGTTCGTTCAGCCATGCGAGTGAATTACACACCGTTTCAGGCTCCCTGGTAACGATTTTCACAGTCGAGCGGATCGGTACATTTAAATGGTGCGCACCAGTAGTATCGGGTACCAGAACGCCACCGGGGCGCGTATCGCTCGATGATCGATGACAGGAAATCTTATCACTGGGTTTTCGCGAGTCACGAGCGATTGCGCCGGCCGGTGCGGGTATGGCACCGAAGGTAACTACACATGGTAGACGAATCGAAAAACATCGACCTTACAGACGAACATCTCGAGAACGACTCCAAAGGACAGCTCATCAAGAAGGCCGGCCAGCTCCGGGACCGACGAAACGAGCTGAACCAGATGGCCTCCGAACGCGCCGGCAAGCGTGACGACCTCAACGCGAAGACTCGCGAGAAGGTCGACGAGGCCCAGGAACACCGCGAGAAGCGCGACGAGCTCAACGAGAAGGTCCAGGAGCACAAGGAGAAACGCAACGAACTCAACGCCGAGGCCAACAAGCTCTTCGACAAAGTCGAGACGCTCAAGTCCGACATGGAACTCGACGAGGGCAAGGACCTCGAGCAGCTCGAGTCCGAGATCGAACAGCTAGAGTTCAAACAGCAGACCGAGGTGCTCTCGACCGAAGAGGAGCGCGAACTCATCGAGAAGATCGAATCCAAGCGCGAGGAGTACGCCGAGCGCAAGGACAAGCTCGAGGACAACGACGGCCTCGAGGAACTCGTCGAGGAAGCCGAAGAGGTCCGTTCCGAGGCCTCCCAGCACCACCAGAAGGTGACCGAGCTGGCCGACAAGGCCCAGGAGCACCACAACCAGATGATCGAGGCCTACCGCGAGGCCGACGACATCCGCGACGAGGCCGACGAGATGCACGAGTCCTTCGTCGAGGCCCAGGAGGCCGCCGACCGCCACCACGAGGACTTCGTCCGCGTCCAGAAGCGCCTGCGCGAGATGGACAAGAAAGAGGAGAAACAGCGCCAGTCCGCTCGCGACAAGAAGAAGGAGGAAGCCAAAGAGGAAGCCGAGGAGATCTATCAGAAGTTCAAGGAGGGCGAGACCCTCGACACCGAGGACCTGATGAAGCTCCAGAAGACCGGCCTGCTCTAAGTCCGACGGTTCTCTCTCGAGATTTTCTTCGTTTTTCGACCACGAGCGACAGCTGTGCGACAGCAGTATTCGCGAGACGCTCGAGTGTGCCCGCTGCCGACCGTGGTCAACCATTAACCCACCAGCGGGTGGACTCGGGTGTGTGAGTGAGTACTGATGAAGGGGAGCCACACCGTCGTTCGACTAGGAATCGTTCTGCTGGGAACCGCTATCATCGCCGTCGCCGGCGTCGGCGTGTTCGTCGTCGTTCCGACGACGGTCGCGGACGTTCTCGGCGTCGTGCTCGCGCTCGCGGCGACGCTGGTCGGGTTTCGGTTCGCGAGTAATATCGCCAGATCCGCGTTTCCAGCGTACAACGTCGCGGAGGTGGCCGTCGAGGGACCGATCACGCGCGATGGCGGCGGGTCCGGCCTCAGCAGTCCTGGCTCGACTCCGGCAGACGACGTCGTCGACCAGATCGAGCGGGCGGACGAGGACGGAAACGTCGACGCCCTGCTCGTGAAACTCAACACGCCGGGCGGGCAGGTCGTCCCGAGCGACGACATCAAACTCGCGGCTGAACGCTTCGACGGCCCGACGATTGCCTACGCGACCGATCTCTGTGCCAGCGGTAGCTACTGGATCGCCAGCGGTTGCGACGAACTCTGGGCGCGCGACGCCAGTATCGTCGGCTCCATCGGCGTCGTCGGTTCGCGAGTCAACGCCGCCGAACTGCTTGATCGGGTGGGACTGTCCTACGAGCAGTTCACCGCAGGTGCGTACAAGGACGCCGGGATTCCCCTGAAGAACCTCGAGGACTACGAGCGCGAGTACCTCCAGGGTATCGTCGACGGCTACTACGAGTCGTTCGTCAAGCGAGTCAGCGACGGCCGGGGGCTCGATCCTGAACTGGTCAGGGAGACCGAAGCCCGCGTCTACCTCGGAGCCGACGCGTTCGACCTCGAACTGGTGGACGCTCTCGGCCCACGCGAGGACGTCGAGGAGGCCGTGGCCGAACGGCTCGAGATTGGAGCCGACGACGTGGTCGTCGAGGCGTTCGAACCCGAACGACCGTTGATGGCTCGCGTGGGCGTGGGTGCCCGGTCGCTGGCGTACGCGTTCGGGGCCGGACTCTCGGGAACCGCTCACGAACGCGGATTTCGGCTCCGGGCCTGATCCCATCCGGGAGTCCACCATCGACTCGAGGGGCTGTACGCCGATGACGGGGCCGACGAACTCGGATACGCGGCCCGACGGCCGTTCGACCCGCCAAACGAGTGAGTGGTTTTATCGTCGCAGAGAATGCAACAGAAACCGTGACAACGCTGGTGGTCTGTCTCGACCGAACCGACGACGTCGGTCGACGGACCGGTCTCCGGACGCCAATCGTGGGGTGGGAAGCCGTCCGCGCCCTGGTGACCGACGTCGGCCTCGCCGACCCGGAAGACTCGGGAGTGAACACGTTGCTCGAGTCCCTGCGGGTCGCCCAGAGCCTCCGCGACGACGACGAGGAGACGGTCGTCGCGGTGGTTTCGGGGGACCGCGAGTCGATGGTCTCGGCCGATCGGGCGGTCGCCCGCCAGCTGGACGATTTGATGACCGAGTACGAACCGGACTCAGCGGTCGTCGTCATCGACAGTGCCGAAGACGAGCGACTCGTCCCCATCGTCGAGAGCCGACTGCAGGTCGACGCCGTCGACCGGGTGGTCGTTCGACAGGCCAGGGACATCGAGTCGACGTACTACCTGCTCAAGCAGTTCCTGGCCGACGAGGAGCTTCGCCAGACCATCCTGGTGCCCCTCGGGTTGACCCTGCTCGTCTTTCCGATACTCGCCAGCGTGTTCACCCCGGCGGTCGGCGCAGCCACGATCACGGCCGTGATCGGGTTGTTCCTGCTGTACAAGGGATTCAGCATCGACGAACGGTTGACCAGGACGGCGAAACGGCTCCGGGAGTCGTTGTACTCCGGACAGGTCTCAGTCGTCACCTACGTCGTCGCCATCGGGTTGACCCTCGTGGGCCTCTTCGTCGGCGCGCTCGGCGTCTCGACCCTCGAGGACACGCAGGGGGTGCTCGTCCCGACGATGCGCTTCGTCTTCGACAGCGTCCCCTGGTTGGCCGCCGCGGGGCTCACTGCCAGCCTGGGCCGGCTGTTCGACGAACTGATCGACGACGGTCCCCTTCGCAGTTCCTACCTCCACCTGCCGTCGCTCGTCGTCTCCGTCGGGCTGGTCGTTCGCGGGTTCAGCGGCTTCTTCCTCGAACAACAGGGGTGGACCGATCCCCTGATCGTGCAGTTCGGCCAGCAGGGATTCGGGCGAGTCGCGTTCACGGCCGAGCAACGGCTGGCGCTCTTCGTCGGCCTGGCGATTCTTCTCAGCCTGGTCGGCGTCTTCGTCGTCTCGCGTATTGCCGACTCCGCCGCTGAAAACGAGTACGCCGATGGCGACGAGTCAGCGGCGGAAGAAGAACCGTCGCGACTGGCGGACGCGGAGTTGACCGACGGTGGGTCGAAATCCGCACGGTCTCGAGACGAGGGGACGGCGGGCGATAGCGACGATTCGGCCGATCCGATGCCGAAGACGGAGGACGAAACGGGCTCCAATGTTTACGTCGACACCGGCATCGACGAAGACACGGATACCGACACCGATAGCGACACCGACACCGGAGTCGACGAAGACACGGATACCGACACCGGGGACGACACCGACACCGATAGCCAGCGTGACCCCGAGTGACCCGACTCGCCACCCCTATGACGCTCGAGTCGAACCATCGAGTATGACAGCACCGGACGACGCCGACGATTCGACGGGCACAGGCGCCTGGGTCGGCCTCTTTTCGGGCGGCAAGGATTCCGCGTGGGCGGTGTATCGAGCGCTCGAGCGCGGGCTCTCCGTCGAGTGGCTCCTGACGGTCCACCCGACTGGCGACTCCTACATGTACCACGTCCCCGAGACGCGCCTGACGGCGCTGGTCGCGGAGAGCATGGGCATTCCGCTGATCGACGTCGAACCCGACTCGTTCGACGCCGAATCGGCGACGGACTCGAGCACACAGGGCGACGACGAACTCGAGCCGCTCGAGGCGGCGCTCGCCGACCTCGCGGACGACCTCGAGGGCGATGGCGGGCTCGCCGGGGTCACCGCAGGCGCCGTCGAGAGCGAGTTCCAGACCAGTCGCCTCGAAGCGATGTGTGAGCGCCTCGAGTGTGACCTGTTCGCGCCGCTCTGGCGAGAGGATCCTCGAGAACTGGCCGAGTCGATGCTCGAGGCCGGGTTCGAGATCGTAATCGTCCAGGTGGCGGCGGCGGGCCTGGACGAGTCGTGGTTGGGTCGGACGCTCGATTACGACGCGCTGGCTGAACTCGAGGCGCTCAACGAGGAGTACGGCGTCCACCTGCTGGGCGAAGGCGGCGAGTTCGAGACGCTGGTCGTGGACGGGCCGCACATGGATCGGCGACTGGATCTCGAGTACGAGACCGAGTGGGAAGGGACCCGTGGACGGATTCGAGTGAGTGAGGCGAGGCTCGAGTAGTTCCATCCAGCAGTTAGTCTCACCTCGATCCTACCGCGAGCGAACGCGGTGAGCGAGCGGGCCGACGACTGACCCGTAGGGGAGGGAGGAGTGCTTTTGGTCCAGCTTTTGCCGAGGGACGCCGCGCTGTGTGGCGAAGCCACCAGCGCGGCAGACCGCAGTGCAAAAGGTGGGTTTTCAATCCGTCTCGCCCGCCGGCTCCTCGCCAGCGGCAGTCGCGGCCGACATCTCGAGCGTTGTCGGGCCCTGGGTGGGTTCCTCCGCGAGCGTGGGTCGCGGCTCGAGGTTGCCGTAGGCCTCGCCGAAAACGTTGAGGCCGGCCTTGAACACCGCGAGGAGGACCGGGCCGAGGAACAGGCCCATGATCCCGAGGAGGTAGAGTCCCCCAATGACGCCGACGAGGACGACCGCGGGGTGGACGCCCGACTGGCGATCGACGAAGATGGCGCGCAGGTAGTTGTCGACAACCGAGAGGACCGCGGCACCGTAGGCGAGCAGGAGGAGACCGGCGCCGGTCTCGCCGCTGGCGAGGAGGTAGCCGGCGGCCGGACCCCAGACGAGCCAGACGCCGATGGCCGGCAGGAAGGCGGCGACGATCATGACCAGCGTCCAGAAGGCGACGTTGGAGATGCCGGCGACCCAGAGACCGAGGCCGCCGAGGGCGCCCTGGACGAGCGCGACCAGGACGTGACTGCGGATGACCGCCCAGGTGACGACCCGAATTTCCTCGAACAGTTCGTCCTGAACGACGGGGTCGAGGGGGGCGATGGCGCCGACCCAGTGAACGAACCGATCGCCGTCGACCAGGAAGTAATAGAGCAGGAATACGAGGACGATCAGTCCGATGCTCATCTCCATTCCCGAGTTGAGCAGGCGAACGGATTCGTCCAGCAGGAGGTTGATGACGCGGGTGAGGACGTCGGTTTCGACGCCGGTGAGCGCCTGTTCCTCGAGGGCGGCGACCGTCTGCGGGTCGAGACCGAGATCTTCGGCCGTCGTTCGGACCCCCTCGAGCAGGTTGCGGCCGTCCAGGTCGCGGAGAAACGAGAACACGGTCTGAAAGAGAATCACCGAGAAAATCACCAGCGGCACGACGGCGGTGACGACGGCGACGACGGTCAACGCCAGGGCGACGAGTTTCGTCCCGTAGCGATTCCCGAGCCACGTCGGCTCGAGTCGAGTCTCGAGGCGCCGCTGGAGGGGATAGAGGACGAACGCGAGCAGACAGGCAGCCATCACGTACGGAAAGAGGGGGAGAACCATTAGCGCGGCTATGTAGCCGAGGATCAACAGCGAGAGTACGAAGAACCCGGCTCGAATATCCATAGCGAGTGCTAACGTGACAGTCCCATAAGTCTTCACCTTCGGCGGGGTGGTCGCGACGACCTATAGCGGAATCTAGAGCGGGATCGGGAGCCACTCGAGAGCCCCGAGCAGTTCCGTGGGGTCGAACAGCGGCTCTCGGAGGACCAACCAGTCGAGAAGCACCAGTCCGGCGCCGTGGGCGACGACCGAGGGCAGGATCGAGTTCGAGTGGTAGTCGACGGCGCCGAAGAGGACGTCCGTCGGCCCCGAGAGCAGGAACTCGATCGGCGGCTTCGCGGCGTGGTGGATCATGTAGACGACGGGGCTGATGAACACGGCCACGATGCCGATTTCCTTGACGCCGACGCAGAGCAGGCCCCGGTAGTAGGTCTCGGCGGCGAGTGCGAGCGTAAACAGCTGGATCGCGTGGGGGAGAAACTCGCCCATCGCGAGCGACGTCTCCCACATCGGGTAGTACGCGCGGATCGTGGGGAGCGTCGAGCCGACGAGGTAGATCGGGAGGACGAATAGCGCCAGCAACACCGCGTTTCGGATCGCGACGCGGTCGACGTGCCAGCCGATGTGACGCCCGTGGGTGTAGCCGAGCGCGAGCGGCCCGCCAATCAGGACGACCGAGTCGAAGATCGCCCGTCGGCCGATGGACTCGGGGACGCCGGTCATCCAGACGATCGTGAGAACTGCTCCCGCGATCAACGACTTCTGGACCCAGGATCGGTCACCGAGGTGTTCGCGCACCCACCGGCGAAGGCCCGATTCGTCCACCCGTTCCACGATTCGTTACTCGCTCGAGGCCGATTCGTCGGCGGTCGACGCGCTCGAGTCCGCCGTTGTGCCCGAGTCCGCTGCCGCGCCCGAGTTTGCCGTCGCGACGGGTCCGGTTCCAACGACGTCCTGGACGTGTGCCTCGAACTCCTGGCGGCGCTCGAAGTACGTCTCGTCGACGTCCTCGAGGACGGTCGAAATAGCTCGGGGACCGTCGGGCGTTCGGATCTCGCTGTCGCCCTCGAGTCGGTCGATTTCGCTCTTCTGGATGGGCCAGTGCAGGCGAGAGGTCACGCGCGCGAGGGGGGCTCCCTCGACGGGCGTGTGCTCACCGAGCTCGACGGCGGGCGTCGAATCGTCTTCCTCGTCACTCATAGGCGAGCGTTCGCGAGCCCGTCGATTCAAGCTTTCGTTTCCGCGGGATCAGGACCTCCCTTGCCTCGTCGGTCGTGGTGGCTCGAGTCACCATCGGGACTCGATCGATTTGGTGTGCCAGCGTCACTCCTCGAGGGGCGATCGCCAGCGCAGGAACGGTGCGTATCGGAGTTCCTGTTTATCCTATAGAAAGTATAGTAATAAGGCGGGCCGAGGTTGGTCTCGACGGTGGTTCCAAACGACGAGTACGCGTCGAGTCTCACATCGTTTCACCCCTACCCGATGGGCGTCGAATTGGGCACGATCCGGGTCGAAAACCATCTATGATATTTTACATGTGTCTGACGTATCGTTTTGTGGAATGAGCCCCATTGGGCGGATATGACAAGCCTGACGGACGTTTACGACGGGGCCGGAGCGGGAACGAGCCACCGACGGCTGTACGCCGGAACGGCACTCGTCGCCGTCGGGGCGCTCCTCTCCGTCGTCGCCGTCATCGTCGCGACGACCTCGACGTTCGCGAGCCTGTTCGCCGACCAGTACGAGCCGGTGCTGTGGGCAGGAATACTCGCCGGGACCGGCGTTCCGCTGGCGCTGCTGGGGGTCTTCACCGTCCTTCCGGCGAGTCGCCGCGTGCAGGCTGCCGCCGTAATTGGCACGAGCATCTGTCTGCTCGGCGTCGTCTTCTTCTCCTACGCCTACCCGGACCACTGGCGAAACTACGGCCAGAACCTCACGCTCCAGGTGTCCGTCGTCTACCTCTTCGGCCTGTTCACCGCGATGTGGTGTCTGTTCACCGGCGTCGTCAACTTCAAGACGCGAAACGACCCCGGTGGCATGCTCGAGATGAACGTCACCCGCCGAAACCAGACGAAGGTCGTCGAGGTCGAGTCCTCGAGAGGCGGCCTGGGCGGCATCGGCTTCCTCGGCGGGACGCCCGACGGCGAGGTCGAGACGCAGACTGCCGAGAAGAACGGACCATCCACCTCCGGGAACCCGGGCTCGGCGGCCAGCGACGGTGGCTCGACCACGCAGGACATTCGGTCGCCGCTCGATGACGGGCCCTCGGCGGACGCTACCGATTCGGACGGCGTCATCGTCGACGGGCCGACGGCTGCCGATCCGACCGACCGCTACTGCGGGAACTGCCAGCACTTCCAGTACGTCCGAACGTCGAACGGGATGACGCCCTACTGTGGGCGCTTCGAGGAGACGATGGACGACATGGATGCCTGCGAGGAGTGGACGCCGAATCGCCGGTAGAGTCGATTCGTCATGTTCGCCGCACCGTCGTTTCCTCGAGACTCGAGCGGCCGCGCCGAACGAAAGAGTAGAAGTGTTCGGTCCGTAAACCACATTCCATGTACGACCGCATCAAGGGCTTTCGCGACTTCTATCCCGGCGAGATGGCCGCTCGCCGCCAGGCGATCGATACCCTCGAGGAGACGGCCCGTCGATACGGATTTCGAGAAATCGGGACGCCGGCGCTCGAGCGCGCGGAAATGTGGACCGACAAGAGCGGGGACGACATCGTCGACGAACTCTACGCATTCGAGGACCAGGGCGGCCGCCACGTCACCCTCACCCCGGAACTGACGCCGACGGTCGCCAGGATGGTCGTCGCCAAGCAACAGGAACTCTCGAAGCCAATTAAATGGTTCTCGACGCGCCCGTTCTGGCGCTACGAGCAGGTCCAGCAGGGCCGCCAGCGCGAGTTCTACCAGACCAACGTCGACATCTTCGGCTCCTCGGAGCCCGAGGCCGACGCCGAGATCCTGGCGTGGGCTGCCGACGCGCTCACCGGTCTCGGGCTCACGGGCGAGCACTTCGAGTTCCGCATCTCCCACCGCGACATCCTCGGCGGCATCTTCGAGACCTACGGCGACGACGTCGACGTCGAGGCGGCCATCAGGGCCGTCGACAAGTCGGACAAAATCGACCGCGCCGAGTACCACGGGTTGCTCGCCGACGCCGGACTCTCACGAGGTGAGGCCGAGGACGTCGCCGACCTGATCGCCGGGGGCGACCTCGAGGCAGTCGACGCGTTCGCCGACACCGAGCGCGTCACGGCAGCCGTCGAGAACCTGCAGGACGTCCTCGCGGCGGCCGAGGACTTCGGCGCCCGCGAGTACTGCACCATCTCGCTCGAGACGGCTCGCGGCCTGGACTACTACACGGGCGTCGTCTTCGAGTGCTTCGACTCTGCGGGCGACGTCTCGCGGTCGATCTTCGGCGGCGGGCGCTACGACGACCTGATCGAGTCCTTCGGCGGCCAGCCGACGCCCGCGGTCGGCGTCGCTCCCGGCCACGCGACCCTGCCGCTACTCATGCAACGCGCCGGCGTCTGGCCCGCCGAGGAGGTGACGACCGACTACTACGTTCTCTCGGTGGGCGACACCCGCTCGGTGGCCTCGCGGATCGCTCGCGACCTCAGAAACCGGGGCCACGTCGTCGAGAGCGACGTCGCCGGGCGCTCCTTCGGCGCCCAGCTGGGGTACGCCGACTCGATCAACGCCGAGACGACGGTCATCGTCGGCGAGCGCGACCTCGAGAACGACGAAATCACGGTCAAGGAGATGGCCTCGGGCGACGAGGTCCAGGTTCCAGTTACCGCGTTCCCCGGCGACCTCGAGCGGCCGACCATCGACGATTTCGACGCCTGAGACGCTTCCTCGAGTACGTTCGTCTTTGCGGCGCTTTCTTGCTCGAGCGCCACGAAGAACGAGTCGTGACCGACGAGGAACGACGACGCTGGAACGACCGCTACGAGGGCTCGACACACCGCTCGCCCGAGGATCCGTCGGCCGTCCTCGAGGCCCTCGCGGACGACCTCCTCGCGGGTCGGGCGCTCGACGTCGCCACCGGCGGCGGCCGAAACGCCCGGTTCCTCGCCGAGAGAGGGTGGACGGTCGACGCCATCGACATCTCGAGTACCGTGCTATCGAGGGCTCGAGAGCGAGAGCAGGATCGAGAACGAACGCTCGAGCGGACGTTGGCGATCAACTGGATTCTGGCCGACGTGGATAGCTACGGGTTTCGCCCGAACGCCTACGACCTGGTCACGATCAGTTTCTTCGACGCCCGCGACCGCCTGCCCGCGATCATCGACGCCCTCGCCCCTGGTGGGGTGCTCGTCTACGAACACTACCTGGACGACGCGAGCAGCGGCGGTCCCGGAAACCGCTACCGCTTCGAGCCGAACGAACTCCTCGAGGCCTGCTCGAGGCTCGAGATCCGGTACTACGCCGAACGGGAGGTCGACGGCGAGCGACTGGTAACCCTGGTCGGCCACCGATCCGGCGATCCCACGAGGGGAACGTCCGAGCATGGGGAGTGGTTCCCGACGTATCGCGTCCCCTGATTCGTCTCCCCTGACTCGAGCGACCAGAACTATTTTTTGGCCGTCCAACGCACGAGGAGTATGCGACTCGCCGTCATCTCCGATACGCACATACCCGAGCGAGCAGACGCCATCCCGGACGGCTTCCGGGAGCGCATCGCCGACGCGGACCACACCATTCACGCCGGCGACTTCGAGACCCACGAGACGCTCGCGGAGATTCGCGACCTCACCGCTGACCTGACTGCCGTCCACGGCAACGCCGATCCGGCGGACCTCGAGTTGCCAGCGGTGGCGGACGTGACCCTCGAGGGCGTCACCTTCGTCGTCACCCACGGCACGCTGAACCCGGTTGAAGCGGCCGTCTACGGCCACGACGGAATGGTCATGGCCGACGAGGACTGGGCGAACGCCATCGCGGACACCGCTCGAGCGCGGACCCGCGCGTGGGACGGGGAGGGGGTCGTCGGCATCGGTGGTCACTCCCACAGGGTCGAAGACCGCGTCCACGAGGGGATTCGACTGCTCAACCCGGGTTCGGTGACGGGGGCCGACCCCGCCGAGAAGGCGACGATGATGACCGTCGACGTCGAGGACGGCGACCTCGAGGTGACGCTCCACGAGGCCTGATTCGATCACCGGGCGCCCTGGACCATCGCCCACCCGATCGCACCGGCGACGGCAAGAACGATTAGCGCGCTGACGACGTAGACGAGCGCCGTGAATACGGGCCCCAGCAGAGCGACGAGAATCACGATCAGGAGGACGATGATGACGTTGAGACGAAAGATGACGGGATCGTCAGACATTATTTCCACTCGATTTTGAAACACTAAATATATTTTGATGGAGGCGGACGACTCGAACAGGATAGGCAATTCGAACAGGATAGGCGACTCGAGGCCCACTCAGGCCAGCCCGATCTGTTCGGTGTAGGCGCCGTAGTGGTCCTCGAACACCTGCATGATCTCGCCCATCGTCGCGTACGCCTTGACGGCGTCGACGATGGCGGGCATGGTGTTCTCGTCGCTCCCGATGGTCGCCTTCAGGTCCTCGAGAGCAGCCTCGACGGTCGCGTCGTCGCGCTCGGCTTTCGTCCGCTCGAGTCGCTCGAGCTGGGTTTCCTGAGCGGCCTCGTCGACGTGGAGGATCTCGGGGCTGGTGTCCTCATCGATGGTGAACTTGTTGACGCCGACGACGACCTCCTCTTCGCGCTCGACGCGCTCCTGGTACTCGTAGGAGGCCTCCTGAATCTCCCGGAGGAAGTAGCCGTCGTCGATGCCCTGGAGGATGCCGTCTCGCACGGAGCCGTCGCCGAGGTCGCGGATGTGCTCGATGTATTCCATCGCCTGCTCCTCGACCTCGTTGGTCAGGGATTCGACGGCGAACGAACCGCCGAGCGGATCGACGATGTCGGCAGCGCCGGACTCCTCGGCGATGATCTGCTGGGTCCGCAGGGCGACGCGAACGGCCTTCTCGCTGGGCAGGGCGAGCGCCTCGTCGAAACTGTTGGTGTGGAGGCTCTGGGTTCCTCCTAACACCCCGGCGAGGGCTTGGACGGTGACGCGAGCGACGTTGTTGATCGGCTGCTGGGCGGTCAGTGACTGGCCGGCGGTCTGGGTGTGGAACTTCAGCCGTTTGGATTCGGCGCGCTCGGCGTCGTACCACTCGTCCATCACGCGGGCGTAGATTCGCCGTGCGGCGCGGAACTTGGCGATCTCCTCGAAGAAGGAGTTGTGGCAGTTGAAGAAAAACGAGAGACGCGGCGCGAACTCGTCGACCTCGAGGCCCCGGTCCATCGCGTCCTCGACGTAGCCGAACCCGTCCGCGAGGGTGAAGGCGAGTTCCTGGACGGCGGTCGAACCGGCCTCGCGGATGTGGTAGCCCGAGACCGAGATGGGGTGGAACTTCGGGGTCTCCTCGGTCGAGAATTCGACGACGTCGGTCACGAGGTCGAGGGCGGGTTCGGGCGGGATGACCCACTCCTTCTGGGCGATGAACTCCTTGAACATGTCGTTCTGGAGGGTGCCGCGGACCTGGTCGCGGGGCACGCCCTGCTGGTCGGCCAGCGCGACGTACATCGCGTAGATGACGGGCGCAGAGGGGTTGATCGTGAAACTCGTCGAGACCTCGCCGACGTCGATGCCGTCGAACAGCACCTCCATGTCCCGCAACGTGTCCACGGCGACGCCCTCCTTGCCGACCTCGCCGTCGCTCATCGGGTCGTCCGAGTCGAGCCCCATCAGCGTCGGCATGTCGAACGCCGTCGAGAGGCCGGTCTGGCCCTGGTCGATCAGGTAGTGAAAGCGCTCGTTGGTCTCTTCGACGGTCCCGAACCCGGCGAACTGACGCATCGTCCACGTCCGGCCGCGGTACATCGTCGGGTACGGCCCCCGCGTGTAGGGTTCCTCGCCGGGAAAGCCCAGATCCTCGAGGTAGTCCAGGTCAGAGACGTCGTCCGGGGTGTACAGTCGGTCGACCTCGAGGTTCGAGACCGTCGCGAACCGGTCTTTTCGCTCCCCGAAGCGGTCCATCACGGGCTCGAGCGTCTCCGATTCCCACTCGGATTCGCCGTCCTGGATCGCCTCGAGCTCCTCCTCATCGTACATGAGCGTAAGTATTGCCGGACGGTCCATTAAGGATTCCGGGAACGGTCGATACGCCAGCGCCATTGGCGGAGCTGAGGGATGTGGGAACGCGATTTGCTCGCATCACCCGACCCGCACACTGTGAAGCGGACCGACGTCGACGAGCCTAGGCTGCATCTGCAAGCAGCATGGTAACGCACGGCCCGCTCGAACCTCTGAGTGAGTGAGCGGCGGCCACAGTCGCCGCTGCATTTGGAGGGTGAGACGTATGCATACACGACAACAATCGACGACCGCAGACGCAGACGGCCGGTGGAACCGTCCGCGAGCGATCGGTCGCGGTCACCGGGACCGTCCCTGGGACCGGAACCAAAGCCGGCGACGATCCGCGAGGTGGCACGGTGGCTGACTCGAACTCGAGTTACCACTACGTGTACGGGATCGTCGCCTCGAGCGACGCCAACGTGATTTCGCTCGAGGAGGGCGAGGCAGATGACGATTCGGACCGGGAGACGCTGCCCGTAGAGGGGGCGGGCGTCGCCGGGGCGACCGAGTTGTACCCGGTCTCCCACGGACGACTCGCCGCGCTGGCGTCGCCGATCGACGTGACCGATCCCGAGGAGACCGACGAGGACGCGAAACGTCACGACGCGGTGCTCCGCGCGCTGTTGACCGAGAACGGCGGCCGAACGATCGTTCCGATGCGATTCGGCATGGTCTTCGAGAGCGAACGCGCGCTGAAGAACGTCCTCCGGGGCGGCCGTGGCGCGTTCCGACGAACGCTTCACGACATCGACGACAGGGTCGAACTCGGCCTGAAGGTCGTTCGCGAGCAGGACGCGACCGTCGACGACGAGACGATCGTCGAGCGGGTGAGCGACGAACTCGAGCCACTGGCCACGAGTAGCGTCGACAGTGGCGAGTTCAGCGATCGGCTAGTGCTCAACCGCTCCTATCTCGTCGACCGGTCGGACCGCGAGGCGTTCGACACCGCCGTTGGCGAACTCGAGGCCGACCTCGAGGACGTGATGATCCGGTACTCGGGGCCGTTCGCACCGTACAGTTTCGTCGACGTCAAGATCGGGGCCCAGCGATGATGGCGATCATCGTCGACGACCTGCTCGTCCGCCCGTTCGTCGGCCTCGTCAACACGCTGCACACGATGGCGATCGACGAACTGTACGACATCGAAGCCCTCGAGGACGAGCGCAAGGAAAACCGGCTCCTCTACGAACTCGGCGAACGGTCGAAAGCCGAGTACGAGGAGCGCAAAGCCGAGATCGAAGACGAACTCGAGCTCGCTCGCGAGGTCCACGAGGAACTCACGAGCGGACGCGTGGAGGTCCGAACCAATGACTGACGAACCACCAGACCCCCCAGATTCACCCGACGATCCGTCCGAAGAACCGCCCGATGAACCACCCGAGGAATCGTCCGCGACGCCACCGAACGACGGCGACGACGATTCGGTGTCCGACTCGAGCCAGCCGTCCGACCAGGAGTCGACCGCGGGAGACGACGAAGTCGACGAGGTCAACGAAGTCGACGAAATGGACGCGAGCGAGGACGCGACGGAGGACCGATTCGGCGAATCCAGCGAATCCGACGAACCCGACAAATCCGGCAGTCAACCGAACGAGCGAGCGGATCGGTCCGACGAACGCGAGCACGAACACGAACACGGAGACGAGCGGCGTCCGTCGTCTCCGTCCTCCCGTCGGCACCACTCGGAGTCCGGATTCGAGGCCAGGCCGGGCGGACAGCTCCTGTCGCGGCTCTTTCGGCTCCTCGAGTCGGGCGCCGAGAGCGGGACCGGATTTGGCGGCGCGTACGGAAACGCGCCCTTCGGCGACTCGAGCCGACGCGACGACGGTAGCCGTTTCAGGTTCGACACCGACGTCGACCTGACATTCAGCTCGATCGAACCCACCGGGGACGATGGCCGTCGAAATCGGCGCCACAGCGTGCACGACGAGCGCTCGTCCGAACGCGCTCGACGCCACGCGACCCCGTCGATCGACGTCGCGAAGCGACGGTATGGGACGGAACTCGAGGTCGTCGCCGACGTCTCGTCAGTCGGGGAGGATCGGGTCCGCGTCGGGTTCGAGGACGACGACCTCGTGCTGGCCGACGACGACGATAACGAACTGTCACGCGTGAGCCTGCCGTGGCCGGAGACGGAGGCCGACGCGACGGTGAACAACGGCATCCTCACGGTTCGGGTGACCCGGGTAGATGCCCCTGGCTCCACGGATGGTGATATCCATGAATGAGACGAGCGAAACGAGCGAAACGAGCGAAGTGGACGACGGAATCGACATCGAGGCCGACGACCTCGAGTCGATCGTCGAAACCGGCGCCGCCGCACTCGACGCGCTCGAGGACGACCTCGCCGACGTCGACGCACTCGGCGAACTCGACGACGATGCACTCGAGAACGTGCGCCAGAATCTCGACGCGCTCGAGGACGTGACGACGGCCCTCGCCGAGTTCGTCGAAGCGATGGATCTCGAAGACCTGGCCGAGGTCGTCGAACCAGGCGAGTTGCTCGACGCAATCGAAATGGGCGAGATCCCGGATGCGCTCCAGTCGGGAGAGATCACGGACGCGGTCAACGTGACCGCCCTGCTTGACGCGCTCAATCTGCTCGAGGCGTGGGGCGCGACCGACGTGACCGACGTGCTCAGGGAGGGCGACGACCTCACCGATACGCTCGAGGACGTGAGCGAGGAGGATTCGGCCGTCGGCGCGGCGGCGTCGACGGTAACGGACGACGATGACGACGATGACGACCATGACGACGACTTCCTCGAGGACGAACTCGACGTCAGCGCCGAGGAAACCATGGACGCCCTCGACGTCGACGTGCTCGAGGACCCCGAGTACGTACAGGTCTCGATCCAGCAAGCTGCGATGGAGGCCATCGACGGCGTCCGCTGGACGCTGCTCGAGACCCACGAGCAGTTCGAGAAGCTCTACGAGTTCAACCGGGAGCGGATGCGCCGCCAGGACCGCGGGACCACGTCCAGGAACCCGACCGCGGCGTCGACCATGCCGGTCGGCCGGGCGGACCTCGGGAGCGACAGCCGCTACTCGACGGTCCCCCAGCAGGTCAAGCTGTCGACGGCGCCTGCCCGGCGGCGGATCTACGGCAGACGATTTGAGATTGAACGGGAACGCCAGCGGGGTGAGCGCTGATGGTCGACGCCGTTCAGCCAAGCCGTCAGCAGGCCGATCTCGCGGACGTCGTCGAGATGCTGCTCGATAAGGGGATCGTGATCAACGCCGACATCGCCGTCTCCATCGGCGATACCCAGCTACTCGGCATCCAGCTTCGGGCCGCCATCGCCTCCTTCGAGACGGCCGCGAAGTACGGCCTCGAGTTCCCCGAGGGGACGGACATGCGCCGCGTGGCGGAGGCCGCGGGCGAACCGGAACTCGCGGAGGAGGACCGGCGGCTGATTCCGCCCGTCGCACCAGTCCACGGCGTGAACGTAACTGGCGAGGACGACCAGATTGAGCGTTCGGACGCGGACGACTCGAGTGGGGCGGACGCTGACGACGAAGAGGAGAGCGAAGACGAAACCAAGGGCGAGGCCGAAGCCGAAGCCGAGACCGACGGAGGCGAGACCACGTGACCACGATCGACGTCGGCGAGGAGGGCAACGCGCGCCAGGGACTGATGACCCTCGTCATCACCGTCGTGGAACTCCTCGTCGAAGCGCTCGAGCGGGAGGCGATCCGGCGGATGGAGTCCCCGGATCTCACCGACGAAGAAATCGACCGGCTGGGGCGACAACTCGCGTCCATCGAGGCCGAACTCGAGCAACTCAAAGCCGACGAGGGGATCGAGGAGGGCGTCGACGACCTCCGAAACGACCTCGACGGCCTGGTCAGCGACGCGATCAGGCAACTCGAGGGCGATCCGACGAACGTCGAACCGGGCCACGCCATCCTTGGAGGTGACGACGATGGGGCGTGAACAGCGCGAAACCACGGCTCAGGAACGAGAGGCGAACCGCGACGACCCGGCGGGTCGCGACGACGAACCCGTTCCGGACGCCGACGAAACCCCCGACTTCGACGACGGGCGCTACGTCTACTGCGTCGTCACGCTCGAGGGCGGCGAGGCCGACCTGGACGTCGACGGAATCGACGACGAACCCGTGTCGGTCGTCGCGCTCGATCGCGGAGACGGGGGCGGGGGCGGGGACGAGGACGGGAACGCGACCCTCGCTGCAGTCGTTCACGCCTGTGACTCGCTGTACGATTCGGCCGACCTCGCGCAGGTCAAACGGTGGCTGGTCCGCCACCAGACGGTCATCGACCGGGCGAGCCAGCAGTTTGGCACGCCGCTGCCCTTCCAGTTCGACACCATCGTCCGGGGCGACGACGACGCCGTCCGCGGGTGGCTCGCCGACCAGCGGGCCCCGCTCGAGGCGGCGCTCGCGGATCTCGCCGGCCACGCGGAGTACCGGATCGAGGTCGTCGAGACCGATCCGCCGGACGAGGAGACGCTAATCGAGCGCAACGACGACCTCGCGTCGCTGGCCGAAGAGCGGGAGGAGGCCTCGGAGGGACGGGCGTTCCTCCTCGAGAAGCAGTTCGACCAGCGGATCAGGGACCTTCGGCGCGACCGACGAGCGTCGATTCGGGAGTCCCTGCGACAGTCGCTCGAGTCGTGTGCGCGGGAGGTGCAGGTGCTCGAGCGCCAGCCGTCGGTGAGTCTCTCTAGCGCTTCTAGCGGTTCCAGCGGTTCCGGCGGGGCGGGAAAACCGACTGACGGCACCCGGCTCTGCCGGCTGACCGTCCTCGCCCGGGAGAGCGAAGAGGAGACGATCGGTTCGGTACTCGACGACGTCGCCGAGAAACCGGGGCTCGAGGTCCGGTTCACCGGGCCGTGGCCGCCGTACTCGTTCGCGCCTACGCTCGGGGAGGAGACGGACGCTGGCGCGAGCGGTGGTCGGCCTGGGAGCACGGAGACGAGGACGCGACCCGAGACGGAAACGGAAACGGAAACCCAGACGGGTGATCGCCAGCGATGAAACCCGACCGAGACGACGACGCACTGGTCGACGTCCTCGACGTGCTCCTGCGCGACGGCGCGGTCGTGCGCGCCGACGTGATCGTCTCCGTCGCGGAGATTCCGCTCGTGGGCATCAAACTGTCCGCCGCGATCGCCGGCATGGAGACGATGACCGACTACGGGCTCTTCGAGGACTGGGACACGACGCGGCGCGCTCGAGCGCTCGAGCGCCGTCAGTACGGTCATCGGCGTGGAGGCGACGACCGCGAGGTCGACGCGGACGAGGCCCGCGAACTCCAGGATCACCCCACGATGCGCCCGCAGGGGGAACCGCGGCGATGGACGCCGGCGCCGGAGGACGAGCGAGAGCGTGAACGTCCGCAGCCATCCACCGTCTCCGAGGAGTGATCGCGACAGCGGTCGACGTCGGTCGACGGACGACTCGCAAATTGGATAGACGACTCGCGAACTGAATCGAACCGAACTCGAGCGCCGCCCGAGTTCGGAGTCTAGTCGTCCGCGAACTCGCGCTTGAGCGAGAGGACGGTTCGGGAGAACGAGCACACGAGGTCGTCGTCCTGGTTGAAAACCTCGACGTTCATCGTGACGATGCCGCGCTCGCCGTCGCTGGTCTCTCGTTTGTCGGTCACCGTCGACTGGACGCGGATCGTGTCCCCGTGGAACACCGGCGTCGGGTGCTCGACGTCGTCGTAGCTCAGGTTCGCGACGATCGTCCCGTCCGTCGTCTCGGGAATCGAGATGCCGACCGCCAGCGCCATCGTGTAGATGCCGTTGACCAGTCGTTCGCCGAACTGGGTCTCCGCAGCGAAGGTTTCGTCGAGGTGCAACGGCTGCTGGTTCATCGTCATATCGCAGAACCGCTGGTTGTCGCCCTCGGAAATCGTCCGCCGGCGCTCGTGTTCGATGGTCTCGCCCACCTCGAACTCCTCGTAGTACAGGCCAGTCATCGTCTCGAGCGTCGACGGGGGCGAGTAAAATGTCACCGATCGATCCCTGGTCGACACCGTGGCCGTAATCGGGGTGCAAGTATTGCCCAATCCAGGGAGTAATAGCAAGGATTAAGCGTCGGCCTCGGGAAATCCGAACGAATGCGTCGACGCACCCGTCCGCTCTCGACGGGGCCGTCGACGGGTTGGTCCAGACACCGTCCGCGACCGGACCGTGTCCGTTTCCAGAAATACCATGGTAACCGCTGAATCCACGTCCGAACCAGAACGCGAATCTGAGGCAGAGTCAGCCGTCGAAACCGCTCGCGCGCAACTCGAGCGTGCCGCTGCACACCTCGACGTCGACGACGGCATCATCGAGCGACTCCGGCACCCCGACTCGGTCTACCGGGTAGCGATTCCGCTCAAGCGCGACAGCGGAACGACCGAGATCCTCACCGGCTACCGCGCCCACCACGACGACGTTCGCGGCCCCTACAAGGGCGGTATCCGGTACCATCCGGACGTCTCCGAGGAGGAATGCGTCGCGCTCTCGATGTGGATGACCTGGAAGTGCGGCGTCATGAATCTCCCCTTCGGCGGCGCCAAGGGTGGCATCGTCGTCGATCCCAAGAATCTGAGCGAGACGGAAGAAGAGCGACTCACGCGACGCCTGGCAGAAGAGCTGCGCCCCGTCATCGGGCCGATGAAGGACATCCCCGCGCCGGACATGGGTACGAACCCGCAGATGATGGCGTGGTTCATGGACGCCTACTCGATGCAAGAAGGCGAGACCCAGCCCGGAATCGTCACCGGGAAGCCCCCCGCCGTCGGTGGCAGCGAAGGACGCGAGGAAGCACCCGGACGGAGCGTCGGGATTGTCGCCGAGAAGGCCATCGAACACTACGGCTGGGACATCACGGACACGACCGTCGCCGTCCAGGGCTTCGGGAGCGTCGGCGCCCCCGCCGCACGCTACCTCGACGACCACGGCGCCAGCGTCGTCGCCGTCAGCGACGTCGACGGGGCGATCTACGACCCCGACGGACTCGACACAAACGACGTCGAGGACCACGACGCCCGTCCCGGAATGGTCTCGGGGTATGACGCCCCCGAACAGCTCACTAACGCCGAACTACTCGAACTGGACGTCGACGTCCTGATCCCCGCAGCGATCGGAAACGTCCTGACGGCCGACAACGCCAACGACATCCAGGCAAACATGATCGTCGAGGGTGCCAACGGGCCGACCACTTCGCGAGCGGACTCGGTCTTCGAGCAACGCGAGATTCCGGTGATCCCCGACATCCTCGCGAACGCCGGCGGCGTCACCGTCTCGTACTTCGAGTGGCTCCAGAACACGAACCGGCGCGCCTGGTCGCTCGAGCGCGTCCACGACGAACTCGAGACCGAGATGCTCCAGGCCTGGAACGCCGTGCGAACGGAGTACGAAGCTCACGACGTCACCTGGCGCGACGCCGCGTACATCGTCGCTCTCAAGCGGATCGCCGAGGCCCACGACGCTCGCGGCCTCTGGCCCTGACCGGATCCGCAGATTCACGTTCTTTCTCTTCGAAACGGTAGGTATGACACGTCGAAGCGTCCTGTTCACGCCCGGCGATCGACCCGAGATGCTACGCAAAGCGCCGACCGCCGGCGCCGACGTCCTCGTCTTCGACCTCGAGGACGCCGTCTCACCCGCTCGGATCGCCGAGGCGCGGACGACCGTTCGCGAGGTACTCACCGACCCGGACTTCGATCCCGACTGCGAGGTGTGTATGCGAGTCAACGCCGCGCCGGATCAGGCGCGAGCGGACCTCGAGGCCATCCTCGGTGACGGTGGCGGTGCCGGTGACAATGACGACGCGGATAGAAATCCGCGACTCGACGCCATCATGCAGCCGAAAGTCGAGTCGGCGACGGACGTCGACCGGCTGGCGGGCGGACTAGAGGCGCACGACGCCTCCGTCCCGATTCTGGCGCTGATCGAAACTGCTGGCGGCGTCCTGAACGCACCCGACGTCGCTGCGGCGCCGGCGACCGATGCCCTCGTCTTCGGCGCCGAGGACCTCTCGGCGGACATCGGTGCGACCCGGACCGACGAGGGCCTCGAGGTGCTCTACGCTCGCGAGCGCGTGGTAATCGCCGCGGCGGCGAACGGCGTCGACGCGATCGACACCGTCTACACCGACTTCGGCGACGAGCGCGGCCTGGTCGAGGAAACCGAGTTCGCCATTCAACTGGGGTACGACGGAAAGATGGCGATCCACCCGGCCCAGGTCGAGCCGATCAACGAGGCGTTCACCCCCGAACCCGCGGACGTCGAGTGGGCCGAGGCCGTCCTGGAGGGCAAACGCGAGGCCGACGCGGACGGTCGAGGGGTCTTCGAGGTTAACGGGCAGATGATCGACGCCCCGCTGATCGCCCAGGCCGAACGAATCCTCGAGCGTGCGGAGGCTGCGGCCGATTCCGACGGCGGCGAGTGATTCCGTCTCGGGTGCACGTACAGGCGCCGTTCCGTCGACGGAGGGTTCGGTTCGGTAGCGAGCACAGTCTTCTCGCCTAATATTCACCCTTGTCGACGCGCTTTTACCGGCTTCACCAGAATATGACCGTATGACTGAGTCCGCGAATCCATTCGAGAGCCTCCAGTCACAGATCGACGACGCCGCGGCCCACCTCGAAATCGGTGACGACGTGCTCGACCGACTCAAACACCCCGAGCGAGTCCTCGAGACGAACCTCACCGTGGAACTCGACGACGGCACGCTCGAGCGATTCAAAGCGTTCCGGTCGCAGTTCAACGGCGACCGCGGGCCGTACAAGGGTGGCATCCGCTATCACCCCGGCGTCACCCGCGACGAGGTGAAGGCGCTCTCGGGCTGGATGGCCTACAAGTGTGCCGTCGTCAACATCCCCTACGGCGGCGGGAAGGGAGGCATCGTCATCGACCCCGCCGACTACTCGGCGAGCGAACTCGAGCGGATCACGCGCGCGTTCGCGACGGAACTGCGCCCGTTCATCGGCGAGGATCGGGACATTCCGGCCCCCGACGTGAACACTGGCCAGCGCGAGATGAACTGGATCAAGGACACCTACGAGACCCTCGAGAACACGACCGAACCGGGTGTAATTACCGGAAAAGCGCTCGAGTCGGGCGGCAGCGAGGGCCGCGTCGAGGCGACGGGGCGCTCGACGATGCTCGCGACCCGCGAGGCCTACGACTACCTCGGTCGGGACATCGAGGGCGCCACCGTGGCGGTACAGGGGTACGGCAACGCCGGCTGGATCGCCGCGAACCTGCTCGAGGAACTCGGAGCGAGTGTCGTCGCCGTCTCGGACTCGAGCGGGGCGATCTACGCCGAGGACGGCTTCGACACGGCGGCCGTCAAGACGTTCAAGAACGAGACCGGAACCGTCGATGGGTACGAGGACGCCGACGAGGAGTTCTCGAACGAGGACCTGCTCACGCTCGAGGTCGACGTGTTGATCCCGGCCGCCCTCGAGAACGCAATCGACGAGGACCTCGCCCACGACGTCGAGGCCGACCTGATCGTCGAAGCCGCGAACGGACCGCTGACGCCGGGCGCCGACGACGTACTGGCCGAGCGCGACGTCCACGTCATCCCCGACATCCTCGCGAACGCCGGCGGCGTCACCGTCTCGTACTTCGAGTGGGTGCAGAACCGCCAGCGGTTCTACTGGTCCGAAGAACGGGTCAACGACGAACTCGAGACGGTGATCGTCGATGCCTTCGACGAGTTGACGAGCGCCTACGAGGCGAACGACCTCGAGAACTTCCGGACGGCGGCCTACGTCGTTGCTATGCAACGGGTCGTCAACGCGTTCGAGGAAGGCGGTACCTTCCCCTGACGTTCGGTTCTGCTAGTCGTTCTCGTCGCCCTCGTCGTCCGCCGATTCCGTGTCACCCTCGAGCAACGCGTACAGCTCGACACCCAGTCGCGCCATCTCGAGGTCCGTCTCGAGTCGCTCGAGGTGGCGTTCGAGGGCGTCGGCGTCGAGTTCGTCGAGGGACTGTTCGAGGAGCCTCGCCAGCTCGGGATCGAGTCCGACCAGGTTCGAACCCGGCCGATAGGGGGCACACGAGCGACCGGCCTCGACCGCGGAGAGGAGTTCCTGGAGGGTGATGACCGTCCGTCGGAGGGCGCGAATGTCGGTTTCGTCAGCGGGGGACTGGAGGGTCGCCGCGAGGACGGCTTCGGCCTCGGCGACCGTTTCGGGGTCCATCGCGAGCGTTTCGCAGACGGCCGCTCGCTCGAGGGGCGGACGCGAATCCCGGCTGCGGCGGGTGAGCAGTGAAAGCGCGGCGACGGTCAACACCTCGCGATCGTACTGGTACCCGAGTACCGCTTCGGCGCGGGCGACGACAGCTCGAGCGTCGTCGGCGACGCCGGCACACCCCAGGTCCCGGCTGATGCGTTCGACGGTCGAGTCGTCCGTGGGCACCGATTCGGTATTCCACAGCATATCTCCATCTCGTTTCTACCGTATATTATTGACATCTGTGATAGTATCGTTACCATCGTAACTATCGATACTTTCTTACCTTCATCATAATCCAACGCATTCGGATAGCCCGTCTCGACTCGACCAGCAACGATCACCATGACCGTGACAGCGAGCGACGGCGAGCACTGACGAATCCGCCACGTTGAAGCCAGTTCCCTTCGAGGGTGGAGCCATGACGAGAGCAGTCTGGGTGAAAGCCGACGGCACCGTCGGCGACTGGGACGCCCGCCGAAGACGGATCACCGCCGCCCTCGAGGCCGGCGCCGACTGGGTACTGGTCGACGAGGACGACGTCGCCCGCGTGCGCGAGCTGGGCGAAGTCTCGATCGCCGCCTTTCGAACCGACGGCGACGTGACGTTGATCGACGACGCCGAGAACCAGGAGCGCGAGGAACGGCCGGACGCCTACGTCACCGGCAAAGACGGCGAGGGCGACGGCACGATCGACCTCCCCAACGACTTCTCGGGGTCGGCCGACCTCTCGACGCTGCGTCGAAACGGCGCCGTCGACCAGGCGGCCTACGTTCGTATCCTCGGGACGGACTACGAGTCGTTCGCGGAAGCCGCCGCCGAGACCGCGGAGTACACCATCGTCATCGGCGACGACTGGACGATCATCCCCCTCGAGAACCTGATCGCCCGGATCGGCGACGAGACGACCCTCGTGGCGGGCGTCACGGACGCCGCGGAGGCCAAAACCGCGTTCGAGACCCTCGAGCGCGGCGCCGACGCCGTCCTGCTCGATTCGGACGATCCCGACGAAATTCGCCGGACCGTCGAGGTTCGAGACGAGGCCGAACGCGAATCGCTCGACCTCGAGTGGGGCACCGTCGTCGAGATCGAACCCGTCGGCTCGGCCGACCGGGTCTGCGTCGACACGGGAAACCTGTTCGAACACGAAGAAGGGATGCTCGTCGGATCGATGGCCCGCGGCCTCGTGTTCGTCCACGCCGAGACCGCCGAGTCGCCGTACGTCGCCTCCCGTCCGTTCCGGGTCAACGCGGGCGCCGTCCACGCCTACGTCCGGACGCCCGACGGCGGCACGAAGTACCTCTCGGAACTCACCAGCGGCGACGAAGTACAGGTCGTCGACACGAACGGCCACACTCGCGAGGCCATCGTCGGCCGAGTAAAGATCGAGAAGCGCCCGATGTTCCGGGTCGCCCTCGAGACCGGCTCCGGCGACCGGATCGAAACGCTCCTCCAGAACGCCGAGACGATCAAGGTGGCGACCAGGGACGGGCGCCGAGCGGTGACCGACCTCTCGGCCGGCGACGAACTCCTGCTCTACTACGAGGACACCGCGCGCCACTTCGGGGAGGCCGTCGAGGAGAGCATCATCGAGAAGTGACGAGCGCCACTCGAGCTACGGCGTCGAATCCGGCTCCACTGGCTCGAGACGCGTCGTACACCAGTGACAGAACTCGAGGTCCGTATCGAGCGGGCGGCCGCAGTGGGGACAGGTCGGGCCCTCGTCGTCGTCGCGGCCGATTGCCCCGAGCCCACGAAAGAGCGCGTCAGTCGCCGTGAAGAGGGCAATCGACACGAGGACGAACCGATCGACCGCGCTCGTCTCCTCGGTCACGACCGTCCACGTTCCCTCGAGCGACGACATCGCGGCCAGCTGGTCCGTCGAGAACGAGAGCGCGACGGCCGTGACGAACAATCCCGAGAAGAAGAGGGCACGTACCCACTCGCGGAGCACGGCGTGGCCGATCCCGGGGAACAGCAGCGAACACGCGGCGGCGACGAGGGCACGGACCAGCGTCATTCGTGTATGCGTTCGGTGTCGACTCCGTTAACATTCCGGTTTCGCTCGAGGTTTCAGGCGTGAATCGTGAATCTCAGGCTAGGCCCGCTACCGCCATCAATACGCCGTCAGTCCGTCGACTCGAGCGCCGCGACAAGCCGCGAGAGCGTCTCGAGGTCGTACTGGCCCGGCGCGGTCGCCTGCTCGGGGTCGACCGGCGCGTACCCGATCCTCGAGCCGTACACCGGCGCCACGGCCCGGGTGTGCCGACCGACCTCGCCCATCGCCATCGTCGCGACCGACGCTCCGTGCGCCGTCAGCTGTTCGGTCGCCGAGAGCAACGCCAGTGCGTCGGCGTTCGTCTCCGCCGTCACCGCCAGCTTCGCCACGTCGGCGTACTTCCCCGCTTCGGTGAGCGTTCGCACTAGCTCGGATCGCGGTGGCGTCCCCTCGAAATCGTGCGTCGAGGCGACGACGGCGACGCCGCGCTCGCGAGTCACTTCGAGCAGCTCGTCCGCCTCCCCTGCGAGTATCGACTCGAGTTCGACGTCGACCGCCCCGACGGCCTCGACGGTGATCGCCTCGGTGAGTGCCTCGAGTCGCCCCTCGTCGTCGGCCTCGCCGCCCTCCCAGGCGGCCCGGTTCGTCGCCAGGATCGGCAACTCGCCGTCGTAGGACTCGAGCGCCGCGACCGGTGCGTTGGCGAGGTCCATCCGGAACTCGAGACAGTCCGCACGGCCTCGAGCCGCCGGCTCCTCGCTCAAATCGGCCGTCGAGGCGGCGAGCGTGAACGTCTCGAACACGAGGGTCCTGTTCTCGTCCCCACCTCCGTCTTCGTCCTCGTCCCTGTTCGTGTCCATGTGCGTCGCTCGAGGGGAACGGAGAAAAAAGACGCGTCGGCGGCGATGCTCGCGCGTTGGGTAATCGAGACGGGAGAAATGGAACCGGAACCGCGATCAGGCCATCCCGATCGTCTCTTCGGCCTCGAGTAACTCGTGGTAACGGTTGCGGATCGTGACCTCGGAGATGTCGGCGACATCGCTGACGGCTGCCTGGGTGGTCTTCTCGTTGGTCAACAGGGCAGCGGCGTACACCGCGGCGGCCGCGAGACCGACCGGCGACTTGCCGCTGTGGACGCCCTTCTCCTTGGCGTTTCGCAGGAGGCTGCGGGCGCGGTGTTCTGCCTCGTCGGACAGTTCGAGTCCCGAGGCGAAGCGGGGGACGTAGCTCTCGGGGTCGGCCGGTTGGACCTCGAGGCCGAGTTCGCGGACGACGTAGCGGTAGGTGCGCGCGATTTCGTTCTTCTCGACACGGCTGACGTCGGCGATCTCGTCGAGGCTGCGCGGGACGCCGGCCTGGCGGGCGGCGGCGTAGACACAGGAGGTGGAGACGCCCTCGATGGATCGACCGGGCAGGAGGTCCTCGTTGAGCGCCCGTCGGTAGATCACGCTGGCGGTCTCGCGAACGTTGTTCGGGAGGCCGAGTGCGCTGGCCATGCGGTCGATCTCGCCGAGGGCCTGCTTGAGGTTGCGCTCCTTGCTGTCGCGGGTGCGGAAGCGCTCGTTCCACTTGCGCAGGCGCTGCATCTTCTCTCGCTGGCGGCTGCCCAGGGAGTTGCCGTAGGCGTCCTTGTTTCGCCAGTCGATGTTGGTCGAGAGACCCTTGTCGTGCATCGTGTTCGTCGTGGGCGCACCCACGCGGGACTTCTTGTTCTTCTCGGCGGAGTCGAACGCGCGCCACTCGGGCCCGCGATCGACGGAATCTTCCTCGACGACGAGGCCGCAGTCCTCACAGATGGTCTCGCCGTGTTCGTCGTCGACGACCAGCTGGCCGGCACACTCCGGACAGGCGAGCTCGCTGTCTGCGACGTCCTCGGATTCGGATTCAGTTTCGGTCTCGGACTCGGTGCGTCGGGCTCTAGCGGATAGTCGGGCGTTTGTCATACGATGATAACTCTCCCCGGCCGAACGAAATCGGAAAAGCTCGGACGGATTCGTTACCTACTGGGTTCAGAGGTGTTGTATATAAACGTTTCGAAAGCATATACCGAGAGTGCGCAGAACCTGGTTATTCGTCGGAAATGGCATTATCAATCCAAACATTAAAATACGTTCGTGCGCCCCACTCGCACGATTTTCGGACCGGCTTTAGGCGCCGAACGCCACCGTCGAGCCAATGCACGTCGCCGTGGGCAGCACGAACCCGGTCAAAGTCCAGGCTACCGAACGCGCCCTCGAGCGGTACGATCCGTCCGTTTTCGGCGTCGCCGTCGACTCCAGCGTGTCCGAACAACCGACCGGCCAGCGCGAGACCGTCACCGGGGCGAAAACGCGAGCGAGGCGCGCCCTCGAGCGGTCCGACGCCGACTGGGGCGTCGGCCTGGAGGGCGGCGTCGCCCGAATCGACGGTACTGACGGCCTGTTCCTGATCATGTGGGCGGCCGTCACGGACGGCGAACGAGTCGGCCTCGGAAGCGGACCCAGCCTTCGACTCCCGGCCGTCGTCGCCGAGCGTCTCGAGCGAGGCGCCGAACTCGGACCCGTGATGAACGACCTGCTGGGAACGACCGACATCGCCGAAACCGAGGGCGCCGCTGGCGCGCTCACTGATGGACTGACCGACCGAACGACTGCGCTCGCGGCTGCCGTCTCCTGTGCCGCAGGGCCGTTCGTGACGCCGTACTACGAGTAGTCGGATAAGCCACGATTACCCGTCGCTCTCGTACTCTCGAAACGTTCGAGTCGGTTTACCGACTAACTCGACAGCCGACACCCCCTTCGAGAACGGGGGTATCGTTCAATTACCGGTGATCGTCACGTAAAAGAACGTATTAACCGGCCGTACCAAGAGCGACCGCCGGGTGGAGTAGTGGCCGGTTTACCGACCCAAAAACCGAGAGACTGCAACGGGTTAACCGGGTGTACCAAACCCCCTAAGTCGACACCGGTACTCGGGGGCAGTATGAGCACAGCAGTCGCCGCCGACCTCACGAGCAAACAAACCCGTATCCTGCGGTACCTCCGCGAACACGCTGCGACCAAGACGTACTTCAAGTCCCGGTTAATCGGCGAGGAACTCGGGATGACCGCGAAGGAAGTCGGTGCGAACATCACGGCGATCCAGGACGGCGATTACGACATCGAGATCGAGAAGTGGGGCTACTCCTCGAGTACGACCTGGAAAGTGCTTCTGTAACTGGGCTCGGTTAGCAGTCGATCGATTTTTACGCCATCTTGCCTGTATTTACGTACCGAAAACGGCGTCTCTCGTTGAGTGATTGCCTCTCGAAACCGGAAATCGAAACAGAAACCGAAACTGAGCCATCAATACCACCCCAGTCGTAGCTCCGTTCGGGCTACCCGTCGTAGCTGATCAACGCGTCCGCGTCCCGCGCCAGCGTCACCGCTCGTTCGCCGAACGAATCGGCGTAGCGAACGAGCAACAACAGGACGGTTTCGGGTCGTTCGACCGCGTACCCGTCTTCCCGAGAGAGCAAACCGGCCTCCTCGAGTTCGCCCGCGTACTTGCTCACCGTCGGCGGGGACACCTCGAGGGCGGCCGCAAGGTCACTCGCCGTCGCGTCCGGATTCGAGAGGAGTTCGACGAGCATGCCTCGCGGGGTCGCTCGCCGGAGATATCCGAGGGCGTTCTTCTCGAAGCCGTCGAACCGGGCGGCGGGGACGAACCGCTTGTAGTCGCCGTCGCTGTAGGATTCGACGAGGTCCAGGTCCTCGAGCCGGCGCAGGTGGTGCTGGGTCTCGCCGGTTCCGAGCTGGAGGTCGTCTCTGACCTTCGAGAAGTGGGCACCGGGGGTCGTCGAGAGGTAGCCGACGATGGCGTCTCGGGCGTCGCTCTCGCCCGTGTCGACGGCGGCTGACTCCGAAAACCGCGTGAGCGGCGAGGCCGCGCCGACGGCGGCGAACCGCCGAAGCGTGGCTCGTTTCTTCTCGTCGACCCCATCGGAACCCGTCATATGCTGCGTATCGTTTGAAAAGTGGCGGAGGGTAAAACGCGTTTCGCTCCACCGCGTGTAGAGAAAATCGAGCGGTGTTCACACCTAGCCGACGAAAGCCGTCGACCGAGACGTCTTATTCGACTCAGTCGTTTTCCGGCGATGTCGGCTCCTCACTCGAGGAGTCGAAGTCCTTGTCGATTCCGCCGATGCTCTCCTCGGTTTCGGCCTCTGAGATCGCCCCAGTGTCCTTCCCTTCCTTGATCGCCTGGGCCTGCTGTTCCATCGCCTCGAGATCCATCTCGGCTTCCTGGTCAATCTCGCCGATGATCTCGGCGATGTCGTCGAGGCCGATGAGTTCGCGCGTCTCCTCGTCGAACTCGAGGCTATCGAGGCTCTCGCCGTCGGCTTTCACGTCGCTGCCGGTGAGGTGCTTGCCGTAGCGCCCGACCATCGAGGACAGCTCCTGTGGCAGGACAAACGTCGTCGAGTCGCTCTGACCGATTTCCGCGAGCGTCTCCAGACCTTTGTCGATGACGGCGCGCTCGCCCATCGACTCGGCCGAGCGGGCACGAAGGACGGTCGAAATGGAATCACCCTGGGCCTCGAGAATCTGGCTCTGCTTTTCACCCTGTGCGCGGATGATCTGGCTCTGTTTGTCACCTTCGGCCTTCTCGACGGCACTGCGACGTTCACCCTGGGCCTCGAGGATCATGGCACGGCGTTTCCGCTCAGCGGAGGTCTGTTGTTCCATCGCGCGCTGGACGTCCTTCGAGGGATTGACCTCGCGGACCTCGACGGACTCGACGCGGATCCCCCACTCGTCGGTGGGTTCGTCGAGTTCCGTACGGATGCGTGCGTTGATCGCCTGGCGCTTGTTCAGCGTCTCGTCGAGTTCCATGTCGCCCAGCACGGCCCGCAGGGTGGTCTGGGCGAGGTTCGAGACGGCGGTCTTGTAGTTGTCGACTTCGAGAAACGCCTTTTTGGCGTCCATAACGCGGATGTAGACGACGGCATCGGCGGTCACCGGCGAGTTGTCGCGCGTGATCGCCTCTTGGCGTGGGACGTCGAGCGTCTGGGTCCGCATGTCGAACGTGTACGTCTGGGAGACGAACGGCGGAATCACGTTGATACCGGGCTCGAGCAGTTTTCGGTATTCCCCGAAGACCGTCAGCGCGCGCTTTTCGTACGCGTTGACGATCTCGATGGCACTCAGGAGCGCCGCGAGGACTACGATCAGGAGGAGGGCGCCGATGAAGAGCCCAACCGTTGCCGCTTGTGCGAGTATCAGCTCCGGAACCATACGCGGAACTTATGTCGGCGGGACTAAAAGCGTTCCCTTATTTCGCTAACATTTTTTTCAGCCTGACCCTTCCGTCTCGGAGACGGTATCTCGAGACGAGGAATTTTCGGCGTCCGCCCGCCTGGCTTCCCGGGCCAGTTCCCGGTCGATGCTGTCGGTCTCGAGCGCCTCGAGCGACGCCACGGTCAGGACGTTCCCGCCGCCGGGGTCCAGGACGATGATCTCCTCGCCCTCCTCAATCGTCCCGTCGTGTGAGCGTGCGGAGTAGTACGGGGCGAACCCGCCGTCCTCGAGTTTGACCTCGCCGCTCCGGTTCGTGACCGTTTTGGTGACGTAGCCGGTCGACCCCGCGAGCGAATCCGAGTCACGGGTCTGGGCCGTTCCCTTTCCGCCGTAGAAGTCGAACTCGCGGTAAACGTACGTCGCGATTACGCCGATGACCAGCGTCAACGCGACGAGGACGAACGGGCTGAGCGTCAGGGGGAGAAGCATCCCGACGAGCCCTGCGCCGGCGAGGGCGACGCCGATGACGATGAGGTGTGCGCCCGGTGAGATCGCCTCGAGCACCATCAATCCGAGCCCGGCCGCCAGGAGCACCACGGGGAGATTGTCGACGAGGAATTCGACCATGCGTGAGGGTTAGGTCTCAGTCCGATTAAAGGTTTACCGCGGCTGGCGACTCAGATGGCGAAGATCGAGCCGAGTCTCACCATCACGAGCATCATGGCGATCGCCCCGAGCAGCACGAAGACGGCGCCCTCGAGCGACGGATCGCCCGAGCGGACCGGCTGGCTGTTGGGCTCGGGTTCGGAGGCGGACGGATCGCCAGAGGCGACAGAATCGCCGGGATCGACGGCGTCGTCGTCCTCGGTTCGCTGCCGTCGCGAGGCCGGGTTCGAGATGGGAATGCGGCCCCACACGTCTTCGTCTTCGCTTTCGTTTTCGTTTTCGCCGC
Source organism: Natronosalvus caseinilyticus (assembly GCF_017357105.1). Classification (NCBI taxonomy): domain Archaea; kingdom Methanobacteriati; phylum Methanobacteriota; class Halobacteria; order Halobacteriales; family Natrialbaceae; genus Natronosalvus; species Natronosalvus caseinilyticus. Next base: position 3,801,205 of record NZ_CP071596.1, read on the forward strand.
TGGCGTCGCCGTCCCTGTCGCCTCCTCGCTCGAGTCCATCGGGTCCGGCCTGCGCACGCTCGTCCCGCTCGCTCGATCGGTCCGAGCCGCGATCCGATTCCCTGTCGTCCATACCCCGTCTTCGGTCGCTGCAGGCAAAAAGCCGCGGTTCGACTCCTCGCTTCGTTCTCGACGTCGATCCGACCTAGTCCCGCACCGACCGTCCGCGAACGTCGCCATCGTAGACGACGCCCCGCTCGCCGTCGATCGTCACCGTCCGCCCGTCCTCGAGGTCGGTGACGTCGGCGTCGCTCACCATCGGGACGCCCGTTTCGCGTGCGATGAGGGCCGGATACCCCGTCATGCCCGGTCTGGCGTCGACGATGCCGCCGATCTTCCCGACGTCACCGGTGAACTCGGCGTCGAAGTCCGCAGAAAGGGCGATGATCGCGCCATCGGGAATGGCCTCGAGGTCGCCGTCGGTGACGCGGGCGATCGGACCCGTCGCACGACCGTCGACGACCACGCGTCCCGTCTCGAGAGCGTCCGCCGCGACGTGAACCTTCATCATGTTCGTCGTATTCGCACCCTCGAGTTCGGTCATCATGCCACAGAGGACGACCACGGTGTCGCCGCTCTCGGCGACCCCGGCGTCGAGCGCCGACTGAACCGCCCGCGAGACGACGGCGTCGGCCCCCTGGTCCGAGACGCTGGCGTAGAGCGGCGTCACCCCCCAGGAAAGCGCGAGTTGGCGTCGGACGCGGTGGCTCGGCGTCGAGGCGACCACGGGGACACCGGGCCGGTACTTCGCCGTCTTCAGCGCCGTGTAGCCGGATTCGGTCGCCGCGACGACGGCGTCGGCGCCGATGTCGCGCGCCAAGTATCGCGCCGAACGGGCCAGCGCGTCGGTCCGGGCCTCGCCGGCGGTCGGCACACGTTGCTCGAGCAGTTCGGCGTACTCACCCGACCGTTCGACCTGGCGGATGATGCTGTCCATGGCCTCGACGACGGCCGTCGGGTGGTCGCCGACGGCGGTTTCGGCCGAGAGCATGACCGCGTCGGTCCCGTCGAGGACCGCGTTCGCCACGTCGGAGGCCTCCGCCCGCGTCGGTCGGCGGGAGTGAACCATCGAGTCGAGCATCTCCGTCGCCGTGATGACCGGCCGGCCCGCGTTTTTCGCCTTCCGGATGATTCGCTTCTGGATCATCGGGACGTCCTCCATCGGACACTCGACGCCCAGGTCCCCGCGGGCGACCATGATCCCGTAGGAGGCCTCGATGATTTCGTCGAGATTCTCGACCGCGCCCGCGCGTTCGATCTTCGAGATGATCGGAATCTCGGCGCCGAAGGACTCGAGGGTCTCGCTGACCTCATAGACGTCGTCGGCGTCACGGACGAAACTCGCCGCGACGAAGTCGACCTCCTTCTCGGCGGCCAGCTCGAGGTCGCGCCGATCCTTCTCGGTGACGACGTCGAGGTCGAGGGCGACGCCCGGCAGGTTGACCCCCTTTCGTCCGCCGAGTTCGCCGCCGGTCTCGACGCGGGCGAGGACCGCCTCCCCGTCCACTCCGATGACGGTCGTCTCGATCAATCCGTCGTCCAGCAGGATTCGGTCGCCGGGTTCAACGCTGGTGAGCGGCACGGAGAGGCCGACTTCCTCGGCGGAGGCGTTCGTCCCTTCGACGAACCGAACCTCGCTCCCGGTCTCGAGGGTCACCGTCTCCCCACCGGGGAGCGGCGCCGTTCGAATCTCCGGCCCCTTCGTGTCGAGCATCACGGCGACGGGGCTTGGCGTCGCCTCGTCGACGCGTCGAACCCGGTCGATCAACTCCGCGCGGTCCTCGAGCGAGCCGTGGCTGGCGTTCAACCGGGCGACGGACATCCCCGCCTCCGAGAGCTCTCGGATAGCCGAGCGACTGTTCGTCGCCGGCCCCAGGGTACAGACGATCTTCGCGTTTCGCATGGCCGACCGTTGGCCGAGCGCTGTGAAAAAAGGTGCGTCCTCGACGACGGTCGACGGGGCGGTCGCGGTGGCACCTGCCTGCCAAACGGTTTTCTTCCGCGAGAAGGTGGTCGGACACATGCCGCTCTACGCATCGTTCGTCGACGTCGGCGACCGCGACGTCCAGAACGCACAGGAACTCGCGTCGATCTGGGGCGAGGTGCAGTCGGAGTTCGAAGAACACAACGCTGAACTCAAGGATTCCTACGCCGTCCTCGGCAGTCACGACTTCCTGGTCATCTTCGAGGCACCGGACCACGAGAAGGCGTTTACGTCAGCACTGACCCTCCACCGACACGGCCTGGACTGCGAGACGATGGAGATTCTCGACACCGACGACTTCGCGTCGATCGTCGACGAGATCTGAGTACGCGCCGCCCCTGGTCACCGGAACACGTCGTATCGGAGGAGATAGCGAACCACCCCGAGCAGGTATGCCACCAGCCAGAAGAACACGTAGCCGAAGACGCCCACGCGAAGTCGCCGTCGCCAGGCACCCATGTGCTCGTGGAGGTCGTCGAGGTCGACGTCCTGGTCGGGGTTGCCGTAGACGTCGTGGGTAAGTTTGACCTGGAGGATACGAACGATGCCGGTCAGCGCGACGAGTAACATCGCGTACGCCTGGAGCCCGAAGAACGCGTGCACGGCCGCTAGCCCGCTTATCTGCTCGAGCACCCGCGGTGCCATCCAGAGGAGGACGGGAATCGTGTTCAGGACCAGACCCACGGCGATGACCTTCAGGTGATAGACGAGGACGTCCCAGGTGACAATCTCCGCGTCGATCATGATCCAGGCGCCGTAGAGGTAGAAGGGGAAACTGGCGGTGACCATCACGAGCGCGACGGTGGCCGTCGCCAGCTCAGAGACCATACTGGACGTCGGGAGAGTGAACGAATAAACGAAGCGAAAGCGTTCCGGGGCGTGGGCGGGGGTTGACTCGTCGAATTCAGGGCCCTCGAGAGGGAGGTCGATTCCGACCTTCGTGAACGAAACGTGCGTTCACCGGGTGTGAAACGTCGCCTCGCGGGGCGGAAACACCGTTATGCGACGCCGGCGTTGTCGTCGAACTCGGCGTACTCGCGGAATGCCCTGGACGCCTCGAGCACGGGGTGGTCCCGCCGTCTGACGTGGTTGCTCCGCTCGTCGTACTCGAGGAGCCCAACGTCGGCTAATTTCGGGAGTCCGGCGTGGTGCAGGTAGATCGCGGCATCTCGCGGCGATTCCGCCGCGCAGTCGAACTGAGCGTCGACGACGTAGTTAGCGAGTTCGTCGAGCGAGGCGACGTCGTCGGTGCAGCGGTGGAAATAGTCTATCACTCCACGGGTGTACCCGTTCGAGAGTATTGATTGCAGGTCGTCGATTGTCTCGGGGTCGAATTCGTCCTCGAGGGTTGGTCTCGACATGGCCTGGCTAGGGGTATTTGATCCATCGAGAAAGGGGTCATTATTGTTGAGACAACCCTCTTAAGACGGGGGTCAGTCGAAGTCGGCCGCAGTCGAGAGTAATATCTCACTGAGCACCTGCTTCGTACCCCGACGTACGCGGTTGGAGACGGCCTGCTGGGAGATGCCGAGTTCGTCGGCGAGTTCGTCTAGACTCGCCTCGCTCGGCGTGTCGAAGTAGCCGCGACGGAGCCCGAGGACGAGGGCTTCGCGTTGCTCGTCCGAGAGGCCGAACTGGTGGACGCTCTCGGTTCGCTCGGTGACCGTGTAGGTTCGATTGATGTGGATAGAGATGCCTTCGTCGGTGATGTAGTTGTGAAACCGCGAGAGCTGGTCGTGGTCCGGAAATCGAACGTGGAACTCCCAGCCGTCGTTGCTGTACGCCTGTAACACCGTCCCCTGTGCGTCCGTGATTCCTTGGATCAGATCAGTGTGATGATCGTGCCACGTGACGCGGTACAGAACCGCGTTCTCGACGCGGTCGATGGCGATGATGTCCTCGACGAAGCGGTGTGAGACGACCTTCTCCTCGAACGAGGCGTAGTCCTCGCCTGATACCCACAGAAATGGCATCGCGGAGTCTCCAGTGGGGACGATCCGCTCGAGTTCGATGCGCATCGACGGCGGACCAGATAGCACCTGTCCGAGTGTGAACTGGTCGCTCTCGACGGTAAACTCCAGCGTGACGCTCATTGCTGGCCGGGGGTATCACGGCCACGCACGTAGTGGTGTTGCCTGATACCTCGTCCCCTTCCCCTCTTTCCCTCGGGCGGAATGATTCGGCAGCACGGAGCGGAGCACCGTTTCGCTCGTCAGTACACGTCGCGGCGCTTATGCGGCTACGGGTCCCATCCTCGAACGATGACCGACGCTTCGGACGAACCGTCCGCCGGCCGAACGACCGAGCCGTCGGCCGACCCTGCGGCGACCGGAGATGACGACCAGTCAGTCGAGGACCTCCGCCGGCAGGTCGAGGCGAAGTACGACTTCGAGAACTTCAGCGAGGCCGATATGGCCGAGATAAGCCCGGAGGAGTGGGACGTCGCCTTCGACGCGGACACCTGGATCACCGGCGACGAACTCCTCGAGCGCGTCGAACGGGAACTCAAATCCCGGATCGCCTACCGGGAGGTGTTCGCGATGCTCGAGTACGCCGTCGTCGACGGCCGACGAAGTCTCGTCGCGTACTCCGACACCGATTACGCGATCATCTTCCCGGACGGAACCGTCGAGGGCCGCGGAACGGTCGTTCGCGACGTCAAACCCACCGTCGCCCTGTGTTCGATGGAGAGCTACGACGTCGAGGAACCGCCCGCCGACTGGCACCTCCCCGAGCCCGCCGACCTCGAGGGCGAACACAGCGAACTCGGCAACTGGATGCTCCAGTTGCTGGCGGCTGCCCAGCTCGTCATCGGGGTCGTCGCGATCGGGGTCTGGCTGGTGCAGGGACTCCAGTCCCAGCTCGTCCTCGGCATCGTGGGCTTCGCGCTCGTCGTCATCTCGCTCGTGCTGTTCTTGATGGTGGCGAACGCCCGACTCTCGAATCGATTCCGGACCGAAGCGTACGAGTCGCGCCTGCGAACGATCGGCTCCGGGGATCGGCCCTCGTTTCTCCCCATCGACGACGAGGCCTTCGAGCGCGACGCACCGCCTCGAAATCGGTCGCCGCTCGAGGAGTAACACCACGATACTGCGGGGCACGGCCAGCGGCTGCATCGGTGGGTTTAAGCGAACACGTTCCTGAGTCCACACTGTATGAAGAGGCGGGAGTTTATGGTAGCGGCCAGCGGCGTGTCCGGGGGTGCCGTAGCCGCCACTGCTGCGACACCCGTCGTAGCCCAGGAAGAAGAGGACGGTAACGACACCGAAACAGGTGACGGTGGCGACGGAAACGACACCGAAGCCGGCGGCGAAGAAGGCGGCAACGAGTCTGCCGACGGCAGTGGCGGAGGCGGCGGAGGCGGCGGCACCGAAACCGTCGAAGTCGACGACAACGAGTTCGTTCCCGCAGATCTAACCGTTCAACCCGGCACGACGGTCGTCTGGGAGTGGGTTGGCGACGCGGATCACAACATCGCCCCGAGCGAGATCCCGGAAGACGCTGACTGGGAGGGACACCCCGATCTTCAGTCGGATGGGACGTACGAACACACCTTCGATGTCGAAGGAACGTACGACTACATCTGTGAGCCTCACGTGAGCGTTGGCATGACTGGTTCCATCGAAGTGACCCAGGACGCAGGCGGCGAAGGCGCAGCGGCCGCCGACGTCGACATCCACGACCTCGGCGTCCCGATCCAGAAGCACTTCGTCGGCGTCGCGTCGTTCTTCGCGATTTTCATCGCCCTCGTCTTCACGTTCTACCTGCTGAAGTACGGTGAATCGGCCAACACCAGCAGCCCAGGGAGGAAATAACCATGTCATCGTCAGGAAGCACCTACGGCGATATTCACCGCTACGAACCCCCACGTGAGAGCACCGCCGCGGCGATCGCGATCGTCCTGCTGACGTTCGTGCAGATCATCTTCGTCTCGCTGTTCGTGTACGGTCTCTCGGCGAACTGGGCGATCGCTGGACTCGATGCCGGCGTCGGGAACACGTTCCTCGGGTTCTTGCTGTCGGCGATTTTCCTCAACCTCGGGTTCATCCTCCTGCTGTACCGCAAGGAGTTCCTGCCCGACGTGATGATCGTCAAGAAGCGCCGTCGCAAGTGGGAAGACCTCTACGTCCGCGAGTCAGACGTCGAGGGACAGACGCTGTCCGACGACGCCGGTGCATGGGACACGATCAAACGCGCAATCTACCCCTACTACAAACGATAACCAATGGCTAACGACGACAAATATCCAGTCGAGTCCGATCGTCGCCGCTTCGTCAAGGGCGTCGTCGGTGGGTCCGTGCTCGCCGGCGTGCTGACGACTGGCGCAGTCGCCGTCTCGAGCGCGACCGCTCCCTCGAGCGGCGGTGGCGGGTTCGTCAACTACTTCGGCGCGGAACGAACCGCCGGTCCGGCCCCCCGCGGACTTCCACAGATTCCCATCGAGATCGACGACGATGGACAGCTGCTCGGAATCTGGCCCGAGCCAGAAACGCAAACCCTCCCCGACGGGAGCGAATTCACCGAAGCGAGCATGGAACTCGGCGGCGTGGAGTACACGACCGAGTGGTACCAGTACTGCGGCGTCCAGACGTTCGGCGGGATCAAACCCGACGCCGATGGCGAGGATCAGGTCCTTCGCTACGACGCCGGTTCGTACGAGTGGATGTCGGACGTCGAGAACGGCGACCCGATGCTCACCGAGGATTTCGAGGACTACGACGAGTGGACCAACGACATCGGCGAACCGGGCCAGGGTAAACCCGCAACGGGAACCTGGCGGTCACAGAACGTTCCCCCGGAACAGACCGTTCCCGTGCTGGTGATCAAGACGGATCAACTCGACGTCGACAGCATGGACGACGCCACCCGCGAGTGGGTTGAAGCGTCCTGCCCCGAGGACGAAGACGGCGGGCGCTACCTCGGCTACGTCAACAAGTGTACGCACTTCTGCTGTGCGCCGGGTTACCGAACGCTCGACGACGCAGCGGCGTTCGGCGCCGCGAACGAAATTTACTGCAACTGCCACAACTCCGTCTACAAACCCTTCAACATCACCGAACAGCAGTTCGTGGCGCTCCCGCGACCGGAGGGTGATGACGAATGAGCTTAGAGCGCAAAGACGAACACGACCACGGTGCGTGGCTCGCCGAGAAGGACCTCTCGCTCATCGAGAAATCCTACCTGACGATGCTGATCTGGCTCGACCGACGGCTCCGACTCGTCGACTACCTCGAGTTGCTGGAGGACATGTACTACAAGATCAACCTCCAGATGCCAAAGAGCCACACCGAACAGTACAACCTCGACAACAAGTTCTGGTACTGGTATCCGCTCTACGCACTGGGTTCGTTCTCACTGCTCGCGTACATCGTCGCCGCGATAAGCGGCGCACTGCTGGGCTTTTACTACTCCCCGTCGACGGCCGGCGAAACGCCGGTTGCGTACCAGACCGTCGAGGCGATCATGGCGGATCTCAACTTCGGATTCATGCTCCGGAGCATCCACCGCTGGTCTGCGCAAGTGATGGTCGCCGCGGTCTTCTTGCACATGCTTCGCGTCTACTTCACGGGCGCGTACAAGGAACCGCGTGAGGTCAACTGGCTGCTCGGCGTCGTACTTCTGGCGCTGACCGTCCTCTTCGGGTACACCGGCTACCTCCTGCCCTGGAACCAGCTCGCGTTCTGGGCGGGACAGATCGGCGTCGAGATGGCGATTTCGGTCCCCATCGTCGGCGAGTGGGCCGCGAACCTGCTGTTCGGCGGTCTCAGCCTCGGGCAACCGACGCTCCAGCGGATGTACATCCTGCACGTGTTCGTCTTGCCGTTCGTCGTCACGGCGCTGATCGCACTCCACATTGGCATCGTCTGGATGCAGGGCATCGCCGAACCACACTGATCTACTATGACTGATACAGACACCGACGCAAACAACGACGTCCGAACCGACGGAAGCGGCACCGGCATCGTCGCTCCCGACGACGAGGTGCCGACCTGGAGCGAACGCAAAGAGCGAACGACCGGGCTCTCGCGACTCACCTACGAGTACTTCGAGCGGGCCCGCCGGGAGGACCAGGACCTCCGTCAGGAGTCGAGTTACGTCGAGCGCGACGTACTCGGCTTCCCCGCCTGGCCCCACGAGACGATCCGAAACCTCGCACTCGCGAGTTTCTTCGTCGGTATGTTGCTGTTCCTCGCGGCGTTGTTGCCACCGACGATCGAGGACCCGGCAAATCCATCCGAGACGCCCTCGGTCATCCTGCCCGACTGGTACCTCTACTGGTCGTTCGGTCTGCTGCACCTCGAGTCGCTGAACCCCGAACTGGCGCTCGCCGGGGGCGAGAAGATCATGTCCGACCAGCTCTACGGCGTGCTGGCGAACGGCGTCGTCTTCGGGGCAATCGCGGTTCTCCCGTTCCTGAACAAGGGGAGCGCCCGGCGGCCCGTCGAGGAGCCGTTCTGGGCATCGATTGGCGTCGGCGGCGTCATCTTCGCGTTCACGCTATCGCTCCTGCCGATCGAGGCCATGTTCCCCTGGGACGTCCACATCACGTTCGACATGGCGTTCTTCCTGCCCGTCATCGGGGCTATCATCACCTACGCGGTGTTGAAGACGATGCGGGAGGGGTACATGTACAACCTCAACAAGCGGTACTACCGATTACGACCGCCGCGGTAGGTCGTTGCGTACGGGCTTTTACTTTCGTCGTTCACGGTGGTGTCCAACCAGCCGCTGTGTTTCTCCATCCAGTCGAGCCGCTCAACTCGAGACGTACCGCCGAGTGAAGTCAAAGTACTCATTTTCCGTCGCCGCGTAGCCAGGCTATGAGCGGCTCAGAATCGGGGTCGGACCCGCCGGCGGAGGAGGCGCGGACGGGAGAGCGCGAACGAGGCCTCGAGGACGGGGACGGGGGCGAGAAGGAGAGCGAGAGCGATGGCACCGCCGAAGGACCTCGAGTCGGCGCCTCGGGACAGCGCGAGGTCGTCGTTCCCATGCGGTTGTACAAGACGATCACCGTCTTCTCGACGCTGCTCGCGGTGGTCGCCATTCTCGGCGGGTTCATCGTACTCGACGTCGCGACCGATCGAGCACAGGCGGCGGCTTCGGACGTGAGCATCGGGCTGGCGTTGCTCGGCGTAGCGCTGATCGCGTGCGGGGCCGGAGCCTACGCGTTCTCGACCCGATTTCGAACGGCTGGAATGGGAAACGCTAAAGACGACGCCGACGAAGGATCACACAATGGCTGACGAATTCGTCAAGGGCTTCGTAATCCTGTCCCTCGGGCTCCTGGTGTGGATGACCTTCGCCGGCTGGTACAACACGCCGTCGTTCTACGACACCCAGCTCGTCGGACCGAACCCCGAAGACCCCGGCACGTACACGACGCTGGCACTGGTCGTCAAGGAAGCGGCGTTCTACTTCGGTATCCTGGGCGCGGTCACGTTCTGGGCACTCATCCCGGCTGGCCGGCGCGTGCGAACCCACTACGCCGAGAACAACTGAACCATCTCTCGTCGCGTCTTTTTCCGGCTTCCGCTCGGTTTCCTGTTCATCTGTCCATCGAGCGTCTGCGTTCTCGAGGACGGTCTACCGTCGGTTACGCTGGTACTCGTGGTGGCTCGAGTCGGTGCCGAACGTCAGTAGCTCGAGCCAGTGCATTAGACAGTAGCTCGAGACGGATCGGCTCGAGCGGTCGCGGCCGCCACCCGTCACTGTCCGCCCCGCCTCGGTAACCAGGATCGGAGATTGAACCCGAACTCGTTGGCGAGCTGGATGTCCTTGTCAGTGAACGCATCAGTGACGACGAGGGTGGCCACGTACACGAAGAGAACCACGAGCGGGAGCGTGGCGACGACGACGAGGTGCGAGTCGACGAGGAGGACGAGCGGAAGCCCGGCGAGAGCGGCCGGGATCCCCGCGAACACGACGGTGGCGAAGTCTCGAGTGAAGGGGTGGATTTCGTCGACGACGTGGAGTTCGCCCAGGGTCAGGAGGCCGACGACCACGAGCGCGGACGCCGACCCGATGGCGGCCCCGTTGATGCCGTAGATCGGGACGAGGAGGAACGAGACGACGAGGTTGGTGCCGAAGAGTGCGAGGGTGTTGGCGAAGACGATTCGGGAGTAGCCCATCCCCTGCAGGAGGGTGCCGTCGGGACCGCCGAAGGTGACGTTGAACAGGAAGGCCATCGCGAGGAGGGCGACGACGGCGCTGGCTTCACCGTACTGGGGCGTGTACATGACGGAGAGAAACGCTTCTGCACCGAGAGAGATGATGATCGCGAACGGGAGGGTGATGCCCGCGATCCAGCGAGCGGCGACGCGAAAGCGCTCCTGGACGAGGGCGGTGTCGTCTCGCGTTTCGGCGATGAGCGGTTTGAACACGGGCGAGAGGGAATTGAAGATGATCATCAACCCGGAGCCGAGCATGTAACCGACGCGGTAGATACCGACTTCGCCCGAGTCGAGGAAGTACCCGAGGACGAAGTAATCGACGTGGCCCATCAGGACGAAGACGACGCTCGTCATGGCCAAGGGTACCGAGTAGCGGATCATCGGCCCCGGCGCGACGGGTTCGAACGTCGCCGACATAATCTCCCAGGCGCGGTAGGTGAAGAGGAGAGCGCCGACCACGATGCACACGAAGAGTCCGACCAGGTAACCGCCCGCGAGTCCGAGTAACCCGAACCCGGCCAGGAGAAGCGCCGCGGTGACGACGAACCGAACCACCGGACGAACGATGTCGCGCATCACGACCCGGTACTGGAGCTTCTTGATGCTGTAGAAGGATTTGAGCAGAACGTTGTACATCGCGAGCATCGGAATCGTCACCGCCAGCAACAGGAGCGCGACCTCGAGCGAGGGCTCTCGGAAGAAGACGCCGAACTGGTCGGCCGTCATCGCGAGAGCGAGCGCGACCAGCGACGACGTGACCAGGACGGTCGCCGTCACCTGCACGATGACGCCTTTGGCCTTCCCGGGTTCGTCCGCCTCAAGGTACTGCGGGACGAAGTAATCGATCGCCAGGGGCAATCCGAGGTTCGCGAACACCTGCATGAAGAGGATGACCGACGTCGCGAGCACCCACAGTCCGTAGACGGAAGGGCTGACGAACCGCGTCATCAGCATCACGATGGCGAACGCGAGAACGCCGTTGAGGACGTTCCCGACGAACGTGATACTCCCCTGTTTCGCCAGCGTGGAAACCCCTGAATCGTGTTCGGTCATGTCCTCGAGAGTCGTGTATTGAGTCGACTGCTGGGTTGGTGGTTCGGCTCGAGTCGGTCACAGATACCCGCTCAGACGCTCGTCGCTGGCTCGAGTTCGTAGCTGGCGACCTCTCTGGCCGCCTCGCCGAAGTGCGGGAACTCCACTTCGAACGGCCAGTCGGTTCCCTCCGTCGTGTCGTCGATGTGTTCGATGACGGTATCGATCTCCTCGCCGTCGGCGTCGAAGAACGTCGCCCGGATCTCGACGTAGGTCGGTTCACGTTCCCCCTCGTTACGGATGAGTCCCCAGACAGAGACGCGCTCCTCGTCGGTCCAGGGGTTCTCCCGGAGGAGATCCGACCAGACGACCACCAGGTCCGTCGGCTCGAGGATGTCCTCGCCGCTGTCCGTCAGGAGGTCGAGACACCCCGAGAGGGACAGCGAGGCGAGGGCGGTCGACGCGAGGAGCGCGCGGCGTTTCATACGCGAGTCAGCTACCAGTTCGACGGGTCGACTCTTCAGCCTTCGGGAACGGCCGTGTCAAGTGAACGACGCCGGCCGCCCGTCGTCGGACGGCTCGAGCAGTACGAGCGGCTTTGTGGCGACCGGTGTGTGCTCGAGCCGATTCGATACGTTTTACTACCTGGTCGTACCACTTGTGAATATGAGCGAGTTCGAACCGTTCAGTGACGTTGGCGAAGCAGACGTAACTCGAGCGATTGGACAGGAGTGGACCGAGGAGTTCATGGACTTCTCCGACTCGGACGTCATCATCGTCGGTGGCGGCCCCTCCGGACTGACCGCCGCGAAGGAACTCGCCGAGCGCGGCGTGAAGACGATGGTCGTCGAGAAGAACAACTACCTCGGCGGCGGCTTCTGGCTCGGCGGCTTCCTGATGAACAAGGTTACCGTCCGCTCCCCCGCCCAACGGGTGCTCGAGGAACTCGACGTCGAGTACAAACCCGCGGCCGACACCGAGGGGCTGTACGTCGCCAACGGGCCCCACGCCTGCTCCGCGCTGATCAAAGCCGCCTGCGACGCGGGCGCGAAGATGCAGAACATGACGGAGTTCACGGACATCGTCATCCGCGAGGACCACCGCGTCGCCGGCATCGTGATGAACTGGACGCCGGTCCACGCCCTGCCCCGCGAGATTACCTGCGTCGACCCCATCGCCGTCGAGGCGGACCTGGTAATCGACGCAACGGGCCACGACGCGATGGCGATCACCAAGCTGGACGAACGCGGCGTCCTCGACGCGCCCGGAATCCGAGACGCTCGCGAGCGCGGCACGGTGATGGATCAGACCGATGGCGACACCTACGGCGCCCCCGGTCACGACTCACCCGGTCACGACTCGATGTGGGTGGGCAAGAGCGAGGACGCCGTCGTCGAACACACCGGTCTCGTCCACGACGGACTCATCGCGACGGGCATGGCGACAGCGACCGCCTACGGCCTGCCCCGCATGGGCCCCACCTTCGGCGCTATGCTCGTCTCCGGCAAGCGCGCCGCCCAGGTCGCCCTCGATGAACTCGAGGTGGACGCCGAACCGGTGGAGTTGACGAGTCGAGTCCCCGCGGACGACTGAGACGGTTGGTCACCGCCCCGTTCCGGAGCCGGTGATCGACGCCGAAAGCTACAGCATTTAGGGACCGCTCGAGAAACGGTCGATATGACCGTCATCGTCACCGGCGCAACCGGCGGCGCCGGCAGCTGGATCGTTGAGGACCTCGCTCGAGACGGCTACGACGTCGTCGACCTCGAGCGTCCGCCCCGGGCCCGCGAGAACGTCACCTTCCTCGAGGCCGATCTTAGAGAACAGGGCCAGACGTGGGAACTTCTTCAGACGTACGACCCCGACGCCGTGGTCCACTTCGCCGCGATTCCGCGTAACGGGATCAAACTGGGAGCCGAGACATTTCTGACGAACGTCGAGAGCACCTACCACGTGTTCGAGGCCGCGGGCCGAGTCGGCGCGGACGTCGTCTGGGCCTCGAGCGAGAGCATCTACGGGTCGGTCTTCGCGGACGAACCGTGGCTTCCCGAGTACTTCCCGATCGACGAGGACCACCCGTTGCGACCGGAGGATCCCTACGCCACGTCGAAACTCGTCGGCGAGGACCTCGCCGCGGCGACCGCCCGCAAGTACGGCATCTCGGTGACGTCGATTCGGCCTTCCTGGATCACGTACCCAGGGAGCCAGCGGACGGCCCAGGGACGGGAGACGTTCGATCCGGAGACAGCGGACCCGAACGGCAACTTCTGGTCGTACGTCGACGTTCGCGACGTCGTAACGATCGTTCGCGCGGCGCTCGAGGTGGACCCCAAGGCCGACCGCGAGGGCCACGGCCACGGGAGCCACGAGGTGTACCTCGCGGCGGCCGAGAACAACTTCCTCGACCGCCCGACCGCCGAGGTGATCGAGACGGTCTTCGGCGACCTGCCCGACTCCTGTACCCTCGAGGGAGACCAGTCGGCGTTCAGCACCGAGAAGGCGGGTCGAGAACTCGACTGGCAGCCCGAGCACACGTGGGAGGACGCCGAACTCGAGCAAGTGCCGGGGCCGCTGTTTCTGGAGTGAGCGACGCGGTCGGATTCGTCGCTCGGCCCGCTCGAAGACCTCTATATTTCGACTCGCTCGAGGATCGACCGCAATGGTTACACCCGATGGTACCACTACATTGTACCATGGTCGAGCACGTCGCCATCTACCGCGCACCGACCACCGTCGTCGACACCGAGGCCGTCGCCGCGTGGCTCGAGTCGCGACTCGAAGCGTCGGTAACGGTACGAGAACGGTTTCTGGACGACGTTGATGGCGACGAGTTGGCGGAACGGTTCGCGGCTGCCCGGATTCGAGGGCCGCGCGAGCGAGAGACGGGGAACACGATGCTCGGGACCGTTCGCTACGAAATGCGAGCACTCGAGCACCCCGAGCGGGAAGGCGGCGTGCTCTACGACGGCGCCCAAATCGCTCGCGCGCTCAACCGGGAACTGCCGGCCGACGAGCGAGGACTCGAGTGGGCACACGTCGTCCTCCTCGACCGCGCACTCGCGACGTGGGGCAACCACGACGGACGCTGGCACAAGCGGGTGACGGTTCCCGGCCAGCCGGCGCTCGTCTCGGTTCCCGGACTGTACGAGGCGCCGGCCAAGCCCGAATCGTACTACCAGGAGCAACAACGACGGGCGCTGGTTTCGGGCGACGTGCCGCCGAGGGAGATTCTCGAGCGCGACGTCGCGGACGAGTTCCTCCTCGAGGACGACCCCCGGACGACCGACGCGATGTGCGGGTACGTGCTCCAGGCCGTCCACTACCTCGAGACCGGCGAGCCGTTCTGTCCGGAGCCGACCTGTCGGCTGTACAACGCCCACACCCACGAAGACCTCGTTCGGGCGCAGCTAGTGGAGCCAGCGTTTTGCGTCGACCACGCCGCGGTCTACGCGAACGTGGACGCTGAGGCAGATGCGGATGCTGAGGCGGACGCGGTCGATGGTGAGGACGTAAATGCGGATACTGACAAAGATGCGAGTGATGGCGCGGATACAGTTGCGAAGGCTGAGGGAGGCGAGTGACAGCGCAGATGTGAATACAGTCGCTCGCGCTCGCACTCCCTCGAGCGATCACTCGTCGTCGAGCGCGAGCGACGATTCCGGACGGTAATCGCCGCCGACCGGCGACGCGGGTGCCACCGGTACCGACTCGTCGAGTTCGATCGCTCGCTCGACGATGCGCCGCGTCTCGAGGTCGACGTCCGCTCGAGTGACGCGTCCGTTCTCGGCGTCGTAGTCGACCAGCCCCACCTCGTCGAGTTTCGGCACGTGGTTGTGTACCAGCGAAACGGTGATCATCGAGCCTCGGACGACGGCGTCGTCGGCCCCCGCTCGCTCCCAGCCGACGACCTCGTCGCAGAGTTCCTCGAGGCTCACCTCCGGACGGGCCAGTAGTAGCGACAGCACGTACCGGCGCCGGGCGTCCGCAAGCGCCTCGAAGAGCGGCTCCACCGATGGGGTTCGAACGGTTGACATAACTACTACCGGGACCCTCTCCCCCTCAATAATTCCGCCAAAAATATTAGGGCGGTTACTCGAGGAGCCGAAACCTGACACGTTCCTCCCCGCTTCCGGCAGTTTCGCGGCCAGTGATCTCGAGGGTGCCGAGGTCCGCGGTCGACTGGACGTGCGTGCCGGCACACGCCACCCGGTCGAGTGGGTCGTTCTCGTCCCCGATCTCGACGATCCGGATCTCCGTGATGCTGGCGGGCAGGAGATCGATGCGCGTGCGTTCGAGGTCCAGGTCGGTTTCGGCGACGTCGCGCTCGAGTTCGTACCAGCGAACGGCAAGGTCGTCGTCGATCAGGTCGTTGATGGCCGCCTCGATCGCCGCGAGATCGTCGTCCTGGAAGCGGTCGTACGCGCAGTCGAGGCGGGCGCGGTCGGCGTAGAGCTGGTTGCCCGTCGTCGGCGCGTCGTAGGCCTCGAGCAGGTACGCCGAGAGGAGGTGCTGGGCCGTGTGATAGCGCATGTGTGCGTCCCGTCGATCCCAGTCGAGTTCGCCGGTCACGGTTGTTCCGGGCTCGAGGGCGTCCGTGATCGACGCGGCCGTCGAATCTGGACCCGCCTCGAGATCCAGGGCGTGGTACACCGTATCGCGTTTCTGGACGTCAGCGACGGGCCACTCGAGCGTCGCTCCGTCAGCGTCGACGCGAAGGGTCCCCGTGTCCGCCGGCTGGCCCCCGCCTTCGGGGTAGAAGTGCGTTCGATCGAGGACGACGCGGCCGTCCTCGAGGATTCGCTCGACGGTGGCATCGAACGTTCGAACGTTCGAGTCCTCGAGGTACAGGAGGTCGGTCATAGGCGAGCCCAGGGGCTCGAGGGAGATATATGCTGGCGAGTGTCGTTGATCGAGACAAAACCCAACGTCTGTCCATCGCCCCGAACCAAAGGCTAAAGAGTGAATCACGCTAATGTCCGTGTAATGACTATCGTTCGTATATTGCGGAGGGATCTATCGTGGGTGTCGAGATAACCGAGACCACGGTCACCGACACCGAGTTCGAGGCCATGAAACAGTTCGTCTTCGAGTACCTCGCCGCCAGCGTGGAGAAGGAAGACGAGGGCGGCCGGATGCGGTGGTACCCCTGGCACTCCGCCGAGTACCGCCACAACCACATCCTCAACGTCGTCGAGCTGGCGACCGAGATCGCCGAGAAAGAGGGCGCTGACGTCGACGTCACGCGCGTCGCCGCGCTGTTTCACGACGTCGCGAAACTCGAGACCGACCAGGAACTCCACGCCGAGGCCGGCGCTCGCGTCGCCCGCGAGTACCTCGAGGCCCAGGGCGAGTACCCGGAGTCGTTCATCGCCCAGATCACCCGCGCCATCGAGTACCACTCCTACCAGGGCGACGTGACTGACCTCTCGATGGAGAGCCAGTGCGTGATCGAGGCTGACCTGCTCGACAAGATCGGTGCCAACGGGACGGCGCTCATGCTGTTGCGGATGGGCTACGAGGCGCGGACGCACATGGAGGCCGACGAGATGGTCGATCGGGTCCTCGAGCGCGGCCTCGACGCCGCCTCGCGCGTCCGGAGCGACACCGCCGAAGGGATCGCCCACCGCCGACTCAAGCGCGTGAAGTGGTTCCGCGAGTGGCTCGAGGACGAGATTGCGGCGCTGGGCGAGTAGCGGATAGCTGGCCCCTGCTCTCGGCCTCGGTCCGTAATCGATATCGTGCGTCGCCAGCCCTGCGTCCCGTCATCGTCGTGCGAACGGTAGCGATTTGGGGATTCGGGCCAGAGTCCCGACTATGACTGCCGTTGCTCGAGATCGGGTTCCCCACCTGACGGCCCTGCTCTCGCTCGTTTCCCTGGCGCTCGTGTTCGGCGCCGCTGGCGGCGTGATTCCACAGACGGCCGTTCCGAAACCGCCCGCGTGGCTCCTCGAGGCGATTCCGACGGTGAACGTCTTCCTGAGCCTGACCGCCATCGTGACGATCACGACGGGGTGGCGCGCGATCAGACGCGGAAACGTCGACCGCCACCGCCTGCTGATGGCGACCTCGGCCGTGCTGTTCGCAACCTTTCTCGTCCTGTACCTGTACCGGCTGGTGGTCCTCGGCGGCTCCCAGCCATTTCCGGGCCCGGACGCGATCCGACTGTACGTCTACCTGCCCGTCCTGGCGATCCACATCCTGCTGGCGATCGTTTGCATTCCCCTGCTGTACTACGTCCTCCTGCTCGCGGCGAGCCACAGCGTGCCGGAGCTTCGACGAACCGCCCACGCGCGCATCGGGCGAGTCGCCGCGGTGCTCTGGCTCGTCTCGTTCAGTCTCGGGGTCGTCGTCTACGTGTTGTTGCACGTGATTTACTGACCGACGAACGAGAGCCAGATCGACTCGAGACTGACGGACGAGTACACCAGCTTCACTCGAGAACGGCACCCGACACAACAGCGCGGCTCGAGTACAGCCGCCCGCTCAGTCGTCCGCGTCGACGGCCGCTTGCCCGATCTGCGGGCGGGTCACGTCGCGGTCGGTCGCCTCGCCGTCGATGTCGTAGGGGTACTCGCCGGTGACACAGCCCAGACAGAGGTCGTCCCGGTCGGTCTCGAGCACCTCGGCGACGGCGTCTGGCGAGAGGTACGCGAGGCTGTCGGCACCGATCTCGTCGCCGATTTCGGGAATCGTCTTGTCCGAGGCGATGAGTTCCTCGCGGGTCGCCATGTTGATCCCCATGTAACAGGGAGCGACGATCGGTGGCGCACCGATGCGCATGTGGACTTCCTTCGCCCCGGAGTTCTTGAGGAGTTCGACGAGCTGGTTCGAGGTCGTCCCCCGGACGATGGAGTCGTCGATGAGGGTGACGGTCTTACCCTCGACCGTCGAGGTGATCGGGTTGAGCTTGAGTCGCACCGCGCGCTCGCGCTCGTCCTGGGTCGGCATGATGAACGTCCGGCCGACGTACCGATTTTTCATCAAGCCCTCCGCGAACTCGACGCCGTCGTCGTCTTCCTCCCGAGGCTCTCCCTGGGCAGTCGTCTCGTCGGCGGCGTCGGCGTACCCCGAGGCGAACGCACGCCCGGAGTCGGGAACCGGCATGACGACGTCGGTCTCGACGCCACTTTCCTCCCAGAGTTTGCGCCCGAGTCTGCGCCGGGCCTCGTAGACCAGCGTGCCGTCGATCTGGGAGTCTGGACGAGCGAAGTAGACGTGTTCGAAGAAGCAGTGAGCGGTCGCCTCGGCCTCGACCAGCTGGTAGGAGTCGAACCCGGAGCCGTCTTCCTCCAGCACGACGAGTTCCCCGGGTCGGACGTCGCGGACGAACTCGCCGCCGAGGGTGTCGATCGCTGCCGACTCGGAGGCGAGCACGTAGCCGTCCTCGAGTTCGCCGAGACAGAGCGGCCGGTTCCCCCGGGGATCGCGGACGCCCATCACGGTCTCGTCGTGCATGATCGTCAGCGAGTACGAACCGTGAATCCGCTGCATCGTCCGCTTGACCGCCCGGATCAGGTCCTCCTCGAGCAGGTTGCGCGCGAGGTCGTGGGCGATCACCTCCGTGTCGCCGTCGGAGGTGAAGGCGTGGCCGAGCGCGGCGAGGTCGTCTCGAATCTCGTCGGCGTTGACGAGGTTGCCATTGTGGCTGAGCCCGAGCGAGCCCGATTTGAACGAGACGGAGAACGGTTGGGCGCAGGAGGTATCGATGCTCCCGGCGGTGGGATAGCGAACGTGACCGATCCCCGCCGAGCCCGTGAGCGACTCGAGATCGCCCTCGTCGAAGGCGTCGCCGACGAGCCCCAGTTCGACGTGGCTGTGTTGCTGGAAGCCGTCGTGGGTGACGATGCCCGCTGACTCCTGGCCGCGGTGCTGGAGCGCGTAGAGTCCGTAGTAGAGCGGCCGCGCGACGTCGCGGTCCGCGAGGGCGACGCCGACGACGCCGCACTTCTCGGTCATTCCTGTTCGCCGGGGTGTCTCGCCCCGCCCATCAGTCATGGCTGAACCTACCGGGCCAGGGCGATAAAAATCCCCCGTGTTCGTGCTCGCATCCGGCTTCTCGAGCGATAGAATATGCGTGTTCGTGTATAGATGCGCGTCGTCGTCGAGTTTCCGAGCAGTGCCGAGTTTCGAGAACCGGCTACACCCCGAGCATCGCGCGCGCCGTCTCGCTCGCCCAGACGTCCATCCGGTAGATAACGGCCGCGGCGATCAGCAGTTCGCCGGCCGTGACGAGGACCGTCACCAGGTCCGCCTGCCGGCTCGTGACGGCGACGCCGACAGGGAGACCGAACTCCCGCTTCCAGACCGGGTAGAACAGGGCGATACCGCGCTTGCTCCCGGCGACGTCGAGCACGTAGTGGGTCAGGATGCCGAGCCAGACCCACTCGAGGTTGCCGAAGTAGAACGGAAAGGCGGCGAACCCCACCAGGATGGGCAGGTTGTGCAGCGTCTTGCGGTGTCTCCCGAACGCCGTGTCCACGTCCGGGAACAGCGCCCCGAGTGTGACGGGCACGCCCACCTCGAGCACCGTCGCGAAAGTCGTCTCGTCCCCGGCCGGCTCGAGGAGGTACGCCAGCCCGATCCCCAGGAGGGCGGCGTTGAGCACGTGTCCTTTCTTGTTCATCGATTCGGTCTGTGTCGCCGAGGGAGAAAAGCCTGTCTTCGAGACGGTCAGGGTGGCCAGAGCCGTATCCGCGTTCGGCTGGTTGCGAGCCCCCTCGCCACGAGTGGTGCCAGGTGTACCGGTTACCGTTCGCTCGAGCGTTCTCGTCACCGGTCAGGCTTTTTCACCACCTGTTCGTTCGAGGTACCGTCCACATCGCCAGACAATCCGTCTTTGCTATAGATAATATACCGTATTAGTATCGAAAGTGTAGTGAAATCACGGCGTCGATTCGGAGTCAGATTCGGACTCGAGCACCGCCTGCAACCGCTCGAGCGCCGTGCGAACCGTCTGCATGCGAACGTCGTGTCGGTCGCCGTCGAACTGATGGCGCGTCGCCGTCGCGAACGAGGTTTCGGTCCCCCAGGGACCGGCGTAGGCGACCCCGATGAAGACCGTCCCGACCGGCGTCTCCGCGGTTCCGCCGCTGGGCCCGGCGACGCCCGTGATCGAGAGCCCCCACGTGGCGTCCGTGACGTCGCGTACCCCGCGCGCCATCTCGAGGGCCACGGGTTCGGAGACGGCCCCGTGTTCGTCCAGCGACTCGCGGGAGACGCCGAGGTGGCGTCGTTTGGCGTCGTAGGCGTAGACGACGTGGCCGCTGTCGAAGTAGTCGCTCGAGCCTGGAATCGCGGTGATCGCGCCTCCGAGGAGGCCGCCGGTGCAGGACTCGGCGACGGCGAGGGTGTCACCGCGCTCGCGGAGTCGTTCGCCTACTCCGGAGACGAGGTCGAGGAGCGCTTCGAACTGTATCGCTCCAGACGCCGAATCGGTACGGGTGGCTGGATCTGTCGGTGACGATTCGGCAGGCCGTTCCGAATCGACGTTGGCGTTGCTCATGTCTCCTCCGACGGGAGCCACCGCCGTGAATCGTGGGGTTGACGAACCGCTCGAGAGCGTGCTTTCGTCACGCGGTTCCGTCGAGAGGTACCGTCAGAGGAAGGCCGTTCACTCGAAAGTGGCTCAAGCGCCCCCTCAGACCGTATCGCGATCCGTGTACGTCCAGCGGTTTTCGATCACGCCGTCGGCGTTTACGTCGTGGAAATCGGCGAAGCCGAACGAAACCGACTCGCCGTCCTGAACGCCCGAGAAACGGCCGCGGACGGCTACCCGATTGCCGTTGCTGTCGCCGTTTCCGCCGTCGTCTCCAGCACCGCCGAGGTCCACGATTACGGCCTCGAGGCGGTGCTCACCGTCCTCGAGCGGGCGGCCCCGCTCGTAGAACGCCCGAAGTTCCTCGCGGCCCTCGATCGGGTCCTGTCCGGGACGTTCGTAGGTGATCGTCTTCGAGAAGAGTTCGAGCAGTCCCTCGACGTCGTCGGCGTCGACGCGATCGTAGTAGCGCCGCACGAGCGCCTCGGGGTCGATTCCGTTGGGCGTGTCATCCAGCGGAGGCATGGCCCATCACACGCACTCGAGGGCAATGGTTCTATGGCATCGGCCCGCCCGGTCGTTGGATCCGCGTGACGAAAGAATCACCATCTCCGACGGCGCACGAGCGCACATGGAGTACGAAACGCCCCTCTTCTTTCACGTCATGGGCTACGCCGCCGAGGCCGACCGGGACGTCGTCGACATGGTCAGCGGCAACCCAGACTGGGAACCGCCACAGGCCCTCCGGGACGGCCTCCACGAGTACGCCGACCTCGAGAGCGAGTACTTCCAGTACCCGCCCAGCGAGGGCCTTCGAAGCCTCCGCGAGGAGATTGCGACTCGCCGCGGCGTCGACCTCGAGCAGGTCGTCGTCACGAACGGGGCCGGCGAGGCGAACTACCTGGCGATGGCCCGGGCGCTCGAGCGGGGTGCAGGGTCCGAGGTGATCCTGACCGACCCCGTCTACTCGTACTACCCGGGCAAGACGACGATGCTCGGCGGCGAGCCGACGTACGTCGAGGCGGCCGAAAACGGCCAGCTCGATCCCGATGCAGTCCGCGAGGCGGCGAGCGAGGAGACGGCCGCCATCGTCGTCAATACCCCGAACAACCCCACCGGCGCGGTCTACCCCGAGTCGACGGTGACGGAACTCGTCGCCATCGCCGAGGCCAACGACTCGATCCTCGTCGCCGACGAGGTGTACGACCACTACGACCTCTCCGGGACGTTCTCGAGCGCGCTCGGGATCGACTCGGATCACCGGATCGTCACGAACGCGTTCTCGAAGTCGCTGGCGATCACGGGCTTTCGCGTCGGCTACGCCATCTTCCCACCGCACCTCGTCGACGACGCCAAGAGTCGCCACATGCTGGTGAACGTCGCCGGAAGCGCCCCGGCCCAGTACGCCGTCCTCCAGGCGCTCCGGGAGACCGGCCCCGAGTACTACGAGGCCAACCGCGAACTGCTCCGCGAGCGCGTCGACACCTTCACCGCGGCGCTCGAGGAGGCCGGCGCCGAGTACACCCGTCCAGACGGCGCGTTCTACGTCCTGGCCCGGTTCGAGGGGTATCCTGGTACGCTCGAGAACGTCGAGCGCCTGATCGACGAGGCCGGCGTCGCCGGGATGCCAGGCGAGGCATTCGGCACCGCCCGCGATGACTGGCTCCGATTCGCGCTCGTGACGCCGCGACTCGAGGTGGCCGCCGATCGGCTGGCCGAGTACTTCGGCTGATCGCTGCTCCGTATTTGCTGCTCGCTGCTCGCCACTCGCTAACCGCGAATCGCTAATCGCTGCTCGACTCGAGCGCTCGCAACCGACGGGTACTCGTGGCTCCGACCGATAGCCTCGAGCATGAGCGGACTCGATGTCGATCCCGTCGACGAGACCGACGCGGCCGAAGACGCGGACAACACGATCGAAGTGACGCCGACGGAATCGGTCGACGACGGGGCCGACGAGGATATGGACGCGAGCGGGGACACAGATCGACAGACTATCGACGTCGAGCCATCCGACGAACCCGTCGACGGTCCCGCCTACGTCCTCTACGGCGGGAAAGGCGGCGTCGGCAAGACGACCATGGCCGCCGCGACGGCCCTCGACAGCGCCAGACGCGGAACCGCGACGCTCGTCGTCTCGACCGACCCAGCGCACTCCCTCTCTGACACCTTCGAGACCGAGATCGGGACCCGGCCCGAGCGCCTCCGGGAGGACATTCCACTCTTTGCGGCCGAGATCGATCCCGACGCGGCCCTCGAGGAGGGCCAGGCCGCGTTCATGGCCGAAGGCGGCCCCGACGCGCTGGGCGGCCTCGGCCAGTTCATGGGCGAGGACACGCCGATGGATATGCTCTTCGGCGGGACAATGCCCGGTGCCGACGAAGCCGCCGCGATGCAGACCCTCCTCGAGTACCTCGACGACGACCGATTCGACCGTGTGGTGGTCGACACGGCACCGACGGGCCATACCCTCCGATTGCTCCAGTTGCCAGAGATTATGGACACGATGATGGGCCGGATCATCAGCTTCCGCCAGCGCGTGGGCAGCATGGTCGACGGGATCAAGGGGATGTTCGGCGACGCCGGTGAGGCAGACGAAAACGACCTCCAGGACCTCGAGATCCTCCGAGAGCGCATCGAACGCCTCCGCGCCGTACTCCAGGACCCCGAGCGAACCGACTTCCGGATCGTCATGGTCCCCGAAGAGATGAGCGTCCTCGAGTCGAAGCGACTGCGTGCCCAGTTGAACGAGTTCGACATTCCCGTCGGGACAGTCGTCGTCAATCGCGTGATGGAGCCGCTGGCTGAGGTCACCGACGACGTCGAGGGTGAGTTTCTACAGCCCGACCTCGAGTCCTGTGCGTTCTGCCAGCGCCGCTGGGACGTCCAGCAGAACGCGCTGATGGAGGCCCAGGACCTCTTTCGCGCGACCGACGTGCGGCGCGTCCCGTTGTTCGCCGAGGAGGTCAAAGGCGAGTCGATGCTCGAGGTCGTGGCGGCCTGCTTGCGGTGACCTCAGGAAACGCTCAGGAGAATCAGTCCGAATCCGACGAGCGTAATCACCACCCCAGACCCCTTCATCACGCGAATTCGATCGTCCCGGGAGACGCCGGCCGAGGCCGCGGCGCCGACCCCGCGTTCGGCCTGTGCGTCGATCATCCGCGGTGCCATCCGGATCCCGGCGACGCCGCTTACCACCAGCACCGCGCCGACGACGGCGAGCACGTTCATCGATCCTCCGCCTCCGTTCGGAGTGGTTTTCCGGTTGCCGCGGGTCTCGAGGAGCGAGGGTTTCGTCGAGCGAACATACGTGTCTCGACGGGGCACCTCGAGGAGCAAAGGCGCCCCGATATCGAGTGTCGTTCGTCGAACGTACGACCGGCGCCGTGGGTGGTCGGACAGCCGAGTGACGAATCGGCCGGCCGAATGGGCGCCGAATCGAGCGCCGCGAACGGTGGACGGCCGGGCAAAAAAGCGGGACCCCTAAATACACGGAGACGAACCCTCCTCTAGAGACACGTGTCATCGCCGCCGTTCCCTCGTCCGATCGAGACGCGCTCACGGTTCGCCGGGTTGCTGGCAGCGACCGCCGTCGGCGTCTACCTCCTGGTGATCGTCGGCGCGACCACGTCGCTGACGAACGCCGTCACCGCGTGCACGTCCTGGCCGGTGTGTGCCCCGCCTACCGACCCGCTGAGCCAGACCGAACTTGCGATTGCGTGGGGCCATCGCATCGCCGCCGTTTTCGTCGGCCTCCTGCTGATCGGCACGACCCTCGTGGCCGCGATCGGCGACGCCACCCGGCGCGTCCGGTGCGCCCTGTACGCCGCCGTCGCCCTGTACCCGATCCAGGTCGCCGTCGGCGCACTCACGGCGACGATGGGACCGCAGGCGCTGATCCCCGGATTACACCTCACCATCGGCGTCGCCATCTTCGCGTTCGTCGTCCTCGCGCTCGCGTGGGACCTCGAGGTCACCACCGGCTCGAACGACGACCGGATGGAGCCGCCGGAACCGATCGACACCGGCGACGCCCCGCCCCGACAGCTTCCCGACGGCGGACTCGCCAGAGCCCGGCTCACCGCCTACGCCTACTTCAAGATGATGAAGCCGCGGCTCATGTGGCTGCTGTGTCTGGTCGCCGCCGCCGGCATGGCGCTGGCCGCGGGGCCGGACCTCGAGGCCTCGACCATCGTCGCGACCCTCGGCGGCGGCGTCCTTGCCATCGGCGCCTCGGGGACGTTCAACCACGTCCTCGAGCGCGACATCGATAAGCAGATGTCCAGGACGGCTGACCGCCCGCTGGCGACCGACCTGATTCCGGTCCGGAACGCCCTGCTGTTCGGGTTGTTCCTCACAGCTGCGTCGATGACGGTCTTCCTGTCGATCAACGCGCTGGCGGCCGCCCTCGGCCTCGTAGCCATCCTCTTTTACAGCGTCGTCTACACGCTGTTGCTCAAGCCGAACACCGTCCAGAACACGGTCATCGGCGGGTTCGCCGGCGCGCTTCCGGCGCTCATTGGCTGGGCGGCCGTCACCAACGAGATCGGCGTCCCCGCCCTGGCGCTGGCGGGCCTGATCTTCCTCTGGACGCCCGCGCACTTCTACAACCTCGCGCTGGCCTACCAGGACGACTACGCCCGCGGCGGCTTCCCGATGATGCCCGTCGTCCGGGGCGAAACCGTCACGCGAAAGCACATCCTGTATTACATCGGGGCGACGCTCGTCGGCGCGGTCGCGCTCGTCTGGCTCACGAACCTCGGCGCGCTCTACTCCGTCACCGTCGTGTGCTTTGGCGGCCTCTTCCTCTGGTTCGCCGTCGACCTCCACTTCGAGCAGACCGAACGGGCCGCGTTCCGCGCGTTCCACGCCTCGAACGCGTTCCTCGGGGCCGTCCTCGTGGCGATTCTGGTCGACGCGCTCGTCGTCGTCGGTGCGTGATCCCAGAGCGGGTAACCAGCCGTTATCGATTCCGACACGCTCGAGTCGACTGTCCACGCCGACCCTTCCGGTTTCGTGGCACCTCGAGTCGCCGATAATCCTGGATTAGTCGTCCAGACAGTCGATCGTCGACTCGGGTGGCAGTCACAGCCGGCAGCGCGGAGCCTCGAGGCCGCGAACCAGCGGCTCGAACGGTCGACCGCCTTTTAGGGCGCCCTGGTTGGAGCCGACTCGAGGATAAACATGAGCGACTCATCACGCGGTTCGACGGATGCGACAGTCGACGACCGAACGACGCGAACGGCGCGAGGGAACGCGAGCGGCCAGAAGTGGCTCAGCGGATTCGTCTCGCTGATCGGCCTCTGGATCGCGGTCTCGCCGTTCGTCTACGGGACGGCGGAGACGGCCATCTGGAACAACGCGCTCGTGGGCGCGTCGATCTTCCTGCTCGCCGGCTACAACTACTACCGGATCCAGTCGGCTCACCCCTCGAGTACGCCCGCGATGGCACTCGTGACGATCCTGGGATTGTGGGTACTGCTCTCGCCGTTCGTGCTCGCGTACGGGACCGACGCCAGTGGCGCCTACTGGAGCACCATCGTCTCGGGTGCCCTGACGGCGCTGCTCGCCGGCTACGTCGCCTACGCCGGGAGCCGCACGCCGACCGCGGCCGGAGTGGACGCGGCCGAAGATGCCCGGTGACGGTGGCTATCAGCCGAGATAGTCGAGGTGCTCGCTGACAGTGTCTGCCGGCCGAGACGGCCGAGGCGCCTCGAGAATGTGACCGGCCGGGTCGAACGCGATCCGACACCACCCTCGGACCCAACTCTACCTGACCTCGGGCAGCACCGTCTCCGCGTAGAACTCGATCGCGCGCTCCTCCTCGTCGCCGATCTGGTGGACGTAGACGTGGTCGAACCCGGCGTCGACCGCCTCCTCGAGCGAATCGACGTGCGCGTTGGGGTCGGGATCGGTCACCGTCGACCCCTCCGCGATGTCCTCCTTCTCGACCATCTGGGTCGCCTGCTCGAAGTGGGCCGGGCTCGGAAGCGCCTGGCTCAGCTCGCCCGGGAGCGCGCCGTTCGGCCACATTTCGTACACCGTGTCGATCGCCTCCTCCTCGCTGTCGGCGTAGCAGACGTCGAGCTGGGTGTAGGTCGGTCCGTCCCCGCCGGCGTCCTCGTAGGCCTCGATGACCTCCTCCTGTGGGCCGACGGTCCAGAGGCCATCACCTTCCGCGGCGGCCATCCTGGCAGTTTTCGGACCGAACGCCGAGACGACGACGTCGGGGTCCTCGTCGGGCACGGTGTAGAGCCTCGCGTCCTCGACGGTGAAGTGCTCCCCGTGGAAACTGATCGGCTCGCCCGTCCAGAGTTCGCGCATGACGTGGATGGCCTCGTCGAGCATCTCGAGGCGAACCGAGTGCTCGGGCCAGCGCTCGCCGACGACGTGTTCGTTCAGGTTCTCGCCGGTTCCGACCCCGAAGGTGAACCGGCCGTCGGCCAGCTCCTGGACCGTCGCGACGGCCTGGGCGACGTTAACCGGGTGGATGCGGACGATGGGGCAGGTGACGCCGACACCAATCTCGATCTCCTCGGTTTCCCGGGCGATCGCGCCGAGGGTGCTCCAGACGAACGGGGACTCGCCCTGGGCGCTGATCCAGGGGTGAAAGTGATCCGAGATGGAGACGAAGTCGAAGCCGGCCTCCTCGGCAGCGACCGCGAGGTCGACGAGTCGGTCAGGGCCCTGTTCCTCGCTCGAGAGCGTGTACCCGAACTGGGTCATGTCCGTTCGTTTCACGGGCCACGGGAGTAGTCGCTACACTTGCATACGCCACTCGCCGGCGGTGGTCGTCTCGAGGCTCACCAGGATCGGGCAGCCGATTCGCACGCGTTCGGCAATCCGGAGCGGATCTGGCCCGCAATGTGACTCGCGATAGTGTCGGAACTCGTTCGCGCGAGCGTCACGCCATGGGACGTGGAAATTGAGGACGCTTTGGGACGTGAAAACTGGAGAACGTTGCTCGAGGGCGGGCTACCCCTACCCCTACCCCGAGACGCCGCCGAAGGAGAGTCCACTCTCGATGTAGCGCTGGGCGAACATGTAGACGAACACGATGGGCGAGGCGTACACCAGTGCGAACGCCGAGAACCGCCCCCACGGTACTGTGTAGGTGTCGACCAGGCTGAACAGCCCGACGGGGAGCGTGTAGTTCTCGGGACGCAACACCAGCTGGGCGACGATGAACTCCATCCACCCGGTGAGGAAGATGAAGATGAAGATCGTCGCCAGCCCCGGCTTCGCCAGCGGCAGGACGATCTCCCAGGCGACGCGGAACGGGGAGGCCCCGTCCATGATCGCCGCCTCCTCGTAGGAGACCGGAATCGAGTCCATGTACGTCTTCAATAGCCAGGTGTTGAACGGTACGGCCATCGCCGCGTAGTAGACCGCCAACACGAGTTTGTTGTTGGTGAGCCCGGTGCTCGAGAAGATTGTGTACAGAGCGATCAGCGCCGCGATGCCGAGGCCGCCGCCGATCTGGGTGAACAGAATGTAGCCGTAGAGCAGCTTCATCCGGCCGGCGAACTCCCGGCGAGAGAACGCGTAGGCGGCCGGGACGATGAGTGACATGGCGATCACGACGGTGGCGACGCCGATGAACAGGCTGTTCCAGAAGTACCTGGGGAAGTCAGACGTCGTGTCGACGTAGTTGCTCGCGTCGAGGAAGACGATGCGCGGCCACTCGAAGTAGTACACGACGTCGGTAAAGGGAACGGCGATCCGGACGATTGCGCCGGGAATGTACAGGTCGCCAACGACCCAGACGAACGCCTCCGGGCTGAATTCCTTGGGGATCAGACCCGCGCTGTCGGTGGAGTAAAGCGTGGCCCCGTCTCCCTGCAGGGCGATCATGAGTACCCAGTAGATGGGGATCAACAGCACGAAGACGAACGCGAGCGTCGCGAGCGTCGAGACGGCGGGGATCAACACGTCCCGCGGCGAGATCGTTCCCCGCTTGACTCCCTCGATCGTGTACTCCACGTCGGCCCGGAATTCGGCCGGCTTGTCGATTGCCGTGCGTACGTCGCGTGCGAGTTTTCGGCGAATACTTTCGAGCATCGTCATGGTTAGTTCACCCCCTCTGCCAGCTGCCCCTTCCAGACCGCGGCGAGCATGAAGATGCCGATGAAGACGACGGCGGTCATCATGATCGCGGCCCCGGCCCCGTAGGCGTCGAACGTGAACGCTTCCCGGTAGCCGTACAGGATGATGAGTTCGTTCGCTCGACCCGGTCCGCCCCGGTTGAACACGTAGGGGATCAGGAACTGGGTGAACGACGCCGCAGCGGTCAGGATTGCCGCGAACATTACGGGTCGTTTGATCGACGGCACGGTTACGTTCAGGAATCGGTGAATGAAGCCAGCGCCGTCGACCTTCGCGGCGTCGATCAGGTCGTCCGGGACGGCCTGGAGCGCGCTCACGGTGATGATCACCATGAAGGGGTACGCCAGCCACATCTCGGTCAGCAGGTAGGTCCCGAACGCGAGCCATCGGTCGTTGAACCACGATTTCGGCGCCATGCCGAAGACGGCAATCGCCTGGTTCGCCAGGCCGAACCGAGCCGAGCTGAACACCCCCCTCCAGATGGTGATCGTGAATATCGGTGGCAGGGCCCACGGGATGATGATGATCGACCGGAGATACCGCTTTCCGCGGACGCGGTCGCTCGTCACGAGCATCGCGAGGAAGATGCCGAAGGCCACCTTGAGCGTGACACTCAGCACGACGAACAGCCACGTGATTCCGAGCGAATTCCAGAAGGCGGGATCGGACAGAACCGACACGTAATTCTCCAGACCGACGAAGTTCTCCACCCCGCGCAGGCCGAAGAAGCCAGTTATTCCGCCGGGGCCGTCCTGGAAGACGGTCGCTGGTTCGGCGTCCGTAAAGGACAGGTAGATCGTAAACAGGAGCGGGAAGAACATGAACAGCGAGAAGAAAAACAGACCCGGCAAGACCAGGAACAACGCGCTGTTGTCACTGATCCACGCTCGCATTGACTCCGGTACTACCGCACGGTACCCGTCCCGTGAGCGCGCTCCGGCTGAAGAAAGGCTCATTGGTGGTCAGACGTTCAGTTCCAGGCGTCCTGAATTTGACTCTCGGCGTCGGCCATCGCATCCTCGACGGACTTGTTGCCGTTGAGAGCCTCGAACCACTCGGTCTCGAGCGGTTCCCAGACGGCCTGGAAGTCGGCGGCGGTCGGCATCGGGTTGCCCTGGTTCACGGCCGCGGAGAAGCCCTGCAAGTTGTCGGACAGTGCATCCGATTCTTCGCCGTCGTCCGCGAAGGCGTTGTGGACCGGGATGAACCCGTGTTTGTCCGCCTGTTCGGCGATCAGGCTCGTGTTGGTCGTGTACCACTCCGCGAACCCGATTGCCGAATCGGCTCGCTCCTGGTCTTCGTCCATCGCGGCGGCGAAGTAGAACAGCTGGACGCCCGTGAACGGGCTGGGCTCGTTGCCCTCGACCTCGGGCCACGGTGCGATACCGTAGTCGAGGTCGTTGTCCTCGAAGTTGCCGAGGTTCCACGGGCCAGTGATGAGGAACGGCGAGTTGCCCTCGATGAACACCGACTGCTGGGCCTCTCCGCCGGGATCGGCCGGCATGTAGTCCCAGACGTTATCGATGACGTACTGGAAGCCGGCGATGGTCTCGTCGTTCGTGAGGCCGAGTTCGCCCGACTCCTCGTCGTAGTAGTAGCCGCCGAAGCCGTGTGGGAACGCGCTGACGTGGTAAGCGTCCATCGGCCAGGTGAACCCGTAGGTGTTGTCCTCGGGAGCGTGGTACTCCTCGGCGATCTCGAGCACTTCATCGAACGTCTCGGGCGCCTCGTCGACGTACTCCTTGTTGTAGACGAGAGCGACGGTTTCGGCTGCGAATGGCAGGCCGAGGGTCGCGCCGTCGTAGCGCGCCGAGTTCGCGTTCTCCCCGAAGTACTCCTCGGGATCGATGTTGAGGTTGTCGCTCTGGTCGCTCAGGAAGCCGTTTTCGTAGTACTTCCCGACCCAGTCGTGGGCCCAGACGAACAGTTCGGGACCGTCGCCGGCGGGGATCGACGCCGTCGTCTGATCCTCGAGTTCCGACACCGCGTTCGGGCTGATCGTGATGTCGTAGCTGCCGTTGAACTCCTCGACGTACGAGGTGAAGGAGTCCTGTTCGCCTTCGCTGAGGTCGTGCCAGAGTTCTGCCTCGCCGGAGACGCCCTCGGGTTCGACGGTCGGCCAGTCTTCGTCCTCCTCGTAGTCTCCGTTGCCGTTCCCGTTGCCGTTTCCATTGCCATCCCCGTTGCCGTTTCCGTTCCCATCACCGTTGCCGCTGGGATCTTCGGTACTGATACATCCTGCCAGGGCACCTGCCGCCGAGGCACCCGCGAGGTACTTCACCAGCGTCCTCCTATCCATTGTCATGGTGAATACGTGATGAATTATAACTTCACCTATTTAGTCCTTTGGATGCGGATGCCAACCACACTCGTGGTCACGGTGCGTCCCGATTCGGTTGGAGGACCACGGTCGCTGTGTCGAGGTCCCAGACGTCCTCCCCGCCGCTGACGGCGACGACACGTATCGGTGACGCTGCATCGCCCCTCTCGAGCGAGAACCGCCCGTCCGTGACCGCTCTCGTCTCGACTCCTGCATCCGTCTGCGCGACGACGTAATCGCCGTCGGTGGTTCCCGACACCGTCTCGTTATCAGCCTCGAGTTCGAGCGTCGGGGTCGTCGACTCACTCGAGGTGCGACCACGACCTCGTTCGCGGAAGAAGTCCGCGACTATTTCGGGCGTTTCGATCGGATATCCGGCGTCGATCGAGTGAGCGAGCCGAACGTACTGGGCGCAACTCCACGCCAGGGGCGTCGCGGCCGCCGTTCCGCTGCCGAACGTCCAGCCGAAGTCGGTCGGGTCTTCGCTGTCCCAGACCTGTTCCGGGAGCATGCGGCCGCTGTTGGCGAAACTGGTCATCGTCTCCAGGAGGGCCGCCGGCTCGAGGTCGGCGTCGGTCTCGTCGGCGAGCAGTTCGTACTCTCCGCGCTCACCGGTGAAGATTGGCCACAGTCGCCCCTTGCCCGCGTGGGTGAGCGACCAGGGTGCGCCAGCGCCGTCCGGTCCGTCGGCGGTCTGTTCGCCGTAGCCGTCGCCGTTGTAGCGGTACCACGCGGGGCCGTGGGGCGTGTCGACGCGGATCGTCTCGTCGACGACGGCGAGCGAGTTGCGGACGACCTCGTCGTCCCAGGAGAGGATTCCCAGCCGAACGAGTTCGAGGAAGCCCGCGTCGACGATGTCGCGCTCGTCGAGCGTCGGGCCGCCGTTGGCGAGCGTCCGCTCGCTCGGCTCATCGGGCCGGCCGTCAACGCTCACGCGAACGTAGTAGGGCGTCGCGTGCTCGTCGGTGCCCGTCGTCGTGGCGCACCACTCTTCGACGCCGCGCGACCAGTCGTCGGCGACCGCGAGATAGCGGATGGCGTCCTCGTCGGCGCCCACGCGGTCGGCGAACCAGGCCGCACAGACGAGCCCCGCGATTTCGGCGGCGATCGTGCTCGGGGAGTAGCCCGCCTCTTCCTCCCAGCGCTCCTGTTCGCTGTCGGGCCCGCTTCGCAGGATATACTCCGCGATGGTCCGCACGTCCTCGTAGTCGTAGCTGGCCTGATCGAGCCCGTGGTCGTGACGGTTCGCGAGCTGGTAGGCCATCACGATCGGGAACGAAATGTTGTCCAGTTGCTCGCCACCCCATCGCGTGGTCCCCTCGAGGTAGGTGTTCTGCGGGAGGAAGCCGTCGTCCTCGAGCTGGTAGCGAAAGAGGTACGCCGTGGCGTCGATCGCGCTCTCGACGTCGCCCATCGCCTCGAAGGCGGTCGAGACCTGGTAGAGGTCGCGCGACCAGACGAAGTTGTAGCCGTAGTCCGCCGCTTCGGTGGCCTCGACGCCGGTTCCCCAGGGGACCGAGGGAGAGGCGAGACCCGCCCCGACGAACGTCTTGTCCTCGACGGCTTTGAGGGTCATCGCCGCGAAGTCGTACTGGACGCGCCGGTCCGGGTCGTCGACGACGCTCGCGGGGACGTCCAGGTCCGCGAGATACGACCGCCAGGAGGCGACGTAGTCCTCGCGAATCGTCTCGGAGCCGCGCTCGAGCGTTCGCCTCGTTTCCGCCCGTGCCGCGTCCACGTCCGCGTCGGTCGCGAATCCGAGCGCGACCTCGGTCTCGAGAGCAGAAACATCCGTCCCGACGCGAGCGCCGAGCGAGACGATTCCCTCGCCCGAAGCCGCGGCCCCGTCGTCCCCCTCGAGCGGTTCCGTCCCGTTCTCGCCGCCCTCGCGGACCGCCGCCCAGTCGAATCCGTCTGCGGCCTCGAGTGCCAACGCCACGCGGTAGGGTTCGCCATCCTGGTCGTGAATGACGGTCGAGCCACCCTCGGTGTCGTACGCGACGAGGCCGTGGTCGCCGGTCTCGCCCACGCGTTCGGCGCGGATGTGGACGCCTCGTGCGGATGGCGTCGGCTGGCCGACGACGTAGACATCGTACTCGGTGAGCGCGTCGGCCGCGTCGAAGGCGAGCGAACAGCACAGCGCCTCGCTCTCGGTATCGACGGCGGTTTCGACGGTCAGTGCCCAGTCGTGACCCGCCGCCGTCTCACGAAATTGGTGTTCGTAGACGAGCGCGTCGTCGGCCGTCGGCATCACGGTGCGCTCGAGCGAATCGGTCGTACGCTGGGTCGGTCGACTCGTTCGCGCTACGTAGCCGTCGCCGTCGGTGACGATGAACGACAGCGTTCGCAGGTTCATCACGTCCACGCGCGGGAATCGCGGTTCGGTGATCGCTCCCTCGGTCAGCGTACACCAGACGCGCGTTGGATCGTCGGTGTCGTAGTCGTGGGGCGTCTCGAGTCCGTAGGTTTCGCCGCTCGCCCAGCTCACGGCGGGAAATCGATTCGAGTCGTCGTGGGTCGAATTCGGTGTCGTCATGGGTATCTCAATGCTGACTGCTGCGTGCGTGTCGTCGAACGATGGACGACCTACCCGCGGGCGCTCTCGAGGACTGGTGAAGCGAGTCTCGACCGAAAGTGCCAGCAGCCGCTGGAATACGATACCGAATCTCACCCAGCCACGGATAAAAATACTACGAAATAGTGCATCATTCGTTTGAAATCGAGGAAAAGAATTATATGTGCGATTCACCCACACCTAGGAAATGGCGAGTCTGAGAGTCGAGAACCTCCGAAAGGAGTACGACCGCGGAGCAATTGTCGCCGTCGACGATCTGAGTCTCGAGGTCGAAGACGGCGAGTTCGTCACCGTCGTCGGGCCCTCGGGGTGTGGGAAGACGACGACGCTGCGCATGATCGCCGGCCTCGAGAAACCGACGAGCGGGTCGATCTCCCTCGGCGACGAGGAGGTCACGAGCCAGAGTGCCCGGGATCGAGACATCGCGATGGTGTTTCAGAACTATGCGCTGTATCCGCACAAGACGGTCTTCCAGAACATGGCCTTCGGCCTGCGGATGAGCACGGACCTGTCGAAAGCCGAGCGAGAGGAGAAAGTCCAGTGGGCGGCCGAGATGATGGACATCGAGGAACTCCTCGACCAGAAGCCCGACGAACTCTCCGGCGGCCAGAAACAGCGCGTCGCCCTCGGGCGAGCGATCGTCCGCGAACCCAAACTCTTCCTGTTCGACGAACCGCTCTCGAACCTCGACGCGAAGCTCCGGACCACGATGCGCGCCGAGATCCAGCGCCTCCAGGACGAACTCGGCATCACCTCCGTCTACGTCACCCACGACCAGGAGGAGGCGATGACCATGGGTGACAAGATCGTCATCCTCAACGACGGCGAACTCCAGCAAGTCGGCGCGCCGACCCACGTCTACGATAAACCCGCGAACGAATTCGTCGGCGGCTTCGTCGGGTCGCCGTCGATGAACTTCCTCGACCTCGTTGCCCGCACGTCCGGCAACTCGCTGGTCCTCACTGACGGCGAGGACTTCCGCTACTCGCTGTCGCCCGAGTACGCCGCCGATATCGACGTCGAGGACGGACAGCCGGTCACCCTCGGCATCCGCCCCGAGGACATCTACACGGCCGATCCCGGTTCGGACGGCATCCAGACGACGGTCGACGTCCTCGAGCCGATCGGGAGCGACAACTACCTCTACCTCGACGTCCACGACGACTTCATCGCTCGCGTCAACGCCGACGTCAAGCCCACCGTGGGCGAGACCATCGAGATCACGTTCGACGAATCGAAGATCCGACTCTTCGACCGGGACACTGGCGAGTCGTTGCTCCACCCCCAGCGACGTGAGCCGGCGGCTCCGGAAGCCTGAACGCGTTTTTTCTGGCCATTCGCCCGGTTGCTGCCGTGCGATCGAACGGTTCGCCTTCAGCGACGTCGATCAGAATCCGACCGGTCCGATGTCGACGTGCGTCTCGAGCAGCGACGCCGCTCGATCGTACGGCGACCCCTCGTCGTCGGCCTGGGAACGCGGCGGAAGCACGCTCGCCGACTCGAACACCGACGCGAGGAACGCTTCGCGGACGCAATCGTTCTCGAACAGGCCGTGCAGGTAGGTTCCGACCACCAGCCCCGAGGCACAGCTCTCCGGACCGAACGGCTGGGGGGCCGGTGCCGTGAGTGTGGTGCGCCCCATCCGGATCTCGTAACCGGTGACGGCTCCCGCGATGTCGAACGGTCCGTCGCCGCTTACCGACCGCGAGACGCGCTCGACGCGCTTCTCTGGTGAAAACCGCGTTTCGACCGGTAAGAGTCCGACCCCCTCGACGGTGTCGACGTCCCGCGTACTCTCGAGGGCGGCGTTCTCGAGGCGCTCGCCGAGCAGTTGATAGCCGCCACACAGGCCGACGATCGGCCCCTCGAAGGCCCGGAGGTGGTCGTCGAACCCGGCGTCGACGAGCGCCTGCAGATCGTCGACGGTGTTCTTCGTTCCCGGAACGATCACCGCATCGGCGTCGGTCAGATCTGCCTCGAGCGGCACGTACTCCACGCGAACGCCCGGCTCGCTACTCAGGGGCTCGAGGTCGGTAAAGTTCGAGATTCGGGGGAGCCGTGGGACCGCTATCGTGACCGATCGACCAGCGGGAACGTCGTCGCCGACGGGACGCGACTCGTTCGCGTTCAACTCGGGGACGGAGACGCTGTCCTCCGCGGGCAACCCGGGGTCGTCGTGGGGGACCACCCCGAGTATCGGCACGCCGGTCCGGGCTTCGAGTTCCTCGATGCCGGAGGTCAGGAGCGACGGGTCGCCCCGAAACTTGGTGATGATCGCACCAGCGACCCGTTCCCGGAGGTCGTCCGGGAGGAGCTCGAGCGTCCCGTACAGGCTGGCGAACGCGCCGCCGCGCTCGATGTCGACGGCAATCACGATGTCGGCGTCGGCGAACCGTGCGGTTTCGACGTTGGCCAGGTCCCGATCGTGGAGGTTGATTTCGGCGATGCTTCCGGCCCCTTCCGCGACGATTACGTCGTGATCCGCCGCGAGACGCTCGTGGGACTCCTCGGCGGCGCGTCGGGCGACCGACCAATGGTCGTCGTAGTACCCCCCGGCACTGACGTTCGCGACCGCCTCGCCGTGAACGATCAGCTGACTCTCACCGTCCCCTCTCGGTTTCAGCAGAACGGGGTTGACGTCGGTCGTCGGAACGACACGGGCCGCTCGCGACTGGACGTACTGGGAAACCCCAATCTCGCCCCACGTCCCGTCGGGCGCGAGTGCCACTCGAGCGTTGTTGCTCATGTTCTGGGCCTTGAACGGAGCCACGGAGACGCCCCGTCGAGCCAGGAGCCGGCAGAGTCCGGCCGCGAGCGTGCTCTTGCCGACGTGGCTCGCGGTGCCGGCGACGAGGACGGTTTCAGTCATCCGTGTTCGATCCCCTCGAGAACGGGGCAGCACGCACTCGTGGTCGTCCGACGCCCACGTTCGTACCGTTCGGTGGCACAGACTGACGCATTACCGACTCGCTCGGTCGGCGGGCGCAAAATGGTGGCGTTTCCCGTTCCCGAACCGGACGCGTTCTCTCAGTTGCTCGAAGATACCCGATTCCCGATGCCCGATTCCTGATGCCCGCCGTCTCCGGCCTCCACGATCGCCGCACTGACGGCTCGAGTGCCCGCAGAGACCGAGGTTCAGCGGCTGTAACCGCCGCCGTTCGCCGCAACCGCCTCGAGGAACCGGTCGAACGCGCCGCTCTCGGGGTGGACGTGCGCGTACGTCCCGAGGGACGCGTACTCGAGCAGGCCGTCGGCGTCGCCGGTGATCCCCTCGCCGCGTCGCACTTCGAAGGCGAACCGCGCGTCGGTGGCCGCGTCCGCCCGGGAGTAGTGAAACTCGTGGCCGCGGAGGGTTTCGCCGGCTCGGGCAGTGAGTCCGTCGCGTGTGGCCGCCAGTTCGACGTGATCGAGCGCCTGATAGCGCTCACACATCGTCACGTCCGCCGGCAAAATTCCAGCCAGTCGATGGTGTTCGCCGTCGACCGTCGTCAACGACTCCGCCATGACCATCAACCCGCCGCACTCGCCGAACACCGGGACGCCCTCGCTCGCCCGCGCCTCGAGTTCTGCGAGCGTTCCCCCGGCGGACAGGTCGGCGGCGTGGAGTTCCGGATAGCCGCCGGGGAGGTAGACGCCGTCGCAGTCGGGGATCGGGTCGCCCGCTACGGGGGAAAACGTTCGGACGGCAGCGCGTTCGCGCAGCCGCTCGATCGTCGCCGGATATCGAAAACAGAACGCCTGGTCAGACGCAACCGCGATACGGGCATCGCCCCCGGCGGCGGTTTCGGCGACCGACCGCGGTTTCGGGGGTGAGCGAGCGAGCGAAACCAATCGGTCGACATCCAGGTTGGCGGCCGTCCGCAGCGCATCCGCCTCGAGCGGCGCCTCCTCCCCGGTGTGTAACCCGAGGTGACGGTCGGGAATCTCGAGGTCTGGATGCGGCGAGACACGGCCGAAGTACGCCAGGTCTTCCGGGAGTGCGTTCCTGATTCCGTCCTCGTGACGGCCGCCGTGAGCGCGCTGGGCGACGATTCCGGCCACCTCGACGTCGCGGTCGGCGAGCTCGGCGTAGCGGCGAAATCCGAGCGCCGTCGCAGCCACGCTCTCCATCCCGGCAGCCGCGTCGACCACGAGGACGACGGGGAGGTCGAGTGCCTCGGCGAGCCCCGCCGTACTCGAGGCGTCGCCGTCGTACAGCCCCATCATTCCCTCGACGACGCAGACGTCGCCCTCGCCGCGGTGGTAATTTCGTCGCATCCCTTCGACGCCCTCGAGCCACGGGTCGAGCGTTCTCGAGGGGCGACTCGCTACGGCCTCGTGGTGGCTCGGATCGATGAAATCCGGACCCGCTTTCGCAGGTTGGACGTCGTAGCCGGCGTCTTCGAGGGTCCGGATCGTCGCGAGCGTCGCGACGGTCTTGCCGACGCCGGAACTCGTGCCGGCGAGGACGAACCCGTTCACGATCGATCGACCCCGGTCGCGAGGGATTCGGTCGGCCTCGGGTTCGTCGACGTTGCGGGCGGGTGGACGCAGGTCGGCTTCGATTCGGTCATCGAGACTCAGTTCGTTCGCGGTTGGACAGCCCGAAGAAAAAAGGTATCGAGGCGAGCACGCTCGAGCGTCGTTACCGTCAGTTCGAGACCGGCGTCGAGCGCTCCTGACGAACCGGGTCGTCGAGCTCGCGCAACTGCGCGACCGTCGCCAGCCGGAGCGCGTGGGGCCACCCGAGCGGCGTCGCGCTGTCGGGGGTGCCGTCGTCGAAGACCTGTTCGGGCAGGTAGCCCGACTCGAGGCAGAGACTCCCCCCGGGGAACAGTTCCGCGAGGAGGTCGCGGGCGCGCTCGAGGTACGCGTCGTCCTCGAGGAGTCGAGCGAGCGAGACGGCGGCGTTGGCTCCCCAGGCCGTCGAGACGGTCCAGATCTTCTCGTCTGCTTGCGTGCGAGTACGCCAGTCGTCGCCCTCGAAGCGGATCAGCCCGGAGACGGCGTCGGTCTCCCGGGCGAGTCCGTCCAGCGTCGCGTCGACGTGCTGGCGCAGGCGTTCGCGGCGTTCGTCGTCGACCGACTCGAGCGCGTCGTAGGCCGCGTGGGCGTCGACGAGGGCGAACGTGCTCGAGTCCAGCCGAGAGTCGAGGTCGCCGTCGCGGTCCCGGAGGACGTAGATGCCGCGGTCGTCATCCCAGAGTTGATCGAGGCCGTGGTAGACGACTCGCGCTTGCTCGCGGGCGTGTGCTCGCAGTTCCTCGTCGATCGGAGCCCCCGCGACGGCGGCGTAGGCGTGGAGGAAGGTCGCAGCGGTGTGGGTAAATCGGCCGGCCATGTTCTCCCAGGCGTTCTGGCAGGCGACCGGCAGCCCATCCTCGGCGAGGGTGGCGTCGAGACCCGCCAGGCCCCGCTCGATCACGGGCTCGACCTCGCGGGCTCGCTCGTCGCTCGTCTCCGCGTACGTCGCGAGGTACGAGAGGACGCTAGCGGTCTGGTCGGCCTGGTAGTCCACGCCGTCGCCACCGACGTGATCGTTCGCCCAGCCAGGCGCGAGCGAGCCGTCGTCGGGCCAGACCCGATGAGGCCAGGTGCCGTCCTCGAGTTGGGCGTCGACGTAGAAGGTCGCGCTGTGTTCGTGGACGGTCTCGAGGTCCAGGTCGAGGGCGTCCGCGCTCTCGAGGAGGAAGCGGGCGATTTCGGCGTCGTCGCGGAACCAGGTGTAGCCGTAACCCCCGGAGTACTCGTAGTGGGGGTCGAAGTCGGGACCGGCCATGCGACTGCCGCGTTCGCTCGAGAGGACGCCGAGGACGCGGAGGTCGTCGACGACGGCCGCGTGCTCGAGGTCCGCTGTCTCGGTCTCGGTCTCGGTCTCGATCTCGATTCCTGCTCCGGTCCCGGTCCCGGCATCGTCGCTTCCCTCCCGACCCGCGGAAATCGAGGGCGCCGCCGCTCGGATCGATTCGCCGTCGGCGAGCGCAGCGGTTCGTTCGACGAGGTCGTCGACGACGGCCGACGAGTCGGGGGCGCCGGTGAGACGGCTGACGACCGTCGCACTCCCGTCCTCGAACGGCACGAAGCCGAGCACGTACCCGCCGAGTCGGCCGTCCTCGTACTGGCCCGTCTCCTCGCCGCGGGGGAAATCCACGGGTCCGTCGTCGAGAACGTCCGCCAGTCGTTCGGGAAGCTGACCGCCGACCGTCTCGAAGCGGGGTTCGCTCGTCAGGAAGTCGTGTTCCGCCCGATGGTACACCTCGACGATGCCCGGATCGTCGTAGACGAGTTGCCCGATCCGGTCGTCGCGTCCTCCCGGCGCGAACGAGACGAACGCCGCGAGCGCGTCGGCACTCCCCTCGGTGACCGTGACGTGGGTCACGTGCACCTCATCGAGCGTGAGGTCCAGGCGCTCGAGTTCGAGTTCGATGCCGAGGTCCTCGCCCGCGAAGGTCGTCTGGACCAGCGCCGTGTCGTCGACGTACGACTGGGACGTCGTCTCGAGTTCGTCGAGCCACCGTATCTCGCCGTCGATCCGAACGCCGAATCGAGAGCGGTCAATCCCATAGTAGCCAGTGAGCGGATAGGAAAAGTCTCGGAGCGTTCCATCTCGGCCGACGTGGACGGTTCGGCCGGCCAGTCCAGAGAAACGGCCGCTCGTGGTCCGGCGCTCGCCGGGGAACGCAGTCGGGGACCCCTGGTATCGCTTGTAGTCGTCGAGCGCGGCGCGTAGCGTCATTAACTCTGACCACGAACGGGGGGTACAAAAGTATGTTGTAAAATTAGTTCACAGTTGTTCACTGCATAGCGGGCGGGAGACCGTCGGAAATCGGCCGGAGACCAAAAGCGTAAGAGCGGGGCCCCAAATGGCGTTGGTATGCGACACCCCGGACCACCTCGCTTCGCGTCCGTTGGCGAATCCGTCGAACTCGCCCCCCGCGATCCCGATCCGACGGCCACCTACCGGTGGCGCGTCCTCGAAAAACCGGACGAAAGCGACCTCACGGCCCCCGATACGCCGGTCTGGCACGTCGAACCCGACGTGGCCGGAACCTACCGATTCGAGTGCGCGGGACCCGATGGCACCGCGGTCCAGCGCGTCAGGGTGTTCCCCGACGTTCGCCGCGAGACGACCTTCGAACTCGAGCGCGACGACCTCCCCGAGCACGACCCGGCGAACGTGTCGGTCATCGGGCCGTTCAACGAGCACCTTGCCGGCCGCGACCGGCCCAGGCTCGAGGCCGGCACCTACATCTTTGACGTCGAACTACCGCCGGGCGAGCACCGCCACGGGTTCGTCCACGGCGAGGGGAGCGAACACGACGTCTGGACCGAGACGACGGTTCCGGGCCCCGTCCGCCCGCGGATTCGCCTCGACGGCCGTGTCGAGGACGAGGCGGTCGTGATCGGCGCCGACGCGACCGCCGGACTCGACAGCGAGTTCGCGGACGACGAACTGGCCGTCGAGTTCCTGATCGACGACCGGGACGGGCTGGACGACGGCGTGCTCGAAGTCGACGGACACGAGGCCCGCCTCCCGCTCCGGGCCCTCGAGTCTGTGGACGACCCCGTTCGCGTCCACGCCGTTGCCGTCGGCGAACGCCACAGCGTCGCGGACTGCGTCGCCGTCTCGCCGGACGGGTCGGTCGACCGCGTGAACGACCCCCCAGCGTGGATTCGCGACGCCGTCGTCTACGAGGTGTTCGTCCGCTCGTTCACCGACGAGGGGACGTTCGAGTCGTTCGAACGTCGCGTTCCCTACCTCGAGTCCCTCGGAGTAGATTGCGTCTGGCTCACGCCAGTCCTGGAGAGCCCGACGACCCACGGCTACCACACGACGGACTACTTCGACACGGCTTCGGATATAGGCTCTCGAGACGCGTTCGAGTCGTTCGTCGACCGCTGTCACGAGGCGGGCATCCGCGTCGTCTTCGACCTCGTTATCAACCACACCGCCCGCGAGCACGCGAACTTCGACCTGAGCGCCGCCGGGGTCGACGACTACGCCGACTGGTACGTCTGGGAGCCGTTCGCGGAGAACCACCTCACCGAGCGCGACCTCGAGAAGGGACGAGA
Source organism: Natronosalvus caseinilyticus (assembly GCF_017357105.1). Classification (NCBI taxonomy): domain Archaea; kingdom Methanobacteriati; phylum Methanobacteriota; class Halobacteria; order Halobacteriales; family Natrialbaceae; genus Natronosalvus; species Natronosalvus caseinilyticus. Next base: position 3,843,019 of record NZ_CP071596.1, read on the forward strand.
CGAGTACGGCCCACCACGACGGTACCTCCCCAACCGGGGCACCGAGGTCGCCCAGTACTACTTCAACTGGCGGAACATCCCGAACGTCAACTACGACTCCCTTGCGGTTCGACGATTCATGCTCGAGGTCGTCGACGAGTGGGCGGACGTCGTCGACGGCTACCGGTGTGACGTCGCCTGGGGCGTCCCTCACGGCTTCTGGAAGGAAGTCCACGACCGGCTCGAGAGCCGCGACCCCGAGTTCCTCCTGCTCGACGAGACGATTCCGCGCGACCCCGCCTACGCCGAGGCCGAGTTCGACGTTCACTACGACACCACCCTCTACTGGACGCTGGTCGACGTCGGCTCCGGTGAAGCGCCCGCCGAGTCGATTCTCGAGGCCGCTCGAGCGCCGGAACGGGAGGGGTTTCCCGACTGGTCGCTCCACATGCGTTACATCGAGAACCACGACGAAGATCGCTACCTCGAGACCTGCGGCCCACACGCCCAGCGCGCGGCCGCCGCGGCGGTGCTCACGCTCCCTGGCGTCCCCATGATCTACTACGGCCAGGAGCGAGGCGCGACCGGCTACCGGCAACCGATGCCCTGGGAGGGCGACGGCGAGTCCACCGTGTTCCACCGACGACTCGTGGCCGCCCGTCGGTCCGAACCAGCGCTCTCCCGTGGGACGCTCCGAAACCTCGCGTACGACGCCGATACTGACGCGGCCGTCGCGTTCGCTCGAGACCACGAGGACCAGCGCGTCGTGGTTGTCCTGAATTTCGGCGAGAAACCCGCGACGATCACGTTCGACGCGACGGTCACGGTCGACCCAACGGACCTCGTCACCGGGAACTCCGTCGACTGCGAGACCGACGGGAGCGAGACGGCGATCACCGTGGACGATGTGGTCGTCCTCGAGACGAGGTGAGACGCGGGCCGATCCTCAGTCCCTCACCTCTCCCACCCTCGTTCGCTCTACCGCCGAGCAGAACACTCATTGTACCCGACTAACCAACAGTCAGTATGGACGACGAGACGGTCGCGGACAACCTCCGGCAGCTGGGCCTGTCGGAGAAGGAAATCGACACGTATCTCACTATTCTCGAGCACGGGGAGGCGAAGGCGAGCACGGTAGCGGAGGACGCCGGCGTCTCGAAGCGCTACGTCTACAGCGTCAGCGAGAAACTCGACGAGCGAGGCTTCGTCGACGTCATCGACCACGTCGTGCCGACGACCATCCGGGCGAACCCGCCGGAGGAGGTCGTCGCGGCGCTCACGAGCGACCTCGAGTCGCTCGAACCCGAACTCACCACCCGGTACGGGAACGTCTCCGAACAGGAACGGGAGTTCGAAGTCATCAAGACCCGAACGACGATCATGAAGCGGATCAAAGGGTTGCTCGAGCGCGCCACCGAGGAGGTGACGCTCTCGATTCCCGCCTCGCTGCTCGAGGAAGTCGAGGACGAACTGCGGAGCACGGTCGACCGCGGCGTGCTAGTCATCCTGCTCGTGACTGGCGACGACACCCTCCCCGCCGAGCGCTTCGAAGGCATCGCGAGCGTCGTCAGGGTCTGGGGAGAGAACGCGCCGCTCATCGTGACCGCCGAGCGCCGCCTCGGCCTGTTCGCCCCGAACGAGATGATCGTCCGTTCGAACGCCGGAGCGCAGGGGATCGCCATCTCGCAGGCCCAACTCGTACCGATCATCGTCGGCTCCTTCTTCGGTAACTACTGGCCGATGGCCCAGCAGGTGTACGTCACGGACCCGGATGACCTCCCGCGGACCTACACCGACTTCCGCCACGCCGTCTTGCAATCGACGCTCCACCTCGAGGCCGGGCGCGAGATCGTCGTCAGGGCCGAGGCCCGTCCCGTTCGGACGGACGAGTACGCCACCGTCGAAGGGCGACTCGTCGGGGTCAGACAGAGCCTCCTCGAACCGACGCGGGACACGTTCGCGGTCGAGAACGCGCTGATCGTCGAGATCGAGGCCGCCGATGGAGCGGGAGACGACGAGGGTGAAGACGAGAGCGAGGGCGAGGACGGCGACAGCCACACCGTCACCCTCGGGGGCGAGGGCGCGTTCGTCGAGGACTACGAGACGAAGTCGGTGACCCTCGAGCCGGTGTCGTAAGGGTCGAGATCACTCCTCGAGCACGTTTTGCGACGCGCGCTCGTCGACGTCGACCAGCAGCGCGAAGACGGTGCCGAGGATCGTCCCGAACAGGAGGTGCCCGACGAGGCCGCTGGTCGCGAGTGCGGGGAACTGCGTGGTTTCGCCGGCACCGACGGCACTCAGCCAGACGGGGAGGATGAGCATCGGGAGGACGGCCCACACGGCGAATCCGAAGACGAGTCCGGCAGCGACGAGGCGACCCGTCGGGCCGGTTCGAGCGATTGCGTCCGTCTCGACGTCCGCCCGGAGCAGACCCAGGACGGCCTGGCGAGTAACGACGAACGCGAATATCAGCCCCAGTACTGCCCCGTGTGCGAGCTGAATCGCCCAGCCGATCGTGCCCGCCGCCTCGAGGCCGTACGCCGCCGGAATCGTCGCCTCGATGACGTCGGGGTTGAGGAGCCAGACGAGTAGGCCGAACGCGGCGGCGCCGACGGCGCCGCCAATCGCGCCACCGATGGGCCAGCCGATGTGCCCGCCGATGCCGAACCCGCTGGTCGTGTCAGTGTTCGCACTCATGTCGTATGCTAGCACGGAAGGCGACAAAAGCGAACGGCTGGCGACCGCCCGGTCGTTGAAGTCGGGGTCTACTCCGCGGTCGTGGCCGCTCACGACCTCCCGTCGATTCCCGGTCTGGAAGAGACGACACTCGAGCGAAGCGTTCGATTCACCGAACACGCGGGTTTTTCCGCGAGGCGCGCGAACTGCACGCAATGCCCGAGGAACCGCAGGTCGCCCTCGAACTGCTCGGCTGGCCGCCCAACGGGCCCACGCTCAGGCTTCACCACGAGCGGTTCAGCTACGCGGGCAAGTTCGTGATGTCGTCGACCGGGAAAGCGGTCGCGCGCGCTCGAGCGGACGACGACGAGTACGAGCCCGAAGCCGTCGACGCAGGAATCGAGTCGGCCGATCTCGACTCGAGTGAACGCGCCGAGCTCCCCTACGCGACCGACGTCCTCGCCGCCGTCGCGTTCAACGAGGATCGGACCGACGCCTCGACGCTCTGGCTGCGGTACGTCACCGTCGACCGCGCCCACCGAGGCCGGGGGCTTGGCCCGAAACTCGTCGCCTTCGTCCGCGACGCGGCGCTCGAGCGCGGTTACGATCGACTACAGATCGCCGTCAACAATCCCTACGCGTACGACGCCCTCTGGAAGGCCGACTTCGGGTTCACCGGCGAGACCACCGGCATCGCCGAACTCGTCCTCGAGCATCCGACGCGAGCGACCACGGAGACGTATCGCCGGGGCCTCGAGCGCTTCCTGGAACGCGACCTCTCCGCGGGCGAACGCGCGTTCGTAGAGCACCGACTCGAGGAGGGGCCGCCCTCGCGAATCGATTCGCCGTAGCGTGGGTGGTCGAGAGGGGATCCGCCCCTGTCGGAGACAGACGACGAAAACGAAACCCAGGAGGGAACGTTTCAAATCCCTCTCCTTCCAAGAACACCCAATGGGAAACGCAGCACTCCGGGACATCGCCGTCATCGAGTCGATTCCGTTCTCGGACGTCGAGGGCGTCGTCGCCGTCGACGCCCACAACTGGCTCTACCGGTACCTGACGACGACCGTCAAGTGGACCGCCAGCGGGAAGTACACGACCGCCGACGGCACCGAAGTCGCGAACCTGATCGGCATCGTCCAGGGACTGCCGAAGTTCTTCGAACACGACATCGTCCCCGTGATGGTCTTCGACGGCGGCCCCTCGGAGCTGAAAGCCGACGAGATCGAATCCCGGCGCGACCAGCGCGAAACCTACGAGGCCCAACTCGAGCGCGCCCGCGAGGAGGGTGACACGGTCGCCATCGCCCAACTCGAGTCCCGAACCCAGCGGCTGACGCCAACGATTCAGGAGACCAGTCGCGAACTGCTCCGGTTGCTCGACGTGCCCATCGTCGAGGCGCCCGCGGAGGGCGAGGCGCAGGCGGCGCACATGGCCCGCCGCGGGGACGCCGACTACGTCGGCTCGGAGGACTACGATGCGCTCCTCTTCGGGGCTCCCTACACGCTTCGACAGTTGACGAGCAAAGGGGACCCCGAACTGATGGACCTCGAGGCGACCCTCGCGAAACACGACCTGACCCAGGAACAACTCATCGACGCGGCCATCCTGATCGGGACGGACTTCAACGAGGGCGTGAACGGTATCGGCCCCAAGACGGCCCTGAAAGAGATCGCCGAACACGGCGACCTCTGGAGTGTTCTCGAGGCCCGCGGCGACCACGTCGAGTACGGCGACCGGGTTCGACAGCTCTTCCGGGACCCTGACGTCACCGACGACTACGAGTTCGAGACGAGCCTGGACCCGGACCTCGAGGCAGCCCGCGCCTACGTGGTCGACGAGTGGGACGTCGACGCCGGAGAGGTCGAACGCGGTTTCGAGCGGATCGAGGAGAGCGTCACGCAAACCGGATTGGACAAGTGGACGTAGTCATCTGGGCGGCGTAATCGCGCTTTTCTGCCGGTAATCCCGGATTGGCATCTCGGCGATTTCTGCCCGACAGATAAAGTACGGCATGCGCCTGCCGGGTGAGCGTTGACGTGTAGCCGTCTTGTGGCCTCAGATGGGGTACGAGACCGATGACTCGAGACCGCACTGCCGATCGATCCGAAACACGTGCTCGTGACGAGCGACCACCCGCGGAGCGCCGCGACGAGAGCGCTGCGGGGGCCTGGGCCGCCTCGACGGCACTGCAGACGGCGGTCGCCGTCGTCGGCCTGACGATCGTGCTGTTCGCGCTCGGGCAAGCGTTCGGTGTCGATCTCCTCGGTGTCATCGCTGGCGCACTCGGAACGCAGGTCGGCATGTGGCTGGCCATCGCGTTCGTCGTCCTCCTGTTCACGGGAGCGGCGCTCCGAGCAGTGTCGTTCAGCGCTATCCGAGCGTGATCGATCAGACGACCCCATTTTGTTGAGATGCCGCGATAGCGGTGCGTACCCGTAACAGGTCGTAGTCTGGCTCGAGAAGACGAGTGGCGACGCTGACGGCCTCGAGCATTTGTGGAATCGATGAATACGCGTGTTTTCGTTACAAAGACGAACGGCCGGGAGCGAGGGGTCGCCGATTCGGCGACTTCTCGCGACTCGGGGAAGGGCAGGCGATTCACCGACGCTCACCGTGAGCGAACGCAGTGAGCGAGCGGGCCGACGACCGATGTGACGAAGCGCAGAGCGCTTCGGAACGGAGGGAGGAGTGCTTTTGGTCCAGCTTTTATCGAGGACCGCTTCGCTGTGCGGCGAAGCCGTCAGCGAAGCAGTCCGCAGAATAAAAGGTGGGTTAGAACAGGTGGTCGTCTTCCTCCTCGAGCAGCCGCGCGGGGCCGCCGACGCCCCAGGTGGTGGTCGAGACGCCGGTCTCGGCGATGGCCTCCTCGACGGTCTCAGCGTGTTCCTCGGTCGTGTTGACGTAGACGCTCGCGCCGGTATCGGTCGAGAAGTACGCCGGGATGTCCTCCTCCTCGCGGAGTTCGCGTACTTTGTTGAAGATGGCGAGGGTAGCCGGCTGCCAGTAGACCCACCCCTCGGGGCCGGTCATCGTCGTCGCCGCAAGGCTGAGCGAGTCGTGTTCGGCCAGTTCGAACGCCCGGTCGAAGTCGTCGTTGCGGAGCGCGTCGCGCATCTTCGCAATCTGACCGTGGATGTGGGCGTTGCGCGCCTGGAACATGTGGCTGTCGGCGGCCTCGTCGTGGGCGTCCTCGGTCTCCTTGTGGTAGGGAACGAGCCCGACGACGATCTTCAACTCCTCGTGCAGGTTGCTCGGCACGCGCCGGGAGCGGCAGTCCTCGTCGTTCATCCCGGTGTAGAGCTGGGAGAACGCCCCCGTCACCGACCGGGCGGCCGAGGCCGATCCCACGCGGGCGATGGTCGAGATGTCCTGGAGGGAGGCGTCGAGCTCGGCGGCCTCCGCGAGGGCGCGGGCCGCGGCCGCGAAGCCCGACGACGACGAACCGAGGCCGACGTTGGAGGGGAAACTGTTCTCACTCTCGATGCGAACCGGGTAGACGGTGTGGGCCGCGTCCGACATGTCGCGGGCCTTGTCGACGACGGCCTCGAGGCGCTCGAAGCCCCGCCCCTCGAGTTCCTCGCCGTCGACGACGTAGACGTCCTCGTCGTGGTCCATCGAGAACTCGACGGTGGTGCGGGTGTGACTCGGGGCGGTGCAGACGCTGATGCTGTCGTGATACGGGAGTCGCTCGATGTCGTCGCGCATCCCGTGGTACTTGATCAGGCCCTGGATCGGGTGGGCCATCGCCGTCGCTTTCATACCCCCACAGGTGTGTGACGACCGCTTAAAGGTCACGGCATCCGCGTGGTCGCCGAGTGCGCCCGTCCGTAGCCGTTCCGACAGCCGCCGATCCGCTCACTGGAAGGCGTGCTACTCGCTCACTGAAACGCGTGCTGTAACGACTGGCGCCACTCCTCGGCCTCGTCCGCGGTCGCCTCGAGTTCGTCGACCCGTCCCTCGAGGTCGTCGACATCGGTCTCGAGCGCGCACCGCAGGTCGTCGATCCGCTCGCCGGTCGTCTCCTCGAGCGTTCCGATGCCGGACTCGAGGGAGTCGAGGTCGTCCGCGACGGCCGCCCGTACTTCGGTGATCGAATCGTCGACGGATTCCTCGAGGTCGCTCACGTCCGTTTCGAGTTCCTCGACGTCCTCGGTCAGCGAGGCGTCCACCGACTCGAGTTCCGCGAAGAGGTCCTCGCGCAGCGACGCCAGCCGGTCGTCGACGTGCCGTTCGACGGCGTCGATGCGCTCCTCGAGTTCGTCTGCTCGCTCGTCGATCCGGACCTCCAGGTCGTCTGCTCGCTCGTTCATTTGATCCTCGAGTTCGTCCGCTCGCCCGTCGATCCGCGCCTCGAGCACTGTGCGGTCGGCCTCCAGCTGCTCCGCCATCGAATCGAGTCGGTCGACCAGATCCTCCTGATGTGTGTCGAGGTTCTGGACGGTCTCGAACTGGGCCTCGAGGTCGTCGGCGAGGGTGTCGGTAGTCGCCCCGATCTCGGCGACGGAATCCTCGAGCGAGTCCCGCGCGGCCTCGAAGTCGCCACGGAGTTCCGCCGTCTCCGTCCCGACGTACTTGAGTCGGGAGTCGAGGCGCTCGAGCGTCTCCTCGAGGTCGTCGACACGCCCCTCGAGTGCTTCGTCCGATATTTCGAGGTCACCGACGTTGGACTCGAGCGCCTCGAGGTCCGCACGGGCCGACTCGAGCCCGTCCTGGACCGATTCGAGGACGTCCTCGGCGGTCCCGTTTTCGTCGAAGAACTCGCGCATGGCGTCGGTGTAGGCCTCGAGTTCGGTCAGCGACGACTCGACGTGCTCGAGGCGGACCTCGTTGCTCGTGCTGGTATCGATGTTCAGGGCGCGTCGGAGCGCGTCACGCCTGGCCCCGCCCTCGTCCGTGCTGAGCTGGGCGAGCAGGGCGTCGAGCAAGTCGTCGCCGAATCTGTCGTACGGTTCGTCCGCATCTGAAATCGTGAGTGGTTCGTTGGCTTCGGTCATGACCTGAGTTCCCTGTCTGTCGCTGTCGTCGTCAGGTGGCAACTGACCCGCCCACCTGGTGGACTCCCCCCGGAGCCTTTTCGAGAGACTCGAAGTGGAAGATGATAAGAGTGTCCCTCAATTTGCATTTCTGCAACTCCCGCCGCGGAACCGAACGCCTGAAATGGCCGCTCTCGAAACCCACAGGCGATGGGAACCCCTCTCGAGACCCGCCAGGAGCAGGCCACCGAGGTGGTCGACCGCCTCGAACGCGAGTACCCCGACTCGACCATCTCGCTTCGGTACTCGAACCGCCTCGAGTTGCTGATCGCGGTGATCCTCTCGGCGCAGTGTACCGACGAGCGCGTCAACCAGGAGACGGAGGACCTCTTCGCGACCTACGAGACGCCCGAAGACTACGCGAACGCGCCCCAGGAGGAACTCGCCGAGGCACTGAACTCGATCACGTACTACAACAACAAGGCCAAATACATCCGCACGGCCTGCGAGAAAATCGTCGACGATCACGACGGCGAGGTCCCCGACACCATGGCCGACCTCACGGATCTCCCCGGCGTCGGTCGGAAGACGGCGAACGTCGTCCTCCAGCACGGGCACGACGTGGTCGAGGGGATCGTCGTCGACACGCACGTTCAGCGACTCTCGCGACGACTCGGCCTGACCGAGGAGGCGTACCCCGAGCAAATCGAGCGCGAGCTCATGGAACTCGTTCCCGACGGGTACTGGCAGCAGTTCACCCACCTCTGCATCGATCACGGGCGCGCGGTGTGTTCGGCCCGGTCGCCCGACTGCGAGGCGTGCGTCCTCGCCGACATCTGTCCGTCGGAGAAGAGTGACAGCGAAATCGACCTGGCGTCCGGCGAGCCGTGGTGACTCGGTCGGAAGCTCCCTTATAAAGAGACCTGAGTTAGCGCGTGATCCAGGAGACGTACCACAGCAGCGCGCCACCCGCCAGCCCGCCGATGAGGGTCGCGAGGGCGACGACCGGAAGCGACGCGCCGCCCTGAAACGCCATCGTGGCTCCCGAGAGCGCAACGAGCACCAAAAATCCGAGTTTGAGGCGGCGACCACCCGACACGTCGCCGGTTTGGCGAGGACGTCGGCGCGGGCCGCTCATGGTCGCACCCGGGTAGCCAATCGGCGAGTTCCGCACTCGTGGCCGTACTCGCGCTCGACCTCGAGACCACAACTGCGCTCGACGAAACGGACGCCACTCATACACTACCGCTGGCGCTCGAGGGGCAAAATCGCGTCGGGATCAGTGTCGGTCGTCGATCGAATCACTCGAGTCGTCGCGTCTCGGATGACTCGAGTCGTCGCGTCTCGGATCACTCCGGCGGAACGTACGTCACACCCGAGGGTTCGTCGTCGTCCGGAGCCTCGACGACGATCGTCGAGGAGAGCCTGTTGAACAGGCGTACGTATTCGCCCTCCATGGCGATCCAGCCGATCAGCGCGTCGAGCGGGAGCAAGAACGCCTTCCCGAAGCTCTCGAGCGCCGCCGTGGGATAGTCGATCGGGTCGCCGCGCTCGTCGGTAACCGCGATGTTCATCACGAGTTTGCCGGCTGACTGACCGTTGTACCCCTCGAGGGCGGTCCAGTAGAGCCAGATCCCGAGACCGTTGACGCCGAGAAACGAGGGCGAAAACGACAGACCACCGGTGACGAGCGAGAGCGTCCCAATTGCTTCGCCCAGACCGGAGAGGGCCGCACCCACGATGAGCACGTCGATCAGCCACGCCCAGAAGCGATCCTCCCAGGATGCGAGGTGGATCGTCTTCTCCGTCGACGTATCGGATTCCATGACTCGAGTGTCGAATCGACGGGAGTTAGCCCTACCGTTGTATTCGACTCTCTGTCGACGGTTTCGGTGACCCGTCAGGGCGGGTCGGTGCCGGGTTTGGACGAGTGAGATGGAACACGGTGTGAACTCGAGTGTGACTCTCAGCCCCACTGTCGCTGTGCCTCGAGTGTCGAAACCGCTGGTCCGACCGAGAACGCCAAAACGAAGATCGCGAACGCCGAGCGATCAGTAACTGCGAACCTTCGGCTCGTAGGTCTCGTCCGCACCCTCGAGGATCGTGGGCCGGTACCAGATCGATGGCTTGCCACCGTTCCAGGAGATCAGCGTGTGCTTGAGCCAGTTCTCGTCGTCGCGGACCTGGTTCTCGAGGCGCCAGTGGGCGCCGCGGAACTCGTTACGCACGAGCGCGCCCAGCGCGATCGTCTCGGCGACGTCGATCAGGTTGCGCGTCTCGTAGGTCATCTGCAGATCCGTGTTGAACGTCCGCGAGGGGTCCTCCACGTAGACATCCTGGTACATTTCCCGACACTCCTTGATCGCCTTCAGGGCGCGTTTGAGCCCCTCCTCTTCGCGGAAAACGTTCACGTCCCGAGTCATCGCCTTCTGCAGCTTCGCGCGGATGTCGGCGTGTTTGACGCCGTCGTCGCGTCCCATCAGGTGCGCGACGCGGTCGCGTTCGGCCTCGACAGCGCGCTCGAGGAGACCGTCGGCGTCGGTCACCTGACCGGAGCCGTCGGCGGCGACGTCCTCGTTCTCGCTGGTACCGGCGGGCTCGAGCCCCGCCTCGCCGGGCGTCACGGGGAGGTCGGCGTCGGTCTCGTCCTCGACGTCGTCGGCGTACCCCGTCTGGATCTCAGCTTCCCCGAGGTCTGCGCCGGCGGCGTGAGCGCCCGCGCGCTTGCCGAAGACGATGAGTTCGGGCAGCGCGTTCCCGCCTAAGCGGTTCGCGCCGTGGACGGAGACGCAGGCGCACTCTCCAGCAGCATAGAGACCGTCGATGCACGTCTGGCCGTTCTCGTCGGTCTCGATGCCGCCCATCTCGTAGTGCTGACCGGGCTTGACCGGCATCGGCTCGACGAGGCCGTCGACGCCCTCGAAGTCCTCTGCGAGGTGCAGAATATTCTCGAGGCGGTCGAGAATGCGCTCCTCGCCGAGGTGACGCATGTCGAGGTGAACGTACTCGTCGTTGACGCCACGGCCCTCGTTGACCTCGGTCAACTCGGCGCGGGAGACGACGTCGCGGCTCGCGAGTTCGCCGGCGTTGTTCGCGTAGCCGTGTTCGAACATGAACCGCTCGCCGTCTTCGTTGTACAGGATACCGCCCTCGCCGCGGACACCCTCGGAGATGAGGACGCCCGTGCTCGGGAGCGTCGTCGGGTGGAACTGGACGAACTCCATGTCCTCGAGCGGGACGCCCGCGCGGTAGGCGATCGCCTGGCCGTCGCCGGTACAGGAGACGGCGTTGGTGGTGTGATCGAACGCCTGACCGGGGCCGCCGGTCGCGAGGACGACGCCCTGGCGGGCCTTGAAGCCCTGAATCTCGCCGGACTGGACGTCGTAGGCGACGACGCCGTGACAGGTTCGGTCGTTCGGATCGGGTTCGTCGCTGACGGCGAGGTTCATCACGAACCACTCGTCGTAGACCTGGATGCCGCGCTTGACGACCTGCTCGTACATCGTGTGGAGCAGGTGGTGGCCGGTCTCGGCGCCCGCGTAGGTCGTTCGCGGGAACGAGAGGCCGCCGAACGGCCGCTGGGAGACCGTGCCGTCGTCCTCGCGGGAGAAGGGCATCCCCCAGTGCTCGAGTTTAATCGTGTCCTCGGGGGCGTCTTTGGCGAGCGTTTCGATGGCGGGGGCGTCGCCCAGGTAGTCCGACCCCTTCATGGTGTCGTAGGCGTGGAGTTCCCAGTCGTCGCCCTCCCGGAGGGCGGCGTTGATGCCGCCCTCGGCGGCTCCGGTGTGACTGCGAACCGGGTGGAGTTTCGTGACCATGGCCACGTCCGCTCCCGCCTCGTGCGCTGCGACCGCCGCTCGGAGGCCGGCACCGCCGGCGCCGACTACGATGACGTCGTGTTCGTACATATTTCAGTTACCAGAACTTTAGGTTCTTCTTGACCGCTTCACGCTTGAGCTCCTGAATGTGCTCGGTGAGCGGGATGTCCTTTGGGCACACCTCCGTACAGGAAAACTGGGTCTGACAGCGCCAGACGCCGTGTTCCTGCTCGAGGATGCGCAGTCGGTGCTCCTTGATCTCCTCGTCCTCGCGATCGTCCATCGCGAACTTGTAGGCCTTGTTGATGGCCGCGGGGCCGAGATACTGGTTGTCCCCGGCGGCGATGTTACACGAGGACATACACGCTGCACACCAGATACACCGGCTGGACATCTTGATCTTCTCGCGGTTCTCGCGAGTCTGGCGTTGTTCCTCGAGGTCGCCCTCGGGCAGGTCCTCCTGCTGGAAGTACGGCTCGACGGCGTGCATCTGCTCGTAGAAGTGCTCCATCTCGACGACCAGGTCCTTCACGACCTCCTGGTGGGGGAGGGGTTCGACGCGAACCGGCTGCTCGAGCGCCGAGATTTGCGTCTTACACCCGAGACGCTGACGCCCGTTGACGAAGAAGGCGTCGGAGCCACAGACCGCCTGACGACAGGAGTGGCGGAACGTGAGCGAGGAGTCGAACTCGTCGCGCGCGTAGATGAGCGCGTCGAGGACGGTCATCCCCTTCGTGAAGGGGACGTGAAAGTCGTCGAAGCGCGGTTCCTGCTTGGCCTCGACTTCGGGGTCGTACCGGAATACTTTGAGGTGGACGGAATCCTCCTCGAAGTCTTCGGTCTCGGCGGCCCGCTCGCGGTCGACTCGCGCAGAGTCCTTGCGCTGGAGTCGCTGTTGTTGTGGCGAGGTCAGGCCGCTCATCTCCTGGTCGGCCGGTACCTCCTGCGTCTCCGGTTCGTCCGGTTGCTCCTGTTGTTCTTGTTGTTGTGTACTCATGTTACATGAACCCCCGCATGACGAGTGCGACCCAGATACCCTGGGCGATCAGCGCGCCTCCGGCGATCACGAGGATCGCGAGGACGATCCGTTTCGACGTGCCGGTCAGTCCCTGGTTGACCAGCGCGTTGTAGACGCCGTTGACGCCGTGGAACGTGGCCGTGATCAGGAACAGGACCATCGTGAGGAAGTAGCCGATGTCCGACATGCGCTGTTGGGTGCCGGCGAATTCAATCTCCCAGGCGTGGTTGACGAAGTGCAAGAGGAAGAAGTGAAAGGCTAACACGACGATCAGGAACGCCGCCGTGACGCGCTGGAGGAACCATGCAGTCCCGCCCGGCGCGAACGAGGAGTAGCGTTCCGCCATTAGAAGCCCACCTCCGTCATGAACGTCGGGACGCTGGCGACCGTAATTGCACCCGTGAGGAGCAAGGAGAGGTAGAACGTCTTGTCCTGGGCCTCGAGGCCGACGCCCAGGTCGACCATCAGCAGGCGGATCCCGTTGAGGATGTGGAAGACGGCGACCGCCAGCAGGCCGACCTCGAGCAGTCGGACGAGGAACAGTGCTTCGAGTCCCTGGAGGGTGTTGTTGTACGCTTGTTCTCCCGAGATGGCGCTACTCAACACCGCGATGTGGGTAAACAGGTAGCCGATCAGGATCCACCCGGTAAACTTGTGGAAGATCCACGCCCACATCCCGGCCGAGAACTCCTTCCAGCGACCGAAGTCCTCGATGAGGCCGCGATTGTAAGACTGACTCATGCGCTCATCTCGAGGGTTGGACCCTGGGGCTATAGAAGTTACTTTTATCCTGCCGCGTCTGCCGCCGCTCACGGCGGGTCGCCTGGCGCCGTCCGTGCCGTGTCGGTCGAGAGGTCGAATACGTTCGGGTACACCCGAACGGCGGCTACTCGAGGGTCTCTAAGAACGGATCCTGTCGCTCGATTTCGCGCTCGAGGGCGTTCAAGATGGTGTCGTCCAGTTTGACGAGGTGACACAGCGGATTGCCGGGGTAGACCACCGGATTCTCCAGGACACCCACGAGCAGACCCGTAAACGGCGCCTCGACGGTGACGATGACGTCTTCTTCCTTGAACGGGTTGGTGATCGCACAGATAGTCTCCCCTTCCCGGACGAGGTCGCCACTCGAGTGTTTCATGTCGACGATGCCGCCGGCGTCGGCCCGGAGCCAGGTCTTCTCGCCCGCGTCGTCGATGATCACCCGCCAGCCGGGCCAGTGAACCGAGGAGTCGGGGTGGAGACCGAACTCCGCGAGCACGCTCGCGACGCCCGTGAGCGAGCGGTCGATGAGCTGTCGCTGGAAGCGGTGGGCCTCCCCCATCTCGACAGTGATCGTCGGGACGCCGGCGTCGGTCGCCTCCCGGCGGAGGGTACCGGACGGTCCCTGCCCGGCGATGATGACGTTCGAACTGAACGCCTTCGCGAGCCGTTCGACGTCGGCGTCGTCGATATTCGCCCGCACGTGGAGCATGTTCGTTCGGCCGCGGGTCGAGGTGTGAAAGTCGATGCCGAGGTCGCAGGGCTCGATGAAGTTCGTGAAGATCCGGTGAGCCATCCGGCGCGCGCTGGTGCTGTCCTCCCGGCCGGGAAACGACCGGTTCAGGTCCCGGTCGTAGATCGGCAGGTACCGCTCTTGGGCCAGGAAGCCGGGGACGTTCATGACGGGGAGACAGATCAGCGTCCCGTGGAGGTCGGCGTGGTCCCAGTCGTGGGCCACCTCGCGGACGACCTCGATGCCGTTCAGTTCGTCGCCGTGGGCCGCTGCGGACAGGAAGACCGTTGGCCCCGGGTGGGTGCCGTTGATGACCGTCACGGGGATGCGAACCGGGTCGCCGAGGTAGGTCTCGCTGATTCCGTACCGAATGTTCGCCGACTCGCCAGGGTCGACGCGCCCACCGTTGTAGGTGAACACTTCCTCGCCGGGCCCGCCATCGGCCGAACTTGAGTCGGCGCGATCCTCGCTCATAGTCGGCAAAAAGAGGGGGACTGGTAAAACTCATGTGACCTGCTTCCGCTCGCGGCGGTCTCCCGGTGGTCAGCCTTCGGTAAATCACCTTCGCGCGTCTTCCCATCTCGACACCTTCGCGCGCCGTCACTCGAGCAAGAAGTTTTCTGGGAGGGCGTGGTAGCAGCGGGTATGGACCTACGCGAAGCCACGTCCGCGGACAGCGAGAGAATCCGGTCGGTCGCACAGCGCTCACTCGCCGAGTCCTACACCCACTTCCTCGACGACGAGACCATCGACGAGGCCGCCGGGAACTGGTACGGCGACGACCTCGAGGACGCGATCGAACGCGAACACGAGGTGTACGTCGTCGCGGAGGACGACGGCGAGACTGTAGGGTTCTCCCAGAGCGAACTCGTCGGCGAGAACCACAGTGTCGGGCGTATCGAGTGGATCCACGTCGATCCGGACCACCGCGGGAGCGGAATCGGCCCGCGGCTCCTGGCTCGAACGCGCGAGACCCTCCTCGACGCCGGAGCGGAACAGATTCAGGGCGTCGTCCTGGAGGCGAACGAGGTCGGCAACGAGTTCTACGCCACCCACGGGTTCGATCGAGTCGGCTCCCGCGAACTCGAGGTCGGGGACGAGACCCACACCGAGAACGTCTACGTCGAGAGCGACCACGACGACGACGCGTGGCGCGCGCTCGAGACGATCGAGGACGACGGGCAGACGCGCTACGTGAGCTACGGTGAACCGGCGCGCGGATCGAAGGCGCCCTTCTACACGGTGTACGCGAACGAGGGGGCGAGCAAGCGCTACGGCTGGTTCTGTGGCAACTGTGACTCGCTGGACAACGCAATGGACTCGATGGGACGAATCGTCTGTAACAGCTGTGACAACCGGCGGAAGGCGACGCGCTGGGACGCGTCGTACCTCTGATCGAGTCCGCGTTTTCGTTCCCGCTCTGGTTCTGCCCCTCATTCTGACTCTCGCTCTCACTCTCGTTCTGGCTCGAGTACAGCCGTCGTCGTGTATCCCGGCGACCGACCGCCGAGTATTCCAGTCACCGATCGCCGTCTTTCACCCCAACCAGACGGTCCGGTCGCGACTTCACGCCACTTCGAGATGTTTCGGTTACCCTTCGGCCTGTCCCTCGTTCGAGAACAGCGACTCGAGCACTTTCCGTTCGGCCTTTCGGAGGTGTTGATGAAAGGTCGGGGCCGCTACGTCCAGCGACGCTGCGACGTCTTCGCCCGACGATTCGCGCGGCCACTCGAAGTAGCCCGCGTGGTAGGCGGCATCTAAGGCGGCGCGCTGTCGGTCGGTGAGGTCCGCGACGAGCCGGCGCCGGATACGCTGTGGGTCGTCGTGCGATCGAGTAATCTGTCGCCTTCTAACCATTTCGACGTTCGGGTAGGACGCCTCGACGGCGTCGATCACCCGACGCACGTCGACGGTCGGGGCCAGGTGGATCGTCATCCGAAAGTCGCCGTCTTCGATGACGACCCCCTCGACGACGCCGCCGAGGGAAGCGATCACTGAGAGCACCGGTGGGCTGGACAGGCGGAGCACGAATCCCGTTGGAGAACTCGCCGAGCGGAAAGTTACGTCGTCCCAGTGGGGGAGGGCTTCGGTGAGGCTGGTCACGGCGTCGACCGCGTCCGACGTCGCGGTACCGTAGACGAGGTACTCGTCGTCTTCGATCTGAACCGCCTGGTCGAGCGTGATCGTTCCCGCCGTCTCGACGGGTGCGTCGACCGTCGCGAAGATGTCCTGAATCCGGAACTCGAGTTCGACGAGTTCGTCGCTCATGAGCGCCTGTTTCCGATCGGCAGCGGCAATCGCATGACCGACGATCTCGCCGAGTTGCTCGATCAGCGCCGCTTCCTGGCCCTCGAACGCATGTGGGCGTTCGGCGTAGACGTTGAGGATCCCGTAGATCGTCCCCTGGTTCGAGACCGGGATTGCCGCCGACGACCGGAAGTCGTAGCGCTCGACCGAGTTTCGCCAGGGCTCGTATCGGGGATCGGATTCGATATCTCGCATCGTCTGTACGTCGCCCGTTCGGAGGGCACGGCCGGTGGGCCCCTCGCTCCGGGTGTCTTTCGGATCGACGGAGATGACGATGTCGTCGAGGTAGCCCTCGACCCCGGCTTCGGTCCGCACGGAGACGGTCTGATTGGCGTCGACGTCGCCGATCCAGGCGAACCGGTACGAATCGGACGCGGCGAGGCGCTCACAGACCGTCGTCTCGATCTCGTCACGCGTCGACTGGTCGATGACGGCGTCCGTGATCTCCCTGACGACCTCGTTCAGACTGTTCAGCGCCTCGAGCTGGTCGCGCTGGCGCTTTCGCTCCGTGACGTCCTGGGACATCGCCATGGCCGCGAACACGTCGCCGTCGTCGTCTCGGACCGGAGCGAAGAAAAACTGGTAGACGCGGTCGTCGATCGTCTCCTCGAACGTGGAGCGTTCGCCCGCGAGTGCGGCCTCGTAGCGAGGGACGACGACCTCGGCGATCTGCTCGGGAAGTGCGTCCTCGAGCAGCGCTCCTTCGAGGTCCGCTCTGGTCACGTCCGTCGATCCTTCCGGCGTCCCACCGAAGGTGACGTAGCGGCGGTCCTGGTCGACGAGGGCGACGGCGCCGTTGGGGAAGTGATCGGCGATCGTCCGGTAGCGACGGCGCACTTCCTCCAATTCCCGTTCGCGCTCGACGCGCTCGCTGACGTCTCGAACGGTTCCGACGCGCCCCGTCGAACCGTCGTCGAACTCGAAGACCTCGAATCGACTCTCGACGATCACCGAGGTACCGTCGGCCCGGTGAACGTCCTCCTCGAGGACGGCGAACTCCCGGTTGCCCGACTCGAGTTCAGCCTGCTTCTCGTCTGCCAGGTCGACGAACTCCGAACTGAAGACGGTTTCGGCGGGTTCTCCGACGAGATCTGATCGATCGTACCCTGCCATCGACGCGAAGCCGTCGTTCACCATCGTAAACCGGCGATCGTCGTCGAGGATGTAGACGCCATCGTCGATCGTTTCGACGGCGCGTTCGTACCGCTCGAGTTCCCGCTCGCGCTCCTTTCGATCCGTGACGTCGGCGACGACGCCGACCGCGCGAACCGGGTCGCCGTCGTCGAAGAAAAATTCGCCGCGAGCCCCGATCCAGCGCCGTTCGTCGTCCGCACCGAGGATGCGACACTCGAACGACCACTCGCCGCTCTCGAACGCGGCCTCGAACTGTCGTTCGACGCGGTCGCGGTCGGCCGGATGAACGTGCTCGAGGAACCGCTCGAAGCTCCAGTCGTCGACGGGCTCTTCGTAGCCGAAGATGCGGTCGTGGTGAGGCGATCGTCCGGGGACGTCCTCGGTCTGCAGGTCGAGTTCCCAGACGCCCAGCTCGCCGGCCTCGAGCGCGAGACGGAGGCGTTCTTCGCTGTCACGGAGCGCCGTTTCGGCCGCCTTTCGCTCCGTGATGTCCTGGAAGTAGATCGACAGTCCCGATTCGGACGGGTAGACGACGTCGCGGTACCACGCATCGTGTGGCGGAGACGGTCCCGTCTTCGAGCAGTGGCGTAGCCGTGACCGAAATCCACCAGCGCGTTCCGTCCGAGTCCTCGCGCGTCACGAGGCGATCCGAAACCGGTTCGCCGGTCTCGACCGCCCGCGATACCGGATTATCTGTGGCCGTAAGCGGATTTCCGTCGACGCCCGCGACGTCGAAGTCGTCGACGGTAAGTTTCGAGACCTCGGTCGTCTCGACGTCGAGGTGGGTTCTCGCTCGAGTGTTGATCCGTTCGACCGTCCCGTCCGCTCGAGCGACCGCGAGGCCGACCGGCGCCGTCTCGAGGAGTCGTTCCGTGAGGTCTCGTTCCTGGCGCAGTTCTCGTTCACGCTCGCGACGGTCGGTGATGTCGTGGACGATCGCCGCGTACCCCCGGAGCGAGCCATCTTCCCGGATAGCCTCGAGTTTGACTGCCGCCCAGAATCGCGTTCCGTCCGCACGGACGCGCCAGCCCTCGTCCCGAATCAAGCCGCGTTCGAACGCCCGCTCCAGGTGACGCTCTGGAACGCCCGCTTCCCGGTCGTCGTCGGTGTGGAGTACCGAGAGGGGGTCGCCGATGATCGCGTCGGATTCGTAGCCGAGGGTACGTTCGGCGCCCGACGTCCAGAACCGGACCGCGCCGTCGGCGTCGAGCGCGAAGACGGCGGGTTCCTCGACCGACTCGAGGAGCGTCTCGATCGCGCCAGGGCTATTCGGCCAGTCCATGGGCGGCTCGTCGGTGGCAGACGGCCGCGTCGGTCGCCACCACACACGAGCGTTCGCACCGACCTTCTTCGTCTCGAGGTGGTCTCGCTCTACGAGCCGTTCGAGTCTGGCGTACGTACTTCGCCGACCGAGATCGAGCGCTGCGGCGACCTCGGGGGTCGTCCATGGCTCGCCCGACCCATCAAAGACGGCGAGCGTCTCGCGAAGGCTGTCGGTCAGCGGCTTCGGCTGCATGCAACCGGTTACCAGCGTGACGTGCATCAATGTTCCGTCGATGGAGTCCCCCACGTCACCGGCAAGCAATTGCGGGGAGTGGCGCTTCCGACTGTAACGTTCACGTCGAAAAGAAAGACGTGACTCGCGCCGCCGGAATCGAGGCCGACCGGAGCCTAATCACTTCTAGTGTGTCCTTACAGCCGTCGGTGCCGTTTGCCCGGTACGTGCTGGCAACTGCGCTGCTGGCCGGCTGGAGCGAATCAATGTCACAGCCAAATATGATGGACGAACGTGCGCGCTCGATCGATCTCACCACGAGCGATCGCCATCGATTGCTTGCCGACGACCGACGACGACTAGTGCTCGACATTCTCGCTGGAACGACTACGCCAGTCGATCTCGAGGAGTTGGCCGCCGGTGTTGCCGCTCGCGAGGAAGGAGTCGACACACCCGACGAGGAGGGCGCCGACCGCGTTGCGACTACCCTTCACCACCATCACCTCCCCAAGATGGCCGATATGCACGTACTTGAGTACGATTCGGAGACGAACGTGATCGCCCCCTCCGGCGTCGCGCTCGAGGACGTCCGCCCCGACTATTTCGACTCAGCGTAATCGGCCCGCGTTCTCGCGTCGTCAGGGACGATCAGCCGCTGGACGGTCGTCAGCTCGTCGACGTCACGAGTAGGATCCGCTTACTGGCCACCGTTTGGAGTTGAGCGTCGGTTTCGAGTCCCAACCGACGGCCAGAGGCGTTCTCGAACCCCCGGCGGTAGCCCGTTCGTTCGAAGGCGAACGGACCGCATTACAAACCACCGTCCAGGCATTGGACTCGAGCGACCGGTGGGTTCGGCGCCGGCTGTCGACCGGTGGGCCGCCTCGTATCAGCGACCGTCGATCCCCGCGAACCACGATCGATCAGTCGCACGGACGACAGGCGCCCCGCGACGCCGCCGTCTCCCACCCGCTGTCACGACACCCACACATTGCCTCCACCCACTGTTACGACACCCACACAATGAGTTCACGCACGCTGAATCACATCGTCCGCGGCTTCAAGGCGATGCTCGTCGCTCGAGCGATCTACATGGCCTCGAGCGCGGTATTGATGGTCGTTCTGGCGCGATTCCTCCTCGACCCCGACGGCTACGGCACGCTGTTCTGGGCGATCGGCGTGCTGAGCGTCGTCCAGTTGATCGCCGGCGGCGGGCTCGGGAAGTCCGCCGCGCGCTACCTCGCCGAGTATCGAGAGAAAGCACCCGACCAGATCCCTCGCGTCCTCGAGTTGACCGTCGCCGTGCAGGTGCTCTGTATCGCAGCCGTCTCGGTCATCCTGCTCGTTGGCCACGATCGGATCGCCGCGATGCTCGGCGACGGGGCCGTCGCACCGTTTCTCGCCGCCGGCGCCGTCTACGTCCTGGCCATGTCGTTTCACGGCCTCGCCATCATCACCTTCCAGGGGTTCAACATGCTCGGGTACAGCGCCGCCGTCCAGGCGATCGGCGGCGTCTCGCGGCTCCTGTTCGCCGTCGCGTTCGTCGTCGCCGGCTTCGGCGCGCTCGGGGCCTTCTTCGGCTACGTCGTCGGCTACGCCATCGCCGCCGTCTTCGGGATCACCGTCCTCTACCTCCAGTGTTATCGCACCTTCGAGCGTGCGTCGTCGTTCGAACCGGGGCTCCCCCGTCGGGTGCTCGAGTACAGCGTCCCCCTCACCGCGACGCGGGGCGCGAACGTCATCGACAAACAGATCGACATCGTCCTCGTTGGCTTCTTCCTCAACCCGGTAGCTGTCGCCTTCTACACCCTCGCGAAGCAGGTCGTCGACTTCGTCCTCGCGCCCGCGGATTCCCTCGGGTTCACCATCTCGCCCAACTTCGGCGAACAGAAGGCCGCTGGCGACATCGAGTACGCTCGAACGCTCTACGAGACGGCGCTGACGAACACGCTGTTGCTCTACGTGCCCGCGGCCGTCGGCCTGGCCATCGTCGCCGACCCGTTCGTGATCCTCGTCTTCGGCGGCGACTACGCCGGCGCCGTCCCCGTGTTGCAGGTGCTCTGTGCCTTCGTCGTCCTGCAGGCGATCACGAACCTCACGAGCGATAGCCTCGATTACCTCGGACGCGCCCGCGCTCGAGCGATGGCCAAAGGCGGAACCGCCCTCGCCAACTTCGGGCTCAACGTCGTCCTGATCCCGACCATCGGCGTCGTCGGCGCGGCCATCGCGACGGTCGCCACCCACTCCATCTACGTCGGCGTGAACCTCTACGTCGTCCACGCCGAACTCTCCCTGCGACTCGAGGAACTCGCGGCGACGGTCGGGAAAATCGTCGCTATCACCGGCGTCATGGGGCTACTGGTCGTCGTCCTCGCGCCCTTCATCTCAAGTCTGGGCATGCTGTTCGCGAGCATCGCCGTCGGCGTGGTCGTCTGGGCCGGGCTCGCCTTCGCCAGCGGGTTGATCGATCCGCAGGACGTGCGGATGGTTCTCGGATCGGGAAGCGACGTCTAATGATAGTAATCAGTGGAACGGTTTACTCATCCGCAGCACTGTCGAAGCCTTAACTGATGATAAGTTCCAGCGGCCGTGCTAAATAGAAGGCGCGAATGTGGCACGCAATCTGGCTCGATTTGCGTAAGGAGTGATTGCTCAGTCCGGGGGAATCGTGTATCGCTCAGTATCGGGAAGGAAGGTCTTGAGGGTGAGAAATCCCGATTCTGCTGGAGGTAAAGATATATAAATATACCAACTATAAGTCAAATAATGAACCGCCGAAAGCTCTTGACGGGAATCAGCACGAGTGCTTTTCTCGGGGTTGGTGGCTGTCTTGAAACTGGCAATTCGTGGCTAGGAGATAACTCTGGTAACAGTGAAGATGATGTCCCGGACTGTATGCAAAAGGATGAATGGAATAGCGATATTGACAAAGGTCCGAAAAATCCAGATCCAACATCTATTGCAGGTCGGTATGATTGTTCGAGTGCTCGGCGCCCAGAGCCGACTGGAGATGTTTGTACGACATTCACACCCGTTATAAGTGGTGAAGAACGCACGATTCACAGCGCTGGCGTTGAACCATACCCGGAACCACCGGACTCATTCGATCAGGACACGCTCGTGTCATACGTCTATAGGTATGGGGATACGTATTTCCACAACTCGATGGTGGAAAAATACCGGGATGAGTTAACGCACGCTGGACTCCGTGTTGAGGAGGACGAGACACGGATAGAAAAGACAGAAAATGGCATTACCATCATTTATATCCGATTTTTTAACGGTACGGGCACTATCACAGATAGGAAGTTCCCCGCTGCCGGTGATGGTGCTGGAGCTGCCGCGTACGGCGTTGACGAGACAGGAATTGTCCGTGCAGGAACCAAGTACAGTGTGAGTGATGAGGAGATGCCCGATCCGATCGAAGATGGTACTCTCCTCGAGTGCTTTTGATCAGTACGCAGCTGTGTGTATCAGTTAGTTCTTCCCAGATAGGGTGAAATAAATAGCGCCACCGTGCTGCACTCATTCCCTGTATGCAGCACAGGACCCAGGTAAACTTCCAATGAGTTTCAACAAAACCCCACCGGTCGCAGGTAGTCGACCGGAATCAGTCGTTCCGCCCGTCCAGTCGCGACCGAGGAGGCAGTGACGTTCAACGATAAAGAATCCGTGTCGATTCGGCGAGCGGGTCAAACCCGTGGCTCGAGCAACTCGTCTTCGTCCTCGATCTGACGGTTGTGCAGCGCCTGCCCGCTCGAGCGATCGAACAGGTGGATCGCCGACTCCGGGAGCCGCGCCGCGTACTGCTCGCCATCGCGCACGAGGCGCATCCCCTCGGTGATCGCGTTGATCGACAGGTCGGTCCCCGCGAACGTCGCCAGCAGGTTGTTCTCGTTGCCCATCGGCTCGACGACGTCGACCTCGACCGGGAAGTCGTGAACACTGCCGCCCGACTCGAGCAATTCGACGTCCTCCGGACGGATCCCGAGAACGAGGTCGGTCGCATCGCCGAGGTCCTCGCGGACCGACGAGGAGAGCGGGTACTCGAGAGAGGTCCCCTCCAGCAGGAGTCGATCGCCCTCGAGCGTCGCGTCGAAGAAGTTCATCGCCGGCTCCCCAATGAAGCCCGCGACGAAGCGGTTCTTCGGGCGATGGTAGCACTCGAGGGGCGTCGCGACCTGCTGGAGCTTTCCGTCATCCAGGATGGCGATCCGATCGCCCATCGTCATCGCCTCGGTCTGGTCGTGGGTGACGTAGACGGTCGTCACGTCCAGATCGTTTTGCAGGCGCTGAAGTTCCATGCGCATCCCCGACCGAAGTTTGGCGTCGAGATTCGACAGCGGTTCGTCCATCAGGAAGACGGCGGGATCCCGGACGATGGCTCGGCCCAGGGCGACGCGCTGTTGCTGCCCGCCGGAGAGTTCACCTGGTTTGCGATCGAGCAGGTCGGCAATCTCGAGCAGTTCCGCGGTCTCCTCGACGGCGGCGTTCATCGTATCCTTGTCGAGGTCGGTGGACTCCTCGAGGCCGAAGCGCATGTTCTCCCGGACCGTCATGTGCGGGTACAGCGCGTAGCTCTGGAACACCATCGCGATGTCCCGCTGCTGGGCTGGAACGTGGTTGATGCGTTCGCCGTCGATCGAAATCGTGCCGTCGGAGACGGTCTCGAGGCCGGCGATCATCCGGAGCGTGGTGGATTTCCCGCAGCCGGATGGGCCGACGAGGACGAGGAACTCGCCGTCGTCGATGTCGATCGAGACGTCGTCGACCGCGACGATCACGTCGTCGCCGTCGTCGAAGCGTTTCGTTACGGTGTCGAGTGTGAGGTTGGCCATTGTTGGTGTGGGTGTGCTGGTGTGCCAGGTGTGGTCGGTTACGATGCCCCCGTGATTCCCTGCGCGAACTGGCGGCCGAAGATCACGTAGACGAGGATCGTCGGCAATGCGGCGATGAACGCGCCGGCCATCTGGATGTTGTACTCCTGGGCCAGCGATCCCTGTAGTTCGTTTAGCGATTGCGTGACGACGTAGTTCGAACGCGCGGTGATGAGCACGAGCGCGAACAGCAGGTCGTTCCAGATCTGGGTGAACTGGTAGATAAGCGTCACCGCGAACATCGGCAGCGACAGCGGGAAGACGATCCGCCTGTAGATGCCGAAGGCGTTCGCTCCGTCGATCTTCGCCGCCTCGATCATCTCGTCGTCCATCCCCTTGTAGTAGGATCGAAACAGGATGGTACAGATTGGAATCCCGTAAGCGGTGTGAGTGATCGTTAGTTCGATCAGGTCCGCTCGCTCGGCGAGGAAGGGCGCGAACGAGAGCAAGTCGGCGAGGCCGACCATGGACCAGAACTGCCGGAGCGGCACCAGCACGGACTGATACGGCAGGAAGACGCCTGCGAGGAAGATTACGAGGACGCCGACCTGGCCGCGCCAGGAGAGCTTCGTCAGGCCGTACGCCGCGAGGCTGCCGAACAGCGCCGACAGGACCGTCGCCGGAATGACGAACGTGACGCTGTTGAGGAGTCCGCCCTGCAATCGGCCGAACGCCTCCTGCCACGGCGCGAGAGTGAACCACTCGGGCGTCGGCGGGATCAGCGGCGTCGTCTGGACGAACCCGGCGTCGGTCTTAAACGCGGTCGTCACCCCGCCCCACAGCGGCGAGAGGTAGAACGCGATCAAGCCGACCAGGACCACGTAGAGCGCGATCCGCTGGGTATCGAGTTCCTCGAGCGTCCGTGCGAGCGATCCGTCGGCCGAATCGGCGTCAGCGTGTGCCATCAGAGATCACCTCGTCTGTACTGCAGGTACAGGTACGGCCCAACGACGGCGAGCGCCAGCAAGAAGAGTACGGTCGCGACCGCGGCCCCGTACGCCCACTGGCTCCGGGAGAAGGCTACCCGGAACATCATGACTGCGAGGATGTCCGCCGATCGACCGGGATTGTTCCCGAACATGACGAAGATGAAGTCGAACGCCTTCAGCGCGAAGACCATCAACACGACCGCCGCGGACGTCGTCGCCGCGCTCAACTGGGGGACGATGACGCGCAAGTACATGCGGAACGTACTGGCCCCGTCGACTTTCGCCGCCTCGTAGTGAGCGTCCGGGATCGCCCGGAGCCCAGCCAGGTAGACGACCATCGCGTAGCCGCTGAACTGCCAGGTCAGCGCGAAGATGATCGCCGCGAGCCTGGTATCCGGGTTACCGATCCAGTTTCTCGTGAGGAAGTCGAGCCCGAGCCCCCGGAGAACGACGTTGATCGTCCCCGTGGTCGGGTTGTACATCCACGCCCAGAAGATGGCCGTGACGACGAACGACAGCGCCATCGGCAGCAGGTAAATCGTCCGGAACGTGTTCTCGAAGCGGATGTTCTGATCGACGAGAATCGCCAGGACGAGTCCAATCGCGAGTGAAACGCCCGTAAACGCGACCAGCAGGACGATCGTGTTCCGGAACGCTGCCACGAACGACGGATCGTCCGGCATCTGGCGGTACATCTCGAGCGACAGGTCCGTGTAATCGGGCCCCAGCAGACTGCTCCAGTCTGTCAGCGAGATGAGCAGGTTCCAGCCGATCGCTCCGTACACGAACAACCCCATCAGCAATGCCGGCGGGAGCCAGAACGGAATCGCCTGCACGGCCTCGCTGTGACGGAGTCGGGTCCAGCGACTGGTGTGTCCGCTTGTGCTTGCGCTCGCACTCGTGCTCGCGCTCGAGGCGCCGCCGTCAGTCCGGACGGGTCGGTCGTCGGTTCGGTTCTCGTCGGAACCCGCCGCTCGACGACGCCCGCGGGAAAGACGGGTCAGTGTTCGTCGTATGTCAAAATCCATAACACGTGGGGTTCTGAGTTCCCTCAGAAGATGTTGATGAGTTCCTGGGTGGTCTCGTCCGGGTCCCAGTTGTCCGTGAAGACCGCGAACGCCTCTTGGACCTCGCTCGCCTGGGCCGGCTGGAGCCCGCTCCCGTGAGCGATCGACGTGATCTGTTCGTCGGAATCCTGGAAGGCCGACATCTGGTCCTGGAGGAACGGCGGGAACTCGTCGGTCGGGACATCAGTTCGCGGCGGAATCGACCCCTTCGCCGGGTTGAACCGCTCCTGGGCGTCGACCGTCGAACAGTACTCGATCCACGCTTCGGTCGCGTCCGGCGTGGGATTGTTCGTCGGCATGACGAACGAGTCCATCACGAGCGTGTAGACGCCTTCGGTGCCGGGGAAGGCGGCGTAGTCCCAGCCCTCGCCGTACTCGAAGTCCTCGGCGGTCTGGTACTCGCCGGCCGCCCAGTCGCCGTTGTGGTGGAACGCGGCGTCGCCGGTGATCACGGCGTTGTTGGCCTCGTCCCAGGAGACCGTGGAGGCGTCCTCGTTGAAGTACTCGCTGTAGTCGGCGACCAGCGAGAGCGACTCGTTGATCTCGCTCTCGAGGTCGGCCGCATTACCGTCGAGGAACTGCTGGAACGTGTCGACGCCGTGCTGGCCGGTGAAGACGACCTCCCACAGCTGGAGGGTGCCCCACGGCTCCGCGGTCTGCTGGGCCATGCCGACGTAACCCGCGCCGTCGACCGTCTCGAACGCCTCGAGCAGCCCCTCGGGGCCGTCGATACTCTCGACGTCGACACCGGCGTCGTCGAGCACCTCGACGTTGTAGAAGATGTTGTTCAGCCGGTGGATGTTGATCGGGACCGAGACGACGTCGCCGTCGATGGTGGCCGCCTCCACGACGCTGTCGAGGTAGGCGTCCTGAGCGCCGTCCTCGTAGAAGTCGCCGACCGGCTCGAGCGCGTCGGCGTCCGTGTAGGTCCGGAGTGCCTCGCCCGGCCAGATCTGGAACGTTCCCGGCGGCTCCTCGTCGATCACGCGCGTCTGGATCGCGGCGTCGATAGACGAACCGGCGCCACCGGGTGCCGGATTCGGATTGGCCGTGTAGTCCGTGTTCTCGTCGTACCCATCCACGAGTGCGTTGAACGCTTCCTCTTCGCCGCCCGCGGTCCACCAGTGGACGATCTCGAGGTCGCCGTCGCCACCTCCGTTCCCGTTCCCGTCCCCGTTTCCGGTGGCGTTCCCGTTTCCATTCCCCTCCTCGTCGTCCGCACAACCCGCGAGGGCAGCGGTACCGATCGCCCCAGTCGTCACCAGATACCGTCGACGAGTAACTCCGTTCTGGTTTCCCATATCGACTGAAAATGGGTTCGTCATTATAATAAATGTGTGCATATTTCACTCGATAACGAGTTTATTTCGAGACAGGTGGCTCGAGTCGGGTACGTGGCCCGAACCGTCACGTGGCAACCCCGGTCTCGCAAGAGGTAAACCTCGGCGAACTCGACTCACGGGCATGGACGACGCCCTCGCGTATCCGCTCCGGGGCGACCACGCCGAGACGTCCCTGATCGCCGCCTGGCTCTGCGTCCTCGTCCACGTGCTGGTCGTCCCCGTTCTCCCGCTCGTGGCGCTCCTCGGGTACGTCGTTTCGGTGCTCGTCCTCGGCTCCGAACGCGACCCGCCGCCGTTTCTCGAACGCACTGTTCTTCGCCAGGCGCTAGGCGCCGCCGGAATCGCGATCGCCTACGGGACGGTTCCCCTCGTCATCGCGCTTTCGACGGTTCGATTGCTCACTGAGTCAGGCGAAGTGCCAAGTGGTGGCGGCACGTTCGCCGTCCTCGTGGGTTCGACGACGGTCCTCCTCGTTCTCGGTATCGCCGCCTACCTCCTGCCGATCGCCCTCGCGAACTACGGACGGGCCGGATCGATCCGCGCCGGGTTCGCGGATATCGTCTCGGTCGCCGGTCACGGCGCGTACTTCGTCGGCTGGGCCTCGGGGATCACGCTCTTGCTCGTCGGACTCGCGCTCTCGAGCGCGCTGGTCTCCCGCGGCGGGGTCGCCCTCGTCGCCGGCACCCTGATCGGCGCCTACGCGGTGCTCGTCTCGAGCCGGCGGATCGGCCGCGGGTACGCCGCGGGTCGGCGGTAGTCGAGGGCCTAACTGGTACCGAACGCCGGCGAATCGGCTTCGAGCGCCCGCATCGCGACCCAGCAGTTCGTCAGCGGGTGGTAGCCCGGTTCGACCGCGGGTCCGTGGTTCGGATCGTCGTGCTCGTGAGCGCGCGTGAGCCGTGCGTACCAGTTGCCGTACGTCGGGTTGATCAGGTGCTCGCGCGAGTACGCCCAGAGGCGATCGTACCACTCGGCGTACGCGTCGTCGAACCGGCTCAACAGCGCGCTCGCGCCGATGGCCTCCGTGTGCACCCAGCCGTACTTGTCCCCGACGATGGGGGTGCCGTCGTCCTCGACCGTGTAGTAGAGCCCGCCGTGCTCGTCGTCCCACCCGAGGTCGACCGCGGCGTCGAACAGTTCTCTGGCGCGCTCGAGGAGCCACCCCTCCGACCGATGTTCGGCGAGCAACGCGAGCAACTTCGCCCACTCGGCGTGGTGTCCCGGCTGGTAGCCGGGCGGCCGGAACTGGTGGGCCGGCTGGTCCTCGTTGTACGCGAGATCCGGTTCCCATGTCTCGGTGTAGTGCTCCCAGAGCAGACCGTCGGTCGCGCTCGTCACCTCGCGGGTGAACCGATCGGCGACCGTGTACGCCCGCTCGAGGTATCGCTCCTCGCCGGTGGCCTCGTAGGCCGCGAGCAGCGCCTCACAGGCGTGCATGTTCGCGTTCTGCCCGCGGTAGGGCGACAGCGAGTCCCAGTCGGGCGTCGCTCGGTCGGCGTACAACCCGTGCTCGGGCTCGTAGAACCGCTCCTCGAGCACGTCGAACGCGCGCTCGAGTTCCGCGCGACCGCCGGTGATACCGGCCTGGTGGGCCCGCGCCCCAGCGAGCAGGACGAACGCGTGTCCGTAACAGTAGCGGGTGCAGTCGGCCGGCTCGCGACCGTCGAGCATCCAGTCGTATCCCCCGTGCTCGTCGTCCCAGTGGACGTTCGAGAGGAACTGGAGGCCGTGTTCAGCGGCGTACCAACACCAGTCGGGCCCGTCCTCGAGGACGCCCAGGCTAAAGTTGTGGATGCCGCGGGCCGCGGCGACGAGGTGTCTCGTCCGCGCGTCGTAGACGTAGCCGTCCTGCTCGTCGACCTGGGCGGCGTAGCCGCCCACCGCGGTGTCGATCATTGCGGGGTAGTAGAACTGCAAGACGTCCCGGAACTGGTGGAACAGGCCGGCTCGAGTGCGATAGATATTCATGGCGATGCCTACCGGGCACGGCGACATAGTGATTCGGTCTCGTGTCCTGGCGATGTTCAGACAAGGAGTGAACGGTGAGGCGGAGCGTTTCGTGCGTGCCTCCGTTAGTCTCGAACGACCATCGTGTCTGCCATCATATCCCCGAGGCGCTGGTTATCTTCTGACGAGAGAATGAGGATAATGGCAACGATGACCGCCAGAAGTGTCCCCGATCCGAGGAGCTTTGTGATATTCCGTATGATAGCCTCTCCAGGTGAACACTTCTCGCCGTGTCGATTGACCACTCGCAGACCGATGACCATCTTCCCGCCCGTTGCACCCCACTTTGCTTCAGTCCCCACGTAGTACACGGCACTTCCGACGACCCCGACGAACCCTCCCAGCGCTTCAGCCGATTCCGGGGATTCGGGCTGGAGGACGAATAGCAGTGGGAGTAAGACTGCAAGCAGGAGCACGAATGTGATGATACCATCGAGAAGCAACGCGAGGCCGCGCTCGAGAACCCCAGCATAATTATGGCGTTTTCGATCCATAATCGAATGTCAGAACGTTTCTATAAATATTTGTTGAACTTCCTGACAGCCGTCAGCTGGAGAGTGAAAGGTGAGGCGAAGCGCTTTCAGCGTACCAGTGTCGGAAAACGCTATCCTCACCGAATCGATAGTCGTCTCGAGGTGGATTTTGTGGAATACGATCACTATATATCCGAATCGTATCCGTGCCACTCCCTCTCTCCGCCGCATCCGCTGGCTTTTTGCGCCTTCCCGGCGGCGATTCGCGTATGGAACTCGGCGTGCTGTCGACGGCCGGAATCGCCCAGAAGGCACTGCTACCGGCGATCGACTCGAGCGAGCACCACGTTGGCGCCATCGCCTCCCGCAACGCCGGGCGGGCTGAATCGGTCGCCGAGGAGTACGGGGTCCCGCGGTCGTACGGCACCTACGACGACCTGCTCGCCGATTCGAACCTGGACGCGGTCTACGTCCCCCTGCCCAACGCGCTCCACGGCGAGTGGACGAAACGGGCCGCCGACGCGGGGCTCCACGTCCTGTGTGAGAAACCGCTCGCCGCCGACGCCAACGAAGCGCGCGAGGTCGTCGCCCACTGCGACGACCAGGGCGTCGTCCTGATGGAGGCGTTCATGTACCGCTACCACCCGCGAACCGAGCGGGCGATCGAACTCGCACGGGAGGCGCTCGAGGACGTGCGCTCGGTCACCGCGTCGTTCACCTTCTCCCTGCGCGGCGATCCCGACGACGTCCGGCTGAATCCGGACCTCGCCGGCGGGTCACTGATGGATGTCGGCTGTTACCCCGTCTCCGCCGTCCGGCAGTTCCTCGGGGAACCCGAGCGGGTTTACGCCCACGCTCACGACTCGCGAGGGGCGGGTGTCGACACTGCTCTCGCTGGCGTTCTCGAGTACGACGACGGGGCGACGGCACGAATTGCCTCCGGGTTCGACACGCCGAAACACCAGCGCTACCGCGTCGAGGCGGCAAACGGCTGGCTCGAGGTCGACGACGCCTTCGACGTGCCCGACGGCGCACTCGAACTCGAGTACGAAATCGACGGCGAGCACGGCGTCGAGACGTTCGAACCGGTCGATCAGTATCGGCTCGAGGTCGAGCACTTCGCCCGCTGTGTCGAGGCCGGGAATCAGCCGCGAACCGACGGCGACGAAGCGGTCGCGAACATGCGCGTGATCGACGCGCTGTACGAGAGTACCGAGCGTGGAGAGCCGGTGTCCGTGGAGTGAGTCAGGGGCCGAGAAACGAAAACCGACGACAGGTCTGCCTCGAAACACCCCTGAAAGGAACGCCGAGCCGAAGCGAAACGTCGGTCAGACCGCGTACCCTTCGTTCCGCAGTGCGAACTCGACCGCTTCGTTGAACTGCTTTCGCAGGTCGTCTTCGAACCCGTCGATCCGTTTGTCCGATTTGGCCAGCTCGAGGCGGCGTTCGTCGCTGCCCTCATCGACGTCGACGTGGCGGAACGACTGGGTGAATTTTCGACTGTCGTTCCCGTACGCGGTCACGGTTACGAGTTGCTCGTCCGACCGTCCGTCGTCCCGATCCGCCGTATGGGATCCCCCGACGTTTACTCGCTCGAAATCGGTGAGATTCGTGGAGAGACTGCCGATCGCGAGTTTCTGCTCGAGCGACTCCCGATCCCATTCGCGTCGCTCGTCTGTCTCTCGATCCGTCCCGATGACCGTCTCCGGTCCGATCGTATCTACCGTCCATTTTCTAAGGGAGTCGGATGCGAGTTCTTCTTCCGTTCGTGAGCGAGCGTCTCCTTCCTGAATCACGTCGCCCTCCTCGACGCGGATGTAGCGCGGATTCGCGGCAGGCACGTCGATAAAGACCTCACCGGATTCCGTACTAACCAGCGCTTCCACTCCCTCGATGGTACGGGATGCCAGATTTCGTTCGCTGACGTTAGCCATGGGTTACGATCACACGCGTAATTGGCTTCAGATCTATCTAAGACTGCCGCCACATTCATAATAAATCCTGTATAATAGTCATAAATTACGAATTTATTCGTTTAATATCGGTATTTACTGACTGCATGTGGATTTCGAAGCGATAGGCAGTGAACGAGCGAAGCCGTGGCAGGCGACGATTTCAGTCAATAGACAAAAACCGCCGTCTCGAGCAACGCTGGCAGAAGGAGAACGATCCGCTCGAGTCAGCAATCCATCCACACTACAAAATATATAGTTTAGACGGACGCTCGTCATCGCCACACGGCCACTGCGTCGAACGCCACAGTAGCGTCTTCTCGGGCTACTGGTCGGCCGCGTCGTCGACAATTTCGCGAACGAATTCAATCTCGTCGTCGATGATCGTGTGGCCCATCCCCTCGTAAATTCGCTCCGTGACGTCGGCACCCAGGTCCTCGTAGACCGAAACGGACTCGTGCACCCGCTCGAGCGGGATGTGGGGATCCTGGTCGCTACACCCGAAGAACGCTGGCGTTCCCTCGAGTGAGCCGTCGTACTCCCGCGGGGTTCCCTCGGGCCCGATCAGCCCGCCGGAGAATGCGACGACGCCGCCGTACTCGCGGGCGTTCCGGGCGGCGAACTCGCTGGCGAGACAGCCACCCTGGGAGAAGCCGGCCAGGATCGTCCGTTCGGCCGGGACCGACTCGTTCGCGGTCTCGAGCGTCGACTCGAGCAGGCCGAGCGCCGAGGTCAGGTACGGCTCGTTTGACTCGATCGGGGCGAGAAACGACTGGGGGTACCAGGTCCCGCGGGCGGCCTGGGGCGCGAGGTAGGCCACGTCGTCGCGGTCGAACTGGGCAGCCAGTTCGAGCATGCCCGAAGCGCGGGCGCCGCGACCGTGGACGAGGATCATCGCGGCACTGGCGTCCTCGAGGTCGGCGCCGGCGTGCTCGACGGGTTGGTCGCCGTGCGGGTCGTCGCCGGCGTTCGGGGTCGGCGTTCCACTCATGGGGACACGAAGGGCCTCGAGCGTGAAAGGCGTTCTCGAGGCGGCGATCTGCGGGCGCGCTCGAGAACACCTCCGGACGAGTGGCGTCGGCGTCGCATCGCGAGACGGAGCCAACGCGTCACGAGGCGGACCCCGTCGATCAGAACAGCGACAACTCGCCCGTCACCCGGTCGACCAGCTCCTCGGCGCCGGGGCCGACCGCCAGCGTCGTCACCGTCCCCGGCTCGAGCTGGGTGTGACCCGCGTCGCGGACGATCGCGTTCGGCAGTCCCTCCTGGTCGGCGATGGCCGCGAGTTCGTGGAGTTCGCGCTCGCTCGAGCCCTTCAGCACGATCTTCTTCTGGCCGCCGTTCTTCCAGCGCCGGCGTGACCGATCGTCGGCCTTCTCGTAGGCCGACAGCGAGGCGTGGGCCACCTGCGCGGCGAGTTTTCCCGTTCCCATGCCGATGTCCGTTCGGGCGACGATTGCCTGTTTCATGCAGTCGACGAGGTGGACGACCGGTAAAATGTCCGCGGTTACGCTCGAGCTACAGATGGCCGACTGCGATACCTATTTGCGCACGGACTCGATACGGTGGACCATGAACGTGACGCGACGACGCTTCGCCGCGCTCGCCGCCGGATCGGCGGTCGCCGGTGCTGGCTGTCTCGGTGGCGGTGATGCGGAGGGCGACGGGAATGGAAACGGCGACGGCGACGAAAGCGACAGCGAAAACGGCGACGGGAATGGGAACGGCAACGGAAACGGATCCGACGTCGACGAGGACGACCTGCTCGAGATACCCGTCATCGGCGACCCGGACGCAGACGTTACGGTCACCGTCTTCGAGGACTTCGGCTGCGGCCACTGCGCTATCTACCACACGGAGATCTTTCCGGACATCAAGGAAGCGTACGTCGACGCAGAGCAGATTCGCTACGAACACCGGGACTTTCCCATCCCCGTCCAGGAGGAGTGGTCCTACGCCGTCGCGAGCGCGGCCCGCTCGGTCCAGGATCAGGAGGGCGACGAGGCGTTCTTCGAGTTCACCGGCGAAATCTTCACCCACTGGAGTGACGGGTACTCCTACGACCTCATCGAACAGGTTGCGAGCGACCTGGGCTTCGACGCCGAGCAGGTTCGGGCCGACGCCGAGGACGTGACCTACCGGGACGGCCTCGAGGCCGAGCGTGCCCACGGGATGGAGCTCGGCATCGACGCCACCCCCTGGATCGTCGTCGATGGCGAGCGAGTGGAGGCCGACACGGCGGCGATCGTCGGGGCGATCGACGAGGCACTCGCAGACGACTGACGCGTCGGCTGCAGGATAGACACGGCTCTGGCTACATCGCACCCGCGCCACCATCAGCCCCGCCACAAAACGCCTAAGGGCCAAACCAGAGCGCCCGCAGATCCGAACCATTTACCACGCCGCACGCGAGTCCCCGTACATGATCCTCTCGGACGCGGACATCCTCGACCGACTCGAGGCGGGCGACCTCGTTGTCGAACCGATCGACGACTACGACCTGCAGATCCAGCCGGCGAGCGTCGACCTCCGGCTGGGGAGCCGATTCCTCGAGTTCCAGCGGACGAACATCCCCTGCATCCACCCGAACGAGGAGCGCGAGGTCGACGACTACGTCACCGAGACCGTCGTCGAGGACGGCGAGGACTTCATCCTCCACCCCGGCGACTTCGTGCTGGGGACGACCCACGAGCGCGTCGAGATTCCGGCGGACCTGATCGCTCACGTCGAGGGCCGTTCCTCGCTGGGGCGCCTCGCCGTGGTCGTCCACGCGACTGCCGGCCTGTGCGACCCGGGGTATCGTGGCCAGATCACCCTCGAGCTGTCGAATCTCGGCAGTGCGCCGGTCGCCCTCTCGCCTGGAATGCGGATCTCACAGCTCACCTTCACGGAGCTGAAGACGCCGGCGGATCGCCCCTACGGGAGCGAACGCGGCTCGAAGTACCAGGACCAGGACGGCCCGCAGGCCTCCCGAATCCAGCGCGACGACGAGTTCGGCGGCGATCAGCTCGACCGCCGCGAGGAGTGAACCGCCTCGGGGTCAAGCCTCGAAGCTTCTTCCCGTAGACCGAGCCGCGCGCCTCGAGCGACGGGAGCCGCGAGCTACGAGAAGTACGGCCAGGACGATCCCCACAGTTATTGCACCCCGGCACCTAGGCCCGGGCAGATGAAATTCGTCGAAGAGATCGTCGTCGAGGAGTTCCTGCCGACGATCCGCTCACAGCTCGCGGGGGAACTCCGCGAGCGGGGATTGACCCAGAGCGAGGTCGCCGAGGTCCTCGGCATCAGCCAGAGCGCCGTCTCGAAGTACGCCCACGGCGACGTCGCCACGAACGACCGCATCGCCGAGGACGACCGCGTCCAGGAACTCGTGACGCGCCTCGGCGAGGGGCTCTCGAGCGGCGATATGTCGCCGGTCCAGGCGCTCGTCGAGATCGAAGTCCTCGTTCGAGACCTCGAGAGCCCCGGCGACCTGCTGGCGACGCTCCACGAGGCGTCCGTCCCGCAACTGGCCGAACACGACGCGAGCTTTCGCGTTCACGACCCCGAGAGCGCCGTCCGCTCGAGCGAGCGGGTTCGGTCCTCGCTCCGGCGCGGGCTCCGCATCCTCGAGAACGCGAGCGGGTTCGCCGGCCTGATCCCGGCGGTGGGGTCGAACCTCGTCGCCTGCGTCCCCGACGCCGAAGACGTCGACGACGTGGCGGGCGTCCCCGGGCGAATCTTCGACGTCAAGGGGCGAGCGACGGTCCCCGGAGAGCCCGAGTTCGGCGTCTCCGAGCACGTGGCCACGGTACTCCTCGCCGCGCGACGCCACGGCAGCGACGCGGCGGCCGCCGTGAACGTCCGGTACGATCCCGCGCTATTGGACACACTGGCCGAACGCGGCCACGACCTCGCGGAGTTCGACGAATCGGGCGACGTCGCCTCGAGCGTCGGGGCGGCCATCGAGGAGACGCCGGAGGCGACCGTCCTCTACCAGACCGGCGGCGAGGGCATCGAGCCCCTCACGTACGTACTGGGTCCGGACGCGGAGGCGGTCGCGAGGACGATTCGCGAGCTGGTATGACCGAAGACGCACAGGCGTTCTACGGCCGCTGGGCCCGTCTGTACGACCTGCTGGCCACGCGAACGCCCGGTATCGTCACCCTCAGGCGCCAGGCCGCACTCGCCTGCCGACTCGAGTCGGGCGACACCGTGGTCGAGATGGGCTGTGGAACGGGTGCCAACCTGCCGTACCTGCGCGAGCAGGTCGGCCCCGAGGGCACCGTCGTCGGGCTCGACTTCACCCGGGGCGTGCTCGAGCGAGCGCGTGCGGCGACGGCCACGTACGACAACGTCCACGTCGTCCGGGCGGACGCGACCCAGCCGCCGATTCCCGACGAGGACGGGGTCGACGCGATCCTCGCCACCTTCGTCGTCGGCATGCTCGACGAGCCGGCTCGAGCGGTCGACCAGTGGTGTGACACGCTCGCGCTCGGGGGCCACCTCGTCCTCGTCAACGCCGGTCGGAGCGAGCGCTGGTACGCCCCGCCCGTCAACGCACTCTTCGGGGTCGTCGTCACCCTGTCGACGCCGCCGACGACGCGGCTTCGCTACGACCGCGACCTCTCGGGACAGCTCGATCGAAAGGTGCGAGACGCCCACGATCGGCTCCGAGCGCGGGCGAGCGCGGTCGCCCACGAGACCCACGCTGGTGGCGTGGTTCGGCTGACTGGCGGGCGAATCGACTGATCTGACTCTGGTCGGGTATCGTCGAGTCGGGCGTCCCTCGAGCGACCCGTCAACCCTCGAGCCCCTCGTACTCGACGATCCGCTGGCGCATCGAGTCCGGCATCGGCGCCGACGATCGGGTTTCGGGGTCAACGCACACGAGCGTCGTCTCTCCGGTCGCCGCACGAGTTTCGTCGGCGTAGATCTCGTAGCTCATCGTCCAGCTCGAGGTGCCCAGCTTCGTCGTCCCCGTCGCGACGACGACGTCCTGGCCCATCGTGATCGATCGCTCGTAGTCGATCTCGAGGTTCGCGACGACGAACCCGTAGTCCTCGATGGATAGGTCGGTTACCGCCTCGAGATACGCGGTTCGGGCCGACTCGAGGTAGGTGACGTAGACGGCGTTGTTGACGTGGCTGAAGGTGTCGAGGTCGCGATAGCGGATCGGGACGTCGACGGTGAACGGGAGGTCGGTCGCGAGATCGGTCATTGGCGGTGACTGGTGCGCCGGCGATTTGTGCGCGTCGATTGGCGCTCGAGCCCCCACACGCTCGATCCCCCACGAACTTCCGTTAGAGTCAAACCGACTGGCGGAAAAGGAACGGGCATGAGCGAACAGGAAACGCGATCGATCCGGTGTCTCGTGGCGAAGGTCGGCCTCGACGGCCACGACCGCGGGGCCCACGTCATCGCTCGAGCGTTCCGCGACGCCGGCTTCGAGGTCATCTACTCCGGACTGCACAAGGCGCCCGCCGAAATCGTCCAGGCGGCCGTCCAGGAGGACGTCGACGTCCTCGGCATCTCGATCCTCTCGGGAGCCCACAAGACGCTGGTCCCGAAGATTATGGACGGCCTCGAGGAGTACGACGCCGCCGAGGACACCCTCGTGCTGGTCGGGGGCGTGATCCCCGAGGAGGACAAGGCAGCCCTGCGAGACGAGGGCGTCGCCGCCGTCTTCGGACCCGGCACGTCGATCGAGGAGACCGTCGAGTTCGTCCGCGAGAACGCCCCCGAGCGATGAGCGGCGACGACGACCTGCTCGAGGACCTCCTCGATGGAAAACACCGGGCACTCGCACGCGTCATCTCGAAGATCGAAAACCGGGCGCCGGGCTACCGCGAACTGGTCTCCGACCTGTACGCCCACACCGGCAACGCCGAAATCGTCGGCATCACGGGGAGTCCGGGCGCAGGCAAGTCCACACTGGTCGACAAACTGGCCGAGACCTACCGCGAGCGAGGCGAGACCGTCGGCGTGATCGCCATCGACCCCTCCTCGCCCTTCACCGGCGGGGCCGTGCTGGGCGATCGCATCCGCATGGCCTCGACCGTCGGGGACATGGACGTCTTCGTGCGCTCGATGAGCGCCCGAGGAACCCTCGGCGGGCTCTCGACGGCGACCGCCGACGCCGTCAAGGCGATGGACGCCTTCGGCAAGGATCGGATCATCATCGAGACCGTTGGCGCCGGGCAAAACGAGATCGACATCGTTCGAACCGCGGACACGGTCGCCGTGCTCGTTCCGCCCGGTTCCGGTGACTCCATCCAGACGCTCAAGGCCGGCATCCTCGAGATCGCCGACGTCTTCGTCGTGAACAAGGCCGATCGGCCCGGCGCCGACCGGACGGTCCAGGAACTCCTCGAGATGATCGAACTGGGCGACGGCGGCGGCTTCTCGAGTTCGGGAGGCGGCCACCACGGCGCGGACGCGATGGGGGAGGGTGGCTCGAGTCCACACTCGAGCGAGGACAGTGGTGAGGGGGAACCAGATGAATCACACGAAGCAGCCCAACCAGACGAACCCGACACGTGGGTCCCACCCGTCGTCGAAACCGTCGCCACCGACGGAACCGGCGTCGACGACCTGATCGAGGACCTGGCACACCACCGCCGCTACCTCGAGCGCTCCGGAACCCTCGCCGAGCGCACCCGACGACGGTACGGCGAGGAGATCCGAACCCTGCTCCGGGAGGACGTCCACGACCTGCTCCAGGGCGAACTCGAGCGCGCCGGCGGCGTCGACGCGCTCGCGGAGGCGGTCCGGACGGGCGAGACCGACCCGTACACGATCGCCGACGAGGCGCTCGCCCCACTCGAGCGGTGCCTCGAGGAACTGGAGGGCGAACGTCTCGAGTCGGTTTCGCGGTAGGTCGTCTGCTCCCCTCCGATTTTTGAACGCGCGTGGAAGGGTTCTAGTAGGTGGCTCTCCGAGCGAAGCGTATGACCGCGGACGACGGTGACGCCAACGGTGAACTGTCGACTGACCCCGAGCAAGCCACCGACGCCGAACACATGGACAGCCTCGAGGTGACGGCCTGCACCCGCTGTCCCGAATTGGTCGACTCGCGCTCCCAGATCGTCAACGGAACCGGCCCCGAGGACGCCGACCTCCTGTTCGTCGGGGAGGGGCCCGGCGCGACCGAAGACCGCGAAGGCGAGCCTTTCGTCGGCAGGAGTGGGTCGGTTCTCGACGACCACCTCCGGGACGTGGGCCTCCTCCGGGAAGACGTCCGCATCACGAACTGCGTGCGCTGTCGGCCACCGGAGAACCGGGACCCGACGAAGGTGGAACTCGAGCACTGTCGAGGCTACCTCGAGACCGAAATCGCCCGACTCGATCCGGAGGTGATCGTCACGCTCGGCAAGGTGCCGAGCGAACACCTGCTCGAGCGGTCGGTCGCGGTGACCGAGGAGGCTGGAACTGTCGAGGACGCCCGCATCGGCGGCACCGCGAGACGCGTCCTGATCTGTCTCCACCCGGCCGCGACGCTGTACGACCGGAGCCAGACCGATACGTTCGCAGAGACGCTCGAGACGGCGGCCGAGTTGGCGGGACTCGAGGGAAGCGAGGGGAGCGGGCAGGCGCGACTCGACGGGTTCGACTAGCCGTATCGAACGGTGGACGCTGACGGTCACTCACTATCCTCTCACTCTCACTCGAGGTTCGATCGGTAAGTTACGAATACGTGAAAATGTCGTATCTCGTGCGGACGAACAATACAGAAAACCGAAAGATTTTTCGATAATCGTTTGTTTAATAATATCTCTATTGGAGGGAAATAGTGGATAAACCCGCCGGGTTTGTGTACAAAACGCGTCCCAATCGGGATACCGATGGATGGGTATGTAGATGACATAGAAACGCCTAAATGGTGGCGTTCATAGTGTCATCCATGTCCGATAAGACACGGTGGACAAACAAGCGGCGAACGTTCCTCAAAGGTGCAGGTGTGACGGCGACGGCGGGGCTGGCGGGTTGTCTGGGAGACTTGACTGGTGGTGGGAGTGACGACGACGAGAACACCGTCCGGTTCGTGCTCAACCCGGCCGAGGCTGACGTCTCTATCGAAGATCAGTACCAGCCGATGTTCGATTACCTCGAGTCGGAGACGGACGCGACCATCGAACCCGTCACGACCCAGTCGTACTCGGAGACGCTGACGGCGATTCGCGACGATCAGGCCGACGTCGCCGACACGTCGCCCTCCGCAGCCGTCGCCGGAAAAGACGTGGCCGACGTCATCGGAATCCGCGTCGCCTACGGCGCGGCCCAGTATTTCTCGACGATCACGACGACGCCTGACAGCGGCATCGAAGAACTGGCGGACCTCGAGGGAGAGGTCGTCAACGCGGCCTCCCCCCTCTCCGTGAGCGGGACTCTTGTTCCTCTCACGATGGTCAAGGAAGCGGGTCTCGACACCGGAACTGCGCCCGACGGCGACCCTGTCGACTTCGAAATCGGGTACGACGACCACGCGACGGCCCGCAACCAGCTGATCAACCGGGACGAGGTCAAGGCCGCCTTCAGCGGAGCATTCGTGTCCGCACCGCTGGTCCCCCAGGAGCAGTTCGACGAGTACCCCGAATTCGCCGAAATTTCCGCCGAGTACGACGGGGCTGGCGAAGACATCGGCAACGAGGATGCCGACCCCAACGCCGAACTCAAGCTGCTGGCGGTCTCCGATCCCCTCCCGCGTGCGCCCCTGATGGTTCGCTCCGAGTGGAAATCCGACGTCCGCTCCGACGTCGAGGAGGCCATCCTCAACGTTACCGAGGAGGACCTCCAGCACGACGAGGATTACGACGGCGAGCCACTCTGGTTCACCGGCGTCCAGGAGGGGTCGATCGACGACTACGAACCGATCCAGACCGTCCTCGACGAACTCGGCCTCGAGTTCGAAGACCTTGAATAGTCCCGTTTGAAACACTCTTTAGAATCGTGCATGAGTGAGATAACAGTCGACGGGCTGACCAAAGTGTTCGGCGAGACGGTCGCATTAGACGACGTCTCGTTCGAAATCGCCGACGGTGAGTTCGTCATCGTACTCGGCGTCTCCGGCTCGGGTAAATCGACGCTTCTACGCTGTATGAACGGACTGACGACGCCGACCGAAGGGTCCGTCTCCATCGACGGGGAAGAGGTGACCGAACCGCGGCAGGACGTGGCCATGATCTTTCAGCAACACAATATCATCGGCCAGATGACCGCGTACTCGAACGCCCTCACCGGGGCGCTGAACCGGTCGAACTACCTCGAGAGCCTGTTGCAGCTTCACGACAGGGAGGAAAAGATCCAAACGCTCGAAGCGCTCGACACAGTCGGCCTGCTGGACCACTCCCAGAAACGAGCCCGCCAGATGAGCGGCGGACAGCAACAGCGCGTCGGCATCGCTCGTGCGCTCGTGCAGAATCCGAAGACGATGCTCGCCGACGAACCCGTCGCAAGTCTCGACCCTGGGAGTTCACAACAGGTCATGGGGTACCTTCGCCGGGCCGCCAAAGAGCGCGGACTGACGGCGCTGATTAGTCTTCACCAGGTCAACCTCGCCCGGAAGTTCGGTGAGCGCTTCATTGGCCTGCGAAGCGGCCAGCTGGTCTTCGACGGTTACCGCGAGGACTTCACGATGGACGTCATCGACGAAATCTACGGCGGCATCGACACCGAAGGGATGTTCGAGGCCTCCGAGTCGGCGAGCGCTCGGGGCGACGACCAGAGCGGCGAGACCGATGGGGCGACGTCGCCGACCTCGGGTGAGTACGTATGAGTACAGATACCGGTACGGGAACGAAGAAGGGGACGGAAACGGGAACGGATTCCCGCGTCGTCGAACGCTTCGAGGCCATCAAGCGACGGCGCCGCGTCCGGTGGATCGGCTACGGGATCCTCGTCGGCGTCCTCGGATACCTGTTCCTGAGTGCACTCACCTCGGTCGAGTGGTTCACCACTAACAAGCAGTACGGCACCTTCGCCCGTCGGGCGACGGACTTCTTCCCGTTCTTGCTGACCGAACCGCCGTTTTTCGACCCGAGCGGGTTCCTCGAGTACACGTCCTACATCCACGAGCGGAACCTCCTGTACGACAAGGAGTTACTGGGCCAGTACCCGAGCCCGCTCGGTGACCCGCTCGGCTTCCTGCTCTCGATCCCGAGCCTCCTGCTCGCGATTTTCGTCTCCGAGGGCGGTCCGCTTCCCTTCTTCGGAGAAGCCGGCACGACGCTTTCGATGGCCGTCGCCGGGACCGTCATGGGATTCCCCTTCGCTCTGCTGTTCGGCATTCTCGGGAGCGAACGCGTCACGCCGTTCCCGTTCAACTTCATCTTCCGCGGGACGATGAGCACTATCCGGGCGATTCCCGCGCTCGTCTGGATCCTGATCTTCATCCCACTGGCTGGGATCGGTCCGGTCACCGCGACCATCGCTATCGCCGTCGACACTATCGGTAATCTCGGACGACTGTTCGTCGACGAACTCGAGGAAATCGAGGACGGACCCATCGAGGCGATGAAGACGACCGGCGCGAGCCGGCGACAGACGATCACCTTCGGGATGCTGAGTCAGGTCCACACGCCGTTCATCGCGTGGACGCTCTATATCTTCGAGATCAACGTCCGCATCGCCGTCTCGCTCGGCATCGTCGGCGGTGGAGGACTTGGCCAGGTTCTCGAGGTCCAAATGGGGCTGTTCGCCTACACGAACGCGATGGCGACCATCCTCGTCATCCTCGTGATGATCATCTCCGTCGAGATGTTCAGTCAGCGGATTCGCGCCCGTCTCCGCGCCGACGACACCGAGCCGATGGGGTTGTGGGAACTGCTGAAGGGCTTCCCGAAGCGGATGGCCCGGTCGCTCGCGAAGTAAGTCGACTCAGGAGGGGAATTCTTTCTCGAAGGGCAACGCACTTGCTCGCTCGTCGCCGACCCGTACGTATGACCAAGAGCACGCTATCGTCCCCGACCGAGAGCGAGGAGACCCTCGCCGACGTCGCCATCGTCGACTACGGCCTGGGCAACCTCCGGAGCGTCACGCGCGGCCTCGAGCGGGCGGGCGCCGCCGTCGAAATCACCGACGACCCGGCCGACTTCGAAGACGCCGACGGGGTCGTCCTCCCGGGCGTCGGCGCGTTCCGCGAGGGCGTCGAGAACGCCGACCCGCTCCGGGAGGACCTGCTGGCGGTGGCCGAGCGCGGACAGCCGCTCTTCGGGATCTGTCTCGGCATGCAGATGCTCCTGACCTCGAGCGAGGAGGGCGAAACCGACGGCGAGTCCGCCGTCAGTGGACTATACCTGATCCCGGGAACCAACGTCCGCTTCGCCGAAGGGCAAAAGATCCCCCACATGGGCTGGAACGAACTCGCCGTCGAACGAGAACACCCGCTCGTCGAGGGCGTCGACGGGCGATACGCCTACTTCGTTCACTCCTACTACGCCGTCCCCGACGACGAGTCGGCGGCGGTCGCGACCACCGACTACGAGCGACGGTTCCCCTCGATCGTCGCGAACGAGGCGGGCAACGTCTTCGGGACCCAGTTCCACCCGGAGAAGAGCGGCGAGACGGGGCTCCAGATCCTGCGGAACTTCGTCGGGATCTGTGCGGATCTCGAGTGAGAGCCTCTAGGACGAGGTCGGCGAAGTCGGGAGCGGCGACCGCGCCCCGGGTGCTACGTCTCGTCGTCCTGGGCCTGTGACTTCTGGTACTCGACGCAGGCCTCCCGGGCACGAGCGAGCCGCTCGCCGGCCTCGCCCGACGCCTCGGACTCGAGGCCGTCGAGTTTTTCGATGAGTTCGGCGATCCGGTCGGTCTTCGGTCCGGGTTCGTCCTGCGTGCGGTGGCCCTCGAGTTCCTCATCTAGCCCCTCCTGAATCGAATCGGCCTGCTCCTGGACGGTTCGGTCGGCGGCGTCGCTCGCGCGTCGAAGGTGCTCGCGAGCGCGCTCGAGGTGTGACGTTTCGGCGGTCACGTCTCCGGTATCGGGCGCCGTCCTCAACAATCGTCGGCCGGCGAGCGACGGCATCGAGCGTGGATTGGTATGCCGGGCTAAGATTCACTTGCATCGACGGTGTAGCTCCCGATCCAATGGTCGACACAGGAGACGGCGGAAATCAGACGGGCGATCTGACCGAACGAGCCCTCGAGTCGGACGCGCCGCTCGACGGCGGGTCGACGATCGATCGGGCGCTGTCACTGGCCAAACGGGGCGCGAGCGACGGGTCGCTCGCGATGGCAACCGGCGCCGTGGTCCTCTGGCGAGGCCTTCGATCGATTCGACGGGGTCGAGTGCGTGGTATCATCCCGGCCGCCATCGGCATGGCAGCCGTCGGTACCGGCGTCAAGAGACGTCGCGCGAGCACCGGGGAATCGGACAAGTCCACGTCGGACGAGGCTCACGCAGCAGCACAGCGGGAAGACCAGGGTCGCGAAACCGGGCTCGATGCCTCGAGCGAAGAGTTCGACTGGCAAGACGACGAGACGTCCTCGCTCGAGCCGGCCGTCGACGACGAATCGGCCGAAGAGGCGCCGTCAGAGGGCGATCCACGTCTTGACGATGACGACGCCGAGGAGGCGGACCTCTCGGATACCGAAATCGCGGACGAAGCGAGCGAAGCGACCGGCCCGTCGGCCGAACAGGCACAACCGACGATGTCGATCGATAGCGAGGTCGACCCCGAAACCGGTGGACCGAGACCCGGTGCCCTGGACGGCGACGACTCGAGCAGAGCCGACGCGGACGAAGACAGCGAGGACGAAGCCGAC
Organism: Natronosalvus caseinilyticus; assembly: GCF_017357105.1. Taxonomy (NCBI): domain Archaea; kingdom Methanobacteriati; phylum Methanobacteriota; class Halobacteria; order Halobacteriales; family Natrialbaceae; genus Natronosalvus; species Natronosalvus caseinilyticus. The sequence goes on from NZ_CP071596.1 coordinate 3,887,300, forward strand.
GCGGACGACGCGATGCGCCAGGACGAGACCGATCCGGACGCGCCGCAGGCAGGTGACGACGAGGACGATGTCGGTGGCGGCGATGCGAATGACAACGTCGAGCGAGAGGAGTGACGTCTCGACTCCTCTAGCTTCGGCTCTCGCGCACGGCGCACGTTCGACTCAGGCGACGGCGAGCGAACGGCGAATCGGTCCGCTCGAGACGTCGTGCCTGGGACTTCGCTGTCGAGATACCCTGGCGAGCCCTGCCGGAATCAGCACTCGTGATTACTCCCTCGAGCGGGGGTCGAGACGCTCGGGAAGCGGCCAGGCCGCGGCGAGGTCCCCGTCGCGAACGAGGACGACGAGTCGCTCGCGCTCCTCGACGTCCGGGAGTCGATCACGGGGAACGACGAGCTGATCGACGGTTCGCCCGCCCTCCTCGAGCAGGATGACGACGTGTTCGCCGTCGACGATTCGGTCGACGGTCCCGACGAACGTTTCGAACGGGAGTCCCGAGCCCGAGGCGGGAGCCGTAGACCGAGCGCGTGATTCTGAAGCCTCGGTGGTCCCGTCCCGAGACGGTGCGTCAGAGCCGCTTCCGCTAACGCTTACCGCAGTAGCGCCCGTGGCGAGGCCGACGGTCGTTCCGAGGACGGTACGGCGAGTTCGAGTGGGCTGTCGAGCCATGGACGGTCTGGCCGCCCGATCGTATATAAACTCGAGGCGCACGACGGAGGCGCGAAACCGACTCGAGGGACGGCCGACCACTTGCCGCTTCCCCGACACTCGAGTACTCGGCGCTCGTCCGGCCCCGTATGAGCGAGACACCCGTCCCACAACCTGGCTTCGGAACGTCGGGTCACGAGGGCGAGACCTGCACCGAAAACGTCGTGCGAGCGCTCGAGGCCGGCTACCGCCACGTCGACACCGCCCAGATGTACGACAACGAGGCCGCAGTCGGGGCCGCGCTCGAGCGAAGCGACGTCGACCGCGAGGACGTATTTCTGGCGACGAAGGTCCATCCATCGAACCTCGCACACGACGACATCCTCGAGACGACCGAGGAGAGCCTCGAGCGACTCGGCGTCGATACGGTCGACCTGCTGTACGTCCACTGGCCGACCGACGCCTACGACCCCGAGGAGACGCTGCCCGCGATGGACGAGGTTCGCGAGCGCGGGCTGACGCACAACGTCGGCGTAAGCAACTTCACGGTCGAGTTGCTCGAGGAGGCCCGCGAGATTCTCGAGTCGCCAATCCTGGCCAACCAGGTCGAACTGCACCCGTTCCTCCAGCAGGACGACCTGGTCGAGTACGGACGCGAACACGACGTGACGACCGTGGCCTACTGCCCAATCGCGAAGGGCGACGTCGCCGGGAACGACACGCTCGAGGCGATCGCCGACGCCCACGACGCCACGCCCGTCCAGGTGACGCTCGCCTGGCACTACGCTCGCGAGGGCGTGGTCCCTATCCCGAAGGCGACCGGCGACCACGTCGAGGAGAACTACGCGGCGCTCGACCTCGAGTTGAGCGACGACGAACTGGATCGCATCGCCGAGTTCGACCGTGGCGACCGACTGGTCGATCCGGATGCGGCGGCGTGGAATCGCTGATCGAGGACTGTTCGAGGAATCGACGTCGGTAATCGCTCGAGCGATTCGGTGTCGACGACTGCTCGAGCGTCAGTGAATTCGACTCGAGACGTCGCTATTTCTCCCCGTCGTGGAACCGGCGGTATCCGGCAAGCGCGAGAAGCACGACGAGCAGGGAGACGGCCGTGAACCCGGGAACCGAATCGGCGTCGTCCGCATCGCGTGGCTCGTCGCTATCCGATTCGTCCACCGATCCCGAGGCATCCTCATCCGGCTCGTCGCTGGAGTCGTCCCCGTCGCTCGAGTCCGGATCGTCTCCAGCACCGGCGGTGTCGTTTTCTCCGGTCGAATCGTCCGCCATCGCCTCGAGCGCATCGCGGTCCTGCGGATCGGGGTGGTCGAACGGCTCGTGCGGTTCCTCGCCGTCATCGATCGAGATCGTCACCTCCCGGTCGTGAACCGCGAGCGGGAACTCGCGCTCGAGGTAGACTTCGGAGTTGCCAAAGGAGAGCGTCGTCTGTGCCGCCGGTGCGTCTTCCGAGACCTCGAGAGTGATCGTGGCGACGCGAGCCTGCCCCGTCGCCCCGCCGGCCGCCGGATCGCGCCGCTGTTCGAGGATCGCCGTTCCGACCTCGTTGGCGATCACCCGTTCCTCGCGGATCTCGGTTTCCTCGCCCTGTTCGAGCCAGTCGCCGGCCTCGACGTCCGTGACCTCGAGGTAGTCAGGGTGGTACTGGGCGATCAACTCGTAGGAGGCGACGCCCTCGCCGTGGGCGCCCTGGCTGCGCATGACGACGTCGATCTCGATCTCCTCGCCGGGCTGGGCCTCGACCTCGTAGGGCGTCGGCGAGATGGTGGCGACGGCGTCGCCGGCGCCGACGGTTCCGACCCCGAAACCGGCTATGACGACGCCGGACGTCACCAGTGCCAGCGCGAGCACCGTGACGAGGAGCCGTCGCCCGGTCATAGCGATATCACCGTCGACACAGATGGCATCTCGAGGAAGGCCGTCTCGTAGCCCCGGTGTCTCGAGACCTGTGGTGGCGTTCGTACGTCGAGTTCGAGGGTGGCCTCGTTCGAATCGGTCGCCAGCGCCGTCCCGTAGTGGAGGCCGAGTTCGTGGTCGAGGGTTTCGGTCAGTCGCCTGGAGTCGCCGTCGACGGTCACCTCGAGGCCCATCAGCGGGAGGACGCAGTGATTGTATGGCGTCCGTGGGGAGACGGCGAGATACCGATCGTCGGCGCCCGCCTCGGGATCGGCGTCGACGAACCTGGAACCCGGTTTGAGGATCGTGATCTCGAAGACGGCGTCACCGCTCTCGAGCGAGTCCTGAAGGGTTCCGGGAAGGTCCGTCGCTGGCGGTGCACTCGAGTACGGGATGACGTGGCCGTCGTGAGCGGATCCGTGGTCGTCGTGGTCGCTGTCGCCGTCTTCACCTTCGTGATCGGCATCGTCGCCACCGTCGCTTCCGCCGTCTCCGTGGCCCATCGGCTCGAGCGCCCCACGCTCGCCCCACTCGTCCTCGGGGAAGTACTCGACCTCGGTCGCGAGTCGGCGAAGGTCGTCGTCGAAGTCGAACGCGAACTCGAACGAGACCGCTTCCTCGAGTCGATCCGCGAACGCGCCAGTTTTGCGGATCGAGACCGGGCTCAATCGGCCCTCGACGCGATAGGTACCGTCGCCTTCGAGGGAGAGGTTGTCCCCGAAGTGAAAGCCCATCTGCTGGGAGAGCATGAGCCACGGGCGAACCTCGCGGACGAACTCGCCGTTCCGGGAGAGCTCGAGGACGGGGCTCGAGTCGACGGGAACCACCTGACCGGTCTCCCGATCCCAGGCGGTGACCATCAGGTGGACGTCGTCGCGGTCGGGTTCGACTTGCTCGACGTCGCTCCCGTCGACGAGCCAGAACGGGTGTGGATAGGTGACCATTCCGGCGACGCGGTAGTCGCCGGCGTCGACGGGCTCGAGCATCCGCATGCGCTCGCGGTGAGTCGGGCGGTACACCGCGTCCGGTGGGTTCTCGATTTCGGGGAACGCGAGCAGGTCGTCGGAGTCGTCGGAGTCGTTCGACTGGTTCGGCTCGTCGTCTCCGTTCGATTCCGGGGTGTCGTCCGCACCGCGCTCGAGACAGCCGGCGACCGCGAGTGTACCGGCTCCGACGGTCGCTCGCTGGAGGAGGCGGCGTCGCGAAAGCGGGGACGTTCCGCGCATCTGTAATGGAGTTAGGCGGAGAGCAATTTACGGTTTGTCCTTCAGGCCAGGTCGGGTCCCTCGTCGTTCGCGCCGCGTGCACGGGAGTAGAGGTAGGTTCCACCCGCTCCGCCGACGAGGGCGGCGAACGGACCGAATCCGGGCATACCGTCCTCCTCTTCGTTTCTCTCGTCGGTATCCTCGTCGACGACGTCGTCGTTCTCCTGCTCGTCGTCCTGGTCCTGGTCTCCGTTCTGATCCTCGCCGTTCTGATCCCCGTTCTGTCCCTCACCGTCTTGATCGTCGTCGTCCTGACCGTCCGTACCCTCGCCCGTCTCGAGTACGGCTGCTGCGTCGACGCTCGACTTCAGTTTGAAGTAGTCGTAGCCGCTCGAGGTGGGCAACTCGAAGCCGTATCCCCAGTACTCCTCGTCCGGATCGTAGCCGCCGAAGACCCGCAGGACGGGGTTCTCGACGCTCGAGGCGAGTTTACACAGCGCCTCGGCGTCGAAGGCGACCTCGACGGTTTCGCCGTCCTCGGCGACGGACTCGGCCGCGAGGTCGTCGCCGGTGCGGATCACGGCCCGGAAGGAGTCCTCGACGACGGCGGTGCCGCCCGCCGGGAAGGGAACGGTGATCGTGATTTCGCCGTCTTCGCGTGCGACCGATCCCGCGCCGACGTCCTCGTCGACCCGGATCATCCGGTTTTCGCGCTCGGGAGCCACGGTCCCCCACTCCTCGAGAACGTCGAGCACGTACGGTCCCTGGAACTGGCCCGACTCGAGGACGGTCTCGGCCTCGCTCAAAATTGGGTCGTTGCCGACGACGTAGTCGTTGTTCGCCATATAGTAGGTCGCCCCGAGATCGACCGGTTCGCCGCCGACGAACACGTTGTCGATCCACGTCTCGTCGTCGTGGCCCCACCACTCGTAGGAGACGCCCGAGACCTGGATCGCCGGCTGCGTGCCGTAGTCCTCGCTCGGGTGCGGGCGAACCTCGCTCTCGAGGTAGTCGACGAGTTGCTGACCGGTGATCTCGACGACCTCGATCTCGTTCGGGAACGGGAGGGTCTCCATAACCTGCGCCCCGGTGATCGGCCCGCCCTCGTAGTAGCCGCCGCGGATACCGCCGCCGTTCTGGACGGCGACGTCGACCTCGATGTCCGCAGTCTCGCCGATGGTCGCCATCGCGTCGGTGATGAGGTTCCCGAAGCCGGTTTCGATCGCGTAGTTGTCGAACGTGCCGTTGAGGTCCGTCTCGCTCTCGAAGAACGGCTGACCGAGGCGCTCGTCGAGTTCCCCCTGCCACCGCTCGGAGATGTCGGTGAGGGTGGGGTCTTCCTCGATATCGGCCGTCTCGCGGGCCGTGATCTGCTCGTACTCGTCGACCGCGTCGGTCGGACTCCAGTTCTCGGGGATCAGATCGACTCGCCGCCAGTCGACGAGGTCGCCGTCGGCGTCGAGCGTGATCGACCCGACGTGGGCGAACTCGTCGCCGAACTCGCTGACGACCGTCCCGTCGACGACCGCGGGTTCGTCGAACACGATGCCCGAGTGCGACCCGACGATAGCGTCCAGTCCGTCGACCTCCGCGGCCAGCGTGTCGTGGACGCCCGTGCTGACGTGGGAGGCACAGACGACGACGTCGGCCCCGTCCGCTCGCAGGGCGTCGACGGCCTCCTGAGCGCCCTCGACGTAGCCGAGCACCTGCCACTCCGCCGGGTAGTCCGTCAGCGAGTGGAAGTTTGTCGAGACCAGGCCGAAGACGCCGACCGTAAGCCCGCCCGCCTCGAGCGTGGTCCAGCGCTCGGTCCCCGGCACCGGGTCGCCGGCGTCGTCGAGCAGGTTCGCGACGAGCCACGGGAACTCGCTCTCCTCGAAGCGTGTCGTCGCGACGTCGGCCCCGAAGTCGTACTCGTGGTTACCGACGCCCACCGCGTCGATGTCCATGTAGTTGAGCGCCTCGATCATGTGCTCGCCCTCGTACTCGAGGCCGAGCATCGAGGGGGCGATGTCGTCGCCGTTGCCCAGGAAGAGCGAGTTATCGGCGTCGTCCAGGACGTCCTCGATGACGGTGTAGTAGCGAGCGATGTTGAGGTCGTACTCCTGTGCGTTGCGAAACCGTCCGTGGAAGTGCGTGTCGTGGACGATCGTCACCGTCTCGCCGCTCGCCGCGACGCTCGCACTGGCGGGGGCGAGCGCGGCGAGCGAGGCGCCGGCGGTCGCCCCGAGAAAGCGACGACGGCTTCGGTCGACTGAAGAATCGAGTTCGGACGGCAAACTGTTCTTTCGCCGTGGGTGTTTCGCCATGGATGCAACCTTCGAAACGGGTAACTAATACCTTTCCAATTTTCATCACGACGCCTCAATCGCCGTCGGGAGCGCTCCGGAGAACGAGGGGCGTGTACTGACAGACTCAAGCGCCTGATCGCATTCTCAATACTATAATTAGTATAGTAAGGAGGTTCAGCTGTTCGACGGAACGCCCCTTCATCAGGAGCAACATCGAACCCACCCCTCGAGCCGAACGAACCCCGTCAGGGCGAAAGTAAACTACCATAGATTCCCGGTTGTCACGAATCGGAGACGATACTGATTTTCCGAATGTTTCCTCGAGACGGCCGCTCGAGGCCATCTTGCAACCACCCGGTTTTTCCGTTTCGATACCCTACCGTTTGGTATGCTCCTCATACGCGGCCGTGCCGGCGGGACCGAACTCACCGGGACGCTGTACGAGCGGGGCGAGCAGGCCCCTTCGTTCCGCGGTGCGCCGGACGAAGGCGCCCCGTACGTCTGGATCTGCGACGAGTTCTACGAGGTCGATAGCGGCGGCACCCCCCAGCTCGTCGACGGCCGCGAGGTACACATCGCCTTCGAGTCGCCGATGCCACGCGGATTCGACACCCGCGAACAGGCGCTCGAGGCCGCGACCGAGCACATCCAGACCCAGTTCGCCCGCATCGGCATCGACCGCGAGGCCGTCGACCTCGAGATCGAGAAGGACGAACTCGACGCCGCCGACGTGCTCGAAGGAGACGCGACCTAACTTCAGGCGAACTCCTCCCCCCACCGCTTGTCGTCGTACGTTCGCCGCTCGACCGTCTCGAACTGCGCCTCGAGCGCCTCCCGAAGCGAGCGCTTCTCGGACGCGCTGATCCTGGCGAGTTCGTCCGCCTTCTCGATGGTCTGTGGCGGCCCGCCCGCGACGGCCACGTCCTGGAGCAACTGCCGGGTGAGTCGTTCTCGGTGATCCTCGTCGCGAACGACTCCGTACGGCGCTTCCACCCGGTAGACCAGGTCGTCCCGCGGGTCGTAGATCACGAAGAAGGTCACCTCGTAGGCCTCCAGGTCGAGTTTCCTGTCGACGCCGAGTGCGTTGCCCTCGGGCGAGAGGGGTCTGTCGACGCCACCTCGCGAACGGAACCAGCCGGTGTAGGTCAGGGTCTCGGTGTCGCGTTCCCAGCGCTCACCGTCGACGTCCGAGACGTACTCGCCGCGCTCGAGGATTCGAGTGAAGAACGTCCCGTCGTCGCCCCACGGCGCTTCGATGTCCTTCGACTGGACTGCGCGGGTGATCGCCCGCGTCGCCGGGTTCTTGACGAATCCAACGAGCGGGACGTCCTGCTCGAGGAACGTCTCGACCAGTCGAACGTAGTTCTGGACGACCTGTTTCGGCCGGGCGTTCTCCTCGAGGAACGTTGCGAGGTCCGGGTGCTGGTCCGACCACCGGAGGAGCCCCCGCGGGTAGAGCGGCCCGTCGAGGATCAGCAGGTCCGAGACGTCCGCGGCGTGAGCGAGGGCGTGCTCGCTCTCGGCGAGGTAGAGCGCCAGCGCGTGGACGATGCCCTCGGCGAACCGCGGCAGTCGCTGCTGGACCTTGATTGCCCGCGAGCGACTGTAGCCGTCGTCGAACTCGTCCCACGTCTCGTCGACGTGAGCCGTCTGATCGCTCGAGTGGACCGTCGCGACCATCGTCCGCGAGCGGTGGAGGTCGAGCGAGGAGGGCGTCGCACTCATCGCCGCCTGGGCGATGTCGATCACGAGGCCGTTCTTGAACACCGTCGGGTTGATCGTTCCGGCGTCCAGGCCGTGTTCGGTCGCGAACGGCCGATCACAGAGGGCGATGGCCTCCCGGTCGACGAGGTGTTTCGAGACAGAATCGAGTGGCTCGAGGACGAATCGGCCGTCGCCGTCGATCAGCGGGTCGAGAAAGTCCGCCCAGACCGTCTCGGCGAGCGCTCGATGGTCGCGCTCGTCGGCCCCGTGATCGATCCGTCGCGCGAGTCGCGCGATGCCGTCGAAGTGGACCGGATCGAGTGTCATGCTCGAGTCCACCGAGGCAATCAGCAAAAAGCCAGTGGTCGCTCGCGCGAGTAGCCGCATCGACAGTGGGGATTTCAGCGGTCCAGAGCGTGTCAACGAAACAGCTATGAACGGTACTAGAGAGGTCGGTCACCGTGTTTTGGAGGGAACGGCAGTGCTCGCCAGTCCGTATGTTACACACCTATCCGTGTAACGCTCGAGCCACGACCGATCACTGTCGACGACACCGGTCTGAATACCATCGGACGCGACGTCCGTCGAAGCGTGACGCCGAATCTCGACCGAGCTAGATCGACGTGATCCGCGTGTACTCCTCGTCTAAGGCGGCCGCATCCTCCGGAAGCAACGCCGTCACGAGCGTCTCCGCGTACTCGCTGAAGTAATCGACGAGTCGGGCGATCCGGTTCGAGTCGATGGCCTCGAGCGAGTCCAGCAGCATGAACGGCACCTCGTCGTACACCTCGTGGACGAGGTAGCCAGCCAGCGCGAACACGAGCCCCGTCACCTCACGCTCGCTCTCGCTCAGGTGATCGATGGTGTCCTCGTACGTCCGTCCGTCGTCCGCCTGACGGACGATGTGTAACTCGAAGACCGGGCGGTCGACGCGCCGTCGTCCCTCCTTGACCGTGCGCTCGGTTCGCTCGATCCAGATACGCTCGAGGTTCTCGTACTCGAGGACGTCGAGCACCGAGGCCATGTGGTCGTTGAACGCCTCGACCGACTCCCGCTCGATGCGATCGATTCGAGTCCGGAGGTCGGTGAGTCGTTCGGACGCCCGCTCTCGCTGTGCTCGCAGGTCGTCGATACGGCCGATCTCGGTCTCGGCTTCCTCGATCTCGTCTTCGACGTCCGCGAGGTCGTCCTCGAGCCGATTCAGACGGAACTCGAGTTCGGTCACCTCCTTCTGGTGATCGAGTGTTTCGCTCTCGCTCTCCTCCTCGAGTTCGTCGACCGTCGTCTCCAGGTCGTCGATGCGCTCCTGGAGTTCGCCCTCGCGCTCGTCGAGCGTCTCGAGCCGGTCGCGCCGTTGCTCGAGTTCGTTCTCCGTGCTCTCGATTCGCTGCGTCAACGTCTGTCGGCGCTGGTTCGTCTCCTGTGCCTCTCGCAGCGTCGATTTCCGGTCGTCGATCTGACGCCGGAGTTCGTTGCGTTCCTGGACGTGCTCCTGCCGAAGGGAGCGAAGGCGCTCGATCGTCGACTCGATCTGGTCGGTTTCGACCGTGGACCCGCACGTCCAGCAGATAGCCGTGTCGTCTGCGAGCAACTGTTCGGTCACTGCCCCACCGTCGGTCTCGGACTGTTCACCCTGCAGCGCCTGCGTGATTCGCTGGTTCGTCCCCTCGAGCATCTCCTCGTTGAACTGGATGATGCTCTGCAACTGGTTCGTGCTCGAGTCGAGCGTCGACCGCTGGTCGCGAAGCGTCTCGAGTTCCTGCTCGAGTGCGTCGGGATCCGTTTCGAAGCCGTCGGGAAGTTCCTCGAGTTCCTCGCGCATCTCCTCGAGTTCGGACTCGAGGGTTTCGATGCTCTGTTGTTCGGTCTCGCGCTGGAACTGGACGTCCTCTAAGTCGTTTCGCGCCGACTGGAGTTCGTCGAGTTTGGCCTCGAGTTCGTCGTCGTCGGTTTCGGATTCGTCCGCGCGCGAGGCTTCGAGGTCCGCGCGTCGTTCCTCGAGTTCGGCCTCTGTCTCCTCGATCTCCTTTCGGAGCGACTGGCGACGTTCCTCGAGCGAGGGAAGCGACGATTTGAGCGACGTGAGGCGGTCGATTTCGTCGTCGAGGCGTCGTTTGTCCGCTTCGGCCTGGGAGATTTCGGCCTCGATCTCCTCGACGTCGACCGGCCGCATGATGACCTCGCGGAGGTCGTCCTTTTGGCTGACGGCCTGCCGTGCGGTGTTCGATTCGAGCAAGAACGCGAAGAGGTTCGCCAGCGTCGGATCCTCGAGATAGGGGTCGCCCGAACTGACGATTCCCCCTTCTCGCCGTTCGAAGTGGCGTTCGTAGGTTTCGCCCTCGAGCTCGAGCGTCACCGAGCCGTGGTCGGCGTCCGCCTTGAGGGAGACGCGGTCGCTCCCGAGTGCGCCCATGATCGATCGAAGGAAGGAGGTTCGGTTCGTCGCGTTTCGGCCCGTGAGGACGTTCACGCCTGTCGTCAGTTCTACCGTCGTCGAGTCGATTCCGCCGATGTTTTCGACGGACACTCGTGGCTGTCCAGTCGTTTCGCCTGCGCTCATTGGCGTCACTTGGGGCACCACGTATTTATATGCCATCGTCTCTCGCTCGCTTCGGACGGTCAGCGGCCGTTGGCTCTGGACCCTGGTCACTCGAGCGGGCTGGTCACCCGAGCAGACTGGTTATACGTGAGGAACCGGCCGATCACTCGCGACAGCGACAGCCGCCGCGCTCGAGGAACGTCGCAACGTCGTACTGCTCTCCGCACTCCTCACAGAGGACGTTTACGTCGACGAGCACCGATACGGAGCCGCTCTCGAGGAGGTCCGTCTCCCGATATCGCTTGACCGTGTCCTCCGTGACCGCGGTCAACCGACTCGAGAGTCGCTGGATGGACGCCGCATCCCGCTCGAGGCGGTCCTCTGGAGTCGTCTGGCTGGAGGGCCCCTCGAGTTCCCGGTCGCTCGTCAGGTAGGTGTGGATCGCCTGATGAGAGACGAACTCGCGCCGGAGCGCGTCGACGTCGATGCCGGCCCGCTCGAGTTCGCGTTCGGCCTGGGTTCGCATCCCGGCGCTCACGTCGTCGTCGGTGAGGAGACGATACGTGTTCTCGACCTCGCCGTCGAGCGGCGATAGACCGGCGCGAGTCATCCGCTCGCCGAGGAGCCGTTCGTTGAACCGTCTCGCCAACTTGCGAAGGCTCTCTCGTTCGTATCCCTTTCCGAGCCAGCGCTGCTCGAGTTCGAGTCCGAGGCTCTCGAGGTCGTAGGTCTCGAGCAGACGTGCGACTTTAGTCGGCATACGTTCTCTGCCTCCGGACGAGTCGGTCGATCATTACCGGGTATGGGTGTGTCCGGTACGTGAAAGTATCGGCTGGGGCGTGGTCGGCGAAGTCGCGTGGCTTAGATGTGGTCAACGAGATCGTGGGCCGAAATCAGGAGCTTTCCAGGCGGAGACGTGTGAAAAAGGAGAGACGAGCGTCGAACGAGGCGATTGCTGACAGTTAGTCCCGATCCGGAAGACGGTCGGAGAGTCGATTGAAACGATCCTGCAGTCGATCGCGGCGGTCGGCCTCCTCGTCGGGTCGATACCGCATCTCGCGAACGGCTCCGTCCTCGAGAACGACTTCGAAGACAGCCCCTTCGTGGCGACCGTCCTCGGGGAGTGACTCGAGGTCGAGCTCGAGCTGTTGGCGTTCCACCGGGTCTTCGGTGTCGGCTTCATCGGCTTCGCCATCGCCGGTTTCGCCACTGTCGATTTCGTCTTCTTTTCCACTACTGTTTTCGTTGGCTTCGTCATTCCCGGCCTCGTCGTCTTCGCCGTCGATAGCGGTCTCGAGCAGCACTACGGCGGCCGAATCGTCGACGATACGGTCGAGCACGGCGGTGACAGTCGAGGTGGTCATGGGAGTGATATCGCCTCCGTCGGGAATCCGGTTACGCGTCGCGGCAATCGCTCGGTTTCCCTCGTTTCCTCGGTCGCTTCCTCCTCGCTCGAGAACTCCTCGAGGAGTACGTACCCGTTTGTCGGTCCCGACCGCTCCGCCTGGACCGCGACCGACTCACCGTCCGTGGTGACGACCACGTGTCCGTGGACGCCCGTCCAGTACGTCTCGACTCCACGTTCGCCGAAGGCCGCGAGCACCTCGTCGTGCGGGTGGCCGTACTGGCTCTCGAGGGGAGCCGAGACGACCGTCACGTCGGGATCGACCACGTCGAGAAGCGCTGACGACGAGCTGGTCGACGACCCGTGGTGACCCGCCTGATAAATCTCCGCCTCGAGGTCGTTGCCGTGGCGCTCGACCAGGCGCGACTCGACCGCGCGTTCGGCGTCGCCGGTCGTCAGGTAAGAGACGTCGCCGTAGGTCACCGTCAAGACGATGCTGTTGTCGTTGAGCCCGTCCTCGTCGTCCGGGCCCTCGGCAGGCGGGTTGTAGAACTCGATTTTCGCCTCGCCGAAGTCGACGGCGTCTCCTTCTCGAACCGCTAGGAGTTTCACATCGTGTTCCTCCACGGCGTCCAGGTAGCGCTCGTAGGTCTGGCTCGTCGAGACGACGCCGGAGTCGTAGACGGCGCCGACGCCGTCGCCGTTCGTCTCGACGTGCTCGATCACCGCGGCGTGGCCGCCGATGTGATCGGCGTGGGCGTGGGTCGCGACGAGGTGGTCGACGCGGTCGATTCCCTGCTCCTCGAGGTAGGCGATGACCGACTCGCCGTCGTCTCGCCAGTCGCCGCTGTCGACGAGCATCGTCTCCCCCGAGGGCTCGATCAGCAGGGTCGCGTCGGCCTGTCCCACGTCGATGTGGTGGATCTCGAGTGTGCCCGCATTCCGCTCCGTTTCGCCGTCGTTGGAGTGGTCGTCGCCGTCGTCAGTGTCATCACTGTCGTCAGTATCGCCACCATCGCCGAGTTCGTCGCCGTCGTCACCGTCTCCACCATCGACGTCTCGAGGACCCGTCGACGTCCCGAAGTCGAGACAGCCGCCGGTAACGAGCACGACGGCGACGAGCATCAAAAGCAGGAGACGAGCGGGTCGCACGCGTCACCCTTCGATTCGAACGCATATGGACCTTGTCGTCACCGTACGACGGTTCCGTGGTGACTACCAGTCGACGCTCAGCGTGCCGTCGCCGTGTGGATTCGGCGCGATCTCCTCGTCCGTCCGCCGATCGATCACGTGGATACAGCCCTGGTCTTTCTTCGCCGGGCAGACCTCGGCCGCACGGACGTTGTCCTCGAGGTCGTTCTCGCCGATGAAGTACGAGTTCGCCCTCGCGAGGCCCGTCTGGAGGTCCATCTCCCAGTTGTCGCTCACCTCGGCGCACTTGCCCGCGCCGAAGCACCTGTTCGCCTCAAAGATGATCTTGTAGGGCTTGTCCTCGATTGGCGGCCCGTCGCTCGAGCCGACGTCGCTGGGGCGTGGGCGATCGTCGCTTCCATTGGCCCCGTCGGTTTCAGCGGTCTCTTCGCGTCCGTCGCTCATATCGTCACCTCGGGAGGCGACGGTCTTTCGCGTTACGGTTTCGTGGGGGTGCGATAGACCTCCCGCGATCGATCCTACCGATCGACGGACACCGACTCGAGAACGATGTCGCGTTTTGGTTTGTCGTTCCCATCGGTTTCCACGGAACCGATCTCACGGACGACGTCCATCCCGTCGGTCACTTCGCCGAAAACGGAGTGACGGCCGTCGAGGTGTGGCGTTGCGTCGAGGGTGATGAAGAACTGCGAGCCGTTCGTGTTCGGGCCGGCGTTGGACATCGAGAGGGTGCCGGGGCTGTCGTGGGTGAGATCGTCGTGGAACTCGTCGTCGAAGGTGTAGCCGGGGCCGCCGCGGCCGGTGCCGGTCGGGTCGCCACCCTGGATCATGAACCCCTCGATAACGCGGTGGAAGGGGACGTCGTCGTACAGCGGTTCGTCGGTGACGCGCTCGTCGGTCTCCGGGTCGGTCCACTCGCGCTCGCCCGTCGCGAGGCCGATGAAGTTCCCGACCGTTCGAGGCGCTCGCTCTTCGAACAGTTCGACGGTGATGTCGCCCTCGCTCGTGTGAAGCGTCGCTGTTGGATTTGCCATACCACGGCCGACGAGGGGCGTGGTGAAAACAGTGGTGGTCTCGACTCGAGATGTCGAGGGTCAGAACGCGCGCAGGTCCTCGAGCACCGCCGCCGCGCTCCCGTCCTCGACGACTGCGCGGGCGCGCTCGAGGCCGTCCTCGAGGTCCTCGACGTCGTCGCGGGCGAACATCCGGAACGCGGCGTTGAGCGCGACGGCGTCGGCGAAGTGGTCGTCGCGCTCGCCGGCGAGAACCTCTTCGGTGATCGCCGCGGAGTCGGCGTCGACGTCGTCGACGGCGAGGTCGTCGTTCTCCATCTCCATGCCGTACTCGGCGGTTTCGATTTCGAAGTCGTCGAACTCGCCGGCTCGCCAGTCGGCGACTTTCGTGTACCCGGGGCGGATGTCGTCGTAGCCCTCCATTCCCTGGAACATGACGACGTGGGAGAATTCGAGCGCCTCGCTCTCGGCGACCAGGTCGCACGTCTTCTTCGCGAACGCCAGGTGGTAGAACGAGCCGAGGTGGACGTCGGCGTTGGCCGGGTTGGCGACGGTCTCGATGGTGTTGACGAACGTGCGAACGCCCATCTGGTCGCGTCGGTCGTACAGCGCGTGGATGCCGGGGTTGAAGGTCGGCTGGTAGTAGAAGCCGAAGCCGGTTTCGTCGACCATCTCGGCCGACTCGTCGGGCTCGAGCTTCGTCCGGACGCCCAGTTCGTCGAGGACGTGTTTGTACGCCGTCGCCTTCTGGGTGGGGACGCGGTCGCCGGAGTGAGTCACGACCGGGGTGCCGGCGGCGGCGGCGACGATACCGGCGGCCACGCCGAGGACGGCCGTAGTGTGCTTGCCGTCGTAGTTCGCCCCGCAGTCGACGGGGTCGCAGTCGGGTTCGGCCGTCACGACGCTCTCCTCGCGCATGACGTCGGTGAAGGCTGCCAGTTCCTCGGGTGTGTTCTTCTTCCAGCGATTCGCCAGCCAGAACGCCCCCAGCGTGGTCGAGTCGGGTTCGTCGGCGAGAATCCGGCGGAACGCCTCTCGAGCCTGCTCGCGGGTCATGTCGTCGGCGGATTTGGGACCTGAGCCGACGATTTCGGTCATCAGGCGTTTCAGCGGCCACTCGCCGAAGTCCTGGGTAGCCTGGGCCATGGCTCGAGGTTGGGATGGGGCGGGGAAAAACCTCCCGTTTGGTCCGGTCGAGGTAGCGTGGTGGCCGACCGAAAATGCTGACAGCAGAACGGCCCGGAACCGCTCACGGCGCCGTGCTCAACACCCGGCGACCCGTGAACGCCGTCGGCTCGAGGCGGCAGAACGCGAAATCAATCTCTCGGGGATGAGTCCCGAAGATGTCGATCAGCGGTATCTCGACGCGGTCGAGGCCCTCGAGGGCGTCGGTCCCGACGTCCTCGCGTTCGATGTCCTCGAGGCGGCCCTTCGCGACGACGCTCCACCACTCGTCGTCGGCGTCGTAGGTGACGAACGAGACGGCGTGGCCGTCGAGCGTCTCGGGTGGGTGCTCTGGTGAGGTCGCCAGCCGGAAGTAAAAGGTCGACTCGACGGGATCGTAGCCGTACGAGACTAGGACGGTACGTGGCGGTTCGTCACCCTCGATCGAAAACGACAGCACGCCCGTACCGCCGGTGCCGAGTACCGACGTCCGTTCGGCCTCCTCGAGTTCGGCAACTTCGATGCGAGACATGATCTCCTATTTGCGCTCAGCAGGGATAATTCCCGCGTGGCTCCAGAATCGGATTGTCTCGAATCGGAAAAGTCAGCAGACATATGAATGTCGTCTATCTAGTAGGGGTATGATAACACCGTGGCCGACGCCCGAGTCACACCAGGTCGAGGTGATGATACTCGGGAGCTACCACATGGACAACCCTGGGCTCGATTCGGTGAATATCGATGCCGACGACGTCCTCACACCCACTCGGCAGGCCGAGTTGCGAGCGCTGGTCGAGCGACTCTCCGACTGGCAACCCGACGGGATTGCGCTCGAGCGTCCCTTCGACAGCATTGAGGCCGTGAACGAACGGTACGACGAGTACCGAATCGGGGAGCGCCAGTACGATCGTGAAGAACGATTTTCCTCACCGCATTCGATGCGTGATGGCACGACGACCGAGTGTCGAAGTGAGGTCGTCCAGATCGGGTTTCGCCTCGCGGACGCGCTCGGTCACGATCGGGTTCGCGCGGTCGATGAACACCCTGATCGATCGCGATACGCGGACGACCCCTTCTGGGAACGGGCGGTCGAGAGCGACCGGAAAACGGCGACCGAACTACCGTCACCCGACGCAGTCGTCGATCAGTGGGGACGACAGCTCGCCGAGAACACGATTCCCGCCTATCTTGCGTGGCTCAATCACGAGTCACAGCTTCGGTTCAACCACGATCACATGTTCGACAGCGGCATCCGCTCGACGGGTGATGGGTTCGGCTCGCCGCTCGCGCTGGTAAACTGGTACGATCGGAATCTGCGAATGGTGCATCACTGTTGGCGGACGCTGAACGCAGGCGACGAGCGACTCCTCTTCATCGTCGGGAACGGCCACGTCCGCGTCCTCCGTCATCTGTTCGAGGAAGCACCGATGTTCTGTCCAGTGTCGCCACTCGAGTACCTCCCAACCCACACTCGAGAAACCCGAAAGCGATAGGTGCGGGTCGTCCTTACTCCGACCAATGAGTTCCACTCGATCGGCCGCGGACGACTGGCGCGAGACGATCGACGAGACGGACGCCGCCATTATCGACGGCTACCAGAGCGGGTTTCCGATCGCCGAGCGCCCCTTCCGCGTCGTCGGCGACGCCCTCGAGATCGACGAGGACGAGGCCCTCGAGCGCGTCCGACGACTACGTGAGGCCGGCATCTTCCGTCGCTTCGGCGCCGTCCTCAACCCGCCCGTGATCGGGTCGTCGACGCTCGCGGCCGTCAAGGCGCCCGAGAATCGATTCGACGAAATTGCCGAGGTGATCAACGGCTACCAACAGGTCAATCACAACTACGCCCGCGACCACGAGTGGAACATGTGGTTCGTCGTCACCGCCGGCTCCCGGGAGACACGGGACCGCATCCTCGAGGAAATCGAGGAGCGGACCGGCTGCACTGTGTTAGTGCTCCCGATGCTAACGGACTACTACATCGACCTCGAGTTCCCCGTGGTGAACGCGGACAGTTTTGCGCGGGAGAGCCTCGAGGACGGCACCGACGCCTCCGCTACTCGTATCAGCGAGGACGCCGCGGGCGACCTCTCGGCGTTCGACGCCTCGCTCTTGCTCGCGATCCAGGACGGGTTCCCGCTCTCGAGGACGCCCTACGGTGATATCGCAGACGAACTCGCGGTCGACCTCGACCGCGAGGTCCCCGTCAAGGAGGTGCTCGAAGCGGTCGAACGGCTGCAGGACGAGGGCTGCATCAAGCGCATCGGCTGCATCGTCAACCACGTCGTCACCGGCTTCGACGCCAACTGCATGGTCGTCTGGGACGTCCCCGACGACCGGCTAGACGAGTGGGGCGAGCGCGCCGGTTCGCTGCCCTACGTGACCCTGTGTTACCACCGACCGCGGCGACCCGACCTCGAGTGGCCTTACAACCTGTTCACGATGATCCACGGGCGGGATCAGTCGGCGGTGGATGCCAAGATCGACGAACTCGCCGGGGAGTACCTGCCGGTCACCCACGAGCGTCTGTACTCGACGGAGACGTTGAAACAGACGGGAGCGCAGTACGAGGCGTTAGTCGAGACGTCCTGAGGGAGTTACTCGGTTCCAGAAATCGTAATTTAGGGGAGTAGGCGTTGTCAAAATCCTCAGTCGATGACATATTTAGGCAGTCGTGCTAAATAGAGAGCGCGAATCGGCCACTTGCTGTCCGTCAACTGGAGGGGTGCTGGAGTGGTAGAGACGGAACACATGTTCCACACCATAGATTAATTAGCCGTCATCTCTTCGAAGAACTATGGCAATCCCCGGTGGGTTAGAAGTTTTTCTCGTGCCTGCACTATTCCTGCTTGCGTTCCTTGGTCTTGCAGCGAAATACCTTCTAAAATGGATGAGGGAAGGTTACGGGACCGAGGTAGAGAGCAATACTGGACCAGATTAAACAGGCTACCTTCGAAAAATGCGCATGCTCTTCCTATCGGCCAGTTCAGCATATCCAGTGTAGAACAATGCGCGGCGGATTGCTGAATACATCCTCTGAGCAGATAATTCATATTACCTGTAAAGTATTTCAACAAAGTCGGGAATCACGATTTCGTTTTCATCGAACCCTCGAGTGACGTTCAAACGCCCTGCCCCATCAGGTGACTGCGCAGCACGTCGGCGTCCTTGTTTCCAGTTCCGGTGTTGAGGATCACGACCGTCGCGTCGTCGTCGAACGCTCCACGCTCGCCCAGCTCCCAGGCTCCGCTGGCCGCCGCCGCGCAGGTCGGCGCCATCTCGAGGCCCTCGCCCTTGGCGACGGCGACGGCCGCCTCGAGGATCGCGTCGTCGTCGGTTGCGACCGCGCCGCCACCGCTTTCGCGCAGAGCCTCGAGGATCCACGGGCTGGCGCCGGGGTCGGGGATCTCGATGCCACCGCAGATGGTGTCGGGATACTCGACGGGGTCGTGGCGCTCGCGACCCTGCTCGAAGGCCTCGACGATAGGCTGACAGCCCGTCGCCTGCGCGGCGTACAGCGCCGGCACGTCGTCGATCAGCCCCAGGTCGCGGAACTCTTCGGCCGCCTTGTACATTCCCACGAGGCCGACGCCGCCGCCGGTCGGGTAGACGATGGCGTCGGGGACCGCCCACTCGAGTTGCTCGGCGATCTCGTACAGCATCGTCTTCTTGCCCTCGTGGCGGTAGGGCGTCACGAACGTCTTCACCGAGTACCAGTCGTCGTGTTCGGCCATCGCGTCCGCGTAGGCCGCGCCTGCGTCGCCGATTCGCCCGCCGACGACGGTCATGTCGCCGCCGTGGACGTTCACCATCGCCTTGGTCGTGAACCCGGCTCGAGACGGGAGGAACACGTGCGAGTCGATGTCGGCGCGGCCGGCGTAGGCCGCAGCAGACTGACCGGCGTTTCCCGCAGACGCCAACGCGACGTCGGTCGCGCCGTGCTGGTTCGCGGCCGTCATCGCGAGCGTCTGACCGCGGTCCTTGAACGTCCCCGTCGGGTTCCGACCCTCGTCTTTGATCAGGACGCGCCCGACGCCGAGTTCGTCGGCGAGTTTCGCACAGTCGACCAGCGGCGTCGCGCCCTCGTCCATCGTCACCGCCGACTCGCGGGTGAAGGGAAGCAGTTCCTCGTAGCGCCACATCGAGTCGAACGGGCGAGCCTCGAGGGTCTCCCGGTCGAGGTCGACCGCGTCGTAGTCGTAGGTCGGGTCGAGGATGCCGTCACAGTCGGGACAGCGATGGGTGCCGGTTTCGGCGTCGAACGACGCTCCGCAGTCGATGCACTCGAGGCCGACGAACGCGTCCGTGGTGTCCATACCGAGCCTTGTGACGGCGAGACCAAATCCCTGTCCATCGCCCGGGACCGCCGGACGAAACGGTCGAATTCCGGGGTCGCCGTCGTCGATCGTAGGCACGACGGCTTAGTAGCTCGCTACCGAACGAACCCGTATGACACGAACGGCGTCGGTGGTCGTCGTCGGCGGCGGCCTCGCAGGACTCGTCACCGCACGCACGCTCGCGAGGGACGGCTTCGACGTGACGCTGTACGAGCGACGCGGCGCCGTCGGCGGTCGCGTTCGAACGACCGAACGCGACGGCTACCGACTCGACCGCGGCTTCCAGGTGCTCTTTACCGCCTACCCCGCCGTCCGCGCGGAACTCGACCTTCCCGCCCTGGACCTTCGCGAGTTCGCCCCCGGCGCGGTCATCGCTCGAGACGGTCGTCGGTCGACGCTCTCGGATCCGTTTCGCGACCCTGAAGGGGTACCCGAGACGCTGTGTAACTCCGACGTCACGCTCACGGACAAACTGGGGATCCTCCGACTCCGCCACCAGTTCGCCGGGCGAGATCCCGACCAGATCTTCGAGGGTCCCGACGCGACCATCGACCAGTACCTGCGGGATCAAGGATTTTCGGATCGGTTCATCGACAACTTCGCCGCCCCGTTCTACGGCGGGATTACCCTCGATCGAAGCCTCTCGACCTCGAAGCGAATCTTCGAGTACACCTTCCGGGCCCTCGCGGCGGGATCGATCGCCGTTCCCGCGAAGGGGATGGGACGGATCCCAGAGCAACTGGCCGCGAGCGCTGAATCCGAGGGGGTGGCGATCGAAACGGACACCACCGTGACGGCCGTCGACGCGACCGATGGCGGTGCCACCTGTACGCTCGAGCCAGCGGGTCGCAGACGCGAGGAAACCGTCGACGTCGACGCTGTGGTCGTCGCTACCGACCCGCCGACGGCCCGAGAACTGACCGGCGTCGAGTCGATCCCCACGACCAGCAAGGGCTGTGTCACCCAGTACTACACGCTTCCTGGATGGACCGACCTCGAGACCGGCAAACGATTGCTCCTCAACGCCGACGACGGTTCGGGGCCGAATCAGATCGTTCCCCACAGCGCGGTCGCACCCGCCTACGCGCCCAACGGCTCGACGCTCCTAGGCGCGACCTACCTCGGTCAGCTCGAAGACGACGTCGACGACGAGGCGCTCGCCGGTCGAACCCGGCGGGCGCTCGAGTCGTGGTACCCCGATCGGCGATTCGACGACCTCGAGACGGTCCACACCGAACGCATCCCCTTCGCCCAGTTCGCCCAGCCACCTGGCATCCACGACGAGTTGCCGGGCCCGCGCGCTCCCAACGGGCGCTGCTATCTGGCGGGCGAGTACACCCGGTGGTCGTCGATTCAGGGGGCGCTCGAGAGCGGGCGGCGAGCGGCGCTCGCGGTTCGCGTCGATCTCGAGGGGTGAAAGTCGCCGGGCGGGACGAAAGCGGCAACTACAACAGATGCCGACACGCCTCGAGCGGCGGAAACCAGCGCGTTTCGTCGGCGGCCTCGTCGCGAATCACGGGATGGAACGGGTCGAGCGGGCAAATCACGGGCGACTGCAGGTCGGTTCCTCGGGCCCGGTTGATCGTCACGCCCGACGCGCTCCGGGTGAACGCCGGGAGCATCAAGACGTCGAGTCCGCGCCAGACGTCGCGCGCATAGAGAAAGCAAGGAAGCTTCCGTCCGCCGACCGAGAGCGCCGGGTGGTCGTGGCCAATGACGACTCGCTCGAGGCTCGAAGATTCGAGTGCCTGATGATCGTCGCTCTCGGGATTCGCGTCGAACGTCTCGAGGTCCGGCCGCTCGTGCCCGTGGCAGACCAGCGTCTCGCCGTCGGCCAGCACGTACGCGTCGGGAGCGTGTCCGTCGTAGACCGCCTCGAGCATCTTGTCGTGATTTCCGGGGGTGACCACCAGTTCGCTACCGGCCTCGGCAACGACCCGCTCGAGGCGGGTGACGGTCCAGTCGGCCCCACGGGGTACGGTCGAAAACGAGTGCAGGAGGTCGCCAGCGACGACGACCGTTTCGGCGTCGACGCGACCGAGCAGGCGCTCGAGGCGGTCGATCACGTCGCCGCCGTCGTCGATCGGTGCCTCGACCCGAGAAGCCGCCGCCTTCCCGACGTGGAGGTCCGAGAGGACGAGCGCGTTGGCTCCCGGGACGAAGACGGCACGCTCGAGGAACTCGACGGGGGCGTCCACTCGAGCGGAGTCGGGAAAAGTGCCGGCCATCGCCTCAATCGTCGCTCGGGGGCGTGAGTTGCTCGCCCGCGGGGTCGGGCTTGCCGAGGGCGTCGGCGAGGTCGTACTCGGTCCCGGTGAGGACGAACAGCGCCTCCTCGAGCGGTTCCACGACCTCCGGGAGGATGCGGATCACGAGGTAGGTGATCCCGACGAGGGCGACGATCGACAGCGACTGGGCGACGAAGTTGTGGGCGACGAGGAACGACGTCCGGTCGGCAGGCGACCCCATGTACGTCGTCGTAATGTAGATCAGCGGGTCGTACTGGAACCAGCCGAACGGCGAGGCGAGACCGATGAAGACGTTTCGGATCAGGTTCAGGAACCAGATGACGCCGATGGCGAGCGCGAACGCGGTGGCCTTTCGCCGGAGCGGCGCCTTCACGGCGGCGATCAATCCGCCGAAGATCGCCATACTCCCGATGCCGGTACACGCGAGCACGATGTAGGTCGTTCGCCCCGTCACCGTCTCGTCGGGGTCGAAGTCGAAGCGACTCTCGTAGCCGTTCGCACCCTCGTTGAGGCCCGGGCTGTGGCCGAGCAGTTCCATCCCGTAGTGGGTCTGAGCGGCCGTCGTCTCGATGAGCCAGGTCCGGGCGAACGGAATCGTCTCGACCGGGAGGTAGATGATTCCCATGAAGGCGACCGCCTTCGTGAGCACGAACAGGGACGTTCGGCCCCGGTACAGGAGATACCCCGTGTACGCACACAGCGGGAGGGCAGCGAGGCTCAACATGGTCTGAATCGGGCTCTGGGCCTCGCCGTAGTAGTAGGGAACCATCGTCAGCCAGAAGACGCCGAAGACGACCCAGGCACCGGCAGCCAGGTAGCGGGCGGCGTCCTCGTGGGCCTGCCACTGGAGGGCAAGTGCGAGAACGAAGGCGCCGATCGCGACCCACGCCAGCGCGTCGGTGGCGCCGAACGACCCTACGGCCGCTGGCAGGGCCGTTACGGGCGGGGAGGACATTGTCACGCGAATTGACGGACTCGAGCGCTATCAACCTGACGCTGTGTGCCGCTCGGACACAACCGAGGTACTGACTTGCAGGTCAGTCAGTCGAAACGGCTCGAGAGACCGCGCCATTTTTTGCCATGTCGTGAGAATGCGGACACATGGTCGACGTCCTCGACAACAAACGCGCCGCGACGCGGTTTCGAATCCTCGTCGAGATCGCCGAACGGCAACCGGCCGTCAGCCAGGGCGAGATCGCCGCGGAGGTCGGCGTCACCAGCCAGGCCGTCAGCGAGTACATCCGCGACCTCGTCGAGGACGGCTTCGTCGAGAAGGAGGGACGCTCTCGCTACCGCGTCACGAACGAGGGCGTCGACTGGGTCTTCCAGGCCGCCGGCGACGTCCGCCGATTCGCCGACCACGTCACCGAGGACGTCCTCGGCGCCATGGGCGAGGACGCCGCCATCGCGAGTGCCGACCTCGAGGCTGGCGACCCCGTCTCGCTCACCGTCGAGGACGGCCTCCTCCACGCAGCCCCCGGCGAGGCCGGCCCCGCAACCGGCGTCGCCACTACTGACGCCGCTGCCGGATCGGACGTCGGCGTCACGAGTTTCGAGGGCGTCATCGACCTCGAGCCCGGTTCCGTGACGGTCTGGCAAGTCCCGCCGGTCCGCGCGGGCGGCAGCCAGTCGGCCAACTTCGAGGCCATCGCGGACGGTTGTGCCGACGCTGAGCTGGTACTGGCGACGGGCGTCGAAGCCATCGTGGCCCTCCGCGAGGCCGACGTCGAACCGGCGACCACGTTCGCCGTCGGGGCCGTCGCCGCCGACGCCGCCGAACGCGGCCTCGAGGTCGCCGTCGTCGCCACTACCGACGCCGTCGGGCGAGTCACCGACGTGCTCAGAGACGGCGACGTGGCCTACGAAGTGCTCGAGGGGTAGCGAGTAATGAGGTTCGTCGGTACCGGAACCAGACGCTAATCGGCGTGTTCTCGCACCGTCGCGTACGCCTCCTGTACCCGCTGGAACGACTCCTCGTCACCGCCGTGGTCGGGGTGGACCGCCTTGACTCGCTCGCGGTAGGCCTCGCGGATCGCCTCCGCGTCCGCCGTCGTCGAGACGCCGAGGGCCTCGTAGGCCCGCTTCAGGCGGTCCTCGACGGTCATCGTCCCGTACTCGCGCTCGTGCTCTCGCTCGAGCGGCGGCACCTCGAACGGAAGTCGATCGGACAGGTGGACGCCCGGCATCTCGTGTTCGGCCAGGATGAGGTACGTGGCGGTGCGTGCCTGGAGTCGAACGAACGCCTCCGCGTCGAAGGTGACGGCGACGTCTCGCTCGGGCAAATAGAACGCCACTGTCTCCCCTGCGTCCTCGAGTTCCCACTCCTCGAGGTAGCGTTCGTCGATCGCCTGCAGATACGTCCGAATCTCGCCGCGGCGTCGTCGCTCGCTCGAGTACGTGTTCTCGCCGGTGACGACCCGACTCGGGAACAGCCGCTCGCCGACAACGAAGAGCGTCGCGGCGATCCCGGTGAAAATCCCGCCGAGGACGAGCCCCCACAGAATCGCCGGTGGGATCGCCTCGAGGACGCTCGTTGGCACGGACCATCGTAGTCGCCGGAGCGTAAAGAACGGTTCGCTCGCGAACGTCGTGGACGGACACGGACGACGTTACAGGGGAGAAGAGGGAGACGAAACGGGCCGACGTCAGCCGAAGTACCGCAAGTCGTCGTCGTTCGGGACGTCCATCGCCTGCTGTTGCTGTTCCATCTCCTGAATCTTGCCGATGACCTCCTCCATCTCGTCGGCGCGCTCGTCCAGGGGGTCGTAGTCGACGTCAAATCCGAGTCGCGTCTCGAGCACCTCGAGGACGGCACGGGCGCTCTTGGGATCGACGAGGTAGCCGCTGGTCTCGCCCATGAGACAGATCGCCTCGAATCCGCGGCGTTCCCCGAGACCGAGTAACAGCCCGGAGACGCCGACGATGCCGCCAGCCGGTTCGTCCTCACGGAACTCGACGCCGACGTTCTCGAGCGGTTCGATCAGCGACTCGTCGGTGACGGCGCCGAGGACGGCGTACTCGTCGATGAGTTCGCCCGTCGGCACGCCACCGAGGGCGTACAGCTCCGTCGCGTCGAACTCCTCGGCGACGTCGAGAAACGCGTCCGTGAGAACGTAGTGGCCCGCGTTGGTCTGGGCTTGGTGATCGCCCGTCAGGACGAGCACGTCTCGGCCCTCCTCGGGCGTCACCGCGTGGACCTCCGCGCAGGTCAGACTGGTGACGCCGTCTTCGACCGTCACCTGCGGCGGGAACTCGTGGGAGTAGATCCGTCGAACCAGGGTGCTCTCGGCCTCGAGTTCCTCGAGCAGGTGGTCGGCGACGAGTTTCCCGACGTGGCCGACGCCGGGAAGTCCCTCGATCAACACCGGTTCGTCGAGTGATGCCTCGGCGACCGCCTCGATATCGAGTTCGTCCATACCGTATCAGCGGACGCGACGTTTAAGAGCACGTCGGTACTCGCCGTGTCGGTCCTCGGGATCGAATGGCGCGGGCGCGCTGTTGACCGCGTCGGCACCGCACTCGGGGCACTCGTCGGAGAGGGTGTAAACTGGCCGGTCGTGAACCTCCTCCCACGCCGAGCAGATGTGGATGTCGGATTTCATCGTCGAAAACGGGAACAGCTAGGCTACTCGTCGTCAGTCCGCCGCTGGCGGTGGTACTCGCCGTCTCCGCCCTCGGCTTCGATCGCGCCGATTGCCCGCTCGGCACTGGCCTCGAGGACGCTCTCGGCGGTCTTGTAGTTCGGCGCGCGAACCTTGATCCGGTACTCGGGCGCTCCGACGTAGGTCACGTCGAGTTCGACGCCCTCGGGAATCTCGCCGTTCCCCTCGGCGGCCTCGAGCGCGGACCGAATCCCGTCGACGCCGCTCGGGGAGGGGTTCTCGAGGTCGACGTAGCCGGTGACGTTGACGTACGGTACCGAGACGTTCTCGCGGGCCGTCTCCACGATGGCATCGCGCTCGTCGTCGTCGAGGTCGGTGTCCTCGAGGGCCTCGTCGCCGTGGATAGCCGCCTGTTTGAACCCATCGTAGAGCGTGCCGTAGGCGCCCAGGAGTTCGTTGGCGATGGCGATATACTCCTCGTCGGCGATGTCCTCGCCGAAGGCGATCTCCATCCAGTTGTCGGCCTTCTGCTCGTTCTTCCACTCCTGGATCTTATCGGAGCGCTGGTGGTCGTTGACGTCCTTGAGCGAGAGGTCGATCTGCTCGTGGGACTCGTCGACGTCGAGGACCTTGCAGACGGCGATCTGGCCCTCGCGAACGTGATCGCGGACGTTCTTGATCCAGCCGCTAGCGACCTCCGAGATGTGGATCAGGCCGCGCTTGTCCTGGTACTCCTCGAGGTCGACGAAGACGCCGAAGTCCTCGATCTCGTCGATCTTGCCGACGACGAGTTCGCCCGGTTCGGGCCAGCCGCTGTACTTCATCGTGACTCGACGGTCTCGAGGACTTCGTGATCGATCTCGGCCTTCCCGCCAGTGGGAGTGGCGAGCGTGGTCCCACAGACGGCGCAGGCGACCTCCGAGGACGCCTTGCCGAAGACGATCTGTTCGTTCTCACAGTCACTGCAACGGACGCGGTAGTAGCTTCCTGCCATCGAAATCACTCCTGGAACTCGAGTCGGCCGGCGCGCCATCCCTCGCGGAGGTGGGCCTTGCCGCACTCGCTGCATCGGTACTTGAGGTCGGTTTTCTTCGTCGGCTTGTTCCCACTTGGCACCTTCGAGAACTTCCCGGAGTTCCCGATCGTCGAGATTTTCCGGGCACGCTGTCGGTCGGCAATCTGCTTCATGCCGGTCTGGCGACCGGTTCGAACCTTCTCGACCTCGTGCTGATGGTGGGCCTGGCAGTGCGGGCAGTACGTATTGAAACGGCGTGGCATCTGCATGTTAACTCACTTGGAGTGGGCTAAGAGAGCCCCGTTTAAAACCCGTTTGGTTCGCCGTCGACTTCGCACTCGTCTCGTGGCGAACCGACGCCGGCCGAGACGTCGCCGGTCGGCGAGATAAGAGACAGGGGGTGCTTCGAAGCGCTTAATTCCCCATCGTGCGAACCGCCGAGCATGAAGCGGCTCATCATCCACGGGGACCCCGGCATTCGAAAGGGCGCCGTCGTCGAGCACGACGGGGAGGAACTGGTGTGCTTCGGCATCAGTCGCAACGGCGAGTGGCACGGGCCCGACCGGGTCCAGCTCTGGTGTACAGTCGGCGAGGAAAGCGAGTACGAGGACTTCCAGCGCCGCAACTTCACGCCCCACTGGCTCGAGGTCGTTCGCGCGGACGCGAGCGAGATTACGGTTCTCGAGCCGAAGGGCGACCTGTTCGTCTGATCTCGACTCGAGTGACAGCGACAGCGACAGAGATGCACCCCCCCCCCCCCTGCGTCACCGCTTCGATCGCCGTGGCCGTAGATATGCGTCACCAGTTTCGCTATCGATCTGATAAGTACTCTTTCGCCCGGCGTAATGGTGCAAGGTTGTTCTAATCATCAGCCTGTTACCGTCGAACCTGCGTCCATTCGCGCTCGCGAAGAATCTATATAACTCTCGAAGAGATTCGGCAGCGCCCCCAGGACTCGAGTCGAGCGATAGAAACCCACACACGGCACCCGAATCACAACCCTTAACTACCGTACCGGGTTATCATGAGCCAGCGGGATGGGATAGCCAGGAGATTCCGGCGGGCTCATAACCCGCAGATCGGTAGTTCAAATCTACCTCCCGCTATGTTTTGTCGCGAGCAAATTCGCGAGCGACGGAGATAACGTGAGTAGATTTGAAGCAGGGAGCGGCTTTACCGTGACCGTGGTTCAAATCTACCTCCCCTAACTTCGACGCGATACTATTCGTGAACGACAGTAACGAGTAAGCAGACGAGTGACAGCCACGAGAGCGGTGCGTGCAGTCTTCGCGTCGATTACGTCCCGCTTCGTTCAGAACACGACCTCGAGGCGCCCGACTCTGAGGAAATACCGTCACGATATGAGCCGGTAGCCTTGCGAATATAGAGGACTTGGCGACGAAATTCGGTGGACACCGATCGAGGTTCTGGAGAGGTGGAAGCCGGCGGTTTCGATCGATATCTTGTAAACCGGCAACGTTCGCCATTTGATTGAAACCCAATACCACGTCAGTTTCCAACATGTATCAAAAGCAATATTCGTGAGGAATGGACGTTCATCCAATTATTTGGTCGATACTCACACTCGTGATTGGGAAATAGTCAATGAAGAAAACAGTCGGAAGCTATTTATGTAATTAGTATCTGTACTCTTACTATGCCTCATAAAGACTTGAAGGCACCCGGCGCCCATCGTCGGGAGGTGCTACTGCTCGCAGGTGCTGCTGGTGCTGCTGGACTTGCAGGCTGTATGAGCGGTGACGATAATGGCAACGGCAACGGGAACACTAGCGGGAACGGCAACGGTGACGATGACGACGTCAGCGACGACATCAGCGACCAAGCCGACGTGAGCGAACGGGAGATTCAGCCCGACTGGATCACGGCCTCCGCCTCCGAAGCCCAGGACCTGAACCCGCTTCGAATCAACGACACGACGTCGTCGGCTCGGCTCGCGCCGCTGCTCGACGGCCCCTACGGCCTCGACGAAAACGACGAGTTCTACGGCTACTGGTTCGAAGACTACGAAACCGAGGACAACAAGACGTGGACATTCCACCTCCGCGACAACCTCGAGTGGGGCGACGACTACGGCCAGATGACGACCGAGGACTGGGTATTCCACATCGAGAACGTGGCCCAGCACGAGGACAACTGGGCCGCCCACGTCAACCAGTCGAACTGGGACGACGTCGAGAGCGTCACGGCGGTCGACGACACGACCCTCGAAGTCGAGATTGCGGCGGCGGATCCGCTGTTTGTTCGGCAGCCGACGTTCTGGGGAACGTACATCCTGCCGAAAGGACTCGTCGAACCGTACTTCCAGGACTACCAGGACGGAAACGAGGAAGCCGGCGATGAACTCAACAGTTCCGACGCCGTCCAGCAGCTGACGTACACGGGGAACCTCGGTCCGTACACGTTCGAAGAACGAGCCGTCGAGGACCGCTTCGTTGCCGTCCGTAACGAGGACTACTACAAACGCGGCGACGACGAGGACTGGGAGGACGCGCCGTACTTCGAGCAATACACGATCAACATCCTCGAGGAAGAGAGCACGCGACTCGCGGAGTTCGAGACGGGCGGCCTCTCGACGGTCGGCATCCCGGCCGATCAGGTCGAGAACTACCAGGGCCAGGACGACTACACCCTCGTGGAATCCGCGACGCCGTACTGTAGTATCCTCGCGTTCAACCAGCGCGCAAACGGCTGGGAGGAACTGCGAAAGCGCGAAGTTCGACGCGCCCTCTCGATGGCCATCGACAAAGAGACGGTCGCCAACGACATCTACCGCGGATTCGCGATTCCTGCACAGACGTTCCAACCGGAGTACTCCGACTTCTACGACGACAGCCAGGTGGACCCCGTCGGCGTCGGCGATAGCTACGACGTGGACGAGGCCCGATCGATGCTCGAGGAGAACCTGAGCGACGGATACAGCTACGACGGCGACGCGCTCCTCGATCCCGACGGCAATCAGGTCGTCCTGTCGTTCGTCTACACGAACGGGTCGCCGCTCACCGAGGACTCCGCGCGATACATCGCGGACGCGCTCGGAGGCCTCGGCATCGACGTCGACTCGAACGGCGTGCCGTTTAACACGATGCTCGAGCAGTACGCGATGGTCGCCGAGGACGGCGAGCCACAGGGAATCTTCAACGACCCCGAGGCGGAGGATCCACAGGCACTGTCGAGCGCCCGAGAGTGGGATATGATGTGGGGAATCGGCTTCAACACGTACCCGCGGTCTCCGGGATCGATCGCCGCCTTCTGGACGGCTTCGTCCGGAACCAACTTCTACGGCTACGTCCCCGAGGAGGACCTCGGGGCGATGATTCAGGAAGGCGCGACGGCGACCGACGAAGCCGAGCAACAGGAAATCTTCGCCGAAGTGTTCGGCATCCTGAGCCGCGACCTCCCGGTCAACTTCATGCACTTCCAGGACGACATCTACGGTTACCAGGACGAGGTCGTCTTCACCGAGGACCCGTCCCCGTCCTGGGGGTACAAGAGTAACTCCTGGTGGATGACCGACGACCCGCACAACTGAACTGCGGGGCCACTATCGGATAGCCGCTCGCCATCGACGGTACCGACGCCGTTCACCCGGTTCGTACGGGTGGGATTTCTGCGCATCGGCTATCCTTTTTTGATCGTAAACATACACACCGAAGGACATAAATCACATCATTCAAGTAATGCAAATATCGATCATGTACGTTAGAGCAAACAATCGTCACGGCACGCTCGGATACCGCTCGGGAGGGTGGTCAAGATGAGTATGACGTGGTACATCGGTCGCCGACTGGCCTGGGCGCTCCTGGCGTCGTTCATCATCATGAGCGTCACGTTCGGCTTTCTCACGGCTTCGCCGAATCCGGCGACGAGTACGGTCGCCTGGGAAGCCGCCCAGGAGGGGGACAATCCGGAGGACGCGATCGAGACCTACGAACAAACGCGGGGAGAGGATCGACCGCTGAGCGAGCAGTACGTAGACTTCATGGTCTCGATGTACACGCTCGACTGGGGTGATTCGTACACATACGACACGGACGTCATGGAGGTCATCGGCAACTCCTGGGTTTACTCGGCGCTCGTCGTTGTCCCCTCGACGATCATCGCCGTCGTGGTCGGTTTCGCCGTCGGGATTTACTCCTCGACGCACCAGTACACCAAGTCGGACTACGCCGCGACGTTCTTCGCGTTCTTCGGCATCAGTGTCCCAAACTTCTGGCTTTCGATCATGCTCATCCTCGTTGTCGGGGTGATGTTACAGTGGTTGCCAACCAGCTACGACAGCAGCGTGACGTTCTGGTCGCTCGAGCACGTGAAGTACCTCATTATGCCCATCTTCGTGCTTACGACGGCGGCGGTCGCCTCCGAGATGCGATACGCGCGGGCGGAGACGCTCGAATACGTCAACGCGGAGTGGGTCAAGAGCGCGCGGGCGAAGGGGGTCAGCGAGTGGCGGATCATGTACCACCACATCTTCCGTCCGGCCACACCGGTGTTGATCACCATCCTGGTGGCCGACTTCGTCGGGATCATCTTCTCGACGGCGTACATCGTCGAGGTGATCTTCGGCATCCCTGGATTGGGGCTGGTCAGCTACAACGCCTTGATTCGAATGGATACGCCGCTGGTCCTGGCGACGACGCTGGTCCCAGTCATCCTGGCGATTCTCGCGAACCTGCTCCAGGACATCCTGTACACCGTGCTCGATCCACGAATTAGCTACGAGGCGAGAAACTGATGGCAACTGACACGACCACATCCGACGCACTCGAGGTCACGTCCATCGACTGGGAGGAGTACGATCAGGGGCGGTTCAGGCTAGACCGTCGAACGATCGGAACGTACGGATCGCTCCTGCTGGTCGGATTGCTCTGGCTGTACGATTACTTCTATATCTCGGAACGGCTCCCGATCGTCGACGCAGACCTGGGGCTGTTCGATCTCTCGCTCAACCCGAACAACGTCGACTGGCTGTTTCTGATGACGCTCGTCGCCGTGTTCTGGTTCGTCGGGGCACCGCTGTGGGAGAACAAGCGGATGACGATGTACTACTGGAAGAAATTCAGGCAGAATACCGCCGCCGTCTTGAGTCTGTACTTCCTCACGGGTATCTTCCTCGTCGGCGCTCTCGGTCCGCGTATCATCGGTCAACCCGAGCCCGACTGGGGGAACCTGCTCGCGCCGCCGGTGTTCTTCGGGGGCACCTGGACCCACCCCTTCGGCACCCACCGGACCGGCGAGGACATCCTCGAGATCGTCGTCGCCGGGGCCGAAGTGAGCTTCCAGGTCGGACTCATCGCGACGCTTTTCAGCGTCGTGCTGGCAGCCATCGTCGGTGCCACGGCGGCCTTTATGGGCGGCTGGGCCGACGCCTTGCTGATGCGATTCGTCGACCTGCTGATGACGTTCCCGACGTTCTTCCTGATCATCCTGCTGATCTACATCTACGGCGGGAGCCTGTTCTTGCTCATCGTCATCCTCGCGTTCACCGGATGGGGCGGGACGGCCCGGCTAATCAGGAGCGAGGCGCTCCAGCGAAGCGAGGAGGAGTACATAAGCGCGGCGGAGGCGGCTGGCGCGAGCCGGGCGTACATCATCCGGCGTCACATCCTCCCGAACGTCTCGAACACGATCATCACGGCCGCGACACTGCTGATTCCCGGCATGATCCTGACCGAGGCGGTCATCGCGTTCCTCGGGTTCGGCGATCCCGACGTCTGGTCGTGGGGTCGGATCATCGCCGCGGGCCGAGGGAACCTCGGCGACGCGTGGTGGATCGCGACGATCCCAGGGATTTTCCTGTTCTTCACCGTGCTGTCGTTCAACTTCCTCGGTGACGCGCTTCGAGACGCACTCGACCCACGACACGAGACAGAACAATGACTGACGACCCACTACTCTCCGTTCGCGACCTGCACACGGTGTTTCACACGGACGAAGGCACAGTTCACGCCGTCGACGGCGTCAGCTTCGACGTCGAACGCGGTGAAACAGTCTGTATCGTCGGTGAAAGCGGGAGCGGCAAGTCCGTGACCACCGAATCGATCACTCGGATCCTCAAGATGCCGCCAGGAGAGATCGCCAGTGGGGAGATCGTCTTCGACGGCCAGGACGTAACGGCGATGTCGGACAAAGAGATTCGCCAGATTCGAGGAGGGCGGATCAGCCACATCTTCCAGAACCCACAGAGTGCACTCAATCCAGTGTACACCGTCGGCGCCCAGATCCGCGAAGCGATCAACACTCACCAGGACCTCGCGAAGGCGGCCGCCCGCGAGCGGGCGATCGAACTGCTCGACGAGGTCGGCATTCCGGAAGCAGCCTCCCGCATCGACGACTATCCCCACGAATTCAGTGGGGGGATGAAACAACGTGCGATCATCGCGATGGCGCTCGCGTGCGAACCCGACCTCCTGATCGCCGACGAACCGACGACGGCGCTCGACGTCACCATCGAATCGCAGATTCTCGACTTGCTGATGGACCTCCAGGAGGAGTTCGACATGTCGATCATCTTCGTCACGCACGACCTCGGCGTCGTCGCCGAGGTCGCCGACCGCGTCATCGTCATGTACGCCGGGAAAGTCATGGAACGGGCCGACGTCTACGATCTCTTCGACAACCCGGCCCATCCCTACACGCGGGCCCTGCTCAAGTGCCTCCCGGGCAGCAGCGGGACGATCGAACCGATCGGCGGGACGCTTCCGAGCGTCCTGAGCCCGCCTGACGGCTGTCGGTTCGCCGATCGATGCCCCTACGCGATCGACGACTGTACCGTCGGGAATCAGCCGGACCTCGTTCCCGCGACGACCGGCGACCACACCGTCTCCTGTCTCTACTATCACGACGGCTACGACGAGTCTGTCGTCCTCGAAGAGCGGCCCCAGAACGGTGCGAACGCGACGCGTTCACGACCGGTTTCGGGCACCGGAGGTGATCGTCGATGAGCGCTCCGGGTCCGAACCCGCTCCTCGAGGTGCGCGACCTCGAGAAACACTACCCGATCACGAAGGGGATACTCAAGCGCGAGATCGGGCGCGTCCGCGCCGTCGACGGAATCGACATCACCGTCGAGCGCGGACAGACGGTCGGCCTGGTCGGCGAGTCCGGGTGTGGCAAGTCGACGGCCGCGACCACCATCCTCCAGCTCGAGGAGGCGACGGCCGGGCAGGTCCTCTTCGACGGAGAAGACGTCACCGAGTTCGGAAAGAGCGGCATGAAGCGCTTCCGTCGGCGTGCCCAGATGATCTTCCAGGATCCGGACTCGAGTTTCGATCCACGGATGTCGATCGGCGAATCGGTGGCCGAGCCGTTGCTCGTCAATGGGATGGACGACCGACAGCGGCGACGACGGATCGTCGAACAGCTCCTCGTCAGGGTCGGCCTGCAGGCGTCGGACGCGGATCGCTACCCCCACGAGTTCAGCGGTGGCCAGAAGCAGCGAATCGCGCTCGCCCGGGCGCTTTCGGTCAATCCCGACCTCCTCGTCGCCGACGAGCCAGTGTCGGCACTGGACGTCTCGATCCAAGCGGAGATCCTCTCGATCATGGAAGAACTCCAGAGGGAGTTCGGCCTGGGAATTCTGATCATCAGTCACAATCTCGGCGTCATCCGGGAGATCTGTGATCGCGTCGGCGTGATGTACCTCGGCCAGATCGTCGAGGAGGGGCCGACAGAGGAGATCTTCAACGATCCACAGCACCCCTACACGCGGGCGCTGATCTCTTCGATTCCGGTCCCCGACCCACACCTGAGCCGCGACGAGGTCTCGCTGTCGGGAGACGTCCCCAGCCCGTCGAACCCACCGAAGGGATGCCGATTCCACACCCGCTGTCCCGAAGTGATCCAGCCCGACGGCTACGACTTCGACCAGGAGACCTGGCGACACGTCATGGACTACAAGTATCGCGTCCAGGACGGGTCGCTCGACGCCGAATCGATCCGCGAGAGCGTCGTCACGGAAGACGAAACCTACGACGAGCCGAACGAAGTCCCGTTCGAGCCGTTCGAATCGAGACTTCGTTCGGAGTTCTCGATTCCGGCCCTGCTCCCCGACGAGCGAGCCGAAGAGGTCTTCGATCGATCGGTACAGTCAGTCTACGATGGGAACCTCGAGGATGCAGCGTCACTCCTTCGCGAAGAGTTCGAGACCGTCTGTCGCCAGGAGACGCCAGCAGAGGTTCACGTCACGTCCGATCACCGGGCGGCCTGCCACCTCGCGGAAGCGGAAACCGCCGTCGAAGCGCCGGCCCGCTCGAGCGACTAACGCCGGTTCTGAACTGATTTTCTAGCGATTTCCCGGCGGTTACCAGCGTGTTTCCAATAGTTTTCCACCGGTCATCCAACAGTCTTTCAACCGGTTTCTCGAGCGATGCGAATCGAGATGTCGGTAATGTGGGTCGTGAGAAACGTGAAATCGGCTCTTGCTCGAGGTCGGGACGGGCGTACGTTCGACGTTGATTCGAGAAGTGATTGGGTCGCGGCAGACGATGTGAGCGGCCGCGACGGCTGGTGGTCGGTTCAGGTATTCGTTACTCGTCACTCGTCACTCGAGTTCGGCCTCAATCGTCGCCATCTTCGTCGACGATGACGACCTCTCCGTCGACGACGTCGACGTTGATCAGCGTCTTCACGTCGTAGCCCGCGTCCGCGACCTTGTTCTCGCCGCCTTCTTTCTTGATGACGGCGACGGTGTCGACGACCTCGGCCCCGATCTCGTCGAGCGCGCCCAAAACCGCGGCGAGGGTGCCACCGGTCGAGAGGACGTCGTCGAGAACGAGTACGCGCTCGCCCTCGTACACGTCGTTGATAAACATCTCGTTCTCCGAGTAGCCAGTCTTCTGGGAGATCGAGACCTCACCCTCGAGGCCGTACTCGCGCTTGCGGATGACCGTCAGCGGGATGTCGGTCATGAGCGAGACGGCCGTCGAGATGTGGATGCCCATCGCCGCCGGGGTGACGATCCGGTCGACGTCCTCGAGGTCGGCCTTGCGCGTGATGCGGATGACGATTTCGCGGAGGAGGGAGGGCTCGAGTTTGGGGACGCCGTCGCTGATGGGGTGGACGAAGTAGTGGTAGCCGTTCTTCTCGATGATGGGGGCCTCGAGGAGCGACCGTTTCAACTGATCCATGTCGTGGATGCGGGAGATATCGAGTAAAAGGTGACGATACGCGCCGCGCCTCGAGTCACCCATCTCTCGAAACGGGTCTTGTACCCGGGACAGCCACGGGCCGCCGATTCTCCCGCTACCGTCCGTAACTCAGCTCCGGGGGCTCGTCGCCGTGGCCGACGCGCATGTTCCGTTCGTAGTAGATGTGAGCGGCCGCCGTCGCGGTGATCGTCACCGAGAGGAGCCCCGCCCAGGCGAGTTCCGAGAACAGGGTGAGCGGGTAGATTCCGAGCCAGAGCGCGGCCACGAGCGCACAGCCGATCGCACCCAGCGAGAGGTACAGTTCGCGCCAGGCGAACTCGCTGCCGGGAACGATTTCGAGGTAGACGTTGAGGTCGCTCGTTCGATCGGTCGGCTCGATGACCCCATCGTCGGAGTCGAATCGAAGGATGCCGGCGGTGTCCATCTTCGGGAGGTGCGTCTGCTGGAGGGTCGTGTAGACGCGCTTTCGTTGCTCCGGGGTGACGCCCTCGAGGGTGGTCTCGTACTCCCAGGCGGCGACCTGCTGGGCGAGGTCGCCGAGTTCGACGGGTCGATCGTCCTGTTTCAGAAACTGGAGGACGTAGCGGCGTCGCTGATTGCGAAGGACTTCGAAGATTTCACCCTTCGAGAGCGGGCTCGGCCGGCCGGGTCGATCCATGCGCATCGTCACCTCGCGTCACCAACCGTGGGGGGACGAGTCGTCATCGATTGACGGCAAGAACGCCACGTATATAATTCTCGTGACGGTCTCATTTCCCGATATATCTCGAGAATGAAACGATCGAGCGCTCCACAGTCGTCACGTCGTTTACCTCGTCCAGTTAACCTTCGAGGACGACGCCGAGCGAACGGGCGATTTCCTCCGCCAGACCGTCCTTCCCGCCCGAAAACTCGGCGGCGTTCTCGGCGTGAACGAGGAGTGCCCGCGTTCGATCCTCACCCATGACGCTGGCGTCGTTCGCGACGACGAAGGCCGCGTCGACCCGCTCCAGCACCGCTCGTGCGGCGTCGATCATCGCCTCGTCTTCGCCGCTCGTCTCGGCCTTGAACGCGACGATGGGCAGGTCGGGACGAGCGTCGCGCACCCGATCGATGAGTTTCGGCGTCGGCTCGAGGTCGAGGGTCACGTCCTGCCCGGAGCGAAGCTTCGAGTCGCTGGCCTCGACGGTGTAGTCGCCGACGGCGGCGGCCGAGACGAGCACGTCCGCCTCGTCGCAGGCCTCGAGCGTTGCCTCGAGCATCTCCGCGGCGCTCTCGACGGCCTGGACGTCAGCGTAGGGGACGTCGTCGCCGTCGTGGATCAGCGTCACGTCGGCCCCGAGGGCGTAACACGTGCGGGCGACCGCCCGGCCCATCTTCCCCGAGGAGCGGTTCGTCAGCACGCGAACGGGGTCGATCGGTTCGCTGGTCGCGCCGCTGGTGACGACGACCCGGCGGCCCTCGAGCGGATCGTCGCCGGTCGCGCGGGCCACCGCACAGACGATGGCTTCTTCGGTGGCGATCTTGGCCTTCCCCTCCTCTACGCGCGGATCGACGAAGTCGACGCCCCAGGACTCGACGCTCTCGATGGCCTCGAGCACGCCTGGGTGACCGTACATCGGTTCGTGCATGGCCGGGGCGACGACGACGGGGATGCCGGCGCCGAGGGCCGTCGTCGCGCAGGTCGTGACCGGGGTGTCGTCGACTGCCCCCGCAATTTTTCCCACGGTGTTGGCCGTCGCCGGCGCGAGCAAGAGGACGTCGGCCCAGCCGTCGTTCCCACAGAGTTCGACGTGTTCGACCCCGCCCGTGATTTCGGTGACGACCTCGCTGTCGGTCGCGAACTCGAGCGCCCACGGGTGGATGATCCCGCGGGCACTGTCGGTCATCACTGCGCGGACGCTCGCCCCCTGCCGGCACAACTCGTGAGCGAGTTCGACCGTCTTGACGGCCGCGATCGACCCCGAAACCCCGAGCGCGACGTTGACTCCCTCGAGCATTCTCGGTTGGACTTCGGAGGGAGGTGTAAAATGCGTATGGATCGCCGTCGGTCATCGAATGGCCGACTGCCTTCGTGGTGCGCGAGCGGCTCAGTCGCGAGCGACGCTCGGGTGCATCGTCGGCTCGGCCTCGAGCGGCTCGGAGAACGCCTCGAGCATCCGTTCTCTCGCCCGTTCGTCCCGCTCGCGTCGCTCCGCCTCGTCGATCTCCTCGCAGGCCGGCGGCACGTCCCGGTCGCGGCCCGTGAAGTAGCCCTCGGGGGCGATCCAGTCGTGGTAGAACGGAACGCCAGAGTCGTGGATCACCGCGAGACCGACCTTCGCGCCGTGGCCGGCGGCGACGATCGCCTGGTGGGGCTCGCCCGCAAGCCGTCCAGCCGCGTAGACGGCGTCGACGGCCGTCCGACCTGCCTCGTCGACGCTGACCACGTGCTTGCTGCCGCGCTGTTCGCGACCGACGTCGAGGGGCGTGAGGTACTCGCTGTCGGGCCAGGAGGCGGCGATCACCCGATGCGCCTCGAGCGGTTCGCCACCCTCGGTCTCGAGGACGAATCCCGCTTCGGGTGTCTGGGAATCGCGTTGTTCGACGCTCGTGACGTACCCGAGTTCGAACTCGGCGCCGGCGTTCCCGGCGTGTTCGCGAACGAGCGCGAGGTACCGGCGGGCGTCGACGCCGTCAGGGAACCCGGGGTAGTTCTCGAGGCTGGCGTTGCGTGCCAGGATCGATTCGCCCCCGTCCACGACGAGGGTGTCCAGTCCGTTGCGGGCGGTGTAGATGGCCGCCGAGAGGCCGGCGACACCACCGCCGACGATGCAGACGTCTTGCATACTCGAGTGTGGACGAGAGCGGTATAGAAACGCTCCGACTCGGGACGAGCGCGCTCTGAACGATGCGAATTGACGGTGGTTCGGCGGAGGTGGAGCAGCCGCTGCGGCGACAACGACACAACAACTCGCCGCATGCCCGACGCTTTATACGATCGACGGCCAACAGAGGGGTATGGCAACCGAGCGCGGCGCCGACCCCGCCGCCGACTCTCGAGCGACCTACGACTACCGGAGCGACGACGTCGACCGCCCCGCGCTCGTCGAGGATATATCACGCGTCGTCGAGGGCGAGGTTCGTGCCGACTCGTACTCCCGTTCCCTCTACGCGACCGACGCGAGCATCTACGAGATGACGCCAATCGCCGTCGTCTTCCCGACCTCGACGGCCGACGTCGCCGCCGTGATGGACTACTGCGCTCGCCGCGAGATTCCCGTCCTCCCCCGCGGCGGCGGCACCAGCCTTGCCGGCCAGAGCGTCAACGAGGCCGTCGTCCTCGACTTCACGACCGACATGGACGCCCTCCTCGAGGTCGACTTCGAGGGTCGGCGCGCGACGGCCCAGCCCGGGATCACACTCGGGCGACTCAACGAGGCCATCGCCCCGCACGACCTGAAGTTCGCACCTGACCCTGCCTGGGGCGACAAGAGCGCCCTCGGGGGCGCCATCGGCAACAACTCGACGGGGGCCCACTCTCTGCAGTACGGCAAGACCGACGCCTACGTCGAGGAGGTGGAAGTCGTTCTCGCCGACGGCACAGTCACCCGCTTCGGCGAGGTCGCCCTCGCGGACCTCCCCGACCTCGCCGACGGCGACGACCTCGAGTCGCAAATTTACACCGAAGTGGCGCGAATTCTCGAGGACGAGGGTGAGCTGATCGCGGATCGGTACCCCGACCTCAAGCGCAACGTCTCGGGGTACAACCTGGACTGGCTGCTCGAGGACGCCCGCGGATCGGTTCGGGAAGCTGGCGAACCCGACGCCGACGGCGGCACGATCAACCTCGCGAAACTCCTCTGTGGCAGCGAGGGCACCCTTGCTATCGTCACCGAGGCCACTGTCGCCCTCGAGCCGATTCCCGAGACCAAGAGCATGGCCCTGCTGGCCTACGACAGCGTGCTCGAGGCGGTCGCCGATGTCGAATCCATCGTCGCACACGACCCCGCGGCGGTCGAACTGGTCGACGACGTGTTGATCGACCTCGCCCGCGGGACCGCGGAGTTCGTCGAGGTGACCGAGATGCTTCCGGAGGGGACCGGAGCCGTCCTCCTCGTCGAGTTCTACGCCGAGGACGATGCCGACGGAAAACGGAAGGTGGCGAACCTGCTCGCCGACCGATGTCCGACCGTCGCGACGGCCGTCGACGCCGACCCCGCCGACGAACGCCCCGTCCTCGAGGCCGACGTCCGCGCGTTCGACGCCCTCGAGGCCTACGACGAGACCACCAGGGCAAAGGTCTGGAACCTCCGCAAGTCCGGCCTCCCGATCTTGCTCTCGCGGACGACCGACGAGAAACACGTCGCGTTCATCGAGGACACCGCCATCCCGCCCGAACACCTCGCCGCGTTCGTCGCCGACTTCCAGGAAGTGCTGGAAGCCCACGACACCTACGCGAGTTTCTACGCCCACGCGGGCCCCGGCGTTCTCCACATTCGGCCGCTCGTGAACACCAAGACGGAATCGGGGCTCGAGAATATGGAATCGATCGCCGACGCCGCGACGGACCTGGTCGTCGAGTACGAGGGGTCGGTCTCGGGCGAGCACGGCGACGGGCGCGCCCGCACGCAGTGGAACCACAAACTGTACGGCGACGAGCTCTGGGAGACCTTCGAGCGGCTGAAGACGGCGTTCGACTCCGACTGGCTCCTGAACCCCGGCCAGGTCGTCTACCGCGAGGACGACCCCACGGCGATGACCGAGCACCACCGCTTCGGCCCCGACTACGCCTTCGACGCCGACTTCGACCCCGCACTCGAGTGGGACGTCGACAACGGCTTCCAGGGCATGGTCGAACTCTGTCACGGCTGTGGCGGCTGTCGGGGCGACCAGTCGACGACCGGCGGGGTGATGTGTCCGACCTACCGAGCCAGTCGCGAGGAGATTACCAGCACGCGCGGGCGGGCGAACACCTTGCGTCAGGCAATGAGCGGCGACCTCGAGCCCGGCGAGGCCTTCACCGACGAGTTCCTCGACGAGGTGCTGGACCTCTGTATCGGCTGCAAGGGCTGTGCGATCGATTGTCCCAGCGAGGTCGACATGGCGAAGCTCAAAGCCGAGGTGACCCACGAACATCACCAGCGACACGGCGCGAGCCTGCGCGACCGCCTGTTCGCGAACGTGCACGACCTCTCGCGGTGGGGCTCCCGGCTGGCTCCGCTGTCGAACCTCGGACCGAAGATACCGGGTGCACGGCGGGTGATGGAGGCCGTCGCCGGCATCAGCGCCGACAAACCCCTGCCCCGATTCCACCGCCGGACGTTCACCAACTGGTTCCAGGACCGTGGCGGCACCCTGCGGCCACTCTCGGGAGCGACGCGGAAGGCGGTCGTCTACCCGGACACGTTCACGAACTACAACAATCCCCGGGCGGGGAAAGCTGCCGTGCGCGTCCTCGAGGCCGCCGGTGTCCACGTCGCGGTGCCGGACGACGTGGGCGATACGGGCCGCCCTGCGTTCTCGAAGGGATTTCTCGAGCAGGCGAGAGCGACCGCCCGGGAGAACGTGGAGACGCTCGAGCCAGCGATCGAGGACGGCTGGGAGGTGGTTGTCCTCGAGCCCTCCGACGCCGTCATGTTCCAGTCGGATTACCTCGACCTCCTCGGCGAGGACGCCCGTCCCCTCTCGCAGGCGACCTACGGGGTCTGTGAGTACCTCGACGCGTTCGGCCTCGACGAAGAGCTCTCGTTCGCACCGAGGAACGAGACGCTCACCTACCACGGCCACTGCCACCAGAAGGCGACCCGGAAGGACCACCACGCCGTCGGAGTCCTCCGGCGGGCGGGCTACCGCGTCGATCCGCTCGACTCGGGCTGTTGTGGGATGGCCGGCAGTTTCGGCTACGAGGCCGAACACGCCTCGATGAGTGCGGCCATCGGGCAGATTCTGTACGACCAGGTCGAGGAGAGCCCGGGTGAGCGGGTCGTCGCCCCCGGTGCCTCCTGTCGCACCCAACTGGCGGGCCGTGGACGGAACCACGCCCGACCACAGACGCCCATCGAGTGCCTCGAAGAGGCCCTGGGGACACAATCGAAGTATTAAAGGCCGAATCGTGGGGAGATACGTGTACGAATGATCGAGGTACCTCTCCAGACGATCGACAACCTGCTGCGCCCCTTCCACATGGGCCACGCCCTCATCGGGTTGCTCGTGCTCGCGATTCTCGGGACGCTCCCGCTGAAGTCGATGAAGATCATGGGCATCAACCTCGCCGCGCTGGGTGCGCTGTTCCTGCTGGTACCGACGAGCCTGACCGACAACATGGTCGTCTTCCGCCTGATCGGGATCGTGCTGGTGCTGGTCGGCCCGATTCTCTACGCCGGCGGCAGGTAGACTCGAGTCCCCGGTAGATTCTGTCTCGCTTCTGTTCTCGAGATTGCCGACGACTCGAGCCGCCGCTACCGGTTCGATACCGGTATACTATCGGTTTTATAGTATTATCGGGAGAAGGTGGTCGAAGGTGCTACTCGAAGGTCGCAACTAGTTCCCCTTCCTCGATCGGACTTGGTCCGTCGGCCTCGTACGCCTCGACGTCGTGAGTACCGACGCGAACCCTGGCTGCGCCCGTTTCGTCGATCGCGTAGGCGACCCCGTCGTCCCCGATGTCCGCCTGCCACTCGTTGCCGTCCTCGTCGGCACCGTAGGTAGCGCCCGCGAGACGACGGCAAAACATCACCGTAATCTCGTCGTCCCACCCGAGGAGGTGCTGTTCTCGCACGCTGTTGGCGACGTCGAAAACGTATTCTCCACTCGATTCGCACAGGACGCTGTGGGTGATGTAGGCTTCTTCGAAGTCCGCGACGTACTCGAAGATGGCGTCGTCGTCGAACCAATTCGGCGGGTCGGGGTACGGAATCGTGGCCGCGGTTTCGTACTCGCGCGTCTCGTCGCCGCGCTCGAGTTCGACGGTCTCCGATTCCCTCGTACACTCCGGCCGTTCCACCTGGCCGTCGAAGGCGGCGACGACGGACTTCGCGTCGAGCGTTCGTGGGCCCCCGTCGGGATCGGTAGTGGAGTTCGAGTCGCTGTCGTTTCCGTTCTCATCATTGGTCCCGTTCTCGTCCGATCCATCGCTATCGGTTCCGTCTCCTGGGTCACCAGTGGAATCGGATCCAAGCGACTGGTCGAGGCAACCGGCGGCCGCGACTGTCGTGCCGACAGCAGCGACCAGCGTTCGTCGGTGCATGAGCGAAAAATTTGTTAGAAAGCCCATATAATTGTGCCAAGCTAAAACCTGCGTTTCACCCACCGACGCCGCGTGTGACGCACCTCCGACGACGTCGCTGTCTCTCTCCACGTAGCGCCACCTGCTCAATCGACGTACAGCGAGTACGCGATCACCAGAAAGCCCCCGAGCACGAGCAGACTCTCGATCAAAACGCCCACGGCCAACGCCACCTCGAGCACCTCGAAGAGCACGCCGGCGAGGACGAACCCAAGCGTCACGACGCCGAACCCGACCGCGAGCAGACCGAGTTCCCGCCGTCTGGTTCGCCGGTAGGCCTTGAGCGTCAGGAACGTGATCGTCCCGCCGACGACCAGGATCAACGTCTTGACGATCGCCAGCGCGATCATCACGGTCACGTCGCTGGGTGCGTTTGGACTCATAATTCCTCGCGGACTTCCGACCAGAGGTCGGCCAGACGTTCGTCGGCCGTCCGCGGCGGGCGCTCGATTCTGGCGCTCAGGGTGTTGTCGTCCTCGAGTGCGAGCGTGATTTCGGAGAAGGCGACCCCGTACTTGCTCGCGTGGTGGCCGTCGCGTCGAATCTCGGTCGACTCTTCGAGCAGGGTCGCCTCGGTCAGCGACTCGAGTTTTCGGTACAGCGTCGACTGTGGGATGTCACAGCGGGCGTTGAGTTCTGCGGCTGTCATGGGTTCGTCGAGGTGGCGGATGATTTCACGGCTATCGGGATCGTCCAGGGCGGCACAGACGTCCTCGGCCGAGGGGGCAGCGTCCGAGGTGAGCGGATCCCGAACCATTCGCGTGGAAATTCGAAGAAGGAGCCTTTAATCCCATCGGTCGAGGAGGCGACACAACCCGAATACGTTCGCGGCGATTCGCGTCGCGGATCACGCAGACCTCGAGCGCCAGTCCGCCGACCTCGAGCGTCTCGTCGTCTATTTAGACCTCGAGCGCCAGTCCGCCGACCTCGAGCGCCTCGTCGACGTCCCGGTCGTCGTGGACGACCGCGGCGACGGCACGGGCGATCCCCTCGGAGTCTTCGTGCTGGAAGATCGACCGACCCATCGAGACACCCGCACCGCCGGCGTCCACGGCGCCGCGAACCATCTCGAGGGTCTGGCGGTCGGTGCCGCGGGAACCGCCGGCGATGACGACCGGGAGCCGGGTA
Source organism: Natronosalvus caseinilyticus (assembly GCF_017357105.1). Taxonomy (NCBI): domain Archaea; kingdom Methanobacteriati; phylum Methanobacteriota; class Halobacteria; order Halobacteriales; family Natrialbaceae; genus Natronosalvus; species Natronosalvus caseinilyticus. Next base: position 3,931,016 of record NZ_CP071596.1, read on the forward strand.
GCCTCGACAACGTGTTCGAAACTGTCGGCGTCGCCGCTGTAGCCGGTCTTCACGACGTCGGCACCGACCTCCTCGGCGAGACGGACGGCGTGGCCGAGCGCCTCGGGGTCGTCGCCCGCGACGTCGGGGCCGCGCGCGTAGGCCATCGCGAGGACCGGGATACCGAAGCGATCGGCCGCACTGGTCAGTTTCGAGAGGTCCTCGAGCTGGCCGGGTTCGTGGGTCGAACCGACGTTGATGTGAAAGGAGACGGCGTCGGCGCCGGCCCGGATCGCGTCCTCGACGGTCCCCGTGAGGCGCTTGTCGTTTTCGTCCGGGCCGATTGTCGTCGAGGCGTTGAGGTGAACGATGTAGCCCGCGTCGTTCTTGCTCGAGTGGACGCGCGGGGCGATGCCGCGCTGGGTCAAGACGGCGTCGGCGCCGCCGCGCGTGACCGCATCGATGGTCGATTCGATGTCTTTCAGGCCCGTGACGGGGCCGAGGGTGATTCCGTGGTCCATCGGAACGATGACGTACCGCCCGTCTGTCCCGATGCGGTCGAGTCGTGCGTCGAGTCCGGCTGTCGAAGTCATATTGCGAATGTGTAGCAAACTGGTGGTTATGGCTGTTCTGGTTGCGGTACGTTTTCCGGGTTCGCCCCGCGGGTGGCGCCCTCGGCGAGTTCGCGAGCCCTCACCTCGAGGCGGGCCGCGGTCTCGGCGGTCGATTTCCCGGTTTCGTGGCCCTCGGCAACGATGTCGACCAGGGCGCTCCCGACGATGATTCCGTCGGCCCCCGCGGCGACGATGCGCTCGGCGTGCTCGCCCGTCTTGATGCCGAAGCCGACCGCCTTCGGGACGTCCCAGTTGGCCAGTCGCTCGAGGCTCGTCCCTGTCTGATCGGAGACGTCCTCGCGCGCGCCGGTCGTCCCGAGTCTCGCCTGAACGTAGACGTACCCCGAGACGCGCTCGCGCATCCGCTCGAGGCGCTCGCCGTGGGTGGTCGGCGCGACGATGAAGATCAGATCGAGACCGAACTCGTCGCAGGCCTCACGCAGCGGGTCGGCCTCCTCGGCGGGCAGGTCAGGGACGACGAATCCCTCGAGGCCGACCTCGGCGGCGCGTTCGACGAACGATCTGGGCCCTCGTTCTTCGCCAAATTGGTAGATCAGATTGTAATAGGTCATACACACCAGCGGCGCCTCGACCTCGAGATCCTCGACAAACTCGAAGAAGCGCTCGGGCGTCATCCCGCCCTCGAGCGCCCGGATCACGGCCTCCTGGATCGTCGGTCCCTCCGCGATCGGCTCCGAGAAGGGGAGGCCGAGTTCGATCACGTCCGCGCCACCCCGGTCCAGGGCCTCGACGTACTCGAGGGAGGCCTCGTAGGTCGGATCGCCCGCCGCGAGGTACGGGACGAACGCGGGGCCGTCGGCGAACGCCGCATCGATGCGGTCACTCATCGCAGTCCCCCCTCGCTCGCGAAGACCGACAGGTCGGGCGCGGCCTCGAGCCCTCGTTTTTCCGTCTCCTCGATCACCGTTTCCAGGTCCTTGTCGCCGCGGCCGGAGACGGTGACGACGACCGAGTCTCCCAGCACTTCGTCCGCGTCGTCGCGCCCAGCCGCTTCGTGCAGGAACCCGAATGCGTGGGCCGTCTCGAGCGCCGGGATGATCCCCTCCTCGGTCGAGAGGCAGTGGAAGGCCTCGAGCGCGGCGGTGTCGTCGACGGTCACGGGCGTCACCCGCCCCGTTTTGACGAGGTGCGCGAGTTCGGGGCCGACGCCAGCGTAGTCGAGTCCGGCGGAGACGCTGTGTGACTCCATGATCTGGCCGTGGGAGTCCTGCAGGAGGTGCGTTCGTGCGCCGTGGAGGACGCCCTCTGTGCCCGTCGAGAGCGTCGCGGAGTTGGGGGCGACTCCTGCATCTTCGTCGACCTCGAGCGAGGAGCCGCCGGCTTCGACGGCGTACAGCGACACGGACTCGTCGGCGGTAAAGTGGTGAAACGCCCCCATCGTGTTCGACCCGCCGCCCGCACACGCAAGAACAGAGTCTGGGAGCGAGCCGATCTGCTCGAGACACTGCTCGCGCGCCTCTTCGGAGATCACCGATTGGAAGTCCCGGACCATCGCCGGGAACGGGTGGGGGCCGACGACCGAGCCGATGACGTAGTGGGTATCCTCGACCGTCTGGGACCAGTCGCGCATCGTCTCCGAGATGGCTTCCTTGAGCGTTCCGCGACCCGCATCGACCGGGTTCACCTCGGCGCCGTTGATCCGCATTCGGAAGACGTTGGGTCGCTGGCGGTTCACGTCCGTTCGACCCATGTAGATCTCGCAGGGCATGTCCAGATGGGCGGCGGCCATCGCGGTCGCCGTACCGTGCTGGCCGGCGCCCGTCTCGGCGATGATTCGCTCCTTACCCATGTACTTCGCGAGCAGGACCTGTCCGAGGGCGTTGTTCAGTTTGTGCGCGCCCCCGTGGACCAGGTCCTCGCGCTTGAGGTACACGTCACGGTCGTAGCGCTCGCTGAGTCGATCGGCCCGCTGGAGTGGCGTCGGGCGTCCGCCGAAGTCCCGAAGTCGTTGCCGGAACTCGTCCATGAAGCCGTCCTCGTTTTCGAGGACGTAGCGCCGGTAGGCGTCCTCGAGTTCCTCGAGGGCGGGCATCAGCGCCTCGGGGACGTACTGACCGCCGAAGCGGCCGAAGCTTCCGTCCTCGAGAGATCGATCGTCCCCCTCGTGTTCGGTTTCGGTCTCGTGCGCGGATGGAGTGCGTTCGGTGCCGTCGTCGCTCGTCTCTAATTCGGTCATGTCGTATCTGCCTCTGCCGTCGTCAGTCGTCGGGTGTTCGCTCGTACGTCACCGTCGGTTTCGCCCGCGTGGTCCATGATCGCGCTCCCGGCGAGCAGCGCGTCGGCTCCCGCGTCGCGCATTCGACGGACGTCGTCGGGCGTCGAAATCCCGCTCTCGGCGATCAGCGTCACGTTGTCGGGGACGTGGGGCGCGACCGACTCGAAGGTTTCGAGGTCGACCTCGAGGCGAGCCAGATCACGGTTGTTCACGCCCACGATGTCGGCGCCCGCCTCGAGAGCCGTCTCGAGTTCCGTCCGGTCGTGGACCTCCACGAGGACCTGAAACCCTCGGTCCCGCGCGGCCGCGAGCAGCCCTGCGAGGTCGTCGACGAAGCGGGCGATCAAGAGCACGAGATCGGCTTCCACGAGATCGAGGTGGGCTTCCTCGAGGACGAAGTCCTTGCGCAACACGGGAACGTCGACGGCCGTTCGAACGTCTCGAAGCGCGTCAGCGGAACCGCCGAAGTGAGTCGGTTCGGTGAGGACGGAGATAGTCGTCGCCCCGCCCGCGACCATCTCCCGGGCGAGGGTAGCCGGATCGTCGTCCCGAACCCTGTCGCTCGTGGGGCTCGTCGGCTTTACTTCCGCAATGATCGGCACCCGTCCATCGGCTTCGGCCCGTTCGAGCGCGCGTGAGAACGAGCGCGGGTCGACGTCGAGAACCGCGTCGGCCCCGCCGCGTTCCCCGGCCGACTCGAGGATCGACCGGACGGGCGGCGCGAGGTCACCAGTGGTTTCCATTATCGTACATCAATGTACTATTCTATACATAAGGCTTGCGGGACGCATGCAAATATCCAGCCCACCGGTACCGTATTATGCCCCGTCCACCACACGACGAGCATGCACGTCACCCTCTCGCCCTCGAGCGTTCGCGGGACCGCCCGCGCGCCGCCATCGAAGAGTTACACCCACCGGGCCATCCTGGCTGCGGGCTACGCCGACGAGGCGACCGTCCACGATCCGCTCTGGTCGGCCGACACGAAAGCGACTGCACGCGCCGTCGAGGCCTTCGGCGGGGACGTCCTGCGGGCGGGCGACGAGCGACTCGAGGTCTCTGGGTTCGACGGTCGGCCAAGCGTCCCGGACAACGTGATCGACTGCGCCAACAGCGGCACGACGATGCGCCTGGTAACCGCGACAGCAGCGCTGGCCGACGGGACGACCGTCCTCACGGGCGACGAATCGCTTCGCTCGCGCCCGCAGGGACCGCTGCTCGAGGCGATCGACGACCTCGGCGGCGAGGCGTTCAGCACGCGCGGGAACGGCCAGGCGCCGCTGGTCGTGACCGGTCCCGTTTCTGGAAACCGCGTCTCGATCCCCGGCGACGTCTCCTCGCAGTACGTGTCGGCCCTGCTGATGGCCGGCAGCCTGCTCGAGGACGGCCTCGAGGTCGCCCTCGAGACGGAACTCAAGTCCGCACCCTACGTCGACGTGACTCTCGAGGTGCTCGACGACTTCGGTGTCACCGCCCGACGGACGGACGACGGCTTCGCCGTCGACGGCGACCAGTCCTACGAGGCTGCGGACGGCGCCTACCACGTTCCGGGCGACTTCTCTTCGATCTCGTACCTGGCCGCCGCCGGGGCCGTCGCCGGCGACGAAAGCGTCCGCGTCCGCGGCGTCTACCCGAGCGCACAGGGCGACAGCGCCATCCTCGAGATCCTCGAGCGCATGGGCGCCGACGTGGTCTGGGACCACGGGGAAGGGATCCTCGAGGTCTCCCGGAGTGACCTCGAGGGCGTCGAGGTGTCGGTCGCGGACACGCCCGACCTGCTACCGACAATCGCGGTCCTGGGCGCCGTCGCCGAGGGCGACACCCACATCACGGACGCCGAGCACGTCCGCTACAAGGAGACCGACCGCGTGAGCGCGATGGCCGAAGAACTGGGAAAGATGGGCGTGCGGACGACGGAGGAGCGCGAGTCCCTGACCGTCCACGGCAGCGACTCCTCGCTCGAGGGCGCGGCGGTCGACGGTCGGGGCGACCACCGGATCGTCATGTCGCTGGCTGTCGCCGCTCTCCAGGCAGCGGGCGAGACGCGGATCGAGGGCGCCGAACACGTCGACGTCTCGTTCCCGTCGTTCTTCGACGTGCTCTACGATCTGGGAGTGAGACTCGAGCGGTCAGCGTAGGTCGAGCCTCGAGAAAATAGCTACGTCGAATCTCGAGCGTGAGACGGTCTCGAACGGCTGATCGACTCGACAGAGCGGGCCAAACGAGGGGTCGCCAATACGCGAATTCCATTAAGTACCTCTCGTCACAAGGTATAGCTATGAAGGGCATTTTGGCGGCGCCGACGTTTCCCTCTCCATAGTGGTAGCTTCGCGGCCAGAGTACGAACCTATCACTCGAGGAGAACGCGAGCGAGGGTTTTTCACCGTCAACGTTCCATCCACGCACGAGGATGAGTCCGAACGGCGTGCCGCAGGGAGCCAGGCTCGAGCGACCGAGTGGCGACGACGGCGAGCGGGAAATCGAAACCCGTCCCGGCTCGGGGTCGCTCTCGCGGGCCGCTCACCAGCGCGACGCCACCGTTCGCCAGTGGGGCGTCATCACCCCGAGTGCGACCGTCATCGGTCGACCCGACTCGCCCGGGACGGACCTCTCGTCGAGCGTCCGTCGACTCCACGACGAGCAGCACCCCGCGACACCCGGCTACGCCGAGCGTGCCCACCGTCTCGACCGGTTGCGGACGACCCAGGCGTTCTGTAACGCCCTCGAGTTGACGCCGTGGCAGCGGGATCTGGCACTCGGCGTGATGGACGAAATCGACCTCACCGCGTTCGGGAGCCAGCGCGCCATCGCGACGGTCGCACTGGTGGTGATCCGTCACGTCGTCGACGTCGACCGGCGCGCGTACTTCGGCCTCGACGACGTGGACGTGAGCGAACTCTCGCCCGAGCGGATGGAAGAACTGTTCGGCCAGTACCGCGCCCACGACATCACCGACGACCCGACGTTCGAACGACTCGCGGCCCGCCACGGGCTCGATACGACGAGTCTCAACCGACTTCGCCGCGTACTCAAGGGACAACTCGAGGGCGAGCTCCCGGCCTACGGACGGACGCCCTACCGCGATCCGAACCTGCCGACGGGCGTGACGGAATCCGTCGAGGCAGACGACGCGACAAGCGAGGATGACTCGGGTAACGAGAATGCGACGAGTGATGCCGGTACCGACGCCGACATCGACGACGCGGGCGACGAGTTCCACGGTGAATTCCACGACGAGTGATACCGGCAACGGCTTCGAGCGGGGCGGCCCTTTTGTGGACGGCGACCCTACCACGCACGATGACCACCGACCAGTCGAGCCCGATCGACGACGAGCGCGGCCTCGAGTCGAACGACTCCGGAGCGAGTACCGGCGACGGGCCGGACACAATCACTCTCTACGCGGACTACGTCTGCCCGTTCTGTTACCTCGGGCGCCAGTCCCTCGAGCGCTACCGGGAGTCCCGGGCGGAACCGCTCGCCATCGACTGGCACCCGTTCGACCTCCGACGCGGGAAGCGAAACCCCGACGGCTCGATCGATCACGACGCCGACGACGGCAAGGACGACGAGTACTTTGAGCAGGCCAGAGAGAACGTCCGCAGACTCCAGGAGCGCTACGACGTCGAGATGGTTCAGGACCTCGCCATCGAGGTCGACTCCTACGACGCCCAGCTCGCCTCATTGGCCGTCGCCTCCGCCGTGCCCGAGCGCTGGGAGGCGTTCGACGTCGCGATCTACGACACCCTGTGGCAGGACGGCCGCGACATCGGCGACCACGACGTCCTGCTCGAAATCGCCGACGAGGTCGGCGTCTCCAGCGACGTCGTTCGGGAGGCACTCGATGACGAAGACGAAGATGAAGACGAGCGCCTTCGATCACGCCTCGAGGAGCTGTTTTCGGAGGCGGGCCGAGCCGGCGTTCGTGGCGTCCCGACGTTCGTCTACGACGGCTACGCCGCCCAGGGTGCGGTTCCGCCCGAACACCTCGAGCGGCTGGTCGAAGGCGAGGACGGAGCGGAAGTCAGCAGCCAGTAGTCCGCGCTCACTCGAGTTTCTCGAGCGCGTCGAAGAAGTTCACCGACGGCCCCGCCAGCGTGATCGGATCGTCGGCAGCCCGGACCGTTATCGTCTCGGGCAGGTCCAGTGGCTGTCGATTGCGCCCGTCGCTGATCGCCCAGGCCGTCTCGGCGCCCGAGGCTGTGAGCGTGATTTCGCTCTCGGCCCCGACGACCAGCGGGGGCATCGCCTCGGTCGCACACATCTGCGTGACGACGAACGCGTCGACGGTCGGCCGAACCAGCGGGCCTCCCTCACTCAGGTTGTAGGCCGTCGAGCCGGTCGCCGTCGAGACGAGGACGCCGTCGGCCCGGCTCGTGGTGTAGGTCTCGCCGTCGACTGCGACTTCGACGTCGACCCCACCCGCCGGCCCCCGCTTCGGGCCGTGGACGACGACCTCGTTGAGCGCCGGTGCGAGCGTCCAACCGTTGCCGGTTGCTGTCAGGCGGGCGACGGAACGACCGGTGATCGATCCCGTTTCGTGGGCTTCCTCGAGCAACGTCTCGACCGTCTCGACGGCGTCGGCGGGAGAGATGGCGTTCAGAAAGCCGACCTCGCCGAGGTTGACGCCGACCAGGGGGGCGCCGCCGGCCTCGCGGGCCGTAAAGAGGAACGTCCCGTCGCCACCGATGCTGACGACGAACGCGCAGTCGTTCATCGCCTCGAGCGGGGCAGAATCCGCGTCGATTGCCCGTCCGGTCGCCTCGTCGACGACGGCGTGGTCACCGTGGTCGTGGACGGTCCGGATGAGCGAGGCCGCGAGTCGCTGTGCCCGGTCGTTCCCTCGCTGAGCGACAATGCCGACGTCGACTCCCATACCTGCCGGGTAGCGTCTCCGCGGGCAAAAACCCATCCTATCCAGTTTCGGGCTGGGACGGCAACGAGTTCCAGGTTGGCCAAGGCGGCAACAACATTCATCGTTCTGGGGCGTTTCCCCGGAAACGAACGTCACCGCCCGAACGCGACGACACCATGGACCACCCTGCCGACCCCCAACCCCGGACGCGAACCCCCCTGCGGAGTGGTTACGATGGGTGAGGACCTCGAGGACGACTGGTTCGAGCGCGCCCTCGAGGAACGCGAAACCGAGACCGACGACGGCGAGGAAACGGTGGGCGACGAGCGAGCAGAAGACGGTGTCGACGACTCGGGAATCGAGGGTTCCGACGACTCGGAAATCGAAGGCTCCGACGACTCGGAAATCGAAGGTTCCGACGACTCGGACGACTCCTCGACCTCGCTGTTCGACGAGGACTTCGGCAGCGCCCTCGACAACGTCGAGGTGCCGGACGTCGGCGCCGATACGGGATTTTCGGGAGACGCCCAGACAGGGCCGAACGGCTTCGACGACCTCGACTTCGACCTCGGTGGACCGGAAGAAACCGATTTCGACGCGGACGTCGACAGCGAGTTACCGCGGATCGACCTGGGAATCGACGGCCTCGACCGAATGATCCAGGGTGGCGTCCCCGAACGCACGCTCATGGTCGCGATGGGGCCCGCCGGCACCGGCAAGACCACGTTCGGCCTCCAGTTCCTCCACTACGGCCTCGAGTGCGGCGAGAACGCCGTGTTCATCACGCTCGAGGAGAGTCGCGAACGGGTGATCAACAGCGCCACCGAGAAGGGCTACCCCTTCGACGAGTACGTCGAGACGGGCCAGCTCGCGGTCGTCGGCGTTGACCCGATCGAGATGGCGAACAGCCTCACTTCTATCCGGAACGACCTGCCTCGACTCATCGAGGACTTCGGCGCGTCGCGACTCGTCCTCGACTCCGTCTCGCTGCTCGAGATGATGTACGAGGACCGGGCGAAGCGCCGCAACGAGATCTACGACTTCACGCGCAGCCTCAAGGAAGCGGGCGTCACGGCGATGCTGACGAGCGAGGTATCGGAAACCTCGCCGTACGCCTCCCGGTACGGGATCGTCGAGTACCTCACCGACGCCGTGTTCGTCCTGCAGTACGTGCGCCCGGACGACTTCCGGGAGACGCGGCTGGCGATCGAGATCCAGAAGATCCGGGACGCGAACCACTCCCGGGAGAAGAAACCGTACGAGATCACGAGTGAGGGGCTGTCGGTATACCAGCAGGCCAACCTGTTCTGATCCTCTCCTCGTCTCCCGCTCCTGCCCTCTTCCCTCCCCTTTCCACGTGAGCGCCCGACAAGCTGGTATCGATCGACGCGCTCGTTCGCCGCCGACAGAACGCTTATTCGTTTCACTTCCATCAGATTCACCTAGAATGGGAGACAGAGACGAGGTTCCGAACGACGGGACCTCGAGCGACGAGCCGAGCCAATCGTCACCGACGTCCTTCGTCGAGCAGGCGAACGTCGACGAGGACCTCACGGACGCCTTCGAGCGGACGTGGCCCGACTGCTGGGATCGAGCCGGTGAGTTGCTCGAGTGGGACGACCCCTACGTGGCCGTCCTCGACGACGAGAACCCGCCCTTCTATCGCTGGTTCCCCGGCGGAACGCTCAACGCCTCGTACAACTGCCTCGATCGCCACCTCGAGTCAGGCCGGAAGAACCACGCGGCGATTCGCTGGGAGGGAAAAGACGGCGAGCGCCGGACGTTCACCTACCGGGAGCTCTACGTCGAGGTGAACGAGTGCGCGGCGGCCCTGCGCGAGCTGGGCGTCGAAGAGAACGACGTCGTGACGATCTACCTCCCGATGATCCCCGAACTCCCGATCGCGATGCTCGCCTGTGCCCGAATCGGCGCCCCCCACTCAGTCGTCTTCGCCGGGCTGTCGGCGGCCGCGCTGGCGACCCGGATGGACGCCGCCGACAGCGAGTACCTGCTCACCTGTGACGGCTACTACCGCCGCGGCGACGCGTTCAACCAGAAGAGCAAGGCCGACAACGCCGTTCTCTCGGTCGACGCGGACATCACGACCGTTGTCGTCGACCGTCTCGAGGAGGAACTCCCACACGTCCTCGGCTCGGACGAGTACGATTACGACGCGTTGCTCGAGGCCCACTCCCGGGAGACGGTCGAGCCGGTCTCGCGCGATGCGGAGGACATGCTCTTTCTCATGTACACCTCGGGAACGACCGGCGAACCGAAGGGCGTCGTCCACTCCACCGGCGGCTATCTGGCCTACGCGGCCTGGACCGCCCGTTCCGTCCTCGACATCAAACCCGAGGACACCTACTGGTGTGCGGCCGACATCGGCTGGATCACCGGCCACTCCTACATCGTGTACGGCCCGCTCGCGCTGGGGACGACCACCGTGATGTACGAGGGGACGCCTGACTACCCCGACCGCGACCGGCTCTGGGAGATCGTCGAGCGAATGGCTGTCGACGTCTTCTACACGGCGCCGACGGCCGTCCGCGCGTTCATGAAGTGGGGGAAACAGTACCCCGAACGCCACGACCTCTCGAGCCTCCGGTTACTCGGGAGCGTCGGCGAACCGATCAACCCGCGAGCCTGGCACTGGTATCGCGAGCACGTCGGCGGCGGGGAGTGCCCCATCGTCGACACCTGGTGGCAGACCGAGACCGGCGGCATCGCGATTTCGACGGTACCAGGCGTCGACGAGATGAAGCCGGGATCCGCGGGGCCGCCGTTGCCCGGCATCGAGGTCGACCTGCTCGACGGCGACGGCACCGTGGTCGACCCCGGTGAGAGAGGGTACCTGACGCTCGGGCGACCGTGGCCGGGGATGGCCGAGACGCTCTACGACGACGACGAGCGGTACGTCGCGGAGTACTGGCGGCAATTTTCCGACCCCGACGCCGGCGAGTGGCGCTACGCCAGTGGCGACGCCGCCCGGATGGACGAGGACGGCTACCTCACGATCCTCGGGCGCGTCGACGACGTGCTCAACATCGCCGGCCAGCGAGTCAGCACGATGGAACTCGAGTCCGCCATCGCCGGCGTTGAGGGTGTCGCCGAGGCGGCCGTCGTCGGCGGGTCCAACGGAGGCGACGTCTACGCCTACGTGAGTACCGAAGGGGCCACCGACGACGGCGACGCTCTCGAACAACGGATTCTCGAGGCCGTCGAGACCGAGATCGGGCCCATCGCCCGACCCGAAACCGTCGTGTTCACGCCCGAGTTGCCAAAGACTCGCTCGGGCAAGATCATGCGCCGCCTGCTCGAGGACGTGACGAACGACGAACCGCTGGGCGACACGAGCGCGTTGCGAAATCCGGAGATCGTCGGGGAGATCCAGTCGGCGGTTCGCGATCTATAGTGTTTCGTCGTTTCCGGAGAAGCGAAATCGATGGCAGAGACGGATCCTGGTCGTCTATCGGCCGACTCGAACGATAACGAGGCCACCTCGAGCAGTGATGGCGCCGGTCCAAGCGATTACGTCGCGTGAAAAGGCCACACTTATATTCGTGTTAGAAGATATCACGAAGCATGTCCGTCGATGGATCGGCGGTGCTGACGACGACTCGGTACGAGGCGCTGTTGAACACCGCCGAAACCCACCGCGAGGCCCTCGTCGTTCGGTTGTGCGGCGACGTCGGCCTTCGCCCGGCGGAGGTCGTCCGATTGACGCCGGGTTGCGTCCGACAGCTTCGCGCCGATCCACCACGATACGGGCTCGCCGTTCCCGCCTCGACGGAGTCGAGCGACGATGTCGCTCGAGTCGCCTACCTCCCGACTCGCGTCGAACGAGCGCTTCGCCAGTACGCCCACGGCAACGGCATTGGCGACGACGACCGCCTCGTTCCCGTCACGCCGCGTCGCGTCCAGATGCTCGTCGCCGAGGTGAGCACCCGGGCGAGCGAGCGATTCGACGATCCGACGCTCGAGACCGTCTCCTCGAGCGATCTGCGACGCTTTTTCGCGAAACGCTCACTTCGCGAAACTCATAACCCACAAGCCGTCAAGGCTGCCGGTGGCTGGCAGAGTTTCGAGGCACTCGAGCCCTACCTCCCCAGCCCGACGCCCGACGAGCTGGTTCGAGCGTTCGAGCCGCTCGAAACGGGGGGCCCGCCGGATCGACCGTCGATCCCCTCGGCCCTCTCGAACGGTGGTCGACCGGTAGAGGAACGAGCGAATGAATCGGCGGGGAATTCGACGGCAGACACGCTGCGAGACGCGCTCGAGCACTCCGACCGATATGCCTGGTTCCGCCTCGACGCAGACGGACGTATCGACCGCTGGAGCGAGGGGGCAGCCGACTGCTTCGGCTACGCGGCGGCGGACGTGATCGGCTCACACGTCCGAATCCTCTTTCCGGACGCGGCCGTCGACGAGGGCGTTCCCGACCGACTGCTCGAGACCGTGCACGACGAAGACGGGGTCGACGTCGACGGGTGGCGCTGCCGAGCGGACGGGTCGCAGGTGCACGTGATGGAGACGATCGTCCCTCTCGTCGCCGACGGGAACCGGGGGTTCGTCGTTCTCTCGTGCCAGGACTCGACCCCTGACCATCGGCAGCGGTTCGAACCCGCTCGAGCGGTCACGGACGCGCTGCTCGAGGCCTCGACGCACGAGACCGTCGAAACAGCGGTCTGTCGCGCACTCGTCGACGAGGGGCCGTACGAATTCGCCTGGATCGACCGAACGACCGCCTCGCGAACCCGCCGGGAGTGGTACGCCGCGAGCGGCCTCGAGGACGCGACGATCGAGCACTTGCAGACGGTCCTCGAGGAAGCCGACGAAGTGAACCACGGCGACCTGGACGACGGAAGCGTCCAGACGAACGTCTCGATCGACGATTTCGACGGGGCGCTCCTCGCGGTTCCCGTCCGCTACGGCGACACCGTCTACGGGACGCTGATCCTTGGAACAGCGCGCGAGACGGTCGACGAACGGGAACGGGCCTGGCTCGAGACCCTCGGTTCCCAGGTCGGTCACACTATCGCGGCCGTCCGGCGACGCAACCTCCTGCTCTCCGACGCGGTGATCGAACTCGAGTTCGCCTGCCGGGACGCGGCGTCGTTCTTCGTCGACGCCAGCGCCCGACTCGACTGTCGGTTCGAACTCGACTCGCTCGTCCCCATCGACGACCACACCCAGCTGTACTACGTCCACGTCACCGACGCCACCCCGGCAGCGGTCTTCGAGCACGCCGAATCGGACGCCGGCATTCGAGAGTGCCGGGTGATCGACACCTACGCGGACGGCAGCCGCCTCGAGTTCGTCGTCGAGGGCTCCTCGCCGGCGCTCACGCTGATGGAGTACGGCGTGACCGTACTCGAGTCGGTGACCAGGGACGGGACGACGACGATCACGGCCGAGTGCGCGAGCGATACAGACGTCAGAACCGTCGTCGATGGCCTGTGCGCAGCGTTTCCCGCGTCGGAGCTCGTCGGAAAGCGCCAGGTCGAGCGCTCCGTCCAGACGGCCCGCGCGTTTCGAACGGGCCTGGAGGAGCGACTCACCGACCGCCAGGAGGCCGCGCTTCGAGCGGCGTACTTCGGCGGCTACTACGACTGGCCTCGTGAAAGCACGGCCGAGGAGATCGCCGACGCGATGGACGTCTCCTCACCGACCCTGCACAACCACCTCAGGAAAGGCCAGCACGAACTGTTGCGGACGTTCTTCGACGACCGGCCCTAACTGTCTAGATACCGCAAGTCGCTCGTCGCCCACGCGCTGTCCTGACAGTTGGAGATACTCGTCTCGAACACGTTCGGGTTGTGCCCAGAATATATTCCGCCCCCAAATACCCAAAATAATCGCCAAATTAACCTCATTCGACTGATTACTCGAGCTTCCCATCTGGCGTGATTTTGCTCACCTAGAGTCGGTATTTACCCCCCTTATCTCGTATTGCTGTAGTGTAACATGGCACAGGAAGAACCTGAACTCGAGGCACGGTTAGCCGAGGGGGAGACATACGAACCACCGTCGTCGTTCGTCGAGCAAGCGAACGTGAGCGATCCGGGGATTTACGAGGAGTTCGAGGAGAACTGGCCGGGGTGCTGGGAGCGCGCTGCGGACCTGCTCTCCTGGAACCAGGAGTACGATACCGTCCTCGAGGACGACGACGCGCCGTTCTATCGGTGGTTCACCGGCGGCGAACTCAACGCGTCGTACAACTGTCTGGACCGCCACGTCGAGGACGGCGCGAAGAATCGGGCGGCGATCAAGTGGGAGGGCGAGTTAGGCGAGACGCGCACTTACACCTACAGCGACCTGCTGCACGAGGTCGAGGCGTTCGCTGCTTCGTTGCGGGAGTTAGGCGTCGAGGAGGACGACGTCGTCACCCTCTACCTGCCGATGATCCCCGAACTCCCCATCGCGATGCTCGCGTGTGCCCGCATCGGCGCACCTCACTCGGTGGTGTTCGCGGGCTTCTCCGCCGACGCGCTCGCGACGCGGATGAACGCCGCCGACAGCGAGTACCTCGTCACCTGCGACGGCTACTACCGCCGCGGGGACGGCCTCGACCACCTCTCGAAGGCCAACGAGGGACTCGAGGGCGTCGATCACGACGTCGAGACGGTCGTCGTCGACCGCCTCGGCGACGATCACTCGCACTCGCTGGGTGAGAACCAGCGCGACTACGACGAACTCGTCGAGGCTCACGAAGGCGAGCCGGTCGAGCCGGTCTCGAGGGACGCCGAGGACATGCTGTTCCTGATGTACACCTCGGGTACGACCGGCCAGCCCAAAGGGGTGAAACACACCACGGGGGGTTACCTCTCGTACGCCGCCTGGACCTCCCACGCGGTGCTGGACGTCAAACCCGAAGACACCTACTGGTGTGCGGCCGACATCGGCTGGATCACCGGCCACTCCTACATCGTCTACGGCCCGCTCGCGCTGGGGACGACCACCGTGATGTACGAGGGCACCCCGGATTACCCCGAGAAAGACCGGCTCTGGGAACTGGTCGAGAAAAACGATGTCGACATCTTCTACACGGCGCCCACCGCCATCCGGGCGTTCATGAAGTGGGGCAAGCAGTACCCAGAAGAACACGACCTCTCGAGTCTGCGCCTCCTCGGGACCGTGGGCGAACCGATCAACCCCCGCGCCTGGCAGTGGTACTACGACCACATCGGCGACGGCGAGTGCCCCATCGTCGACACCTGGTGGCAGACCGAGACCGGCGGGATGATGATCACTACGCTCCCCGGCATCGGCGAGATGAAACCCGGTTCCGCGGGGCCTCCCTTGCCCGGCATCGACGCCCGAATCGTCGACGCCAGCGGCGATCAGGTCGAGGCTGGCAACGCCGGCTACCTCACCGTGAATAACCCCTGGCCGGGGATGCTGCGCACGCTGTACAACAACGACGAGCGCTTCCTCTCGGAATACTGGCAGGAGTACTCCGACGAAGAGAGCGACGAGTGGGTGTACTTCCCCGAAGACGGCGCGAAAATCGACGACGACGGCTACATCACCATCCTCGGACGCGTCGACGACGTCATCAACGTCTCCGGGCACCGCCTGGGCACCATGGAAATCGAGAGCGCCATCGTCGGCGTCAAGGGCGTCGCCGAAGCCGCCGTCGTCGGCGGCGACCACGACATCAAAGGCGAAGCCGTCTACGCTTACGTCATCCCCGAAGACGGATACGCGGACGACGACAGCCTCGAGTCGCGCATCGTAGAGGGGGTAGAGGACGCTATCGGACCTATCGCCCGGCCCGAAGAAGTCATCGTCACGCCCGAACTCCCCAAGACCCGGTCGGGCAAGATCATGCGCCGCCTGCTCGAGGACATCGCCTCGGGCAACGAACTCGGTAACACCTCGACGCTCCGGAATCCGGACGTCGTCGAGGACATCGCTGCCCAGGTTGGGGACGACTGAGGAGGGGCCTGGGTAGATCACCGCTTATCGATTATCGAGACCACAATCACAGCACACGATACACGAACGATACAATGCCAGATAATACCACTCACGAACCGGAGAACGAAGAACGGACCGTCGCGACCGATGGCGGCCGTTCGGACGTCGAACGAGAGAAGGAGATCGACTACCTGGACGTCGAGATTAACCTGCTGAAGCCGGGAACCCCGTTCATGCGGGATCACAACAGGGTCATTCTGTCGGGATTCGCCCTCTGGGCGGTGATCGTCTTCGGACCGATCACCGCGACGCGGCTGGCCCCAGGCGTGATGACCCAGACGATTCCGGGACTGGGGTTTCCGCTTCACTACTTCCTGATCGCGATCGTCGGACCAGGCGGTGCGCTGTTGTTATCGGTCTGGTACGTGCGTAAGCGCGACAAGATCGACGAGAAGTACGGAATCGAGCAGATACAGGCGCCAGAAACGACCCAGACCGACACCAGTTCGGAGCCGGCGGCGACCGACGGAGGTGTCGATCGATGAACGGTCTCGCGTTCACCGTGCTCTCGCTGATCGGGGACACATCTATCCTCCTGCAGGGAGACGAAGAATTGCTTCCCGAAGGGCTGAACATCGGATTTAAACCGATCCCGGCGATCATCGTCATCGCGATGATGGGGCTGTTTCTGGCGGCCGGCGTCTTCTACAAGGTGGCAGATACGTCGGACATGTGGGTCGCTGGGCGCTCGATCGGGAACATCGAGAACGGCATGGCCATCGGTTCGAACTGGATGTCGGCGGCGTCGTACCTCGGTATGGCCGCTCTCATCGCGCTGTCGGGCGTCTACGGCCTGGCGTTCGTCGTCGGCTGGACAACCGGCTACTTCGTTCTGCTCATCTTCCTGGCAGCCCAGATGCGTCGCTTCGGAAAGTACACCGCACCGGACTTCGTCGGCGATCGATTCAACTCCGACGCCGCCCGGGCCATCGCGGCGGTCACCACGTTCCTGATCGGGTTCGTCTACGCGCTCGGGCAGGCCCGAGGGATGGGACTCGTCGGCCTGTACATCCTCGGCGATCCCGGGATTCCGGGGCTAAGCGGCTACCAGGCGATGATGATCATCTTCATGGTCATCACCATTGCCTACCTGTCGCTGTCGGGGATGCTCGGGGCGACCAAGACCATGGTTCTCCAGTACGTCATCCTCATCGGCGCGTTCCTGATCGGCGTGCTGGTTACCGGGTGGACGGCGGGCTACTCGACGTTCCTGCCACAGCTCGAGTACGGCGCGTTGATTACCGAACTCAGCAGCGAGTTCTACGATCCGTTCGCGGGCGGAAGCTACTACCTGTGGGTCGCGACGGCGTTCAGTCTAATCTTCGGGACCTGCGGACTCCCCCACGTGCTGGTTCGATTCTACACGGTCGAGAACGAACGAACCGCACGCTGGTCGTGCACCTGGGGGCTGTTCTTCATCTGTCTGCTGTACCTGTCGGCACCCGCGTACGCGGCGTTTGGGACCGATCTCTACAGTAACGAAGTCCGCCCGGCGTACGGTGATCCCGGTATGAGCGGCGAGGCTGGAGACGTCATCGTCGTGCTGGCGACACAACTGGCAGGTCTGCCGACCTGGCTCGTCGGTTTCGTCGCTGCGGGCGGTATCGCCGCGGCGGTCGCGACGGTCGCCGGACTGTTCATTGCCGGCTCGTCGGCCATCTCGCACGACATCTACGCGAACATCATCAACCCCGACGCGACCCAGCGTCAACAGGTCCTCGTCGGCAGACTGAGCATCGTCGCGCTCGGCGTGCTGACGATCCTGTTCTCGCTCAACCCGGCCCAGCCCATCGCGGCGCTGGTCGGCTTCGCGTTCTCGCTCGCGGCCATCGTGCTGTTCCCGATGTTCTTCCTCGGACTCTGGTGGGAGAACACCAATCGTCCGGGAGCGCTCGCCGGAATGTCGACCGGACTGATCGTCTGGCTCATTCCGATGTTCAACGAGGGACACTTCCAGACCACGCCCTGGGGAATCGGGTTCCTCGAGACGTGGATGCCTGCCATCGGCTCCGGACTGATCGGCGTTCCGGTCGTCTTCGCTGTCACCATCGCCGTTTCGCTGGTCACTGCAGAACCGCCCCTCGAGACCAAGCAGATGGTCAGGCAGTGTCACAGTCCGGAACCGATGCCCAAAGACAAGACGGCGGCCGACGTGGTCGCTGAGAAGAACGGCGGCGGACCAACGCCGGCGGACGACTAACGATGTACGAACGCATACTCATCCCGACGGACGGTAGCAGCGTGGCGGAGGTAGCGGTCGAGCACGGGCTCGACTTAGCGGAGAAGTACGGCGCGGAGGTACACGCGCTGTACGTCGTCGACACCGACGCGGTGGCCTACGGACTGGGCACCGAGCAGGTGGATCGACTTCGGCAGGGCAACTTCCAGGGCATGACCGAGCTTCGCGAGAAGGCGGAAGCCGCGACCGGGTACGTTCGCGACCTCGCCGAGGCGAGGAGCATCTCGGTGGTCGAACACTACTCGGGCGGTCGACCGCACGCCCTGATCGCCGACTACGTCGAGGACAACGATATCGACCTCGTCGTCATGGGCAGCCACGGTCGCTCCGGGGTCAGACGCGCCCTGCTGGGTAGCGTCACCGAACGGACCCTGCGGTCGACGACCGTTCCGGTGCTCGTCGTCGACGCCCGGAAGTCGGTCGACGAATAACGGTAGCCCCGGTAACCCGTTCCGTTTTTCGTGTTTTCATCGCTCAGTAGCAGTGATCTCGAGACTACGGTTCGCGTTCGAAATGATCTTCGGCTCACGTTCGGTGACGACCTCGAGAACCCCGCCCCCACCCTCACCGCTTCTCGCCGGAGCCGTACCACTCCCGGGCCAGTTCGAGATTCCAGACGAACGCGAAGTAGGCGACGATTCCCGCGAGCATGAGCGCGTAGTACGCCCAGGTTGGCCCCTCGAGGGCGCTGAAGATGAGCTCGACGATCGTCACCCAAATGATCGCGAACAGCAGATCCACCAGTATTCCCCACCGCTCCTCGCGGGCGGTCTCGAGCCACGTGCCCGGTTTCATCGTGAGTCACCCTGCGCCGCCAACGATCCCGTCGAGTGCATGCCGGTGTGTGTCCCGGTGTGAGCAAAAAGCTACCGCCGAAGCGGCTCTCGGCCAGCGTCCACGAGCGGTCTCGAGCCGGAGCGAGTACGGATCCGAACGCACATATGTCCCAGCAAGCTACGCGTTCGTATGAACGAGCGTCGCAACCCCGAGGTCGCCGTCCTCCGACTCGGCCACCGCCCCGGGCGAGACGAGCGAATGACGACCCACGTCGGCCTGACGGCCCGGGCGCTGGGTGCCGACCGCGTCCTCCTCCCGGACAACGCCGGCCAGTCCCTCGAGACGGTCGCGGACATCACCGAGCGCTTCGGCGGGCCGTTCGCGGTCGAGTTAACCGATTCCCCCCAGGGCGTCATCCGCGGGTGGGACGGCAAGGTGGTCCACCTCACGATGTACGGCGAGCGCGTCCAGGACGTTGAGGACGCCGTTCGAACGGCCCACCACGAGGACGGCGACCCCCTCCTGGTCGTCGTCGGCGCCGAGAAGGTGCCCTTCGACGTCTACGAGGAGGCCGACTGGAACGTCGGCGTGACGAATCAGCCTCACTCCGAGGTCGCGGGGCTGGCCGTCTTCCTCGACCGCCTGTTCGAGGGGTGCGAGCTCGAGTGCGAGTGGGAAGACGCGGATCGACGCGTGGTTCCGATGGAGACAGGTAAGCGGGTCGTTTCGGCCGACGAGGAGTGAGGGTCAGAGACAGGTAGCCCCAAACCAGGACACCCACACTCGAGAGACACAAACTCGCGGTTCGACGCCGACACGGTAGACAGCGTCGTGGACAGCGTACCGAATAACGAGCATTGAGTAACAAGACTTAATGGCCGCATGCGATTAGTACGGGGTAATGGCTTTTGAGGACCTGCTCGAGGACCCGGTTATCCAGAAGTACTTACACGAGCTCGTCGGTCCCAAGGGGATGCCCGTCGCGGCGGCACCGCCGGACGGAGAGGTGACCGACGAGGAACTCGCCGAGACGCTGGACCTCGAACTGAACGACGTGCGGCGGGCGCTGTTCATCCTGTACGAGAACGACCTCGCCACCTACCGTCGCCTCCGCGACGAGGATTCCGGCTGGCTCACCTACCTCTGGACGTTCGAGTACGAGAACATCCCGGAGAACCTCGAGGAGGAGCTCTACCGGCTCTACGACGCCCTCCTCGACCGTCGGGAGTACGAGCAGAACCACGAGTTCTACCTCTGTGAGATCTGTTCGATTCGCTTCGAGTTCGGCGAAGCGATGGACTTCGGCTTCGAGTGCCCCGAGTGTGGCTCGCCCGTCGAATCGATGGACAACAGCCGGCTCGTCCGGGCGATGGACGACCGCCTCGACGCCCTCGAGGACGAACTCAACGTCGAATCCACCGCCTGATGGTCGTCCTCGCAACCAAACTGTACGTCGACGGCGATGCCCGCCAGCGGGCGCTGGATTCCCTGCGATCGCTGGTCGACAACGAGATCGGCGAACTCGACGTCGAGTTCGAGCTCGGCGTCCGACACGACGACTTCCCCTCCGTCACGATCGAGGGCGAGGACGCCGTCGTCGCCCGCAACGTCCTCCGCGAGGAGTGGGGCGAAATAGTCCCCGACCTCGAGGCCGGGGAAACCTACGTCGGCACGCTCGAATCGTGGGACGACGACGGGTTCGTCCTCGACGTCGGAACCGAGACCGGGGTTCGAATCCCGGCCGACCAGCTGGGCCTGGGACCGGGATCACCCGCACAGGTCAGAGAGCGCTTCGGCCTGGTCCAGCACCTGCCACTGCAGTTCGTCTACCGGCCGGACGAGGCGGACGGATCGCGGCTGGCCGACGCCGAACGCGACCGCCTCTTCGAGTGGACGCGCGGGGCCGGCCGCCTGAACGTCAACAGCGCGACCCGCGCGGAGGTCCGGGCGACGCTCAATCGCGCCGGCCACGCCCAGGACTACGTCACGGTCGAACGGCTGGGCTTACTCGAGCAGAGCGTCATCTGTACGGACGACACGGACCCGCCGGGGCTACTCTCGAGCATCGGCTCGTACCTGCCGGCGGAGTTGCGCTGCGTCGTTCCCTGATATGGCAGCTGTCACCCGCCGCCTCGTCCTCGCAACGCTCGCCGTGGCTCTGCTCACGACGATCGCCGGGTGTACGATGCTCTTCGGCGGCATCTCCGACGAGACCCTCGACGAGTCCCAGTCGTACGACGACCTCCGGGACCGCGAGGCGGACGTCGCCATCGACGTCGAGAGCGGATCGTTCATCAGTGACGGGGAGTTCCGCGCCGTCTACGACCTGAACGACACCGAACACGTGTCGCTATACCGGTCGACGCTCTACCGCGAGGAGCCACTCGAGGTTCGGGCCGTCCGCTACTGGTACCCGAACGGCACCGAACTCACCGGCTCCGAACTCGAGGTCGATCAGGACCGCTCGAGCACCGACATCCGGGTTCCGGACGGCAACGGGACGCTGGCGTTCACCGGTCCCGCGAGCCAGCGTCAGTTCTACCTGCCGGCGTACGTCGACGGGTCTTACGAGGTCATCCTCCCTGCCGGATATCGATCGACGAACTACCTCTTCGGGTCGGTGAACCCGGGCGGGCACGAACGGGAGGTCGTCGACGACCGGGAGCATCTCCGGTGGGAGCACGTCGATAGCTCGATCTCGATCCGGTACTACCTGGGACGGGACGTCTTCATCTTCGCCGGCGTCGTCCTCGTGGTCGTCACCGTCGGTGGTGCTGGCGTCGCCTACTACTACCGGAAGATCAAGGCCCTCGAAGAGAAACGGAAGTCGATGGGCCTCGACGTCGAGCTCGAAGACGACTCGGGAAAGGGGCCGCCACCGGGGATGTAGGCGGCTCGAGGCTGAATACAGTGAATACAGACAGCTCTCGAGGCGTGACGCTCAGGATAACGACAGACCGCGGATCTCGACCGTGTCGCCGTCCTCGACGCGCCCGATGACCGCCCCGTCGGTCTCGTCGACGAGCGCCTCGGCGTCTGACTCGTCCAGAGCCACCACGAAGCCGGTCCCCATGTTGAACGTGCGGTGCATCTCCTCGTCGGCGACGTTCCCCTCCTCGGCGACGAACTCGAAGATCGGCTGGGCCGGCAGAGGCTCCTCGATCACGTACCGGTTCTCGCCCATTCGGAGCAGGTTCGTCCACCCGCCGCCCGTGACGTGTGCGGCGGCTCGAACGTTGTGGCGTCGCATCGGCTCGAGCAAGTGCGTGTACAGACGGGTCGGTCGAAGCAGTTCCTCGCCGATAGTGACCTCGGGGTTCAGCGGAAAGGTGTCACCGTAATCGTGGTTCCGGGTCACGGCCTCGCGGGCGAGCGTGAGGCCGTTCGAGTGGATGCCGTTCGAGGGGAAGCCGACGAGGACGTCGCCTGCTTCGGCGTCTTCATCGAGAATTTCATCTTTGAGCGCGAGACCGGCGCAGGTTCCGGCGAGGTCGAAGCCGGTGACGACCTCGGGCATGACCGCGGTTTCGCCGCCGAGGAGGGTGAGGTTCGCCTCCTCGAGACCGGTCGCCAGCCCCTCGCCGATTTCGGCGGTGAGGTCGTCGTCGGGTTCGTCGACCGCGAGGTAGTCGACGAACGCGACCGGTTCGACGCCCGCGGCGACGAGGTCGTTGACGTTCATCGCGATGCAGTCGATACCGATGGTCGAGAAGTCTTCGATGGCCTCGGCGACGAGGAGCTTGGTGCCGACCCCGTCGGTCGCCAGCGCGAGGTAGCGGTCACCGATGTCGAGCAGGCCGGCGTACTCGGTCGTTATACCGCTCCCGAACGCCTCGAGGAGCGCGGCCGTGGCGTCCTCGCTGGCGTCGATGTCGACGCCCGTCTCGGCGTAGGTGAGTTCCTCCGGCTCACCGTTACCGTCGCCGCTGTCGTCGCCGTCCCCGTCGCCACCGCCGGAACCACCCCCCACCTCGTTCGCCTCGTTGGTCATGCTCGAGAGAGCACGGGGCGAGGCCAAAAGGTCACCGGTCCAGCGTCGGAGTGGGCGAGCCGACAGATGCCACACCGACCGACAGTGTCGCGTTCGGCGACTCGCGTTTGGTGGCGTCGAGTGCGGTAGTGTCGAGTGCGGCAGTTCGATCTAGCCGCTCGAGAGGTCAGGCCTCACCGACAGCCAGTTCGATGACCCCCTCGAACGCGAGGGACTCCGCTCCCTCGAGTAAAACTACGTCGCCCTCGCCCCTGTCGTACTCGACGAGCCCGTGATCCGCTAGCATTGGCAGATGCACGTGGACGAGCGAAACGTGAACGTCCCGTCGAGCGCGTCGACGGTCCTCGGCGTCGTCCGGCAGGCACTCCCGTCTCGCAACCGCCTCGGCGAGGCCCTCGACTGTATCCTGCCCTCGTTCCGTGAGTGTCGTGAGGAGCCGTCGTCGTCGTGGATTCGCGAGTATCCGGTGTGCGACCTCCTGATTGCGAACCGTCGGTCGTGTCTTCGACATCGTACCAGCCCCTTCTCGAGTATCGAGGTGAAAACTGCGCCTAACCATGCAGATACGTCGACAAAAGGCCGCAGTCAGACACTGTCGACGACGAAACACGCGACGGCAACGACAGCGAACCGCCTCCACTCCCGCCCGCTCGAGTCGCTACCCGCTCAAAACGGACTCGAGAGGTAGGCCTTCGGAATCGCGTTCCGAACCGTGACCAGCGGGTCGACCACCTGGCTGATCTCGAGGCCGCCGACCAGGCTCGAGAACATGTACGCCTCGGTGTCGTCGAAGTCGTGCTCGGCGGCGAGCAACGCGATGGCGTCCTGGTTCGCGAGTTCGCAGGCCGCCTCGAGCGTCTCGGCGCTCGCGATGGGCTTCCAGGCGTCGCTCGTCTCGACCAGCGGGCGCTCGAGGCTCGTTGCAGGGTCGGAGAGCACCTCGAGGGTGACGTCGATTTCGGTGGCGATCTCCGAACCCGTCCCGCACATTTCGCCGTCGGCCATCGCAGCCTTGCAGTCGCCCATCGCGAGCATGGCGCCCTCCTGGAAGACGGGGAAGTAGACCGCGTTGCCGGCCGTAATATCGGTCGTATCGAGGTTGCCGCCGTGGTCGTGGGGCACGAGCGTGCTGTAGCCGTCCTCGGCGGTGGCGACGCCGATGGTTCCGATCACCGGCGCGAGCGGCACCTCGAGGTTCCCAAAGGCGAGAGTATCGCCGTCGACCGGCGTCATCTTCGACCGCGGCGACTCGACGTTCTCGTGACTGTCGAGCAACCCGAAGCCGTCGATGGTGACGACCCGGCCCGCGTCCTCCGCGATGCGAATTTCCTCGATCTCGACCCGGAGTACGTCCCCTGGCGAGGCTCCGTCGACCGCGATGGGACCCGTCGCCGCGTTCACCTCCTCGGGGACCGCCTTGAGGACGTCCGAATCATCCTGGATCGCGCCCTCGAGGCTGTCGGCCGTCTCGACGGTCAGGCGATCGCCCGACTCGACGGTGATCGCCGGCTCGAGGTCGGGAGTGAATTCGTAGAGTTTGCCGTCCTCGTAGCTGATCGTGTGGTCGGTATCGATATCGGTCATGGCTCGAGTACAAAGAAGGGATGCCCCGGCCATCAAACCGCGTGGTCGTTCGCGGCCGTCGACCATTCCAGTTCGATGAGGTGGCCCTCGAGTGCTCAGAACATCACCCCACCCTCGAACGTCGCCACCAGCGTCCCGTCCTCGAGAGGATCCGGCGCCGTGGCCTCACGCTCGTCCCGTTCGAGGGCCGCGGCGTCATGAAACTCCGCCCTCGCGACGCCACCCCTGTCGATGGCGTAGACGACCGCGCTGAATCCGATGTCGGCCTCCCAGACCGCTCCGTCATCGGAGACGCCCGCTGTCGCGCCGGCCGCACGCAGCAAGAAGACGGTCGTGACTCCCTCGTGCCAGTCGAAGGTCTCACGTTCCCGAACGCTGTGACCGATGCGGAGGATTCGACCCGAACCGGATCGGTCACACAGCAGGTCGTGAGTGAGGTACGCTTCATCGAACGCGATGAGATAGTCGATCACCGCCTCTTCGTCGAATCCCTCCGGCATGACGGGGTAGGGGATCGTTTCGGCCGTCTCGTGCTCCTCGCGGTCGTCCCCGTACTCTACCTCGACCGTCTCCGACTCGACGTCGCACTCGGGCCGGGTCGGTTCGCCGTCGAACGCCTCGAGGACGCGGCTCTCGTCCCCACCACCGCCGTCAGTTCCACCGTCGTCACCGTTCTCACCGTTTTCAGCGCCGTTTCTGTCGTTCACACTCGAGGGTCTAGCTTCGTCGGCCAGACAGCCCGCCGCGGCCGCCGTCGTGGCACCGAGTGCAGCCAGTATTGCTCGCCTGTTCATACCCGTTCGTACGAAAACAGCGGTGAAAAAGCCGATGAAGGCTAAAATCGTCGTTTTAGCTTGGAAGAACGGATCGTCAGAACGGGAGGCCGAACTCGAGGTAAAACAGCGCGAGCAGGCCGGCACACGTCGCGAACGTCACCGCGAAGACGGGCTTGCTCCACTCGAGGACGGACTTGCCGTCGAGCGGCCCAAAGGGGATCATGTTGAACGCGGCCAGGAACAGGTTGATCACGACGCCCATGTGTCCGATCTGCTGGAGGAGCGCCGGTCCCTCGAGCACCCGCGTCCCGACGAGCACCGGCAAGAAGAGGCCGGCGAGAATCAGGTTCGTCACCGGGCCGGCGACGGAGATCAGCCCGTTCTCGCGATAGGTAATCTGTCCCCGGTGGTAGACGGCGCCCGGCGCGGCGAAGAGGAAGCCGATCAGCGCGCTCATGATCGCGAGAAAGAGCATCTGGTAGTCGGCCCGAAACGCCGCAACCTGGCCGAAGCGAACCGCGACGACCTTGTGAGCGAGTTCGTGCAAGAGGAACGCGACGCCGACGGTGACGAAGCTCAGCGCGATCATCGTCGCAAAGTGGCCGGGCGAAGCCCGTCCGAGGTGAATGGGGGCGAGCAGGAGGGCGAACGCGACGCTCAGGACGATCCACGCGAGCGCCAGGTCGAACAGTTCCCGATCACTGAAGGTGAGCGGGGAGGGTCGCTCGTAGCTCACGAGAGGACCTCGTAGATCAACTCGAGACTGTTCTGGGCGCCCCTGATGAGTTCGTTCATCAACGCGTCGACCCCGCCGAGTTCACCGCCGGCCAGCCACGGTAAGACGACCAGGGGGAAGAGGAACGTCGCGATCATGCTCCCGACGTTCGTCAGTGCGACGATCATGATGAGTCGGAACAGCGGCACGTCGAACATCTCCTCGATGGACTCCGTGATGGGTTTCGACGTGTCGCCGATGATGGTGTTGAGCGTCCTGATGTCCGTGACGTTCACCGGCCGGTACCGGAGCTCGACGTAGCCGGCGAACCAGCCGGGAGCCAGGAGCGGGTTGATGCTCGTGAGCCAGGCGATGGCGCCACCGACGCCGGCGCTGGTCCAGCGCGCACCGGCCAGGCGAGCCAGCGTGAACGCGAAGACGCCGTTGAACAGGAACCACGCGAGGAACACCTTGAGCAAGAAGACGTCCCGGACGCCGGCCATCAACAGGAGGAAGAAGAAGCTGACGAAGGCGATCATCACGAGGTAGCCGATGACCTTGAAGATCGAGAACCGGCGACTGGATGCCGTTCCCGTGATCGACTCCATAGCCGGCAGGGTCTCGGGCGCCGCGAGGTAGCGTTCGATGCCGGCTTTGTGGCCGGCGCCGACGACGGCGACGACGTCGTAACCCTGCCCTCTGAGCGTGTGGAGTTTGTGAGCGATGAAGGCGTCTCGCTCGTCGATCAGCGCGTTGGCCCCCCTCGGACTGAACCGGCGGAACTCCTCCATCATGGCGGCGACGACGTCCCCGTCGGTCATCTCCTCGATGTCGATCTCCTCGATGTTCTCGACGTCCGACGTGAGCGCTTCGAGCAAGAGACCGATGGCCGCGCCGATGGCGACGCCGATCCCGAGTCCGGCGAGTCCGCTGACGAGGCCACGGATAGCGAAGTCCCCGGCCGCCTCGAGCGCACCGGCGTCGAACGGGCCGACGAACGTCTCGGTCGCGACCAGTACCCCCATTCCGACGACGCCGAGCACGGCACCCGTAACCACCCGGAGCGAAGAGCCGCTGAGCAAGCGACCGGTGTACTCGTCTGCGTGCTCGAGCGACGGGAGAAAGAGCAACCCGACGAAGAGCCCGCCGATCAGCCCGATGCCGAGCGCGCCCACGTACTGAAGCATCGTCGGATTCGTAATTCCGAGGCCGAGTGCGCTCTCGAGGCCGGCCGTGGTGGCGAACAGGGTTCCGAAGAGGAGCCCAAGGGCGAGGCCGAACACCCCGCCGAAGGCGACCGAAAGCGTCCGGGGATCGGTGACCCCGAGGGCGAGCCCGCCGACCATCTTGAGCTTCTCGGTGGCGGTGAGCCGTGCCCAGAACCGCTGAATCGTCACCTGAATGTCCCGGTCGACGAGGGCGACGCCGTGGCCGTTGCGCTCGGCCGCCTCGATGGCCGCCTGCATGTCGGCGCCGGGTTCGACGTCGAACTGTTCGCCGAGGCGAGACTGGACGTACGAGAGCATCCAGTAGGCCAGAAACTGGAAGACGGTGTTGCCGCTCAGGAGGTCCTTCGCTTCGATGTCGTCGGGCGTGCCGCCCTGCATCTGGCGGTACCGCCCCTCGTCGAGTTCGACGGCGACGACGTCGGGGTCCTCGCGGTCGATCGTCTCGTGGACGTCGTCGACGCTCCGCTGGGAGACGTGGGCCGTCCCGAGAACGTGGATCGAGCCACGACCCCGTTCCGGCGGTTCGGGTGGGTCCGGAACGGTCGCATCACCTGCATCGCTCATTGTCGGGGTAACTCGCTCACGGCTTTTACCAGTATCGAAGGGTAACGAAATGTTCCTCGAGCGGTAGGCGGACGATCCGATACCGGCTCCGGATACGAGCGCCCGATCACCGTCGTCGACGACCACCGGTTAGCGCGGCCACCTCGAGGAGCAGCGCGGAGAGGACGAGGCCGAGCACGACGATTCCCGCCAGGCGGAACGTCAGGCCGTCGATCGACCGCGCGGCGAGCCACGCGAGGCCGAGCATGGTGGCGAGAACGAGGCCGCCGACGAGTACCTGACCGGGAACCCCCAGCCATCGGCGTAGGGTTCTGTAGCTGTCTCTATCTCTACCGCTGTCTCGGGCACCCATCGGTTCGTTCGTCCCGAGTCCGCAGGCCACCGTGATAAGTGCTGGTGTTGATACTCGAGGCGCGTCGCAGGTGATCGAAACCGACCGAAAGACACTGATTCCCGGACGGAGAAGCCAGCAGCGATGACCGCGCTCCTCGAGACGCTGATCGAAAACCGCGAGATGGTCCAGCCGAATCACTCGAACAACCTCGAGACGGCCCACGGGGGGAACGTCATGCTCTGGATGGACGAGATCGGCGCGATGTCGGCGATGCGGTTTTCGGGCGAGACCTGCGTCACGGCCCGGGTCGACCGAATGAACTTCGAGCGGCCGATCCAGGTCGGCGACGTGGCGTTCATCTCGGCGTACGTCTTCGAGGCCGGTCGGACGAGCATCAAGACGCGACTTCGGACCTACCGCGAGGACCTCCGAACGGGCGAGCGAGAGAAGACGACCGAGTCGGTCTTCACGTTCGTCGCCGTCGACGATGACGGCAAGCCAACGCCGGTTCCGGACCTGACGGTCGAATCCGAGCGCGGCGACGAGTTACGTCGGGAGGCGCTGGAGTACGATACCGGCGATCGCTGAGCGCTCGGTGACACGGGCCGCGTCTACAGTGGGACGTCAGTACCGGACTGTCCGCCGTCCGACCGATGGAACGCGACCGACGCTACTAACCCGACGAGCGTCGTCGGACCCGACGATGAGAATCGCGATCACGGGTGGCACCGGATTCGTGGGATCGCACTTGGCTCGACGCCTCGGCGACGACGGGCACGACCTCGTGCTGATCGCTCGAGGGGTCGACGAGCCCAACGTCGACCTGCTCGAGCGTGAGAACGTCGAATTCGTCCCAGCCGCCGTGACCGACGAGCGGACGCTACGTGAGGCGTTCGTCGACTGCGAGGCCGTGGTCCACCTCGCCGGAATCAATCACGAGCGCAGGGCACAGACGTACGAGGCCGTCCACGTCGACGGGACGAGGAACGTCGTCGAGGCGGCGACCGACGCGGGCGTCTCGACGCTCGTCCTCACGAGCTACCTGCGCGCACGTCCGGACTGCGGGTGCGCGTACCACGAGTCGAAGTGGGAAGCTGAACGGATTGTCCGCCGGTCGGGACTCGAGTACACGGTCGTCAAACCCGGCGTGGTCTACGGACCGGGGGATCGGATGCTATGGGGAATCGCCCGCTCGCTCGCGACCGTTCCGGTGTTCCCGCGGGTCGGGCTCAGAGCGCGTCGGATTCGGCCGGTCGCGATCGAGGACCTCGTCGACGTACTGGCGGCGTCGATCCTCGAGGACCGGCTCTCGGAGACGACGGTCGCCGTCACGGGCCCGGAGGAGCTGACGGTAACCGACCTCGTGAACCGCGTCGGCGACGTGATCGGGCGCTCGCCCCTGATCGTTCCCGCGCCGGTTCACGCGCAGATTGCCCTGTCCTGGGTCCAGGAACGAGCGCTCGAAACGCCCATCGTGACGACCGCCGGCGTCCGAATGCTCGCCGAAGAGGCGACTGAGCCGGCGCCGGAGGGCGTGTGCGATCCCCTGCCTGACGCACTGCGGCCGACCCGGCCAGTTACGCCTGAACGAATCGCGGCAGGCCTTCCCCGTCTGAAGCCGTTCGGCGTCGGGGACCTTCGGTGGCCCTGACGATCGAGGGCGATCCGCCGGACTCGAGTTCGCCTCCCTCCCCGTCCCTCCCCGCCCCTGTCTCGGACCTACGGAAACCGAATCGTTGCTTCGGTGGGATCGATCTCGACCCGTCCACCGATCGGGATCGGCACTGTCGGCCATGCATGGCCGAACTCGAGGCCCTGCACCACCGGCGCGTCGGGGTTGTACTCCGCGAGGACGTCCGCGACCACCTCGCGCTGTTGCTCCCGGTAGGTTTCGCGCCACTCGGGCGGCCGATCCTGCTGGTGTGACCGGGACGCCGGTCGACCGACGAGCACGCCCGCGAAGCGCTCGAGCAGACCGCGTTCACCCAATGCGCGCAACACGCCGGCGACCCACTCGGGGACGGGGACCTCCTCGGACGTTTCGAGGGCGAGCACCGTCCCCTCGAGCGCGGCGTCCCCGGGCAGGTACCGGTCCGCGAGGAACTGCTGGTCGATGATCTCGAGACAGCCGCCCCAGACCCGTCCGGCGACGGCGTCGGTCCCGCCAGACCAGTGCCAGCCGTCGCTCGCTTCCGTCTCACGTGGCTCCTCGAGAGCCTCGGGATCGGCCCAGTTTCCGGGCTGGTCGGTGAATCGCTTGGCCGGTTCGACCGTCCCGATCGAGTCCTCGAAGAACGCCCGCTCGGCGTACTCGATGGTGTGATCGAACAGCTCGCCGTCCATCGCCAGTTCGACCATCACCGCGGGACCGTAGAACGAGACGATTCCGAGGTTCCACAGGTACGTCGCGAGATTGGTGTTGTCGCTGTAGCCGTAGAATCGCGTTGGGTTCTCACGGAGGACGTCCGGCTCGAGGTGTGAGAGCATCCGGATCTGGTCGTTGCCGCCGATGACGGCGATCACCCCGTCGACGTCGGGGTCCGCGAAGGCATCCATTACGTCTCGAGCCCGGGCTTCGGGGTTCTCGTAGAGTTCCTCCCGGCCCATCTCCGTGGTCGGATACTCGACCGGCTCGAGGTCGAAGACGGTTCGCAGGCGCTCGAGTCCCAGTTCGTAGACGTGAGGTGCCTCGAGCGCGGGATTCGACGCCGGAGCGACGACGGCGATCCGGCTTCCGCGCTCGAGTGGCGGTGGCGTGACGAACTCCTGATCGTCCATAGGTGTGACTGTGCCGGTCGGCTCAAGAAACTATGCCAGGTTTGCGAGGCGATAGCACGGTCCGGGTCAGCCGAGCAGGTCCTCGAGTTCCGCCAGCGAATCGAGAACGTACGTCGGCTCCAGGTCGGCGGCCGCGACGTCGGCGCGACTCGCCACGCCAGTCGTCACCAGCGCGGTATCCGTCCCGGCCCGCACGCCGAGTTCGATGTCCGTATTCAACCGGTCGCCGACGACGAGGGTTCGCTC
Source organism: Natronosalvus caseinilyticus (assembly GCF_017357105.1). Classification (NCBI taxonomy): domain Archaea; kingdom Methanobacteriati; phylum Methanobacteriota; class Halobacteria; order Halobacteriales; family Natrialbaceae; genus Natronosalvus; species Natronosalvus caseinilyticus. The sequence goes on from NZ_CP071596.1 coordinate 3,961,913, forward strand.
CGGGCCACCCTCGAGGCCCAGGCGCTCGAACGCGGCGTCGGCCGCGATTTCCGAGGGCTTGCCGAGGATGCCGTCGACCTCGCGCTCCGCAACGGCCTCCATCGCAGCGATGATCGTCCCCGACCCGGGAACCATTCCCCCGTCGGTCGGGATCGTCACGTCCGGGTCCGTCCCGTAGAACGCGTCGGCGGACTCGAGCGCCGTCAGCGCGTCGCCGAGGTCGTCGTAGGTCAGGTCGCGGTCGATCGACCCAAGGACGACGGCCGCCTCCCGTGGGTCGTCGGTCACGGCGAGCGAGGCCGCCTCGAGCAGGGCCTCGAGTCGTGACTCCCCGACGACGAAGACGGACGTCTCCGGGTGGGCGTCCGCGAGGAACTCGGCGGCGACGGTTCCGGACGTGAGCACGCGACGCGGATCGACGGCGAGGTCGTGCGCCGACAGTCGCTCCTCGTAGTGGGCCGCCCCGCGGGTCGGGTTGTTCGAGAACAGCAGGCGGTCGCAGCCGGCGTCGTCGATCGCCCGGATGCCCGCGGCCGCGCCCGGCAGCAGTCGGTCGCCGCGGACGAGGGTTCCGTCGACGTCGAGGATCACCGCCTCGTAGCGCGTCATGGCCGGCATCTGGCGCGCGAGCGTGTTGAGCCTTCGGGTCGCAGCGTTCGCGCCGGCACGAGATGGCTGTACCAATCCTTATTCACACCCCGGCCGTACCACCTGCCATGACACTCGAGGTCGAGCCCCCGGATCCGCCCGAACTCTCCTACGTCGACCCCAACGAGTACGAGGACGCGACCGTCGTCGGCGAACCCGACGACATCGACTACCGCCGCGAGGAACTCCAGGCGTTCCTCGAGGAGGGCGCCTGGGAGGAGGCCTTCGACGCCTGGCGCGAGGACGCCGACCTCGAGCCGCGAGCGTTCGAGATCGCGACCGACCTCGGCCTGTTCTCGCAATTCGACTTCTTCTGGGACGACTTCGCCGACCGCGTCGGCTACCACGCACCGGGCATTCCCGAGGACTGGCAGGAAAAGGAGTATCACCCGAAACTCGACTCCTGGGGGACCGTCTCCTCGATCAATGCCGAGCTCACGGAGTTCGGGCAACTGGTCTGTGAGCTCCTCAAGGACGAGTACATCGACTGGGAAGCCGAGTACGAGCCACCGGAGGACTTGCCGGACTTCTAGACGCACGAGTCAGCCACTCACAGCTCTGAGGAACACCGAGAAACAGTGACCGCAAGGAACAGTAACCGCGAGCTACATAAACCGCGCTAGAAGCGTCCAGAAGGCGTCAGCGGAGTTCGGGCGCGACTTCCTCGCCCAGCCGATAGATGCACTCGCGCATGGCCTCGGTGTCGGTGCCCGGGTGGTACGTTCGGAAGATGACGTGGATGTCGTCACCCAGCACTTCCCGATAGGTCTCGAGCTCGTCGGTGACCTGTTCGGGCGTGCCGAAAATCGCCTGCTCCTTCAGTTCTTGCTTGCGCTCTGCGGGGAGTTCCTCGACGGGCTCGCCGGAGAAAATCTCGGCGTAGCGTCGCTGGATGTAGAGGTAGCCGTCTCGCATGGCCTCCCAGGCCGCCTCGCGGGAATCGCCGACGAAGCCGTGCTTGATGACGTAGATGCCGAAGTCGTCGTCCAGTCCTTCCTCCTCGCGTACGTTTCGAATGTCCTCGACGCGCTTCTCGAGGCCCCGAAGCGAGAGCGACGAGGGCGCACACCAGGCGTCGGCGGTCCGTGCGGCCCGCCTGACGGCCGGCTTGGCCTTTCCGCCCAGCATGATCGGGACGTCACCATCGGGTTTTGGCGTGACGGTCACGTCGTGGGAGACGTCGTGAAACTGCGCGTCGTATTCGAGCGGGCCTTCGGACCAGGCGGCCCGGCAGAGGTCGACCTGGTCGGCCAGGCGCTCGACCCGTTCCTCGCGGGGAACACCGAAGGCGTCGAACTCCCGGGGATTGGAGCCGATGGCGAGTCCGAGGGTCATCCGCCCGCCCGAGAGCAGGTCGACGGTCGCGGCGTCCTCTGCGAGGCGCACGCCGTCGTACAGCGGCGCGAGCGCGATGCAGGTCCCGATCTCGACGTTCTCGGTTGCGGCGGCGAGCGCGCCCAGGGTGGGCATCGTCGCCGAGAGGTAGCCGTCCTCGGCGAAGTGGTGTTCCGAGACCCACGCGCTATCGAGGCCGACGTCGTCGATGGCCCGGCCAAGCTCGAGGACCTCGTCGTAGAGTTCGCTCATCGAGCGGTCGTCGTCCGGCCGCTGCTGGCACGTGAACAGCCCGGTGCCGAGTTGCATGGTGTGAAAATTGCCCGAGGGAGGTAAAGTCGTTTCTACACGACGGCGTCTATACACGATGCACGACGACCGACACACGACGGACAAATGGCGATCGACGGCTACTCGTGACCGCCTCGCTCGTGGCGATACGCGTCGCCCGCTCGAGCCAGCGTACGCGCGACGCGAATCGGCTCCGGGCGACCACCTTCTGGCGTGAACGCCCGGACGAACGACGCAGCCCGGTCCATGTCGAGGCCGACTGCGCGAACGTAGACGGTCTCCGCTCCGTCTGAACTCATCTCCTCTGAACCTGCCGAGTCCGAACCCGTCTCACCCTCGAGACGAACCGATCGCCTCGGCGGGAGCGACCGATACCGCTCGAGGCGCGTCTCGAGCGCCTCGCCGGAAAACGCCTCGCGGATGCCCGACTCGAGACCGTCGCTCTCCTCGAAGGTGACCGCGACGACGGGAACGCTCGTCCGATCGTGGATCGTCTCGAGGTCGAGCAGGTTGTACCAGGCGGGAGCGACCGCGCCGACGAAACAGACGCGAACGTCGGGGCGATCGAGACTGGTGACGAGCGAGACGATCGCCTCGGTCGCATCGAGGCCGCCGACGGTACACCGGTCGAAAATCGCGCCGTCGAGCACGCGGTCGGCGCGGACGACGGCGCCGGCGAGCGTGCTCTGGTCAGCCCCGGGCCGGTACGACTCGGCGACACCGAGCGCTCGCGTCCCGGGTTTCAGGTTCATCGCGGTCCCGCTCTGTGAACCGACGCGCTAGTTGCGATCTTTGATGTCTTTGAGCCGATCGAGCAGTTCCTCGCTCGAGGCGCCGTTTTCGAATTCGATACTCCCCTGGTGGTTGGTTTCGTCCGACTTCACCGCGTCGTCCTCGTCAAAATCCGTATCGACGTCTCGTTGTTCGGACTCGTCGTAGCTTCCGAACCCCATACGCGGTAAACTACAGGCCGAAGCCAAATAAGAATACTGGCACCACGTCGATACGTTCGCCGACTCGAGGCCGTCAGTTACTGACCAGCGCCTGTCGTTCCTCTTCCAGTCGCTGACAGCCCAGGACCAGCGACTCGGGGAGTTCGTCGGCGTGGGCGTAGAGCGCCTCGAACACCACAGCCACCTCTTCGAACCGCGGACCGCGGGAGGCGACCAATGGGTCCGACTCCCACTCGACGAACCCCCGGTCGGCCAGGAAGGGAAGATGGCGGTGGTAGAGTTCCATCCGGAGCATCTCGGGGTCTTCGGGGACGTCCGGATTGATCGCCCGTTCCGGGAGCGGAACCGTCTCGTCTGGCGAGACATCCATGAGCGAAACGATGAGCTGACGTCGCGGTTCGGCCGAGAGGGTTTCGAAGACGTCGTCCCACTTCCGTATCGTGTCCGTGCCGTTCTCGAATCGAACCATTGTCATGCCAACACGTTCGATCTGATCCTACTTAAGCGGACGACCTAATCGAACCAACGCTGACCGGTCACGAGAGCGAAAAGTGACGGGAGCAGACTCGTCCTCGAGCGTCCTGAACAGCACTCGACGGCCCTCAGAATCGGTCGACGCCCACTGGATCGGGTGCTCGCTCGAGGGCCAGCGTTTTGGTCGTCGGCGCGGATTCGTTCGTATATGGACGTCCACCACGTCACCGAGGAGGCCGATACGTTCACCTGCAACGCGTTCCTGGTCACCGACGGACGAACCACGCTCGTCGACGCCGGCGCGATGGACGGCGTCGTCGACGCTATCCGCGAACACACCGACGCCCTCGAGGCCGTCGTCCTGACCCACCAGCACGGCGACCACGTGGCCGAACTCGAGGCCGTCGTCGACGCGTTCGACCCCGCGGTGTACGCGTACGCGGATCACCCGCTCCGGACCGAGGCGCTCGAGGCCGGCGAGACAGTTCGGATCGGCGACGAGGACTTCGAGGTGGTGTACACGCCGGGCCACGCCGACGATCACGTCTCGCTGGTCTCGGCGACGACCCTGTTCAGCGGCGACGTCGTCGTCCACGACGATGGCGCGTTCGACTACGGCAGTTTCGGACGGACCGATATGCCAGGACAGTCACGGGAGACGCTCATCGAGAGCCTTCAGCACCTGCTCGATCGGCTTCCCGAGGGCGTCGAGCAACCTGTACGCCGGTCACGGCGAGGTGTTCCACGGGGACATCAGGGACGTTATCGAGACGGCGCTCGAGCGGGCGGAGAAGCGAGAGCCGAAGTATCCCGACGAGCAGTAATCCGGCATCATTAGTATAGTTATTGTAGTTGCTATGGTCTATATAGTAACTACAAATACGATATTAGACGCACTGTTCGGATAGCGATACCGCGGCAATTCCACGTCGTTGCGAACCACCTTCCTCTGTAACCAGCAGAGGGGCCGTGACCTCGGACGGACGAAACGATCGCTACAGTTACTAACGCCTGACGGCGCTATCGCTACGCGACCGACCTCGAGTGGAGAGAAGAGACGCCGGATCGATCAGGCCGCGCGGGCTTCCTTCGCCTTCGGGCGGAGGTTCTTGTAGCCGCACTTGCGACAGCGCGTCGCTCGCTGGGAGTTGCGGGCGTTACAGCGCATGCAGATCATCTTCTCGAGCGTCCGTTTTTCCGCGGCGTCGAAACTGGCCATACCGGTCGTTAGCCAGAGGGCCATATAACGGCTGTGATCCCTCCTTCGAGATACGACCACGGGACGCGAACCTCGAGCCGCACGGAACTCGAACCGTCGAACGGTACGCTTACAACCGGTTCGACCCTTTCGCCGAGCGTGAGCGACGACAGGGTGACTTCGATGCGAGCGATGCTGGTCCACCGGGGCATCCAGGCAATGGGCGTGGGCTTCGTCCTCTCGGGACTCGGCGTCGGTGTGCTGCTCGCCAGACAGGACGGCGTGGCACTCGGCGTCGTCGCCATCCCGCCGCTGGTTCTCTGCGGGGTCGGCGTCCTGTTGCTGGTGCTCGTCGGGTATCGGGGCTCGACCGAGAGCTGATGGATCCGGGAGAGAAACCGACTCACGTGTCCTCGTCTGCCAGATAGTCCGCCTGCACGGCGACGACTTCGCTCGAGTCCGCACACCCGGCGTACCGCCGCAGCGGTTCCTCGTTGAGCGTCAGGAACGTTTCACCCCAGCGAAACGGCTCGAGCAGGTCGGCAGCGGCTTCCTCGTGGCCGAAGATGCGGAGCGCCGCGGCGAGCGCCTCCACGGTCGTCAGCCGGAACGGGCGGCCGTAGTTGACGGGGTTAGCGGCGACCAGGAAGGGGAGCGCCCGGTGGACGCCCGACATCGAGAACGCGGCCTGCTCGGCGGACTCCCACGAGCAGTCGAGCGCCACGAGCGTGTCGAGGGCGTCGTCGGCGTCCGCCGGCGAGAGCGCCCGCTCGGCGTGGGGGTTGAGCACGACCCCGTAGGGGACGGCCCGCATCGAGCGATGGAGGATCGCCCGGTCGAAGCGCTCGAGGCGCCGGGCCGTGCACTTCTTCGGGTCGTCGTCGCCCTCGTAGTAGACGTGACACTCCACGCCTCGAGAGAGGAGCGAGGGGACCAAAAGGAGGTCGATCTCTGCGTTCCCGATCTCGTTCGGAGGATGGTACCAGAGACGGAACCTGCCTCGAGCCGACGACCGAGCTCAGGCTTCGTGGATCGCCTCCCCACGATTCAGCCGCGAGGCAATCCGGAACGTCTGCTCGGCCTCGCGGTTCGTCGGGAAGTGGGCGGCCATGTACCGCGCCGTTGCGAGCAGCGGCATCCGTCGCGTACGCTCGTCAACCGGCGATTCACCAGTCCCCGCATCGGCCGCTCCCTCCCTCGCGAGCAGGTCGAACTGTCGGAACGCCGCCTCGACGTTCTGGAGCGTGTGGAAGCCGGCGTCCTCGCGGAGGAGCCCGCGGCCGAGCGTCTCCTTCAGGTCGTCGGGGTCGCCGCCACAATCGAAGAACTCGGCGACGAGTCGACCCGCCTCGTCGACCTCGCCCTCGCGGTCGAACGTCTCGAGGAGGGCCTCGAGGATCACGTCCGGCTCTCGTCCGGTCTCGTTGTCGCCCGGCTCCGGTACCGGCGCGGGCGGCGTGTTGAGGAATCGATCGAGGTAGACGCTCATCGCAGCGTCGAACACGCCGCGGTACAGTTCGACGGCGTCGGTCCGGCGGGTCGTCTGGTGGACGGCGTTGGCGTAGGTGAAGGTGTGGTGGACCGTGTTCCAGTCGGTGAACTCGTTGGCGACGCCGAACTGGGCGACCCGCGTCGTGGCCGCTCGCGTGACGACTGCCGCGAGGTCCTCGGTCGTCGCGCCGTCGGCGACGGCGTCGGCCAGTGCGTCGACGATGGCTTCGGGGTCGTCACCCAGCAACGTGGCCTCGAGATCGGCCGGCGCTTCCCACTCGCCTGCCTCGCGAGCGTCCGCACCCTCCGCGGCCAGCGCCTCGAGGCCGCTCGTCTCGCCCACGTCGCCGCCGTAGACCTCCTCGAGCAGGGCCACGAGGTCGACCGGCTGTCGCCACGCCGAGGACTCGTCGCTCCGGGTGGCAGTCACCAGCGGCTCGACCAGCGACGCGAGGACGTCCCCCGCGAGGTCCCAGCCGACGTGCTCGAGGGACTCGAAGGCCGTGTTGGCGAAGTCCAGCACGTGGCCGGTCGTGAGGTAGGGGTGGTCCGTGGCGGCGGCGAAGACGATTTCGGCGACCTCGGATTCAGCGTGGCCGGCCGCGACGGCCGTCCGCAGACAGCGCTCGGCGCCGTCGGCATCACGCACCTCGACGCACTCGCGGAACCAGTCTTTGAGGCGTTCAAGGGACACCTCGCTCGTCGAGAACGAGGGCTGGTCGAACTTGGGTGGTTCGCCCGCGCAGTCGCTCGCGACGTGGCGAACGCCGGTGTAGAGCGCGCGCTTTCGGTCCTCGGGTTCGAGGTCGTCCATCACGTTCGCCATGCAACCAAGAATGGTGGCTCCGGAGGACCAGCCCAAGTCCCGGTACCGCGTGGCGAACTCGAGCGTCGTCGCCATCGGTTCCGTGTACTCCACGTTGGCGTCCAGCAGGCCGATGGTCGACTTGGCGGTCACCAGCCGCAGGTTCTCCTCGAGCCCCGTTTCCAACCTCTTTGCCCAGTGTTCGGCCGGCGAGGTCTCGAGCGGGGGGTTCGGGTCGACGTAGACGGTGCCGTCGCGGACCTCCGTCGGGTACGTGCGGACGTCGTCGGCCCACGGATCGAACGTGTCCCCACAGGAGAGTTCGAACCGGGCGTGGTGCCAGTGGCAGGTCAGGATGCCGTCGTCGACGGTTCCCTCCGCGAGGGGAAAGCCCATGTGCGGACAGCGATTGTCGACCGCCCGGACCTCGCCCTCGTGGTAGAAGAGGGCGATGGCCGTGCCGTTCTTCGAGAGCAGTTCGCGACCGTTCTCTCGCAGGTTCTCGAGGGAGACCGCCTCGACGAACCCCGATTCACTGTCGGATGACATACGAGAACGATGGATGAGGAGTCCTAAAGGCGTTCCCTGAAATCAATTTAAGCACGTCGAGCGGCAGAAACGGGTCTCGTGGTGAAAAGAGAACGCGGCGAGACTCGAGGGTCAAGGGTCGAGGGTCGAGGGTCGAATCTCGATCGGCCACCGACGAAAACGGATTCGAAGGCGCGAAAAACCGAATTGGGATCGGATTCGAACGGGGTTACTTGTGTCGCTCGAGCAGGTCGTAGCTGCGCTCCCACTCGGCGTCGTCGTCGAAGTACCGCTCCGCGAGCGGCTCCTCGGGCATCTCGCCCAGTTCCTTCTTCTGTTGCTGGTAGGACGGACGCTCGTCGACGAAGTACCGCCCGGTGAGGACGGTGCCATCGTAGAGCGCGTTTTCGGTCTCGAACATCATCTCCTGGGCCTCCTTGCGGTCGTGAATGTCGAAGTCGTAGTCGTCGGACTCCTGGACGTCGACGTACGGGACGTACTGTCGGGCGTCCTTGTTCCAGGTCGGACACTGGGTCAGGAAGTCGATGTGCGCGAAGCCGTCGTGCTCGATGGCCTCCTTGATGATCTCTTTGGCCTGGTTCGGGTTGACTGCTGCCGTGCGGGCGATGTAGGTCGCACCCGAGGTCAGCGCCAATGAGAGAGGCCGGATCGGAGACTTCGCGTTGCCGTGGGGCGTCGTCTTCGACGTGTGGCCCTTCGGGCTCGTCGGCGAGGTCTGGCCCTTCGTCAGGCCGAAGACCTCGTTGTTGAACACGATGTAGGTCATGTCGTGGTTCTCTCGAGCCGTGTGCATGAAGTGGTTGCCACCGATCCCGTAGCCGTCGCCGTCGCCGCCCGCGGCGACCACGGTCAGGCCGTCGTTGGCCAGTTTCGCCGCGCGGGCGACCGGCAGCGAGCGGCCGTGGATCGTGTGGAACCCGTAGGTATCGAGGTAGCTGTTCAGCTTGCCCGAGCAGCCGATGCCGGTGACGGTCAGGACTTCCTCCGGGGTGAGTCCGACCTCCGGGAGGGCCTGCTTCAGCGCCTTGAGGACGCCGAAGTCGCCACATCCCGGACACCAGGTCGGCTGGGGCTCGAGACCGGGCGTGAACTCGTCACGGTCGATCTCGCGTTCGTCGCCGATTGCGTTGAATGCACTCATAGTCAGTCACCTGCAGCGGGTTCGATTCGAACCTGCGCGTCCGGCTCTGCGTCCGAGCCGTCGACGTTGAGCTCGTAGCCCTCGACGATGTCGGCGGGTTCGAACGGATTGCCGTTGTACTTGAGCAGGCTGGTCAGCTTCTCGCCGTAGCGCCCGAGTTCCTTCTGGATCAGGCCGCGGAACTGGGCCGTGGCGTTCATCTCGACGACCATCGCCTGGTCGACGCTCTCGATGAACTCGGTGAGTTCGGCCTCGGGGAACGGCATCATGTCGGAGACGCCGACGGCCTTGACCGAGTGACCCTGCTCGTTCAGGCGCTCGGTCGCCTCGAGGACGGCGCCCTGGGCCGATCCCCAGGTGATGATACCGAAGTCGGCCGACTCGTCGCCCGCGTACGTCTGGTTCGAGTCGTGTTCCTCGTCGAGTTCGGCGCGGATGGCCTCGAGCTTCTCGAGCCGGCGGTCCATCTGGAAGACGCGGTTGTCGGGGTCCTCCGAGATGTGGCCGGCTGGCGTGTGCTCGTTCCCGGTCGCCAGGAAGCGCCCGCCTTTCTGGCCGGGCAGCGAGCGCGGACTGACGCCGTTTTCGACGTCATGCTGGAACCGGTGGAACTTCCCGGACTCGTCGTGCGGGAGATCCTCGAGTTCGTCCTCGGTGAGCGTCGAACCCAGCGACGGGTCGGGCTCGCGGTCGAGGAAGCTGACGGCGACGTTCTCGTTCTCCCCGCTCAGCTTCTGGTCGTAGATGATGATCGTCGGGATCTGGTACTCGTAGGCGACGTGGAACGCCAGGCGCGTCTGCTCGTAGGCCTCCTCGATGTTACCAGGTGCGAAGACGACGCGCGCGGAGTCACCCTGGCTCGTGTAGAGGGTAAACTCGAGGTCGCCCTGCTCGGGTTTGGTGGGCATCCCCGTCGAGGGGCCGGCCCGCATCGACTCGAGCAACACGATCGGCGTCTCGGTCATCTCCGCGAGGCCGAGGGGTTCGCTCATGAGAGCGAATCCGCCGCCGGACGAGCCGGACATGGCCTTCACGCCGGCGTGGCTCGCGCCCACGGCGAGGGCCGCAGCCGCGATCTCGTCTTCGACCTGCTCGGAGATCCCGCCCATGTCGGGCAGGTTCTGGGACATGATGGTGAAGACGTCCGTCCACGGCGTCATCGGGTAGCCGGCAATGAACCGGCAGCCGGAGTCGATGGCACCGTAGGCGATGGCGTTCGAGCCCGAGAGCAACGCCTGCTCGTCCTCGTGGTCGCCCTCCGGGATGCGGAGGTCGTGCTCGAAGTCGTACTCCTCCGTGACCATGTCGTGGGCGTCGTGGAGGATCTCGAGGTTCGGCTCGAGGATCTTCTCGGGCATGGCGTCGCGCATCAGGTCCTCGATGTGCTCGAGGTCCATCTCCAGCAGCGCCGCCGTGACGCCGACGCCTGCCGTGTTGCGCATGACCTCGCGGCCGTGCTCTTTGGCCATCGCTCGAAGGTCGATCGGGAAGACGTGCCAGTCGTTCTCCTCGGCACGCTCCTCGAGGTCGAGTTCGGAAACATCGTCCTCAGAGAGCAGCCCCGAGTCGTAGACGATGATCCCGCCCTCGTTGAGTTCGTCCAGGTTCTCCGAGAGGGGCTTGATCTCCTCGTTGCCGTAGTAGGCGCCTTCCTTCGGGTTCCGGGCGAAGGAGTCACCGAGTGCGAGGAGGAAGTTGTACCCGTCCCCCCGAGACTGTACCTTGTGCCCCGCCGCGCGGATCTCGACATAGGTGTGGCCACCGCGAATCCGAGACGGATAGTGGCGGTGGGTAAATACGTCGAGGCCCGACCGCATGAGGGCCTTCGCGAAGTTCTGACTCGTCGAGTCGATCCCGTCTCCGGAACCGCCTGCGATTCGCCAGATAAGTTCATGGTCGCTCATGGTGGATAAGCGGCCTCGGTGGCCAGCAGTATGCGGAATTTTGCTCCACCGAACCTAAAGCCTTTGCTATAGATTACCAAGAAACTTTCGTGAAGAATGAGGGTCCGGGCAGGATTTCGTGCCCATTTCCGGCTGTACGTACGGAAAACGCGTTTAAAATTGTAGACAGGTACCAGTCATATCGAGGGTCGAGGGTGACCACTACGAGGCGAAACGGCTGATCACGCCCCGCTCCCGAACGCCCTGGTCGCCACTTCGTCGTAGAGAACCGTCGACGGGGGCTCCGAGAACCAGCCGACGTCAGCAATCTCGCCGTCTCGAGCACGTAGTTCGCCGCCGGCGTATTCGCCGGCGAATATTACGATCAGGTCGTAAATCGGTGGATAATCGGCATCTATCGGACGATGTTCGATCACGTGCACCTCAAGCACCCCCGTGAGCTCACACTCGACGCCCGTCTCTTCCCGAAGTTCCCGACGGCCGGCCTCTCGGTAGGTTTCCTCGGCTTCACGCTTGCCGCCGGGGTCTCCCCAGCCCTCGTCTCCCTCGTTCCGTACCAGCAGCACCGCCCCGTCGACGTTCGTCAACCAGACGCCCGCGCCACCGAGTGCACCCTCCTCGGCCCGCCCGCGCAGGCGTCGATACTGGTCGAGTGCATGCTCCCACGTCTTGTCGACCGTGTCGAACTCGCCGTACTCGCCCCGCAGGTCGGCAATCGACGACTCGACTCGGCTCCTGGTTCGTTCGGTGACGGGAGCGACCATCTCGCGATACTGATGGTGGCGGCCAGTTAGCGATTTCGCTCGAGTGATAGGCGATGAACGAGGACGAGTACGAGTACAAGTGCAAGTACAAGTGCAAACGTGAGCGAAGGCGGACGCAGGACGCGTCACTCGTTGCGCGGATTGCTCGGGTGGTAGTCGGTGTCATACTCGCCGGGCGTTCCATCTACCCGGTCGGGGTTGATCCGGCCCGAGAGCAACGTGAAGTCCACGAGCGTGAGCGCGAGCATCGCCTCGACGACCGGTACCCCACGCGGCGGCAACACGGGGTCGTGACGCCCGATGACCTGGGCGTCCTCGACGACCTCGCCGGTCTCCCAGTCGACGGTCTGCTGGGGCGACGGAATCGAGGTGGGTGCGTGGAGGGTGACCTCGCCGTAGATTGGTTCGCCGCTCGAGATACCGCCCTGGATGCCGCCGTGGTCGTTTTCGACGGGCGTCGGGTTTCCGTCGTCGCCGAACTCCCAGTCGTCGTTTCGCTCCGTCCCCGAATATTCGCGGGCCTCCCGACCCAGCCCGAACTCGAAGGCCGTCGTCGCCGGAATCGCCATCATCGCCTGGCCCAGCCGAGCGGAGAGGGAGTCGAACCGCGGGGCGCCAAGCCCGACGGGGACGCCTCGAGCCTCGAAGTAGATGCTCCCGCCGATGGAGTCGCCCGCCTCCTGGTACTCCTCGATCAGGTCCTGCATCGCCGCGGCGGTTTCGGGGTGGGCACACCGCACGTCGTTCTCCTCGCTGTGCTCGAGCAGATCTTCGAAACTGACCTCGGGCGCCTCGACGTCCCCGATCTGGTTGACGTGGGCCTTGAGTTCGATCCCCTCGCGTGCGAGCAGTTTCTTCGCGACCGCGCCGGCGGCGACCCAGTTCACGGTCTCGCGCGCGGACGAGCGCCCGCCGCCGCCCCAGTTGCGCGTGCCGAACTTCGCGGAGTAGGTGAAGTCGCCGTGGGAGGGGCGTGGTGCGGTGATGAAGGGTTCGTACTTCCCCGAGCGGGCGTCCTTGTTCTCGATGACGAGGCCGATGGGCGTTCCGGTGGTGTAGCCGTCCTGGATCCCGGACTTAATCGAGACCGAGTCGGGTTCGCCGCGGCTGGTCGTGATCATCGACTGACCGGGTTTTCGCCGGTCGAGGTCCGCCTGAATGTCGTCCTCGGTCAGCTCGAGGCCCGCGGGACAGCCGGAGATCGTACACCCCATCGCCTCGCCGTGGCTCTCCCCGAAGGTCGTCACCTGGAAGAGGCGACCGAAGCGGTTGCCGTTCATGGCTGGCTCTCCGTGACGGGCGTACTTATCGGTGCAGGATTGTGCAAGAAGGGGCGATATCGATGGTTGCTGCAGCCTAGCTGATCGGTTGGTCGAGAGCGGTGATACGGAGCGCTCGAGCCTCGAGCCTCGGGTTTTGAGTTACCCGTCGTACGCCGGAATCCCCGTCAGGTCGTGGCCCAGCACGAGCGTGTGGATGTCGTGAGTCCCCTCGTAGGTGTAGACCGTCTCCATGTTCGCGAGGTGGCGCATCGGCGAGTAGTCCGTCGTGATACCGTTCCCGCCGAGCATCTCGCGGGCCACCCGCGACTGCTCGCGGGCCATCCGGACGTTGTTGCGCTTGGCCATCGAGACGTGTTGCGGACGCAGGTCCCCCCGCTCCTTGAGTTTGGCCAGCCGGTAGGCGAGCAACTGTGCGAGCGTAATCTGGGTCGCCATCTCCGCTAACTTGTCTTGCTGAAGCTGGAAGCGACCGATCGGCCCGCCGAACTGCTCGCGGTCGGTCGCGTACCGGCGCGCGGTCTCGAAGCAATCCCGCGCCGCGCCGACGGCACCCCAGGCGATGCCGTAGCGGGCCTGGGTCAGACACGACAGCGGTCCCTTCATGCCCTCGACGCCCGGCAGGACGTTCTCCTCGGGTACGCGAACGTCGTTCAGGCCGATCTCACCCGTGATCGACGCCCGCAGGGAGAGCTTCTCGGTGATCTTGTTCGTCGAGACGCCGTCTCGGTCGGTCTCGACCAGGAACCCGCGGACCGCGTCGCCGCCCGTCTCGTCGCTCGAGCGATCCTTCGCCCAGACGACCGCCACGTCCGCGATGGGGGAGTTGGTGATCCAGGTCTTCGAGCCGTTGAGCACGTAGCCGTCGGCGTCCTTCTCGGCGCGGGTCTCCATGCCCGAGGGGTTCGAGCCGTGTTCGGGCTCCGTGAGGCCGAAACAGCCGACAGCTTCCCCGGCCCCGAGTTTGGGGAGCCACTCCTCTTTCTGTGCTTCGCTCCCATAGGCGTGGATCGGGTACATGACCAGGGCGCCTTGGACGGAGGCCATCGACCGAAGCCCGGAGTCGCACGCCTCGAGTTCCTGCATCAACAGTCCGTAGGCGGTCTCGGAGACGTTCGGGGAGCCGTACCCCTCGAGGTTCGGAGCGTAAAAGCCCATCTCGCCCATCTCCGGGATAAGATCGGTGGGGAAGGTCCCGTTCTCGAAGTGGTCGCCGATATCGGGCGCAACTTCTGTTTCGAGGAACTCGCGGGCAGTATCGCGGATCAGGCGTTCTTCCGCCTCGAGATCGGCCTCGAGGGAGAGGTAATCGAGCATGGGTGTACGTCCGCGAGAGGGCGTGAAAAGAACTCCTATCTCGTCGCAAGTATTGCCTCACCTCCCGCTACCTCTCATGACATGCAGTACTTACACGTCGGTCCAGCACGGATCGGCTGCCATGACATCCCAGCTGGCGGACTCGATACGCTCGTCCGCCGCCGTCGAGCCGCGAGACCTCGAGGCCCTCGCCGACGGAATCGAGGCGAGCGGCGAGACGTCCATTCCAGTTCGCGCACCCGCGACCGACGAAGTCGTGGGCCGCGTTCCAGCCTGTTCCGAGGCCGACGTCGAATCTGCTGTCGACCGTGCCCGTACGGCTCAGTCCGAGTGGGCTGATCGCGAGCCAAAAGCCAGGGCCGCCGTCCTCGACCGCTTCGCCGACCTCGTCCTCGAGCGACGCGAGCGACTGCTCGACCGGGTCCAGCTCGAAACCGGCAAGTCCCGCGTGGACGCCGCCGAGGAGGTGCTCGACGTCCCCGCGACAGCCACCTACTATGCGACTCGAGGGCCAGACATGCTCGCCGACGAGTCGCGCGACGGTGTATTCCCGCTGCTGACCGACGCGCGCGTGACCCACGATCCGGTCGGCGTCGTCGGCGTCATCTCGCCGTGGAACTACCCGCTGACGCTCGCGATTACCGACGCCATCCCGGCGCTGCTCGCGGGTAACGGCGTCGTCCTCAAGCCCGATCAGAAGACGCCGTTCGTCGCCCTCGAGCTGGCCGCTTTGCTCGAGGAAGCCGGCCTCCCACCGGGCGTCTTCGAGGTCGTCACCGGCGAGGGATCGACCGTCGGCCCCGCGCTGATCGACCGCGTGGACTACCTGTCGTTTACCGGGAGCACCGCCACCGGGCGTAGCGTCGCCGAGCGTGCAGGCCGGAACCTGATCGACTGCTCGCTCGAACTCGGCGGGAAGAATCCGATGGTCGTCCTCGCCGACGCCGACCCCGAGACGGCCGCTCGAGGGGCCGTCCAGGGCTGTTTCACGAACGCCGGGCAACTCTGTCTCGCGATGGAGCGAATCTACGTCGAGGCGCCCGTCTACGAGAACTTCCTCGACGCCTTCGTCCGCGAGACGCACGCGCTCTCGCTCGGAACGGCTCTCGAGTACGGCCCCGACGTGGGCTCGCTGATCGACGGCTACCAGCTCGAGCGCGTCGAGGGACACGTCGCGGACGCCCTCGAACGCGGGGCGTCCGTCCTGACGGGCGGCCGTGCCCGACCCGACGTGGGCCCCTTCTGCTACGAACCGACGATTCTGACCGACGTGGCGCCCGACTCGCTGGCGGCCTGCGAGGAGACGTTCGGCCCCGTCGTCTCCGTCGAGCCGGTTCCGTCCGTCGGCCGGGCAATCGAGGCCGCCAACGAGACTGAGTACGGCCTGAACGCGAGCATCTGGACCGGCGACCGACGGCGCGGGATCGAACTCGCCCGCGAGATCGACGCCGGAACCGTGTGCGTCAACGACGCCTACGTCTCTGGCTGGGCGGCCACCGACGCGCCGATGGGCGGCGTCGGGGACTCCGGGCTGGGCCGTCGCCACGGCCCCGAGGGCCTCAAGCGGTATCTCGAAGCGAAGACCATCGCCTCCTCGCGCGTCGGCCCGGCGTGGAACCCACCCGGCGTGCCCGATCGCTGGTTCGTTCGCGGGATGGTCGGCGCCCTGGGCGTCCGAAAGCGACTCTCGAGGTGGTTCCGATGACCGACGCCGACCCGCGAGTCCTCCTGACCGGTTTTCCCGGTTTTCTCGGCTCCGCGTTGCTCGAGCGGTTGCTCGCTCGCGGCGACGGGCCGGTCGCCTGCCTGATCCAGCCCCACTACAGATCGCTCGCCGAACGACGGGCCGCGGAACTGGTCGAAGCGGTGGACGGCATCGACGCATCGTCGGGGCCGATTCGACTGTACGAGGGCGACATCACCGAACCCGACCTCGGCCTCGAGACCGGGGCGTTCGACGCACTCGAGTCCGTTCGCGAGTGCTACCACCTCGCAGCCGTCTACGACCTCGGCGTCCGACAAGACCTGGCCGAGGCCGTCAACGTTCGCGGGACCGAACACGTCCTCGACGCGGCCGAAACGCTGGACGTCGATCGCTTCCAGTACGTCAGCACCTGCTACGTCAGCGGCCGCTACGACGGCGTCTTCACCGAAGCTCACCTCGAAGAGGGTCAGTCGTTCAACAACCACTACGAGGAGACCAAGTACCGCGCGGAGGTGCTAGTTCAGGAGCGGATGGCCGAGGGGCTTCCGACGACGGTCTACCGGCCGTCGATCGTCGTCGGCGACAGCGAAACCGGCGAGACGGGGAAGTACGACGGCCCGTATTATCTGCTCCGCATTTTGGCCGCACAGCCGACGGCGTGCTCGGTCGGCCTGACGCTCCCGGCCTCGAGTCGAACGGAATTCAACGTCGTCCCGCGGGATTTCGTCGTCGACGCCATCGCCCACCTCAGCGCCCACGACGACGCCGTCGGCGAGGTGTACCAGCTCTGCGATCCGACTCCGCTGACGGTGCCCGCATTCGTGGACGCGCTCGCGGACGCGATGGGGCACCGCGTGATCTCGCCGCTGGTTCCGAAGCCAGTCGCCAGAGGGATGCTCGCGGGATTCGAGTCGCTGGGCCTACCCGCGGAACCGGCGACGATCGATTACTTCGATCACCCGACGAGTTACGCGTGTCCGAACACGCGCCGGGCGCTCGCGGGGACGGAACTCGAGTGTCCGCCGTTCGAATCCTACGTCGAGCGACTGGTCGAGTTCGCGCTCGAGCACCCCGAGATCGGCGACGAAGCGATGGTGTGACCGTTTCGCGGTGACGGAGAAAACGGTCGGGCACGGTCGTACGCCGTAGAAAGACCTGCTGAGCGTTTCTCGTCCCGGATCCGAGCCCTACGCGTCCTCGAGTTGCCCCCTCGCCTCGAACGTTCGTCCGTCGAATTCGACCGTTCGCACTTCCCCTTCTTCGTAGCCGAAGGGCCCCAGGGCAGTCCCGCGATCGGTTCGCACGCGAACGCGCTCGATTCCGTCACGGTCCTCGTCGAAAAAGAGCGGCAGGGCATTCCGGAACGCCCGGAAGGGACGCCGTGGAAGCTGTTCGGGAATCAGTCGATCCTCGGCCTTCGCGTCGACGCGCGTCACGGTGAACGTCGCCGGTTTCCGGGCGTCCGCGTAGTTCGGGAGCGTGACGACGGCCTCCTCCCAGCCGTCTTCGACGTCGGCGTCTGCTTCGAGACCCACGTCAAGGTCCGGCGCCTCGAGGTCGAACATCGCGGCATGGGTCTCCTCGTCGAGGCTGTAGCCGACGGAGTACGCGTACCGACCGCCGCCGAGGTGACCGACGGTCCGACTTCCCTCGCACGGCACGGGATCGCCGTGGTAACACTGCAGGGTCGTCTCGTCGACTGCGCCGGGACCCCGCGTCGCGTACGGTGCGTTCCAGGCCCACGGGTACACCGGCAGCCACTCGCCGTCGACCGACTTGTACAGTCGCCACTGGTACGGATTGCCACCCATCGCCTCGCGACTGTGGTTGACCAGCGTGAACTCGAGTTTGCCGGGCGCTTCGATGCGTTCCGTGTCGGGTTCGAGGGAGGCTTCGGTTGTCGGGGTCGCCTCGTGGTACCACCGGATTGTCTCGGCATCGGGAAGGTCGGCAACGCTCTCGCCCGCGAACTGCGACGCCCTATCGGGCCCGGGTTCGTCGGTCGACCAGACGGCGACCTCGAACCCGCCCTCGCGCCAGCCGAAGCGATAGCGCCCCGCCCGAATCGACGGTTCGTCCGCCAGGTGGTGACCCAGCAGGTGGTACACTCCGGTGACCGTCTCCTCCGCCTCGAGGGTGAGCGTGTCGGGAAACCAGTCGTCGCGAACGTCCTCGAGTCGCCAGCGTCCGTTCTCGTCACGGGCGTACCCGGGGATGGATTCGGCGAGCGGGTGGCCCTCGACGGGCGCCAGGTAGATCGCGTTCCGATCGCTGGACTGACCGACTGGCGGATCGTCGAGCACGACCAGTCGCCGGGCCGCGAACGTCTGTTCGTAGGGCTGGTTGTTTGTCACCTCGGCGCGGAGTCTCGCCGGGGAGTCGGGTGTCGCAGGTTCGAGGAAGTCGATTCGCGCGGCGAGGCGGTCGTCCGTGGTGAGCCGGCCGCCGACGACCGCGGCAGTCAGCCGAGCCGTCTCGAAGTCGACGACGGTGACGGTCTCGTTCGGGAACCCAGGACCGTCTCCGTCGCCGTTTTCACCACCGTCACCGTCCGCATCGTCGTTTTCACCAATGTCACCGTTCCCGTCGCCGTCTCCATCGGGTTCACCGACCGACCGGGACGGCGTCTCACCAGACAACAGTTGCGTACACCCCGCCAGGAGGGCGCTTCCACCGACCGCAGCACCGATAAACGCGCGTCGATTCATGTGACGATCCACTGATCAGAACGTCATAAGCTTCGGGCTAGCTCAAAGCGCGATTTCACCGACGTCGCCGCTACTGGGAGACGGCGCAGCCTCGAGCGCACGGCTTTTGGCCGTGCCGTCGGTAGTGGCGGGTATGAACACGAACCTCACGCACCGCCCCCGCCGACTCCGCAAGGACCGAATTCGGGGACTCGTCAGCGAAACGAGCCTCGAGCCGTCGGACTTCATCGCGCCCGTCTTCGTCGACGCGACGGCCGAGGAACGCGTTCCCATCGAGTCGATGCCCGGTCACGAGCGCGTTCCGATCACGGCGGCCGTCCCCCGCGTCGAGGAGGTGCTCGAGACCGGCGTCGAGGCGGTGATGCTCTTCGGTATCCCGCGGTCGAAGGACGCCGAGGGGACTCGCGCGTGGGCCGATGACGGCGTCGTCCAGGAGGCCACCCGCCGGATTACCGCCGAGACCGACGCCTACGTGATCACCGACGTCTGTCTCTGTGAGTACACCGCACACGGTCACTGTGGGCCACTCGAGACGGGGGCGCGCGACCTCGAAGGCGAACGGCATTCCTCGGGCGCGAGCGGTGGCCTCACCGTCGACAACGACGCCACCCTCGAGTCCCTGGAGCGAATCGCCGTCTCCCACGCCGACGCGGGCGCGGAGATGGTCGCCCCGAGCGGCATGATGGACGGGATGGTCGGCGCCATCAGGGGCGCCCTCGATGACGCGGGTCACACCGACGTGGCCGTCATGAGCTACGCCGCGAAGTACGAGAGCGCCTTCTACGGCCCGTTCCGGGACGCCGCCGACGGCGCACCCAGTTTCGGCGACCGCCGCCACTACCAGATGGACCCGGCCAACCGCCGCGAGGCGACCCGCGAGGTCCGCCTCGACGTCGAGCAGGGGGCGGACGTGCTGATGGTCAAACCCGCCCTGCCCTACCTCGACGTCGTGAGCGACCTCCGGCGGGAGTTCGACCACCCCGTCGCTGCCTACAACGTCTCCGGCGAGTACGCCATGCTCCAGGCCGCCGGTGAGAAGGGATGGCTCGACCTCGAGGCGGCCGCCCTCGAGTCGCTGCTCTCGATCAAACGGGCGGGTGCCGATCTGATTCTGACGTACTTCGCCGAGGACGTCGCCCCCCGCCTCTGAGTCGGGTTCGCCGCTATTCGGATTTCACCGCAACTCGGAGGATTCGCCGCACTCGAACTGGCGCCTCGAGTGCGTGTGGCTCGAGTTCGGACGACTCGAATCGACGGTTCGTCGCGCTCGAGCAGGGTTGCTCGGACGTTCGTCCAGTCGCAGTTTCAGGCACCGTGACGACTGGCAACGTTTGTCGCGCGTGAGCCCGAAATCAGCAGTTCCAAACACCTACGGTGGCGACTCGGCCATTCTTGCCGCGAACGGACGCTGACAATCGTCCAGTTCCGGTCGCTCGGGAACCGCGCTGATGGACGGACGGACACCTTAGATCGGTAAAAGGCACATTATATGCTGTATGATTTCACTCTTATAGGAATATATTTGGATATTTGTCAACACTAACCCTTATACGGTACACCAACATCCATATCGAACGTGAGATCCAGTCCAAACATGCGGAAAAAGTGGTCGAAAGTGAACGAACGTCTGCACGATAGCTACAACTCGTTGAAGGTGCTACCATGATCGATGCTGTACCCTTACAGGTCGATCCCGAGGTGCTCGTCGAGGGCGTCAACCTCGTGTGGGTGCTGACGGTCACCTTCCTGATCTTCTTCATGCACGCGGGCTTCGCCATGCTCGAGGCCGGCCAGGTGCGCTCGAAGAACGTCGCGAACCAGCTGACGAAGAACTTGCTGACCTGGAGCGTCGGCGTCACGGTCTTCTTCCTGATCGGTGCGGGAGTCGAGAGTCTCATCGCTGGTGATGAATTTGTGCCAGCCTTCGACGTGGCCGAACCCAACGCGTGGGTCGACTGGCTGTTCGGCGCCGTCTTCGCGATGACGGCGGCGACCATCGTCTCCGGAGCCGTGGCCGGTCGTGCGAAACTCCGCGCGTACGTCGGCTACACCTTCCTGCTGGCGGCGGTCATCTACCCGGTCGTCACCGGCCTCACCTGGGCCGGGAGTCACCTGGCCGTCGGCGGCGTCGTCTTCGAGGACTTCGCCGGCGGCATGATCGTCCACGGGATGGGCGGTATCGCCGGCCTCACCGCCGCGTGGGTCCTCGGCCCACGGCTCGACCGCTACAACCAGGACGGGACGGTCAACGTGATCCCCGGCCACTCGATGACCTTCGCCGTGCTCGGCACGCTCGTGCTCGCCTTTGGCTGGTACGGCTTCAACGTCGGTACCGCGGCGACGGTCTTCGCGCTCGAGGGCGGGGAACTCGTCCTCGGGGACTTCGCCACCGTGGGTCGCGTCGCCATGACGACGACCATCGCGATGGGCTGTGGGGCTATGGGTGCCGGGCTCGTCGCCTGGCTCAAGACCGGCAAGGTCGACACCCTGTACGTCGCCAACGGCCTGCTCGCTGGGCTCGTCGGCATCACCGCGATTCCCCACACGACCGCGTGGTGGGGCGCGTTCATCGTCGGCGGCCTCGCCGGCGCCCAGCTCCCGCTGGTCTTCGGCTTCGTCGAGAACGTCCTGAAGATCGACGACGTCTGCGCGGTGTTCCCCGTCCACGGCTCGGCCGGAGTCCTCGGGACGCTCCTGTACCCGTTCGTCGCCGCACCCGGCGTCGTCGAGAGTGTCGCGAACGCGTTCGCCGCGCAGGTCGTCGGCGTGGTCGTCATCGCCGGCTGGACGATCCTCGCCACGGGCCTCGTCTGGGGCGCGTTCAAGGCGATTGGCCAAGCTCGAGTCATGCCCGAACACGAACGAGACGGCCTCGACGTGAGCGAACACGGCGTCGACACCTATCCCGAGTTCGGCACGCCCGAGGTCGTTGCCGACGGCGGTCCGATCCGGACGGACGGCGGTACTGCAGACAGCGGCATCTGGATGGTCACCGCCATCGTCCGCCCCGACCGCCTGGGCGACGTGAAGACGAACCTCGCCGGAATTGGCGCCCCCTCGCTGACGGTCACGAACGTCTCCGGTCGCGGCTCCCAGCCCGCGAAGACTGGCCAGTGGCGCGGCGAGGAGTACGCCGTCGACCTCCACCAGAAGGTCAAGATCGAGTGCGTCGTCGCTGACGTCCCGGCCACCGAGGTCGTCGACGCGATCCGTGAGGCCGCGAACACGGGCGAACCGGGAGACGGCAAGATCTTCGTCATCCCGGTCGAGGACGCCTGCCAGGTCCGCACGGGGGCGACCGGTCCCGAAGCGGTCTGACGGCGGATCGTAGCCATCCTCGAGACAACGTCGGAACGCTCCCCGAGGCGGGTTTTGAACACACCTCGAGATGAGTGCGAACGTTTCTCGAGATGGACTTCGAACGCCTACCGTGCGTTTTCGCTCGACAGTTCGGCATCGGAACCGGTCGTGACCGTCGACTGTCAGTATACACTACGTTTCAAGAGGGCGTGCGGAATACGTCGACCCGATGCGCCGTTCGCTCACCATCGGTCTCCTGCTCGTCGCGCTGAGCTTCGTCCTCATCGGCGGTCCGTCGGCGTTGCTCTCGCCGTCGACGGAAGACGTCGCACCCGAGACGAGCGAGGACCCCGAAATCGAACTCGTCACCTTCGAAGACTCCGAGAGCGCGATCTGGGCGTACATGAGTCCGAGCAAGACGCACAAGAAACACAGCCCACTCAACGTCTTCGTTCGAGGCGACAGCGACGAGGTCGTCCGCCTGCTCCAGGAGGAAGCCGACGGCGACTGGGAGGAACTCGAGGAAGACGAACAGGACGCCGACGCCGACACCTATGCGGTGTTCGGGGGGAACGAAACGAACGAAACCGACGAAGCCAACGGAACTAACGGAACCGACGAAATCGAGGAAACCAACGAAACCACGAACGAACCCGACGAAGTCAACGGTACCAACGAGACCGACGAAAACGAAACCAACGAAACCGCGAACGAAACTGGACTCGAGTCCATCAACCGGCAGATCGCTACCACCACGAACTGGGGCGAAACCGCGGGCGGGACTCGATACGCCTGGATCGATCCCGGTCCCGACGAGCCAGCCTACTGGGCCACCGAAACAGTGCAACTCGACGACGGCACCTACTACGGTGAGCGGACCCACATCCGGGTCTACGCGAGCCCCAACCCCGACGACCAGTGGGTCGCCATGCAAGCCCACAGCGAGCACTTCGACTGGTTCACCCTCCGCCACCGCGTCGACGGCGTCGAGAACGCCCAACTCGAGGTCGAACGCGAACTCATGGCCCTCCCACAGGTCGATCCGAAGGAGGACGTCGTCCGCCGGAATGTGGGCAACGCCGGCCCATCCGACGCCGATGGCTGGGCGACCAAAGTCGATCTGGTGGGTCTCTTCGTCCTTCCAATCTTCGGACTCGCCGCCGGACGAGAAATCGTCGAGCGCACTCCCCAGCCCCTCGAAGACCGTCTCACGGAGGTCGACAAGCGCCGACTCGCCGCCGCCTACGACCGGATCGAGGTTGGCCACCCCATCCTGGCGGGGACCATTATCGCGCTGTTCCTCGGCGTTCGCGTCGCCGGCATCGCCCTCGAGCAGTGGGCCACGTTCCTCACGATGCACAACATCGCGGCAATTCTGTATCCAGTGATCGCGCTGGGCATCCCTATCGCCACCTACCTGATCGCCCGCGGCCTCGAGTCCAGGCTCGACGCGGCCGTCGCGGCCTCGATCTCGCTCGCGGCAGCGATGTGGATCGACTACGGAATGGTCGGTGTCAGTTCGCTCCCCATCGACGTCGTGCTCCAGCGGATGCTCGTGATCGTCGCCATCGGGCTCATCGCCGGCGGGGCCGCCCGACGAGCGACTCGGGACCGCGTCCTCAACGACATGCTGCTGGTCGGCGTCGCGATGTGGGGGCTCGTGCTGGTCGGCACGCTGTTCGGGTACTTCTGAACGCAGCGCCGTCAGCTAGCACTCGAGGCCGAGCGAAGGGCGAAGGCTTCGAGGCTGGAAATAGCGTAACGCGACTCAGTCGTCTGCTTGCGCCGGTTCAGGATCGGCACTCGCTCCCGCCTCGAACGCGTCGTCCTCGAGTCGCGGGAAGTGACCGATGGTGTCCTCGCGGAACGCGTCTTCGTCGAACGTGTAGTCCTCCTCGAAGAAGTCGACGACCGTCTTGGCGTCCTGCATCGCGTTTTTCAGACTGGTCGAGGCGCCCGGCGAGGGCGTGATGTTGAAGATGATGTCGTCGCCGACGATCTTGGCCTCGCCCATATCGAGGGACTTCTTCTTCGTGTCGACGATCTGGGGGCGCACGCCGCCGTAGCCCTTCGCGCGCTCGATGTCCTCGAGTTCCGCGCTCGGGACGACCTTCTGGACGTGCGGGAGGAACGACTTTGGGCCGACCTCGGGGAGGTCGTAGACGAGGTTCCGGAGCACGTACGGCAGGAGGATGCGATCGGAGAGGATGTTGGCGTAGCTGGCGAACGCCGCGACGTTCAGCCCGAACACGTCGAGGAAGTCCTCGACCGTCGAGAGGCGACCGCGCTCGAGCGTCGGCACGAGCTTCGCAGTCGGCCCGAAGCGGGTGATCGAGGGGTCGTGGACGTCCGCGTCGCCGTGGACCGCGGCGAAGGGGAGCTTCTTCATCTGGAGCGTGTAGACCTTGCCGTTGAGGAAGTTCTCGGCCAGGAAGAAGCTACCCGCGATGGGGAGCAGAACCTTGTCCTCGCCGTAGCCCAGTTCCTTGGCGATCTGGAGACTGTGTGAGCCGGCGGCGACGACTGCGACCTCGCAGTCGAACTTGCCGCGGGCCGTGTCGAGGGTGTAGCCGTCGTACGTCTCGGTCAGATCGGTGACCTGGGTGCCCGTGAAGACGTCGACGCTGGCTTCCTCGCGGGCGTTGTCGACGAGCGATTTGGCGACCTCACCGTAGTCGACGACGTAGCCGTCGGGCGTCTGCAGGGCCAGCAAGTCTTTGGCGGGATCGCGACCCTCGACGACCTTCGGCTCGAGTTCGCCGATTTCCTCGCGACCGATCGGGCGTAGCTTCGAAAAGAGGTCGCCGAAGCCCTCGTCGTGGTAGCGGGCCTCGAGTTCGGCGACCTCGTCGTCGCCGACGCCGAGTACCATCTTCGAGCGCTTCGAGTGAATCTCGCGGTCCGGGTCGTGGTGCTCGAGGTAGCCGGCGAGGATCTCGGCGCCTTCCTTGACCTTCTCGGCCTTCTCGAGGGTGTAGTTGGTCTCGATGTCCCCGAAGTGCAGGGTCTGGGAGTTGTTCGTGTGGTGGGAGTTGATCGCCGAGATTTCGGCTTCCTTCTCGAGCAAGGCGATCGACTCGATGTCGGTGAACTTCGCGGTCGTGTAGAGCAACGACGCGCCACTGATTCCACCGCCGACGATAACGAGGTCGTATTTGCCTGACATGCGTGGTACTGGTGGTTGTCTGAACTACGGACCTTCTACGGTTTAAGTCATGTTTTATCGGCACGTGTGCCATCAACGATCGTCAGAAGGCGTTTCGACGATCGTAGAAGAAACGGCAACTGACATCGAACGAATCAGTCTGCTCCGACGATCGAACAGGTCAGTCCCGTCCGTGCCTCGTCACGCATCGCGAGAGCCCGATCAACTCCACGGGTTCGGAGTTGTCGGGCGAGTAGACCACCATCTGCCCCTTCTCCATGTAGGGGACTTTCGACTCGAGGTCGCTGGGAATGTTGACGCTCTTGATCGCGTCCTCGTCGCCCAGGTTGAGGACGACGGTGGTGTTGATCTGTTTGAAGACCGCATCGTGGATGTCCTGGGGGTCCTGGGTGATGAGAAAGAGTCCCAGCCGTTCCTTCCGGCCCTGTTTGGCGGCCTCGGTGAACTTCGCGATGACCTTCCGGGCCTGCACGCTGTCGGCGTCGGTGAGGAAGTTGTGCGCCTCGTCCATTCCCAGGATCAGCGGCGTCTCCTTGATCCGATCGAAGTCCGGGTCGTTCGACAGCTTCTGGTCGATCAGGAGGCTCGAGAGCGCGAGGACGACGGCCTCCGTCGCCCGCGAGTCGTTGATGTGGTAGGTCGGAACGACGCTGAGCTGGCCGGGGGCGACGAACTCCGAAATCAGGTCCGTGATCGGCCGTGCATCCTGGTCGAACACGTCGTCGAACCCGAAGACCCGCCGCCGGACGGCGTCGTAGGTCGCCTCGTGGACCCGGCCGGACTCGTCGAGTTCCTCCCGCAGGGCCGGGTCGTCGAGGAAGGATTTGAAGCCCGCGTAGCTCGCGCTCGACGTTTCCCTGAAGTACCGGTCGAGCAGGTACGTGAGTCCCCCGTACTGGTTGTCGTTGAGCGACCCGCCCGAGACCAGCCACGGTCGGGAGCGACACATCGAGAACGGGATGGTGAACTCGACTTGTTCGGCGCGGTGATGACCTGCGGCGTAGCTCGAGTCCCCCACTTTCGGGACGAACGCCGTCGTGTCGTCGTGCCCGCCGTAGGCGATGCCCTCGCGCTCGAGACGACGGGCGAAGTCGTCCTCTAAATCGGGGTTGTCGTCGTGCATCTGGGCGTACTCGTCCTGGGGATCGAACTGGACGACCGCGGGCGTGACCTCCCGGCCGTCGGCCATCGGATACCGGCGCTCCTCAGACAGGTACTGCCGGAGGATGTTCTTCGCACCGTGGGTCTTCCCGGAGCCCGTCCCGCCGGCGATCAGCGTGTGCCGGAAGACGAGCGGGTCGCCCGAGTCGTAGTCGTCCTTCAACCGGTAGTCGATGGTCGGTGGCGAGGCGTTCGTGCGTACCTTCTCCCCGCCGACCGAGAGGTGACCCAGGAAGACGCCCTCCTCGGGCATCTTCAGCCCCGTCTTGATCTCGTCGGTGTCGCTCGCTTCCTGGATCACCGTTTGGGGTTTGGGCACGCGGTCGGTCATCCGGCGCTTGAGTTCGCCATCATCGTCGTAGAGAACGGCAATCGGCTCGAGTTCCGCGACGAACTTGAAGTCCGCCTCGTCGTCGGGGTCGAAGCCGCCCCCGTTCATCGCCCGCCGGGCGTGAATCTCGGTCGCGTCGTCGGCGTGGTACTGCTGGGCGTACTCGAGGCCCGCGATCTGGCAGAACAGACGCTCGCCGTCGGGATAGCTCGCGAGGACGTACGTTCCCAGCCGAATATCGGAGCGGTTGTCGGCGGTCACGTACGCGCGGAGGGTCGTCTCGTCGCCGTCCGTCGAGACGCGCAAGCCCTGCGAGACGCAGATGGTCCCGATGCCGCTCTCCCGGCCGCGTGGTTCGACGGCCGTTCGCTCGAAGTCGCTCTCGGTCGTCCCGCTACTCGTGTCCGCGTCCGCGTTCGCGCTCGCAGACGCCGACTCCGCCGTTTCCGACTCGTCGTCGGCCACCTCGCTCGAGGCGTCGGCGTCGAACGCCTCGAAGTCACCCAGGTCAGTCATACACTCAGGTCAACTGATGGGAGCTACAAACGCGTTTCCCTCCGAACGTTCAGGAGTCAAAAAGGTTCCTCTCAATCGACAGCCGCGTTTGGGACCCTGACGAATCGAAAATCCGGCGTTGCGTTCGGATAGCGACCGATCGTCCGGTCGCTCGAGGCCGAGGCGAAAACGACAGCGGGCACCGACACCCTCGACGAAGTGACGGATACGGTCGCTCGAGCGCGTGACGCGGCCGCGTTCGGTTCCAACAGGCGAGTGTCTGCCGTTGACTTAACCGAGGCGGACGCCGAGAAGCCGTATGACTTCACCGGACGTACGGACCCGTCGACGGTTTCTTCAACTCGGTGCCGCGGCGAGCGCGACGGTCGCGCTCGCCGGGTGCGCCGGACCGTCGGGCGACGCCGAACCCGAAGCCGAGGAGGGAACCGGAAACGGACAGGATCGGAACGCGGACGACGAACACGAGGCGACCGAGGAAAACGAGTCGAACGGCACGGGCGACGCGATCGGAGCGGAGGAGGAGACTGACGCCGAGCGCGAGGCGGAGAACGATACCAATGGCGCCGAGAACGAGACGGGCGGCGATGGAAACGAGACGAGCGCCGACGACTGGGGAGACGTCGACAGCATCACCCTCGGCGCGAACGAGAACGGGTGGAACGGCCGCTCGCCCGGCCTCATCGAGGGCGAGACGAATCCGACCCTCGAGCTGTACGCCGGACGGGAGTACGAACTCACCTGGGTCAACAACGACGGCCAGCAACACGAGTTCGTCATCGTCGGCGAGACGGGCCCGCTCGAGGGGACGGAAGCCGACGACGAACAGTCCGAATCGTACGCCCTCTCGTTCGAGGCCACGGCGGACATGGTCGAGTACCAGTGCGGAATTCACACCGAATCGATGACCGGTGATATAGTGATCCACGAGGCGTAGCGTCACTCTCATTGCTGTCGCGGCTCGAAACTCCGAACTCGCCGCCACCACGCGAACTATTCCGCCCTACTCGCTCACGGCTAATCGAGACTCGAGCGAACCTCCTCTACCGGAATCCGGTGCGTACAGGTGAACGGCTCATCGTCGGTTTCGGGCGAGAGCGTGATCGTCGCCTCCTCGGGGACCGTTTCGACGATTTCGTCGAAGTCGTACTCGGCGGGTGGACACACGATGTAGTCACCGTCGCTGTCCGTCTCGGTTCGGACGGTGATACCGGCGTCCCACTCCTCGCCGTATCCCGAGGCACCCGCGGAAATCCACCACACACCCGAGTCGGTGAGTTCGAGGTCGACTCGTTCGTCTGCCGCCTCGAGGGCGATCTCGGCGGCAGCCCTGGCACATTTTTGGTGGAGGCGATCCGTTTTCTCGACGGTAACAGTTTCTTCGATTGGTTCCGCCTGGCCGAGGGACCGTCGCTGATTGTACTGACGACAGGATCTGGAGTCTTCGTACGATTCATCGTCATCGGAGGACGACTCGTCTCGAGTGGCGTCGTCGTTTCCGGATGCGTCTGCCCCTTCGGATTTATTTTCGTCTTCGGGGAACCCTTCGCCGTCGAATGAACTGTCACCGTCGTCACTATCGGAATCGTTCGTCCCGGCGGTTCGTTCTGGACTGGTAATTTCGGTTCGCTCACCGAGACAGCCCGAAAGTACGACAGCACCGACGCTCCCGAGGAGCGTGCGGCGGGAGGGATTCGTCGCCATATTCAAAATCCCTAAATGACGCCATAAGTCTTCAGGTGGCTCGAGCGCTCGCTTTCGGGCGAGTGGAGTCGCGGGAACGACGAGAAGGGGGACACGCTGGTTCCTGTAGCAGCAGTGACTTCGGTGAACGATATTCGTCTCGGTGATACCAGCGGGGGGATGGTCGATGGAACGATCGTTCGAGCTGTACGCGACTTCGGGCGCCACCGCAACGCGGTGGACACCACTCCAGCGTGTAGGCCACATTACTTGCCATTCGATAGTAAGAGTAGTGCCGTGATTACCCGAAACTCGAGGGAACAGAAGCGACCAGCGAACAGTGTCCGAGAAACAGTGTGGTAAGTGAGTGAGGATCGACCTACTCGAGACGCGCCTGAATCAGGTCCTCGAGATCCTCACGCAGCTCGTCGACGGCGACCTCCTCGAGCACGGGCACGAAGAAGCCCTCCACGAGCATGTTGCGCGCGAGTCGCGGGGAGACCCCGCGCGAGGTCATGTACAGCAGGTCCTCCGCGTCGATCTGGCCGACCGTCGCGGAGTGACTGGCCTCGGTGTCGTGGTTGTTGATGATGAGCTTCGGCGAGGCGTCGGCTTCGGACTCGTCGCTCAACATCAGGGTGTTCTCGCGCTGGTAGGAACTCGTGTCCCAGGCGTCCTTGCCGACGTCCTGAACGCCCTCGTAGACCGAGCGGGCGGTGTCGTCGGTGACGCCGCGGGTCACGAGGTCTGCGGTCGTGTGCTCGGCGCGGTGCCAGACCTTCGCGTCGATGTCGAAGTGCTGGTCGTCGTGGCCGAAGAAGGCGCCGACGATCTGGGTCTCCGAGGAGTCCCCGGAGAGCAGCGTCGAGGTCTCGGTCTTCGTGAGCTTCGTCCCGATGTTGCCCTCGATCCAGTTGATCGTGGCGTAGGTGTCGGTCTCGCCGCGCTTGGCGCTGAAGCAATAGGAGTCCTCCGAGAGGTTCTGGAGGCTCCCGTACTGGACGTAGCTGTTCTCGCCGGCGGCGATCTCGACGATGCCGCTGTAGTACTGCTCCTCGTCGAGTTCCGTCCCGGTGGACTGGCGCTCGAGGATCGTCACCGAACTCGAGTCCTCGGTGACGACGAGCGTGTAGTTGAACAGCGACCGGGAGTGCATCTCGGTCCGGATCGTGACGTCCTCGGCGTCGACGCCCTCGGGGACGTAGATCACGGTCCCGGTGCTGAACAGCGCCGTCGACAGCGCCGTCAGGTAGTTCTCCTGGGGATCGACGATGGAACCGAAGTGCTCGCGCACGAGGTCCTCGTGCTCGTCGATCGCTTCCGCCCACGGGAGCACGTCGACGTCGTCGGGGCCGACCTGGTCCTTCTCTTCAGCAGCGTTGAGCGGGTCGACCAGGGACTCGAAGTCGAGCCCGTGGAGGTTCGTCCAGTTGCGACCCGGCGTCCGGATCACGTCCGGCATGTCCAGTTCCTCGAGGGCTTCGAGGGCCTCGAGACGGGTCTCGAGCATCCACTCGGGTTCCTCGAGGTCCCCCGAAATCTCGCGTACCTGTTCCGGCGTCAGATTGGCGTGTACCTGCGTGCTCATGTTATCCGAGGCTTCCCTCCATCTCGAGTTCGATGAGACGGTTGAGTTCGACCGCGTACTCGATCGGCAGTTCCTCCGTGATGGGTTCGATGAACCCAGCGACGATCATCTTCTTGGCGTCGTCGTCGTCCAGCCCACGGGACTGGAGGTAGAAGATGTCCTCGTCGCCGATCTTGCCGACGGTGGCCTCGTGGGCGACGTCGACCTTCGACTCCTCGATCTCCATGTACGGCATGGTGTCCGAGGTCGACTCGTTGTCGAACATCAACGCGTCGCACTCCACCGCGGTGGAGGAGTTCTCGGCGCCGTCGGCGATGTGGACGAGTCCACGATAATTGGTGCGGCCGCCGTCCTTCGAGATGGACTTCGACTCGATCGTCGACTTCGTGTCCGGCGCGTTGTGGTAGACCTTCGCGCCGGTGTCGATGTTCTGACCCTCGCCCGCGAACGCGATGGTGATGTGGGTGTCGGTCGCGCCGCGACCCTTGAGGATCGAACACGGGTAGAGCATGGTGGCCTTCGAGCCCATCGAGCCCGAAACCCACTCCATCGTCCCGTCGGCCTCGACGATGGCGCGCTTGGTGTTGAGGTTGTAGGTGTTCTTCGACCAGTTCTGCACGGTGGAGTACTGGACGTGTGCGCCCTCCTTGACGAAGACTTCGACGCCCCCGCTGTGGAGGTTGTGCTTGCCGTACTTCGGGGCCGAACAGCCCTCGATGTAGTGGACCTCCGAACCGGGTTCGGCGACGATGAGCGTGTGCTCGAACTGGCCCATCCCCTCGCTGTTCATCCGGAAGTACGCCTGGACGGGCATCTCGACCGTGACGTCCTCGGGGACGTAGACGAACGAGCCGCCCGACCAGACCGCGCCGTGAAGCGCGGCGAACTTGTTGTCGCTCGGGGGGACGCAGGTCGTCATGAAGTGTTCCTTGACGATCTCGGGGTGCTCCTTGACCGCCTGGTCCATGTTCATGAAGATGACGCCCTTCTCCTCCCACTGTTCTTGCATGTTCTGGTAGACGACCTCGGACTCGTACTGCGCGCCGACGCCCGAGAGCGCCTTCCGCTCGGCTTCCGGAATGCCGAGCTGTTCGAACGTGTCCTTGATATCGTCGGGGAGTTCGTCCCAGTCGTCGACGCCTTCGCGCTTGTCGACGTCCGGGCGGATGTAGGGGACGATTTCTTCGATGTCGAGCTCGGTCAGGTCCGGCTGGCCGGGCCAGTCCGTCGGGAGCGGCATCGCGTGGTACTGCCGAAGCGCGCGCAGGCGGCGCTCGCGCATCCAGTCGGGCTCGTCCTTGTCGTCGCTGATGAGGTTGACGACTTCTTCGGTCAACCCCTTCCCCGATTTGACGGCCGAGCGCTCTTCTTTCTTGAACTCGAACCTAGCTTCGGTGTCGGTGTCTTTGAGGTGGTCTTGTTCTGAACTCATGATTGGTGTATGTAGTTGGTTGCGGCCCTGGCGTTATGACGGTTCGCCTAGGCAGATTTGGTTACGCGGTCTCGTAGACCTCCTCGCGCACCCAGTCGTACCCCTTGTCCTCGAGTTGCTCGGCGAGGTTGGCATTGCCGCTCTTGACGACCTGACCGTCGAGCATAATGTGGACGCGGTCGGGTTCGACGTAGTCGAGGATGCGCTGGTAGTGCGTGATCTGGAGGATGCCCGTGCCCTGGTCGTCGCGCAGGGAGTTGATCCCAT
Organism: Natronosalvus caseinilyticus; assembly: GCF_017357105.1. Taxonomy (NCBI): domain Archaea; kingdom Methanobacteriati; phylum Methanobacteriota; class Halobacteria; order Halobacteriales; family Natrialbaceae; genus Natronosalvus; species Natronosalvus caseinilyticus. The sequence continues at coordinate 3,993,917 of NZ_CP071596.1, forward strand.
TAGAGACGTCCTGGAGGCGGTCGATGTCGAGCCCGGAGTCGATCTCGTCGAGGACGGCGATCGAGGGCTCGAGAATCGCGGCCTGGAGCACTTCGTTCTGCTTTTTCTCCCCGCCGGAGAAGCCGGCGTTGAGGTAGCGGTGGGCGAACTTCTCGTCCATGTCGAGCTGTTCCATCTTCTCCCGGAGGAGCTCCTGGAACTCGGAGACGCCGATCTCGCCCTCGTCGGCGGGGCCTTCCATCGGCGACGTGGTGGGCGTGTCGTCTGCTTCTTCTTCCTCTGCTTCCTCGTCTTCGTTCTCGAACAACTCCTCGCGCTCCTCGATCTTCGCGTTGAGCGCCGTCCGCAGGAAGTTCGTCATCGTAACGCCCTCGATCTCGGCCGGGTACTGGAAGCCGAGGAAGACGCCCAGCGCTGCGCGCTCGTTGGGCTCGAGCTCGAGCAGGTTCCAGGTGCGCTTGTCCTCGGGAATGTCGATCTCGTCGCCGAACTCGTCCTCCTCGAGGTGGAGCAGGACCTCACCCTCGGTGACCTCGTAGGCCGGGTGGCCAGCGACGATCTTCGAGGTCGTCGACTTCCCGGAGCCGTTCGGTCCCATCAGGGCGTGGATCTCGCCCGAGTTGACCTCGAGGTCGACGCCGCGCAGGATCTGTTCGTCGCCCTCAGCTACTTTCGCGTGCAGATTTTTGAGTTCTAGGCGTGCCATATGATCGGATACCTCTGTCGTCTCGAGAGTGGGGCGTGAGCCTGATAATGGTTTCGTATCTGAGTGGATGATGTGCCGATTTGAGAAGATAATTTTCTGAAAGAGAAAGGACTGGCGAGGGGTCGAGAACGCCCGTATCCGTTCTGGAACGCGAGGCCCGACGCTGTATTAGCCGAGCACGGTAGGTACACCGTCGTCCGCATAACTGGTAACCGAACGGGCTAGCATATTCGTCGTCCCCGCACGGCGTGTCCTGGCTCGGTCTCGCTCGAGACGATGATGCCCCCGGAACCTACATGAACGAATCGAGACCCGTCTGGGTCTGTCCCGACTTGACCTCCTCCCAGGACATGTCGAGTGCCTCGAGGATCCGCTCGATCGGCCCCTTGAGCGTCTTCTCGAGCATCTTGTCGTAGTCGACTGCGAACGCCTCGGGCACCTGGTCGTCGTACTCGAAGCAGATCACGTCGGGGTCGCGCTTGAACGCACCGTAGACGGGATCGGTGTGGGGATCCAGCCCCTGCTCATCCTCGACACGCCGGAAGAAGGCGGGGTCGACGCGCTCGAGGTAGAGTCGCTTGGGCTTGCTCCCGCGGTCGAAGTTCGTCCCCAGCAGGAGGTTCGCGTACTTCGCCCCGCGAACGTGGGCCGTGTCGGTGTCGTAGTTGTCCAGACGCTTGCCGATCCCACCCGGAATCGCGATCTCCTCGAGGCTGACGTCCCCTTCCTCGAAGTCCTCGATGATCTCGGCGACGTACTCTTCGACGCCCTCGATGTCGCCGTCGCGGACGATCATCTCGATCACCCGGTGCTGGACTTCCTTGGTGATCGGCGCGATGTCCGAGCGCTTGTACTCGAACCCAGTGATGTCGATGTCGTCGACGTCTTTGCCCTCCTTCCAGACGATGTGGCCGGCGTAGCGCTTCTTGGTTCCGGCCTGGAAGAATCGCCGGTACAGTTTCTCGAACTCAATCTGGAAGCGGTGGAACTCGGCGTTGAGTTCTTCGCGCGCGAAGTCGTCGTACCGACCGTTGACGTACTCCTCGATTTCGAACGACTGCTCGATGGCCTCTTCCTTAGTGACTTCGGGGCCGAGCTCGAGCATGACGCTGTCAGTATCGCCGTAGGAGACCTCGTACTCGAGTTCGTTAGCGGCGGTCTCGGTAAACTCGATGACCTCGCGCCCTGTCGCCGTGATTGCGGATGCTGCTTCCTTGTCGTAGAGCCGGAACCGTTCCCAGCCCGAGACGCCGTACAGCGATTGGCCGACGAACTGAAACTTGCCGTTCCGACCGGCGAGAAGCGTGTGATTGTCCGCAACGGTGACGCAGTAGACGCCGTTGGTAGCCGTACTCCGGGAGGAACTCCGGTGCATCCGAAGAGTGTTCTTCGACCTCTCGGTGGCGTAGACGCGCCAGGAGCCGCTGTCCTGGTTGTAACTCGCCGTTATGCCGAGATGGGCACACAGCCGGAGTACGTCGTCACGGAGTCGGTCGCTCGAGGTCGTGTACCGCCACGAGTCGATCTGTCGATCCCCGTCGCCGTCGACGAGGGTCTCGAGGAATCGTCGTTTCTGTCGGCGGCTCAGGTCGAAGACGAACTCGGGGATTCGTTTTTCGAAGCTCCCGGATCCACACAGGTCGGTGAACAGGTCACCGAGGAGTTTGGAGGTAAACGTGTACGATTGGTCATCGACGTAGTGGTCGAACCCCATCGCGTCGAGTAGCTCACCGATAGTGGCATGGTGGTCGACCCCACCATCGGCCACTGGAAGCTCGTTCTGAGCGAGTTTAACCGTCGTCGAGGAGCCACGGAAATTCTCGCTAAACTGTTTTTCGGTGGAAGAGTAGACGTTTCCTTCGGTGACGAACCACGCGAGTAAGTCGAGGAAATCGTCCCCATCGTAGGTTCGAGGAATCCACTTGCGACCCGATTCTCGGTGGACGAAACTCGTCTCACACACGCTCTCGATGTACTCGCGGTGGTCCTCGAATTCGTCGGCAGTAAAGACGTAGCCTGTCTGACCGACGTCGGCCTTGGGTACGCGCCGCGGCGTCCAGCCGAGTTCCGCGGTGAACGTGTGGCCGTGTACCAATGGTCGGACCCAGACTTCGTACTCGCCGTCGATCAGGCGAGTGAGGTCGACGTCCTCGAGGTCCTCGCCGTCCGGACCCTCCCAGTCGTGCGGGAGTTCGTAGTTCGTTGCACGGTCGAGATCGCCAGCTTCCACGAAGTGATAGGCATCTTCAGTGATTCCATTACACTCGTTCTTCCGAACGAGCATTCGATGATTCGGCGTGACGCTGAAGTCGATTTTGCTCGTCTGGATGTCGACAAGTTCGTCCTCGTAATCCGGATACGCGTGTGTCTCGACGACCGGCTTGCGTTCCATCTGCATCGTCTCTGGGTCGAGCGAATACACGTCGTCACCGACCTCAAGTTCCCTGATGTTTCGAACACCGTTTGGCGTGAGCACCTCCGTATCCGGCGTGAAACAGTTCATGATAACCTTCACCGCCCCCTGCTGGCGGTCGTACTGTTCGTACTCGAGGCTACCCGGTTCGTGCTCGTTCCGGAGCGACTTCTTCTCCTCGCGCTCGGCCAGCAACTCGGTGATCATCTCGCGCATGACGCCGTCGGGTTCCTGCCGGAAGTGGGTCGGCTCCGGAGTCGTGGGCGCCACGAACGTCTCCCCGTCGTACTCGTCGGGGTCGACTCTCGTCTCCGGGGAGGCGTTGATCGTCGTCATGCACATCGGGTACAGGCTCTTCAGGTCGAGCACGGTTACGTTCTCCTTGACGCCCGTAATTGGCTCGAAGACGGCCCCTCCCTCGTACTCCTCGCCCGCCTCTTGCTGCCCCTTCGAGGGAAGGGCGAATCGCCCGTGAGCCTCGTGGAGGACGTACATGTCCACGGTATCACCGGGAGTGGGCGCGTCCTCGAGCTTACAACCGACGAAGGTACGCACCTCGTCCCAGAAGGCGACGATCTCCTGCTGGCGGTCGAGTTCGACGCAGAGCTCCACGTCCCGGAGGTTGTACTCGAGCAGGCGGGTGGGATCGTCCTCCCAGAGGTCCCCGATCGACCCGGCGTAGCGCTCTTTACCCACACCCAACTCGGCCTCGCCCACCGCGTCGAGGCGGTAAGAATCGAGTTCCGAGAAGACCATTCGCTGGTAGCCGTAGAGCAGGTCGAAGACGACCCGGCCCTTGATGTCCGGGCCACCCCAGTTGCTCCGCCAGACCTCGTTCACGCGAGAGAGCCGGTCCGGGTCCAGGTCGTAGTCGTGATGCGGTCCCTCCAGCACCTCAAGTCGGTCGAGGAAGTAGGGAGCGTCGAAGTCGTCGAAGTTCCACCCAGTCAGGACGTCTGGATCAGTTTCATCGATGTAATCGAGAAACGCCTCGAGCATCGCCTCCTCGTCCTCGAACGCACGGACCTCGTGGTCGATGTCGCCTTCGATTGGCTCGTAGTTCTCGAGGGCCGCCGGCGGCTCGCCGTCGCCGTCGTCCGCCTCGAAGATCCAGAGGATGTACTCGTCGCGATAGGAGTCGTGGCTGGCCAGACAGATGATCGGCTCCTCGCCGTCCTCGGGGAAGCCGTTCCGGTCGTCGACCTCGATGTCGAACGTCTGGACGCGCTGGTCGGCGTCGACCTCGCAGGCCTCGAGTTCGTCGTGGGGGACGACGAGACTCCCGTCGTCCGCTCGTCGCTTGGGCAGGCGAATCCCGCTGCGGATGTCCTTATCGATCAACAATCGGTTGGGAAACAGGATGTCAGCCTCGTAATGGTCGAACTCGTCGCGCATCTGGCCGACGTCGCGGGGCGTCTGGCCGAAGATCTTGGTCAGTCGCTCGCCGCGAATACTCTCGTATGGTTCCCCATCTGCTCCCGTCTCTTCCCAGCCGGTGATCCGGTCGTGGCGCTCGAGGGCATCCTCCTCGAGCGTCTCGGTCGGCGCGTAGAAGTACGGCCGAAAGCCGAGTACCTTCACGTGCTCGAGGTCGTTCTCGCGCGTGCGTCCGAAAACGTGCACGATCGGGAACTCGTCGTCGCCGTAGCCCGACACGGTGTAGTCGACCTGCATCACGGCGAGTTCGAGCGTCCCGTCGGGTTCCGGGAGCGTCTCCGTTTGCACGTCGATCACCTCGCTGCCGAGCGCGCCGCCGTTGCCGGCGACGTGTACGGCTTCCTCGTCGGGGCGTTCGTCGGCCTCGTCGTCCGACGCCGAGAACGCATCCAGCCCTGCCTGGCCCGCGTCAGTCATGGTGTCGGCTTTGGCAGTCACCGGATAAAAACCCACGCGAATTGGCTTTCGGGCTCTAACTCACGTTGTCTGCTCACAATCCGGACGTGGTAGTGTTCTGACAGGGGGCAACAAGACATTTAACGTGGTAACACATAGCACATAACGAGGTACATGCCGTGTCTATCCATATGAACGACGATACGACGGATGGTGGCGAACCGCGTGGCGAACCAGCGGGCACTGCGACGATCGAGAGCTACGAAACCGACGACGGAACCGTCTTTTACGACGCCGAAAACCCCCTCGCCTGGATGGAGACGACCCGGACGTTCTCGCTCGAGGAAGTCGCCTGATCTGGCGGCCTCGAGCCCCCAGGTGCACGGTTCCGGGGTGCGCGGTGCACACCCCTTCGAACCCCAACGCGAACGCTTTTTTGCGGTACTCCCCTGAGAACAGTCGTGGATCTCGAGCCGAGCGACCACGAACCCGAGGAGTTCGACCCCGAGAGCGACCTCTACGATCCGGACTCCGACTCGCTGACGATCCCGCGGGTCGAAACTGACGCCAGTGACGCCGACCCGAAACTGGTCACGATGTTCTGGGCGCTCGTGCTCGTCGTCAAGGCGTCCATCCTCGCGACTGCTCTCGGGATCCTGTTGCTCGCGTTCGACGTCATGCCGCAGTTCGGCCTCGCGGCACTCGCCGCCGGACTCGTGCTCGCCGGATTCGCCGTCTACCGGTATCGGACGTTCGATCCGTCGGCCGTCTCGAGCGACGACGATGTCGAGGACTATGGCGACGGTGATGGCGATGACGACAGCTCGGAAGACCCGGTTAGCGACACCGACGTCGAGGGAACCACCGAGGATCCGACCGTCGAACACTCGACAGGGTCTGTCGCGGAGGATCAGCCGTGAAACCCGTCCGCGGCGACGACGGCACCCGCTACCTGCTCGTCAAACGCTCGTCGGACTCGAGTCTCGTTCGCGATCCAACCACCGGCGAGGAGCGCTACGTCGCAAACGATCGGCTCGAAGCCCTCCCCGAGGAATCCGCGCTCGAGCTGGCCGCCCAGGCGGTCGACGACGACGTCCGTCCTCTCCTCCTGTCGATTCACGACGAACGAACGCTCGGACTCGTCCTCGAAATCGCCGGACGCGGCCCCCTCGGCGTTCGAGAGATTCTCGAGTACAGCGACTTCTGCGAGAGCGACCTCCACGGCCGACTAACTGTCCTCACGGCAGGCGGCGTCCTGGAGGAGACCGAGGTCGGCGGCGAGCGCGGGTACGCCATCAGCGAGTCGGCGAGCCGTGGGCTCGAGTTGCTCACCGGGGGGACGGGGTCGTGAAAACGACGGCGTTTGACGTGGTGACGAGCTACCGCCGTCGCTAGTCGGACGCCAGCAGCGCTGCCTCCGGGGGTTCACCGCGCTCGAGGCGCGACCGATTCGACGTGGCGTCCTTCTCGACGCGCACGAGGTCGTCGGCCGCGCCCACGAGTTCCTCGTCGTGGCTCACGACCACGATCTGTTCGACGCCCAGGTCGCGCATCGACTCGATGAGCGACACGAGCTGGGTGACGTGGCCCGAGTCCAGGAACACGGTCGGCTCGTCGAGGATCAGCGGCGGCATCGGCGCCGAGCCCTCGACGCCCTCCGCCAGCAGCCGGTAGATCGCACAGCGGAGGCTCAGGTTGAACAGGGCCCGCTCGCCCCCGGATAGCTGTTCGGGCTCGAGCGCCTCCCCGTCCTTCTGGTAGACCGTCAGCCGATAGTCGCCGTCCAGGTCGATCGCCGCGTAGGAGTCGTTCTGGTAGACCAGGTCGAACGTCTCATTGAGCAGACGCTCGAGCGTCTCGACGTTTCGCTGGCGCAGTTCGGCCCGGAGGTCGCCGTAGGTCGCCTGCAGCGTCTCGGCCTCGTCGTACAACGACTGGAGGTCTGCCACCCGATCCTCGACGCGCTCGAGGTCCGTTCGGAGAGCCTCGAGGTCCTCGAGTTCCTGTTCGACGGCGCCGATCGCGTTCTGGACGCCCTCGCGCTTCTCCTCAAGCTCTTCGAGCTTTGGCTCGACCTGCTCGAGGTAGCTCTCTGCGTTGCGTTTCTTCTCGCGGGCGTCCTCGATTCGGCCCTCGTCGAACTCGTCCTCGAGGGTCCGCTTTCGCTCCCGCTTATCCGAGAGACGAGCCCGACGTTCCTCGTTGAGCTCGGCCTTGTTCGCCCGTTCCGTGCGGGAACGCTCGAGGTCGCCCGCGAGCTCCTCGAGCCGATCAGTGAGAGAATCCACCGATTCGAGGGTCTCGAGTTCGGCCTTGATCTCGGCGCGCTCACCGTTGAGCTCGCCCAGGCGTTTCCGGGTTTCCTCGAGACCGTCCTCGAGGTCGTCCGCCTCGTCGCGTTTCTCGGTCGCCAACTCTCGGAGATCCTCGACGCGCCCGTCGAGTTCTTCGCGGCGCTCACGTCGCTCCGCGATCGTCTCGCGCTTTTCGTCGAGCAACTGGGCGACGTTCTCGCGATTCCCCTCGAGCTCTGCGACCTCGCTCTCGACCTCGACCAGCTCCTCGGCGCGCTCGAGTCGGGATTCGGCGTCCTCGAGGTCGGCTTCGATCTCGTCCCGCTCGGCCTCGAGGTCGGCCAGTTCTTCCCGCCGTTCGTCGAGCACGTCGACGTGGGGCGAGTCCTCGACGGGCTGGCCACACTCGGGACACTTCCCCTCCTCGAGCAGAGCCTCGCCCTCCTCGATCGACGCCTCGACGGCTTCGATTCGCGCCGTCACGGTGGCGAGGTCTGATTTGTACTCGTCTCGCTGGGTCGCCAGTTCGTCGCGGTGGTCGTCCGCGTCGCCGAATGCGATCGGCGCGTCGTCGAAGCGATTTCGCTGCGCCTCGATCTCGTCCTTGAGTTCCGAGAGCGTCGCCTCGCGTTGCTCGATCGTCTCGGCCTCCGCCTCGAGCGTCTCGGCGAGGTCGTCCATCGTCGCCTGCTTCTCGTCGGCCTCCGCCTCGAGTTCGTCCGCACGCGTTCGGAGGCGGTCGACCTCGCCGGTCGTCTCGGTGATCTCGACGCGAATCTCCTCGAGCTGGTCACGAAGCTCGTCGTCTCGGGACTCGAGAGTGTCGATGCGGGAATCGACGGTCGGGGCGTCCTCGTCCTCGTCTGTGGCGGGTACGTCCTCAGGGTCGTCGACGTCCGCGCCGGCTCCCGACGAGAGCGAGATCGGTTCCTCGAGGTCCTCGAGCAGCGACGCTCGTTCCTCCAGTACACTCTCGCGCTCGGACTCGAGGTCCTGAATCGTCTCGAGGAGGGATTCGCGCTCGGACTCGGTCGCCGAAATCGTCTCCCGAAGCTCCTCGACGTCGTGCTCGAGCGCCGTGATCTCCTCGCGGGTCTCCTCGTGGCGCTCGAGGACCTCCGTCGCCTCGTCGAGGGTCTCCCGGGCAGCCTCGCGCTGGGACTCGAAGTTGTCGATTTCCGCGACCACGTCGTCCCGCCGGGTCTCGAGGGCGTTGAGTCGCTCTGGGAGATCCTTCTCCTCTTTCGTCTCGATCTGCTCGCGCAATTTCTCGAGGGCGCCCTCCTGGCGGTCGAGGACGTCCTTGACACCCAGGCGGGCCTCGCTCGCTCGTTCGCGGTACTCCTCGAGCGCGCCGAGCTGGAGGAGGTCGTCGATCATGTCCTGGCGCTCGCGCGGGGAGGCGTGGATGAGCTTGTTCACCTCGCCCTGGCGAACGTACGCGCAGTTGACGAACGCGTCGGCGTCCATCCGCAGGAGCTTCGTCACCTCACGGCGGACGTCCCGGGCGCCCTCGACCGTGTCGTCGGGCGTCTCGAGGACGCATTTCGTTGTGGTCGCCCGGTCGCCGCGGAGTTTGAGTTCCCGGCGGATGCGGTAGCTCGTCCCGTCGTGGGTGAACGCGAGGTCGACCTCGCTCTCGTCCTCGCCGATGGTGATCACGTCGTCGAGCGTCCGGTCGTCGAGGGCTTTCGAGCCGTAGAGCGCGAAGAAGACGGCCTCGAGCAGGGTCGACTTGCCGCTGCCGTTGACGCCGTGGACGACGGTGACGCCGTGCTCGAGCCCGAGGTCGGCCTCGGCGTAGCACTTGAAGTTCCGCAGGGAGAGCGAATCGACTCTCACGCGAAATCACCCAGGGAGGTGGTGTCGGCCTGATCGTCCGGCTCGGTTGCGCTCCCCTCGTCGGTACCCTCGGCTTCGGTTTCGCCGCCCTCATCGACGGCCTCGGTCGCGGTTTCCGCGGCCTCCGCGACATCCACCGTTTCGTCCGATTCGTCGGTCTCGAGCGCCGCTGTTGCGTCGCCGCCTTCGGGAACCTCCACCGCGCCGTCCTCCTCGAGTGCCTCCGCCGTCGCATCGTCCCCACCCGAGAGCGCGTCGGCGACGGTCTGGACGTCCTCCGGGTCCCGTTCCGGGGCTGGGGCAAACGCCGAGTCGTCTGACTCGAGGAGGTCCTCGACCCGCCGCCTCGTCGATTCGCGAACGTTCGCGTCGACCACGTCGTCGTCTCGGACCGTCTGGTCGATTTCGAGGGCCGCGTCGCTGAGCCCGAGTTCGCGCACGCGTTCGCGGACGGCCGCATCGGGGTCCGCGAAACTCACCGAAATCTCGGCGTCCTCGTCTGCGAGTTCCCGGCGGTCGTTCACCCGCGCGACGAGCGCGCCGCGCTCGAGGGCGAGTTCCTCGACGGCTGCGGGAGCGACCGGTCGGCCCTCCCCCTCGACGGTGACGATCACGACCGCGTCCTCGAGGTCGTACTCCCGCACCCGTTCCTGGACCCGGTCGACGCCCTCCCCCTCCGCGAGGTCGACGTCGACGAAGACGAACTCGCGGGTGCCGGGGATCGAGCGTCGGCTGATCGCCACGTCGGCGTCGGAGTCGAACGTAACGAGGTTGTACCCCCGATCCTCGCGCTCGCTCGCGCTCGCGCGCTCAGTGGATCCACAGTAGGTGACCCAGGTGTCGGCCACTTCCGCGGTGTCGGCCGCGTGGTTGTCCCCGAGGAACATCGCGTCGAAGTCGACCGACGCCGCCTCGAGGACGGTTTCGGTGTCCCAGTCGGCGTGGGCGAACGGTTCGAACAGGCCGTGGCTCACGAGGGCGGCGTGGTCGGCGTCGCCGGGAATCGGGTCGAAGTCGTAGGCGAGGTCTTCGCGCCGTGAGCGGGGGACGAAGTCGAGGCCGTAGAAGGCTACGTCGTCGATCACGACCGGGTCAGGGCCGAGTCGGGTCGCCAGTCCCAGGTCGGCGAAGAGGTCGAGCCACTGGGCGTCGCGTTTGCCCTCGTGGTTGCCGACGACCGCCAGGAACGGAACCTCGGCGTCGGCCAGGCGGCGGAGCACCTCGACGGTTCCCTGAAGGTCGACCAGACCGGGCCGCCGGTCGTGAAAGAGGTCGCCGGCGTGGATTACGGCGTCTACCTCGTCCTCGATGGCGTCCGTCGCGACGCTGTCGAACGCCTCGAGAAAGTCCCGTCGTCGCTCGGGCGCGTTGTACTGCTGGTACCCGATGTGGGTGTCGCCCGTGTGTATCACCCGCGTCATCTACGACGACATTGTGCGTCGGCGACTAAAGGGGTTCCGCGACCGGACCGAAAGTGAAGGATCGGTTTGCGTTCGAGTTCGAATTCGTGTTCGAGTTCGTGTGAGCGATCAGTGCTCGAGGTCAGATCCGAACGAGTGGTCAGTGCTCGAGTTCGAGCGAGTAGAGTCGCTTGCGGGCGTCCGAGAAGGAAAATCGAGACGCGATGACGTTCTGCTCCTCGAGTCGGCTGAGGGCGTAGCGGACGGTTCGCGGCGGCAACAGGCTCTCCTGGGCGATCTGTTGCTGAGTCATCGTGTCGTTGTACTCGAGAACCTTCGCGACGAGCTTCGCACTGGGCGGCAGGTCGCGGACGTCGTCCCACGACCCTCGCTCCGGCTCCTCTCCCTGAAACGATTCTGAGATACTCATTACACGACCACCTTCCGCATACAGGGTGATAATATTTTCTGTTTCGAAATATTCCCAGTAGTTATTCATCGGAGGGGGTGTATCTAC